>NZ_CP054393.1 GCF_018024475.1 Candidatus Phytoplasma luffae | reverse complement strand
TTAAATTTACCCTTGAAAAAAAATTTTAATTCATAAAAATCAAACCCCGCAAGTTTCACATTCACTAATTTTTAATTTTTGTGTTCGTGTATAATAAAGAGTTTTAATACCTTTATGATGAGCGTATAAATAATATTTTTGTAAGCCTCTGGTTGTGACATCGGAAGTAATACATAATTCAAAAGAAATACCTTGATCAACATGTTTTTGAGCGGTGGCGATAACATCAATAATTTTATATTTATCCATTTTATAAGCTGTTTGATACATAAAAGCGTAATCTTTTAAACCAGGAGCAGGAAAATAAGTTTTAGAATTCCCGTAAGTTCTTTCCTCCACTAATTGTTTAATCGGAGTCAAAGAAGGAGTAGCGGACATAATATAACCAATAGAACCGTTAGGGGCTACCGCCAAACGATGAGAATTATATAAACCATGTTTCATCACTGCTTCTTTCAAAGTTGACCAATCTTGATCAGAAGGAATCTCTATCCCTTCGAAAAGTTTTTTCACTTTTTCTAATTGAGGGTAAATAGCTTTTTTTTTTTCAAAGTATTTGCCGTTGCAATAATCTGTTTTTTCAAATTGATAAAAAGTTTGTTTGGTTTTTTGAGCTTCAAGGCAAGAATGTAATAAAGAATAATAATTTAACATATTAAAGAAAACATCAATTAATTCAATATTTTCTGGGCTTCCAAAACTAATCATGTTTTCCGCAATAAAACCATGGTGACCCATAATTCCGAAACCGACACTTCGATTCAGTTTATTAGCTTTCGACACCGCAGGAACATGATTAATATTCGTATTCAAAGAAACAGAATTCATAATCTCCATCGCGACAAAAACAGTTTCTTTAATCGCTTTGTTTTTAAACATATTCCCCATATGTCCCGAAGCGAGATTACAAGAAACATCCATTCCGATTTGATCCTTCTCCCTTTCATGATAAGAAGCATACAAAGAAGTAATCGTTGGTTGTAATATTTCTGTACACAAATTAGAAAATTTAATCTTATCAAGTAAAGGATTCACTTTATTAACGTTATCGCAAAACATAATATAAGGATAACCTGATTCCCCTTGTTGTTGAGCGATCAACTCCAACAAAGAACGGGGATTAATAAATTTTTTTCTAATCTTCTGATTATTTAATAAAACATCATACCATTTATCGATTTCAATACTTAAATCAGCAAAATTTAAATTATATTCTTTATAAACATTATGAGGGTAAAAGAGAGCCATTTTTTCATTTTTCTTAGCCAATTCTAACATTTTATCAGGGACCACAACTCCCAAAGATAAAGTTTTAACCCGAATATCATCATCCGCATTCAATTTTTTCGTATTCAAAAAATCTTCAATATCAGCGTGAAAAACATTTAAATAAACCGCTCCCGCGCCTAATCTTTGACCCATTTGATCAGCATAACGGAAAGAATAATCTAAAATCTTACAAACTCCAACTATCCCTTTACAAACGCCTCGAATTCCTTTAATAGATTCGCCTTTGGCACGCAAATTGGAAAGATTAATAGAAACCCCTCCGCCTAATTTAGATAATTGCATCGAAAATTCATTAATACGTGAGATATCATTTAATGAATCGCCCCCTTCTAAAAGGAAACAAGAAACAAACTCCCCTCTTTTCTTTAAACCTGTATTCAATAAAATTGGAGTTGCAGGAGTTAAATTTTGTTCTATCAAATGAGCAACGATTTTCTGAGCTTTCAAAAAATCCCCATGAGCATGATACAAAGCATTTATCGCCAAACGATCTTCATAATTTTCTAAATATTGTTTTTTATCTCTTGTCTTTAAAGCGTAATCATGGTAAAATTTAAAAATTCCAATAAAAGAAGTAAATTTAAATTTTTTCGCATACGCTATTTGATAAATTTTTTTTATTTCTTCCCAAGAATATAATTTTAAAAAAGTTTCTTCGTAATATTCATTTTCAATTAAAAAAGTTATTTTTTCTTTTAAAGTAGAAAAAACCATTAATTTAGGTTTGATTTCTTTTTTAATAAATTCTTCAATTGCTTCTAAATCTTTATTTAAATCATTAATATAACCATTTTCATTAATAATTTGATTATTAAGAATATTCCAAGAAGGAATTTTGTTAGTATTGTTTTCTTTTTTTGTTTTTGATTGAATTTTATTCAAAACACCTTCAACATTTTCTTGATATTTTTCGTATAAATTTGTTTGTTTTTTACCAGAATAATTTTTTAACCATCGTCTCAAATATAAAAAATCTTCTTCAAAACCTTTACCTTCAAATTTAAGAACCAAAGGAATATTAAATTCTTTTTCAATATTTTCTCCTGCTTTTCCGAAATTACTTCCGTAATTTCTATTTCCGGAAACAGCGACACCGATAACAAAATGAGAATATTTTTTTAAAAAATTTTTAGTTTCTTTTGATGTTTTGCCAAATTCAACTGTTTTAGTTATTAAAAAAAGTTTTTTATTATCAATATTTTTAAATTTTTCAATATTTTCTATTTCGTAATCAATAAATTGTTTTGAAAAATCATAAACGTTACCTTTTTCGAAGCCGTCATAAATTATTTTTATTTCTAATTCATTCATATTTATTCATAATAAAAAACCCTTTTTAAATTTTTAATTTATTATATTTAAATTATACAATAATTAAAAGTAATTGAAAAAAATAAAAAATTATTTTTTTTATTTTTTTATATTAAATTTAAATTGTTATTGTTAGTGGGTTGTTCAGAATTACACTAACTTTTTTATTTTTTTAATTTTAGATTCTTTATTTGGTGAAAATAATTTTTTTCAAAAAAAAATTAGTGTAATTTTTTTGTTAGTTAGTGTAATTTTTTTGTTAGTTAGTGTAATTTTTTTATAATTAAATCACATTTTTCTTATTAAAAAAAATTAATTATTTTCTTTTAAAATCATTCTTATTGAAAAAAATATTTTTTTTAAATTTTTTTAATAAGAAAATAAAAAATTAATTATTTTTAATAAGAAAAAAATTACACTAAATGAAGTTAGTGTAATTTTGTAATAAAAAAAAATCCTTTAATATTCTCATTTTATAATCATTTTTATAAATTTTAAAATAATTAGTGTAATTTTAAAAAAATACACTAATTATTTTTTTTAAAAAAATATAAATTTAATTTAATAAATAATAATAATATAATATCAAAAAAAAGATTAACAAATTTATTATTATTGAATAAATATTTTAAAAAATAAAAATGTGTAAAATTTGAAACAAATCAATTAGGGAATAAATTAATTTTTGAAATTTTTTAGATACTGATGAAGAAATTTAAAGTAGTTATTTGTTATAAAAATTAACATGTATAAATACACTTAATATCTTTTCTTCATTTCGTTTTAATTTTAATTTTTTCTTTTGTAAAAGGTTATAAGAGAATTTTTTCTTTATATTTATTCGCGAGACAAACGGTTTTATTTTTAAATAAATCAAATAGTTTATCCATTTTTCAAATATCTTATGATGAAATAAGCCGTTTTTTAGGTTCTATAGTTAAAAGTTTATTTTATGTAATCGCTATCGATGCCGAACGTTAAATTTATCCCTTAAAATAATTTTTTGTAATTTAAAAGACTTTTTTCATCGCTCTTTTTGATTTTTTAATACATTTTTTATTTTTAAAAAAATATTTTTTAAGAGACTAATTAAAGGTTTGAATTTATATTTTTTTTCAAATTTACAAAATATATTAAAATGAATAAAAAATAGTTAATTTTTTATAGTTTTCTTATTTGAAAAGATAATATTTTTTAATTTATTTTTAGCGTTAATCAAAAATATAGAAAATAAACTTTTTCACAATATTTGTGAACAAATTAATCAAATTGATTTAAAATTATAATATGCATAAAAAAAGACTCATTTTTGAGTCTTTTTGTTTACAATTAAAATTCGAAAGAAAAAAACAAGTTTTTTTAAATTTTGGACATTTTTAAAAGTTATTATTTTTATAAATATATTCAATTTATAATTATTTTTTTTATAAACGAAATTTATACATGTAATATTAAAAAAAACATATTTTAATAATATTTTTTATATTATAATTTATTTGTATTTTTTTTTAAAAAAAGTATAAAAAAAATTAATAAAATATAGTGATAACCAAAATATGACAAACAATAACGAAAGAAGGAAGGATTATTAAATTGATCAAGCCATTGGATAATTATGTTGTTTTAAAATTAAAACAAAAAGAAGTTAAAAGTAAATCGGGAATCTTATTGCAATTAAGCAAACAAGATAAAGAGGACAATATAGGTATTATTTTAAATTGTGGCGTTGAAGTTAAAGATATTAATCCTAATGATGAAGTTGTTTTTAAAGAACATTATGCTACTAAAATTAAAATCCAAAATGAAGAATATTTGATTGTGAAAAGAGAAGATATAATTGCTATCTTAGTTTAATTGAATATAATTAATATATAAATAAATAGAAAGGGAAAAGAAATTTAATGCCATCTAAAAAAATTATTTTTGGAAAAGAAGCAAGAGAAGAAATTTTAAAAGGGGTTGATACTTTAGCAAATGTTGTTAAATTAACTTTAGGACCTAAAGGAAATAATGTTGCTTTAGAAAAAGAAAACGGATTACCTTCTATCGTAAATGACGGAGTAACAATAGCTAAAGAAATCAAATTAGAACAACCTTTGCGAAATATGGGCGTTAAATTGATAAGCGAAGCCGCTATTAAAACAAATGATAACGCTGGCGATGGGACGACAACAGCTATCGTTTTAGCTCAAAGCATGATTCAAAAAAGTTTTAAATATGTAAATTCAGGATATAAACCTATTTTGATTAAAAAAGGAATTTTAGAAGCTTCTCAAAAAGTAGTAGAGAAAATTTTAGAAAAATCTAAACCTATTTCTACACAAGAAGATATTTCCAATGTTGCAACAATTTCTTCAGGACAAAAAGAAATAGGACAAATAATAGTTTCTGCTATAGAAAAAGTAACTAAAAAAGGAGTTATTACAATAGGAGAATCTAAAGGATTTGAGACAGAATTAGAAGTAGTAGAGGGAATGCAATATGATAAAGGTTATTTATCAAGTGTTTTTATCACTAATGTTGCTAATATGTCATCAGAATTAGATAATGCTTTTGTTTTAGTGACTGATCATAAAATAAATAATATTAATGAAATTAGTGGTTTATTAGAAGAAGTTAAAGAAAAATCTGTTCCTTTATTAATTATCGCTAATTCATTTGATAATGATGTAATAAATATTTTAGCTTTGAATAAATTTCATGGAGCTTTAAATATTGTTATGACCGAAGCGCCAGGTTTCGGAGATAATCAAAAAGAATTATTAAAAGATATTTCAATTTTGACTAAAGCTACTTTCGTTGATAAAGATTTAAATACACAATTGCAAGAAATTAAATTTGAAAATTTAGGAAGAATTAAAAAAGCGATCGTTAAACAAGATAATACTATTTTGATGGGAGCAGAAAAAACTTCAGAATTATCAGAAAGAATCAAAGAAATAGAAATTAATATTCAAAATACAAAAAGTGATTATGAATTAAATAATTTAAAATCTCGTTTAGCTAAATTATCAGGTGGAATAGCAGTTATTAAAGTTGGAGCAGTTACAGAAATAGAATTAAAAGAAAAAAAACTTAGAATTGAAGACGCTTTAAACGCTACTCAAGCGGCTGTTACAGAAGGAATTCTAGTAGGCGGCGGGAAAACTTTAGTAGAAATTTATAAAGAATTAAAAAATACTTTAGTTAATACTAATATCGATATTCAAAAAGGTATTAATGTTATATTAGATAGTTTATTAATTCCTACTTATCAAATTGCTGAAAATGCTGGTTTTGATGGCGATTTAGTTTTAAAAGAACAACTAAAACAAGAAGATAATTTTGGTTTTGATGCTTCAAACGGACAATATGTAGATTTACTTAAACAAGGAATTATCGATCCTACTAAAGTAACTAAACAAGTTATTTTAAACTCAGCTTCTATTACTTCAGTTCTTGTTACAACTGAAGCGGCTGTTTTTTCTTCAAAAGATAAAAAACATTTATCTAAAAATTTAGATATGAATTCTTTTTAAAAAAAGATTTTTCAATTAATTAAGCAATCAAAAAAAGTTAATTAATAAATAAATATTTTTTTATATAAAAATTTTATTTATTTAATTAACTTTTTTAATCATAAGAATTAAAAAAATGTTAAAATAATATAATAATAGATGGATATTATAGATAAATAGCAGAAAAGAGTTTTTTTAAAAAATAGTAATATGAAATTAATTTTTAAATATATTTTTAAATATAAAAAACTTCTTCTAATTAATATGTTTTCTTTTGCATTAATTATTTCTTCTGAATTATTAATGCCAAGGATAGTCGGCGATTGTCTTATAGGAAAAGAAAATAGCAGTCAAAATAAGATTATTATTTCTTTAATTTTTGTAGTTTTGTGTATTATTGCAGGAGATTTACTTTTAAATTTTTGTATTTCTAAATTGTCCTCTTCTATATTTAAAGATTTAAGTACTGATTTGTTTAAAAAAATAAATACTTTTTCTATTTCCGAAGTAGAAAATTTAGGAGTCTCTACTATAGTTAGTAGAAGCACTTATAGCATCAATCAAATAATTAATTTCGTTGTTACTTTTTATAAAGTAGCTTTGTGTACTCCTATTATTTTATTAGTTTGTTGTTTAATTATGTGGCGTATCCATCCTACTTTAACTTATGGTCTTTTCTGTATTATTGTTTGTTTTATTATTATCTTAATTTTTATTATTAAAAAAAATTTTTCTTTATCATTAAGAATACATCAAAAATTAGAAAAATTAAATTATAAAATTAGATCTGATGTAACAGGTGTAAAAATTATAAGAAGTTTGAATAAAGAAAAAATAGAAGAAAAAAAATTTGAACAAATTAATTCAAATTTTACAAATTTAGTAATTAAATTATTTCGTTCTATATCTTCGATTGAACCTTTTTTTTATATATTATTGAATATTTCTCTTATTGCGACTATATTTTTAAGCTCTGATCTTATTTATTCTAAAAAAGTAAATATAAAAGAATTATATATCGTAACCTCTTATAATGTTTTGGTTTTATCATATATTTTAAGTTTTTTATTATTATTTATGATGTTTCCTAAAACTTTGACAGCTGTTTCAAAAATTCAATTTTTGTTCAATATCCAACCTTCTATAAAAAATAATTTAGATAAAATGGAAAAATTAGAAAAAATTACAACGTTGGAATTTCAAAATGTTTATTTTCGTCATCATTCGAATGAAGAATTTATTTTAAAAAATATTAATTTTACAGCTAAAGAATCTGAAAAAATAGCTTTTGTTGGTAAAACAGGCTCAGGAAAAACTACTTTAATGAATTTAATTCCTCGTTTAATAGATCCTTCCAAAGGAGTAGTTAAAATAAATAATATAGATATTAAAAATTATGATTTAAAATTGTTAAGAAATAAAATAGGTTTTGTTTCTCAAAAAAATATTTTGTTTAAAGGAACTATTTTAAGTAATTTATTATTCGGAAAAGAAAATGCTAGTCAAGAAAATATTTTGGATAAATCTAAAATGTCTCAATCATACGAAATGATTCAAAACAAAATGTATCAATTAGAAGAACCGGTAAGCGAATTAGGTTCTAATTTATCTGGTGGACAAAAACAAAGACTTTCTATTACAAGAGCTTTTTTAAAAGAACCTGATATTTATATTTTCGATGATTCTTTTTCAGCTTTAGATTATGCAACTGATTTAGCAATTAGAAGATCTTTGTTCGAACAAAATACAAAATCTATTACTATAATAGTGGCCCAAAGATTATCTTCTATTTTGACAGTTGATAAAATTATAGTTTTGGATAAAGGCGAAATAGTAAATATAGGAACACATCAAGAACTAATGGAAAAATGTTCTATTTATAAAGATATCGCTTTTTCTCAAAATATAAAATGAGGATTTTTCAATGAAAAAAATATTTTCTTATTTAAAACCTTTTCGAAAAAAAATAACAATTAGTATTAGTATTATTTTTATTATTGCTATTGTTCAGTCTATGATTCCTTTGTTAGAAGGGAAACAGATTTTTCAATATATAAAAAATTATTATGTAGACGGTTCGGAAGAGAATGAAGCAAAATATAAAAAACATATTATTTCATTTTTGCTTTTTATTTTAGCTTTGTATTTTTGTTGTTTTCTAGGAAAGTTTATTTATAATAAATTATTAGTCACCACTATACATAAAAGTGTCCAAAATATTCGTCAAGATATTTATATGAAAATTAATAAATTACCTATAAAATATTTTGATCAAAATACTGTTGGTGATATTATGAATAAATTGACTAATAATATGGATATTGTCTCTAACGGATTACAGCAAACTTTCGCCTCTTCTATTTATTCTTTTTTTCGTATAACTATGTTATTAACTTGTATGTTTTGGGTTCATTGGCGTTTAGGTTTAATTGTATTTTTTATGATTCCTTCTTCTTTTTTGATTATTTTTATTATTAATAAAAAAACACGTAATATTTTTATTGAAAGATTTAATCAAACATCTATTTATAATAGTTTTTTACAAGAAAAATTAACTGGTCATAAAGAAATTCTTTTATATAATCAACAAGAAAATAGTATTAAAGAGTTTAAAAAAATAAATCAAAATTTATCTGATTTTATGTTTAAATCTAATTTTTTTTCTAATATTACTTTTCCTATTGTGAATTTTATTAAATATTTTATTTTGGCGATTATTATTATTATAAGTCAGCAATTATTATATAAAGGATCCTCAGATACAACAACTATTTTATATAAATTAGGGTTTGTGGGTATTCAATTATATATTTTTCAATCTTTTATTGAGTATATTTGGGCTTTAGGCGGTCCAATAAATGAATTGAGTCATATTTTTGTTGTTATTCAATCTACAAAAGCTGCAATGTATAAAATTTCAGAATTTTTATCCGAATATGAAGAAAAAGATAATCCTGAAACTATTACTATAGATAAAGCAGAAGGTTATGTTAATTTTGATAATGTATCTTTTGGATATCATCCGAACAAATTTATTATCGAAAATATGAATTTATCTGTAGAAAAAAATCAAACAATAGCTATTGTAGGTTCTACTGGCTCAGGCAAAACTACTTTAATTAATTTATTGACTAGATTTTATGATATTGATAAAGGTTCTATAACTATTGATGGAATTGATATTAGAAATTTAACCAAACAGAATTTAAGAACGATTGTAGGATTAGTATTACAAGATATTTGGTTATTTCCAGATACTATTTTAGAAAATATTAAATATGGCAATCCTAATAAAACAGATGAAGAAGCGATAGAAATGGCTAAACAAACTCATCTTCATGAATTTGTCATTCAAAAAGAAAAAGGTTATAATACTGTTTTAAACGAAGAATTAAATAATTTATCTCAAGGAGAAAAACAATTAATAACAATAACTCGTACTTTATTACAAGATCCTTCTATTTTAATTTTAGACGAAGCCACTTCTACTATTGATACCCAAATAGAATTAATTTTACAAAAATCCATTCAAAGAATTTTAAAAAATAAAACTTCTTTTGTTATTGCTCATCGTTTGTCAACAATAGTAAACGCTGATGTTATTGTTGTTTTACAGCAAGGAAAAATTATTGAAAAAGGTAATCATAGAGAATTATTAGAAAAAAAAGGTTTTTATTACAACCTTTATCAAAGTCAATTTCAAAAATAATATAAATCTAATAATAGCAAAAATTAAATTTTTAATTTTAAAAAAAAATATTATTATTTTTTTATATATTTTATAAAGAATTATTTTATAAAAAAACCTAGTTAATTAATAACTAGGTTTTTATTTTTATAGTATTTAATAATTTATGAATATTATTTTTTATTTATAATAAGTTCATTTAACATTTTTATAAAATTATTTAAATTAATGTTTTCTTGTTTATTATTTTGATAACGTCTAAATGTTAAAGTATTTGTTTGTATTTCTTTATCTCCGATAACAATTTGAAAAGGGATTTTATTTTTTTGCGCTTCTCTTATTTTGTAATTTAAACTCATTTCTTTATCATTTAATTCTATTCTAAAATTATTTTTAATAAATAAATTTTTTATTTTTTTAGTGTATTCTAAATGCGCTTGATTATTAATAGGGATTAAAACAATTTGTACAGGAGCTAACCATAAAAGAAAAGCACCTTTATTTTTTTCTATTAAATAAGAAATAAATCTTTCTAAAGTTGAAATTATAGCTCGGTGAATTAAAATAGGATGGTGTTCTTTATTATCTGTACCGATATAAGTTAAATTAAATTTTTTAGGTAATAAAAAATCTAATTGAATGGTGGATAAAGTTTCTTCATTTTTTAAAGCTGTTAAAACTTGAATATCTAGTTTAGGGCCGTAAAAAGCAGCGTCCCCTTTAACTTCTTTAAATGGTATATTTAATTCTTTTAATATTTCTTTTAATAAAGATTCTGATTTTTCCCATATAATGTCATCGTCAAAATATTTATGCTTGTTTGTTTTATCTCTTGTGCTTAAATTAAAATTATATTCTTTAATATCAAAATCTTTGTATACTTCTAAAATGAATTTAATAATTTCGCTAAATTGTTCTTTTATTTGATTTTGATCGATAAAAATATGAGCATCATTTAAAGTCATTTCTCTAGTTCTTTGTAAACCAGATACAGCGCCTGAATGTTCATAACGATGCATCATACCTAATTCAGCGATTTTTAAAGGTAATTCTTTGTAACTACGTAATTTTTGTTTAAAAATCATCATATGGTGAGGACAATTCATAGGACGTAAAACTAATTTTTCTTTGTTTTCAAATTCCATTATCGGAAACATGTTTTCTTTATAAAGTTGCAAATGTCCTGATTGTTCGTATAATTTAATATTTGCTAAAATAGGAGTATAAACATGTTGATAATCATAATTCAATTCTTTGTCAACTATATATCTTTCTATAATGCGACGAATAGTAGCACCTTTAGATAAAAAAAAGGGTAATCCTACACCTACTTCAGGCGAAAACATAAAAAAATTTTTCTCTTTGTTAATGTTTTTATGATCTCTTTGTTTTCTTTCTATTAGTTGATTTAAATGTTCTTTTAAATCTTTCTTATCAAAAAAAGAAACCCCATAAATTCTAGTTAGAGAATTGTTTTTTGTGCTTCCTTCAAAATAAGAACCCGATACATTTAATAATTTAAAATTTTTCATATGATTAGTGTTAATTAAATGAACACTTGGTATATACAATTCTTTAAAATTTTGACAACAATAAAGTTTAATATATTTTTTAGGATTTTTTCGCAACATAATCTGTTTATATTTATTATCTTTAAATAATGTTAAAGCTTCTTCAAAAGTTATTTTTTTTTTAAAAATTTCTAAATTTTTATTAGCTATTTCATACATTTTGTCTTCTATTTTTTTTAAATCATTAATAGAAACGTTATCATTTTGGAAATCAATTTCATAATAAAAACCTTCTTCATTAATTGAACCAGAAACTAACAAAGATTTTGTATAAATTTCTTTTATAGATTGAGCTAATAATAAACTAGTATTATGATTTAAAATGGCTAAACTTTGGTTATGTTTTGTATCAATAACTTCTAAATTACCATTATTTTCTAAAGGTTGTTTTAAATCAATCAATTGATTATTAAAATAAGCTGCTATATTTTTGTGTGGAAAATAGTTTTTATTTTCTTTGATTATTTCTAAAACATTTGCCCCTTTAACAATTTTTTTTTGTACATTTTTAAATGTAATATTAATCATTATAAATGATGTTCCCTTTTATATATTTTTTATATATAATTAATTTATTTTCCTAAACAAAATTTAGAAAATAATTCATTAATTAAACTATCTTGAGCGTTTTTACCCAAAATATTATTTAAAGCTTCAAAAGCTTCTTTTAAATTTATTGTATGCATATCAATCTCAACATTTTTTTTAATATCTGTAATAATATTTTTTAAAGCTTTTAAAGCAATTTGTATTTGTTGTATATGTCTAGAGTTAGACGTATAATTAAAATCTTTCTCAGAAATTTTGTTTAATTGGAATTTTTTTAAAATAGTTTGTTTTAGTTCCTCGATTCCTTCTTCGGTTTTATTAGAGATTTGTATTATTTTTTCTTTTATGTTTGATAAATCTATTCTTTTTGTTAAATCTTTTTTACTAGTAATAATTATTCTAATTTTGTTTTTTGTTAATTCTAATAATAATTTATCATTTTCTTCTAAAGGATTATTTTGATCTAATAATAATAATATTAATTCTGCTTTAGGGATTAGTTTTTTAGTTTTATCTATTCCTATTTGTTCTAAAGAATCTGTTGTTTTATGTATTCCAGCAGTATCAATTAAAAATAAATCAATTCCTTGAATTTTAACATGACCATCTACATAATCTCTTGTAGTGCCCGGAATATTCGAAACAATAGCTCTTTTTTCATTTAATAAAATATTTAATAAACTAGATTTTCCGACATTAGGTTTACCTAAAATTAAAACTTGTAATCCTTTTTTAAAAAAACGATTATTTACACAAGAATTTAAAATTTCTTCCATTTGAAGAATGAGTTTTTGGGTTTTAGGTAAAATAATTTCATTAGTCATTATTTCGATATCTTCATATTCAGGGTAATCAATGTTAACTTCTATTTTTCCGATTAATTCTAAAATTTTTGTGTTTAATTTTTCAATTAATTGAGATGTTTTTTTTTGTAATCCTGAGTTGGCTAATTTGATAGCATTTTCGTTTTTAGCAAAAATTAAATCCATAATAGATTCTGCTTGAATTAAATCTATTTTATTATTTAAAAAAGATCTTTTGCTAAATTCTCCTGGTTGTGCTAATCTGATACCTAAAGATAAAATTCTTTCTAATAGCAATTGAGTTATCAAAATTCCTCCATGGCCTTGAACTTCAACAACATTTTCACCTGTGAAAGAGTTAGGTTCTTTAAAAATAGAAATTAAAACTTCATCCAATATTTTATTATCATGGTTTAAAATAAAACCATGATGAATAGTATGTGAAGCTACTTTTGATAAATCTTTTTGATTCGGTTTACTTAAAAATATTTTATTAATTTGTTTAATAGCTTCAGGACCGCTAATTCTTATCACACTAATACTTCCTGTTCCTAAAGGAGTAGCGATGGCGGCTATTGTATCGTTTACCAACATTTATATCAATCGCCTTTTTATCTTTTTTTAACTATTATTTTCTTTTTTAAAATCTTTAATAGATTCTTTTATTAATTTAATAACTTGATTCATTTCATCATTATTTTTAACAATTACGCCACAAGCTCTTCTATGTCCGCCGCCTCCGAATCGTTGAGCAATGTGACTTATAGAAGGACCATAAGTACGAATGCTAAATTTCCATTTACCATCAGATAACTGACAAATAAAAGCCCATACTAAATTTTCTTTGGTACAATTTAAAACATTAACGATAGAAAAAGCAGATGCCATATTTAAATTAAATTTTTTTATTGTTTCCTCGTTAAATTTAAAATAAATAAAACCTTCTTCAGATATAAAATTGCTACATACAAAACCTTTAAATTTTAAAAAATCAAGATTTTTTCTGTTTAATTTTTTTTCTATTTCCATAATGTTGATATCATATTTTAATAAATCAGAGGCCACTTGTAAAGTTGTAGAATTCACTCTTTCAAAACGAAAATTACCAGTATCTGTTACTATTCCTGTGTATATAGGTAATGCGCCTTCTTTTGTTAATTTAAACTTATTAACTTTTTTTAAATGATAAATCATTTCTGAACAAGAACCGAAATTACTATCTATCCATTCATAATCGCCAATTTTTTCAATAAACAAATGGTGATCAATTCTAATAATCATTTTACCTAAACTATATCGTGAATCACTAATGACATTTTTTTGACCACAGTCTACAACAAAAACCAAAGCGTTTTTATAAAAATCATCAGGAATAATATCCATTTTTCCTAAAAAAGATATAATTGGTTCTGTTTCGCCTACCACATAAACATTTTTATCTGGATAAGTATTTTTTATTATATTTTTTAATCCTAATTGAGAACCGTAACAATCTCCATCAGGTTTGGCGTGACCATGAATAATAATAGTTTCGAATTGTTCGATGTATTTTTTAATTAATTTCATTTTAATATAAAAATTCCTTTTTTGATTTTATTATTTCTTACTATCTTTATTATATTTTATTATTTTAACATATGTTATAAACACTTTATATATAAAAATATATTTTTATAAATTTCGATTTTTATTTTTTTTATAAAAAACTAATATATAATAAGTTTAATTAAAACAAACTCAAAACTTATATTTTAAGTTTTGAGTTTGTTTATGAAACATCAATATTTATAGAATATTTAGAGTTTTAATATGATTATGGAATTAAATTTTGTTTTATTCAATAAAATTCAATTGAAATCTTTTGTAATTTTCATCAAAAGATTTTTGAATTTCCTTTTTTATGTCTATATTTTTATTTTTAATTGTGAAAATTTCTATAAAAAGATCTGTAAAAATATTTCTTAAATAATTAGAATTTTTAAAAATAGGACTAGTGTAAAAATAATTTTCGTCTTTATTTTTTATAATTTCGTCTAAAAATTCTTGCGTTTCTGAAACCTGATTTTGTTCATTTAATTTGTTTTTAAAATCTGTTTGAGCAATATTAAACAAATATCCTTTATTAAAGAATTTTTCATATGTTTTAAATGAAATTAAATCCTTTAAAAATAACCAAGAAGCTATCATTTCTTCTGTTGATTGAGAATAAAATAAATTAATGTTAGGTCCTTGTAGAATATTTTGATTTTCTTTTCTTTTGTCCACTTGTCCTTCATAATTATATTTAGGTATTTCATGCACACGAAGTGAATCTTTTGAATAAACTTTATTATATAAATATTGGAATCTTCTTGTTGAAGTTATAAAAAAGCATATATTTTTTTGTTTGATCAATTTTTCAGATTGATTTTCACCGACAAATTTAGTTAAAGTTAGATAGTCTTTATCATAAAAATCTTTTTTAAAATATTGAAATATATTTTGGACTTCTTGGTTTTGAAAAAAATTTTGTATTGTTTCTTTTTCATTTGTAGGATAGTCCAAATTTACTTGTTCGATACTATTTATGAATAAATTATCTCCACTATTTACTAATATAGGGATAAAATTTTCACCTTGTGTTTTTTTTAATATTTCGCATATTTTCTTCATTTCGTCCCATTTTATTTCTGCTTTTATTAATTCACCTGTTTCTAGATCGACAAATTTTTTTAATTCTTTTTTTTCTTCTTCTTTTAATTTTTCTATAATTTCTTTCAATAATTCACGATTGTAAAACATAGCTTCTGTTGTTTTTAAAAAAGGTAAATAATAATATTTTCCCCCTTCATTATCTGGATTTATTTTTTGTACATAATTTTTAATAAATTTTTCTTTAATTTGGTCTCCCTTAAATTCTTCATCTTTATTTATAAAAATATCTAAAGGAACAACTTTGCCAGAACCAGAATAAAATTGAATATGATCGGGGTAAGAAAAAACTAAATTAGGTTGTTTGTTAACATTTAAAGCGTTAGAAACACTTTGCAAAACTTGACCCCAAGAATTTTTTTTATTTGCTTTAATTTCAATTTGAGGAAATTTTTCTTCGAATTTTTCAATAATTTCTTTTATAATTTCTTCTTCTTCAGTGTATAAATTATGCCAAAATGTAATTTTATATTTTTTTCCATTTGTGTCTTTTTTTTTAAATTCTTTTTCCCATTCTTCTAATGGTTTGTTTTGTAAATTTGTTTCTAAATCGCCATATAGTTTTGATTTTTCTTCTTTACCTTTTAAATGGGATAAATTAAAAATATAAATTATAACTAGCCAAACTATAAAAAAACAAAAGATAAATAAAATATCTTTTTTTTTATCCTTTGATACCACTTCTGTTTGCTCCTGAGATAATATATTTTTTAAAACAAATAAAAATAAAAAATAAAGGAACATTTATTAATATAGCGGTAGCCATTTGAATATTAATTTTTTCCATTCCTGAATCTGTATTAAAATTAGCTCTTGTTACATTAGTTAATAATTTAGCTCCTATTAATGCAGGCCATGAATAAGCGTTCCAAGCAGCCACTATTCTAAAAATAACAGTTACTATAATAGTAGGTTTAGCGATAGGAACTATTATTTTCCAAAGATATTTCCAGTCACTAGTTCCGTCAATTTTAGCGCTCAAATATAATTCTTTAGGAATTTGATTAAAAGTTTTAATTAATAATAAAATATGAATTGTATTAATTAAAAAAGGAAAAATTAAAGCATAATCATTACCAAAAGGAATTTCAGAATCTTTTCCGTGATTTACCCATCCCCAATCAGAAACAGTTCTATAATTAGTAAGTACTAAAGTTTCACTTACAGTCATTAAACTTAATAATAAAAATATTATCATAATAGATTTTAATCTTGAATTTATTTTTAGAATACTTAATACATAAGATGTTAAAATAGAACAAATAGTGCCTAATAAAGTAGAAAAAAAAGTTATTCTGAAAGTATTCCAAAATAATTTTAAAAATGATGAAGAATTCAATTGCACAGATTCTTTATAATTTTCCCAAAGTTTCCATTTATTAGGCCAAGACAAATAGTTGTTTTGTACAATATCTTGAAAATCTTTTGCGGATAAAATAAACATTAAGAAAAAAGGGAAAATAAAAATAAAAGTAATAAAAAATAAAAATAAATATGTTATTAAAGTAAGAATATTAATTTTTTTCTTAAAAATATTTTTAAAAATTAAAAAATAATTCTTCATCTTTTTTATTATTTTTTTCATTATTATCAAAAACCTTATATTACTTTATTGTTTTTTTTGAAACAAAAAAACCTATTAAAGTAAAGAAAATAGAAGCAAAAAATAAGACGATAGCAGCCGCTGCCCCTTTAGAAAAAGATTTTAAAGTGGTATTAGACAATTGATTATAAATGTAACCAACTATCGTGTCTATTTTGTATTGATGAGAAGCTCCGAACAAACCAACAACAGATTCATATTCTTTAAAAACAGCCATCATTTCTATAATAAATTGATAAAAAATAACAGGAGCTATTAAAGGCAATGTAATTTTATAAAAAATACGCCATTTTGAAGCGCCATCGACTTTTGCAGCATCATAATATGATTTATCAATATCTTGTAAAAATAAAACAAAAACAAAAATTTTAAAAGGTAATCTAGCCCACATATTATATAAAATTAAAACAAAAATTTTATTATGATAAGGAGCTGTTACAGTTACAAATTCTTGCGATTTCCAACCAAATAATTTTATAAAAGAGTTGAATAAACCGTCAGGATTATTAGAAGCAATTCCAAAAGTATTACAATAAAATACAATACTAAAAATCATTCCCATAATTACTGTATTAGAAATCATAGGTAGAAAAAATAAAGTTTTAAAAGTGTTTTTAAAAAAACGATTTTTAATATTATTCAAAGCTAAAGCGATTAATAAAGCAAAAGTCAATGATATAGGAGGCACTAACAAAACTAATAAAAGAGTATTTAACAAAGCGAATCTAAATTCATGTTCTTGAAAAATATTTTGAAAATTTTTAAAACTAAAAATCTCGCCAATTTTAGTCCCGAGTGAATCATCGAATTTATTATAATTACTATTAAAAGCGATAGCCAAAACTTTAACTAAAGGAAAAAAAACAAAAATATTTAAAACTATTATAGCAGGGATTAGGTATAAAAAATTAATGTTTATTTTTTTTTTTATTTTTTCTTTGATACAAAACATTTAATAAATCCTACCGCCAGTAATTTTATCGAAAAGGAAAAAATTTTTTTTCGAAATATTAAAACGGAATTTTTTTTTGTATACATCTTTTAAATTTAATTCATTTTCTTGTTTTTTGGTAATAATTATTTGAAAATTAGAATGAATAGAATGAGGATTTTTAGCTAATAAAAATAATTCCCTCCCTATATTTTCTAAAACTATACCTTCAACTTCTAAAAGTCCATTTTTATCAGCTATATACCCTTCTGGTCTAATCGCTAAATGCACTTCTTGTTCTTTAATTTTTTTAAATTCAGGATCTTGTTGTATAACTATATCTCCTAAAAAAAGTTTATCATCTTTTATTTTTCCGTTAAATAGAGAAATATGAGGAACTCCTAAAAAAGATGCAACAAATAAATTAACGGGATTGTTATAAATTTTTTTCGGAATATCTTTTTGTTGGATAACTCCTTTATTCATAACATAAATTTTATCACTTATAGACATTGCTTCTTCTTGATCGTGAGTAACAAAAATAGCTGTAATCTTAGTCTTTTTTTGAATTCTTCTAATTTCTTCTCTCATTTTTAAACGAAGTCTTGTATCTAAATTAGATAAAGGTTCGTCTAATAATAAAATTTTAGGTTTTTTAATTAAGGCTCTAGCCAAAGATACTCTTTGTTGTTGTCCTCCTGATAATTCGGAAGGTTTTTTATCTAAAATATCTTCTATTGAAGCTAATGCGGAAATTCTTTCTACTTCTATTTTAATGTCTTCATCGGAAAATTTTAAATTCTTCAACGGAAAAGTAATATTTTGAAAAACTGTCATATGCGGATATAAAGAATAATTTTGAAATACTAAACCAATACCTCTTTTTTCAGGAGGGACATTAGTTATATCTTTATCATCAAATAAAATTTTACCTTCACTAACTTGGGTTAAACCTGCTATCATATAAAGAATAGTCGATTTTCCACAACCTGAAGGCCCTAATAAACTAATCAATTCACCAGTAGATATATTTAAATTAATTTTATTAACTGCATAATATTTTTGTTTATTTTTTTTATTTATAAAATTCTTAGAAACATTTTCTAATATTATTCCCATGGTTATAAAAAAATCCTTTAATTTATATTTAATTAATTTTTTAATTTGTTAAAAACTAAGCATTTTTAGGAGTTCTAGGGAATGCTATAACATCTCTAATATTATCCAAACCAGTTAAAAAAATTAATAACCTTTCGAATCCCATACCAAAACCTGAATGTATACAACTTCCAAAACGTCTTAAATCTAAATACCATTCTAATTCTTTTGTAGAAATGTTAAATTGATTCATTTTATTTTTTAAAATTTGTAGGTCATCTTCTCTTTGTGAACCGCCTATTAATTCTCCTATTTGAGGAACTAATAAATCCATAGCTGCTACAGTTTCATTATCATCATTATTTTTCATATAAAAAGCTTTAATATTAATAGGCCAATCAATAATGAAAATAGGCTCTTGAAACAAATTAGTTAAAAATTTCTCGTGTTCCTTAGATAAATCAGCTCCATAATAAGGTTTATTTTCAAAAACTATTTTACTATTTATCAAAATTTGAATAGCTTCTTTATATGTGATTTGTTTAAAAACTTCTAATTCAACTACTTTTTGTAATCTTTGAATTAAGTTAGGTTCTACATTATTTTCTAAAAATATAAAATCTTCTTTATTCCGTTCTAAACAAAAATTAATTACATATTGAATCATTTTTTGTGCTATTTTGATATTTTCTTGCAAATCACAAAAAGCTATTTCAGGTTCTATCATCCAAAATTCAGATATATGTTTAGTAGTATTAGAATTTTCAGCTCTAAAAGTAGGTCCGAAAGTATAAATTTTCTTAAAAGATAAAGCAAGCGCCTCTCCTTCTAATTGACCTGTCACAGTTAAAAAAGTAGGTTTTTTAAAAAAATCTTGTGTATAATCTACTTTTTTATTTTGGTCTAAAGGTATTTGGTTTAAATTTAAAGTAGTAACTTGAAATAATTCACCTGCTCCTTCACCGTCACTAACAGTAATAATAGGGGTATGCACCCAAATAAAACCTTCTTTTTGGAAAAATTCATGAATTCCACAACTAGCTGTATTTCTGATTCTAAAAACAGCACCGAAAATATTAGTTCTAGTTCTTAAATGAGGGAATTGACGTAAAAAAGTTTTAGAATGTTTTTTAGATTGAATCGGATAAGGAATATGGTTCTTCCCTAAAAGAATTATTTTATTAGCTAATAATTCAAAAGGTTGAGAAGCTTTAGGGTTAACAACCAATTCACCTTCTAAATGTAAAGAAACTCCTACTTGTAATTTATCTTTTATTTCGTCAAAAGAAGGATCGCCAATATTTTTATAAACAACTTGTAAACCTTCTAAATAAGTTCCATCGTTTAAATCCAAAAAAAATATTTTTTTTTGAAAACGTAAGTGTTTAACCCAACCTTTAATATAAATTTTTTTATTTATATATGATTCGTAATTTTTATAAAGGGTCTTGACAGAAAACATTATTATATTCCTTTAATAATAGCAATTAATATCATCATTTTATGAATTGTTTTATTTATCGATAAAATTTTTAAAAAATATTTACAAATTTTTTTGGATAAATTGAAATTTATATTTTGATAATATAATTGATAAATTATTTTATTATAACTATTCTAATATATTATAATGTTTTTAAATTTATATTTAAAATTTAAAATTTTTTTATATTAAAAAATATTAAATTATGTTAATTTTTAACTTATTTAATTTAAATTTTTTTAATTCAAATTAAGATAAAAATACTTTTTAATTTTATATTCTAATTAATTTTATTATCATTTTTTTATATATTTTACTATCTTCATTTTATCATAATATTAACCATTTATAAAGATAAATAGTTTCTGTTTAATAAAATATTATGGATAAATTAAATAGATTTTGATTTCAGATTTATTTTTCTATTTTTTTATATTATTATAGTTATAAACTTAATTATTTTTTGGAATAAATAATAAACTAAATTTTTTAATTCTCTTATAAATTAATTTAACTAAATTAGATAAATTAAAAATATAAAAAATAGAATATTAGTGCGCTGTTCCATTTTTTTGGACATATTTTAATTTTAAAATTGTTCTTTAAAACTTAAAATTAAGTAGATAATTTCATATCTTTTCAAACTAACAAAGTTGTTTTTAATTAAATTAAAAAGTGTCTAAAGTTTTTTAATAATTTGCTAGTTTCAAAAGATATTTTTTTCAATATTTTACCCTTCCATATATATAGTTAGGTAAAAAAAGTTAAAAAGGTGTCTACAAAATAAAAAGAAAATAATCTTTTATATAATTTTAATATTTTTCTTAAAAAAAGGGTGCAGAAAAGTAACCTTTTTTATAAGGTTATATTATTTATGTAAATTTAACTAATAATTTATCTAAGAGTTTGAAAATATTGTAAAGGGGATAAATTATTTAATTTAGTTAAAAGCCATTTATGATTCCAAAAAGAAGGAAATTGATTAATTATTTTTGTGATTTTTGGAATTGTTTTTTGAAATAAAAAAGGATGACGATGATATAAAATACTTTTCATTTGGCCGAACAGATTTTCAATTACTGCGTTATCACGTGGAGTGGCTTTGCGGGACATGCTGATTAAAAAACCTTTTTTAGTTAGGATTTGTTGAACTTTTAGAGATTGATAAACTGAACCTTGATCAGAATGAATAATACAAGGTTTTTTTAATTTAGGTAATTTTTGGATTGTTTTTAATACTAAATCTTTATTTTGACAATTAGAAGTATGTGAAGCGATAATTTGATTATTAAAAGAATCTATAACACAAGAAAAATATAAAAAACCTTGAGGAGTTTTAAAATAAGTAATATCAGTGAATAGTTTTTGTAGGGGTCGAGATGAAATAAATTCTTGATTGATTAAGTTAGGTACTATTTTAATTTTATTTTGTAAATTATTTTTATAATGATGTTTATTTTTTTTAATTCTTAACCGACAAAAAATATTTTTTTCTTTCATAATGAGATAAACTTTTTTCTTAGTAATTGATTCATTGAAAGTTTTTTGGTATAAAACAGTAATTTTATGATGACCGAAAAAATATTCATGATTACAACATAAAGCTTCGATTCTTTTTTGTTGCAAAAGGTATTTTTCTTGTTTTAATTTTAATTGTTCTTTAATTTTTAACCAGTAATAATAAGTACTTCTTTTGATTTGGATAGTTTTTAAAATGGTAGTAAGATTTAAGTTATTTTTAAATTTTTTAACCAAATTAAAAACTATTTTTTTATCAATTTTAGTTATTTTTTCAATCATTTTTTGCAATAATTTGAATTTTTGTTTTAATTTTTTCATTATTAAACACTATTTACCTTATTTTTTTTGATTATATTAATAATTATAATTCAAAAAGGTTTTTAAATCAAAAAAATACCATTAATTTGTTTTATTTTTTAGTTTTGCGCTGATGAAATTGGTAAGGTTTGAAAAAAAAGGGGGGCAGCGTAATGGGGGGATTCTTTATTATTTTTCTTTTTATTATGTATTCTTTTTATTTTTGTTAGCGCTCCAGCGCTTATATTATTTGATTTATATTTTTATAAACAATCTTTTTCCAATGGAAAGGGTTTTAAAAAAGAGATGTTATTTATATCGATAATTAATAATGATTTAAAAAAAAGATATATCGACAATATCAAATATCGAATATCATTATCATTATCGATATAAAATATCAAATATCACTTGTTAAATAAGCTAGTTTTTAACAGGTAAATTGAGAGACGAAAACTGTTATAAAACTGTTAGTAAAGTGTTATAAAACTGTTAGTAAAATGTTATAAAACTGTTAGTAAAGTGTTATAAAATTGTTAGTTAAATAATTTGTTTTGTTTTAGATATATATTTATACATAGGATGGAGTTTTTTAACTCTATAACCTCGTTTATCTTTGGTAATAAAGAATTTAATGTGTTTTAAATCTTCTAAGCGATAATAAATAATATTTAAACCTTTTTTATAATTGCTTTTTAAAGGTTTATCATATTTATCTTTTTTATGATTATCTAATTTAAATAATTTTAAAGTATCTAATTTATTGATATTGATTTTGCTCATTAATTCTTTTATTTGGTTTTTGGTTTCATTTTTATAATTGATTTGGAAAATATTAAATTGATGTTTAAGGGTATTATTTTGAGTTTTAAGAGGGGTTGAAGGGTTAAGTAATAATTTTGTATTGTCATCTACTTTTATGGCTTTAATTATGTCTATTTTGTATTTTTTAATTTCTTCTAAGATTTTTGGATCTATAAATAAAGTTTGATTTTTAGGGCGATAATTAGCTTCTTGGTAGGTATTTTTCTTTTTGGAATGATTAATAATGGTGAGGTTAATTAAATCTTCTTTTAAAGTTTTCAAAAAGTGTTTGATTTGTTCTAAATCAGTGGGAGTATTTTGTTTATTAATTTCACCTCCGATTCTAATTTCTTGATTGGTATTGTTTTGCATTATTTTATTTCTCCTTTTTTTAAATTAATTAATAAATTATTCGTTAATTACTTCTACTTTATCTTTGCCAAAGTAATATATAGCTAAATCTACTATTTGTTTCTTTTTGGCCGCTTCGTAAGAAATATATGGGTCTAAGAAACATTTTTGATAAGCTTGGATTCCATATTGTTTAAATAAATCATCGACATCTTTACAAGTTTGATTATAAGGTGGTAAAATGTGTCTAATTTCATAGATAATATTTTCTTTTTTTAATTGTTCACCTAATAATTCACTACGTTTTTTTCCTGTTTCGTCATTGTCTAAGGCAATAATGATTTTAATATTTTCTTTTTTAAGAATGTCTATTTGTGTTTGAGAAAATAATTGTGTGACACAAATTAATCCCACAACGTTTTTAATTCCATTTTGCCAACAACTAATGACATCAAAAAAGCCTTCATGAACAATCATAATTTTAGTTTGTTTAATGCAAGGGAATGCTTCAAAGAAACGATAACTAAAATGAAAAGTGGGGGTTTGGCTGAAATTATTAAGAGATTGATATTTGGGTTGAAAATAGCTAGTATCGCAAAAATGGTTTTGATAAAAGTGAAATGTTTTAGCATATCCATTTTCAATCGGGATAATGATAGAACCATGAAAAGTATCATGATAATATTTTTTTCCTTTGAAATTAGTTTTTTCTTTGATAAAACCATATTCTACTAATTTATCAATATTAACATTTTTCTTTTTTAAGAAATTGATTAATCTAAAAGATAATGGTTTATTTGATAATGGAGCATAACCTAATTTAAATTCTTTAATTGTTTCTAAATTTAATTGGCGCTTTTGTGTTAAATAATCTAATCCTATTTTCCTTTCATCATTTTGATTGGATGTTAACAAATAATTATAATAATCTCTTATTTGATTAAATAAGGGAGATATTTCTTTGAATAATTGTGTTTTTTTGATATTAATTTCTGTTTCATCTATTGGGTTATGGGGTTTGGGAGGATGATATTGTAATTTGAAAGGGTTGGAGGATATTGAGGTGTTAGTTTTTTCTTTATTTGTTAAGATTTCAAATTTTTGAGAATGCATAAAATTTAAAATCTTTTTGACTGCATCGTTAAAGTTTGTGATTCCACGAATTTCTTTATAAACATCAATAATGTCAAAATCGCGACAACATTTCCAACAGTGAATGTTATTGTTATCATTTATATGACAAGTTGTTGGATTTAGACCTTGATGGATGGGACAAGGAAAACGATATTTGCTGTTGAAGTTTGATGGGAGGATGTTTAATTTTTTTAATAAAACTATCATGGGGAAATTAGTTTTGATGTAGTTAATTTTTTCTTGATTATTCATTTTTTTACTCCTTAAAAATCTTCTATTTGGTAAGGTAAAACATAACCTACTTCTTGAAAAGTTTGAGTTGTCATTTTAAAATGATAGACTAAAGTTTTTTTAGTTCCGCTGCGATTTTTTTTAATATTTACTTCAATTATTTTTTGATTATCATTGTCATCAGCTTCTAAATATAGTTGATTTAAGGTTGAAGTATAGATATTTAGGGGTTTGGTGGTATTTTTTTTAATATTTGGGTTAAATTCAGACATAATTAATACTATGTCGGAATTGGTTTCAATTCCGCCAGAGCCTTTTAGTGCGGTGATTTCTGGGGATTTTCCGTTATAATTAGAATAAGTATCTCTTGAAAATTGAGATAAAATGATAATGACAATTTTTAATTCGATGGCGATTTCTTTAATTTTGGTCATGATTTCATCAATGGCTAAACGGTCATTATCCATTTTATTACTCGCTTTTGTGATTTGAAGGTGATCAATGACTACAATTTCTATTTTGGATTCTAAATGAAGACGATACAATAAATCAACAATATAATTAATATTTTTTTCTTGGTCATAACTAAAAGATAAGTTGATATTAGTAAAAAATTGTTTTGCTTGTATCATCTTTTTCGTATAGTGTTGTTGTGTGATATTATCAAAATTTTTATCTAAAATAACATCTAAAGGAATTTGAGTTTGATTAGATAATAAACGATTTAGGTTTTCTTCTGAAGTCATTTCAAAAGAAAAAACCAACATATAAGGATAATGTTGGTTTTCTTGGTATTTAGTTTTGGCTAAATCTAAAAGAAGATTATAGATAAAAGATGTTTTACCTAAACCAGTATAGCCTCCAATGGTGATGATTTGACCTTTTTTGAACCCTTTAGTGGCTTGGTTTAATCCTTTGAAAGTGTCTGATAAACGATAATATTCTTCTTGGATTTTTTGTTTGGAAATGTTGTCGGTTTCAAAGACTTCGGGATAAAGTTTTGTCATTTGGTTCAAGGTTAATAAAGTTTTATCTTTTTTGTTTGGGATAAGATTAATAAAATTTCTTAATTTATCAAAGATTTCTTGGTAGTATAAATGCTTATGATAAAGATCTTGATTATCAAAAGAAGGGTTGATTGTTTTTATTAATTGTTGAAATAAAGTTTCTTGGGTATAAGTATGTTTTAAATTTTCTAAAAGATGTTCATTATGGATATTATTATTGTTTAAAAACATCAAAGATTCATTATTAAAATTTTCTTGAGGATAATGAGTTTGAAGATAAGTTAGTAATTCTTTAATAATTGTCTCTTTGGTTTTGATTTTATCCCAAGGATGAGTTGATTTTTTTTCTAAATATAAATATTTTAAAGCGTTATATATTTTTTGGTGATTGGATTTGGTTAAATATTTAGGGTTGATTATTTGACAATAAAGTTTTAATTTGTTCCACTCCCCTTTTTCGATGTAATTAATAATTTGAATTAAGGCTTGGTGTTCGTTAGTTAACATTTTTATTTAACTCCTTCTTTTTAATTAAATTAATATTGGGAAAAGTGATGAATTCATTCATTAGTAAGGTTTTTAAGAAGAGATTAGCATTATCAGAAAATAAATTAATTACTTTATTAATTGACTGTACTTTACCGTTTTTAATTTTATTATTGAGTTTTTGAGTTTCAACTTCATCGTTTGTTAATAAATAATATTCAAAACGAGTGTCTAGTTTTTTTAGTTGTTGTGCTTCAATGATGGCTTGTTTGTATCGTTCACGAAGGCAAGTTTTGAAATTGAAGGCGATAATGCGTTTGGTTTGTGTGAATAAAACCAAGTCGAATTTGATGTCGGGGATGAAAAATAAATATGATTTAGGATATAAACATTTAATTCCTTTATGGTTTAAATAAAGCAAAATCAGGTATTCGTTAATTTTTCCGCGAATTGATTTTTGGGATTGGGAACAAAAGTTGTTGGTTTCGAAATAATGATTTAATTGAATGTGATTACTTTTCATATATTTATCAATAGTAAGATTCAAAGTTGCTTTGTTGAAAATAAGCTTTATGATTTGAACTGATTTTGAGTTGGTATTTAATTGGTTGATATTAATAAATTCTTGGTTAGTTAACATTTTTAAATTCCTTTCTAAATAAAAAAGACCCTTTTTGAGGGTCTTTGGTTTGTTTTAATAGATTTTTTTAGTACGCCAAGTAATAATTCCATCTTTATGAATTGTTTTGATTTTGCCGTTGCGAAAATAGATATATAAATTACCGTTTTGACATTTTTTCTTTATGATTTTTTTCATTTTATATCTCTTATTAATTTCATAATTTTAGTAACATTTGATTGAAGGGAATCAATACCATTTAGAATTAATTGTTTATTGTTTTGATAATGAGTTAAATAATGATAATAACCTTTATGGACAGTTTGGTGATAAGTTAAGGATTTTTGTTCGATAATATCTAATTGATGGTTTTTTTGGGTTTGTTTTCTTTCTTTACCAATAAGAGGATTAATATCTAGATAAATTAATAAATGAGGTTTAATAAATAATTTTTTATGAGTGATATCAAAAATTTCTTTTAAATCGAAACAAGATTTTGTTTGTTTAAGATAAGGAAATAATTGGTAGGCATATGTTGATGGTAACCAACGGTCTAAGATTATGAGTTGATTTTGTTTTAAATGAGGATAGATGAGTTCTTTTTGGATTTGAGCCATATTAGTGATGCTAAGATAAAAACGAGTAATGTAATCAACTTGGTTATAATTTAAAAATAAATTTCTTATTTCTGTTCCAATAGAACTACTTCCTAAACCTTGATAAATTTTATTATTTATTTTTTGTTTTTTTAGTTTTTGTTGTAATTCTTGAATTAAAGTTGTTTTGCCGCTACCATCTAGTCCTTCAAAAACTATAAGTTTCATTTTTTTCTCCTTTAATTGGGTTTTAGATAATAAAAAAAGACTCTACAAGAGAGTCTTTTAAATTGTTATTTAAAGCTTAATTCAATTCTTTTGGGTGGGGGAGTGGTGTTATAAAAATTATAAAAAATATTAGAATTACCAACACAATTATGACCATTAACAATCCAATCATCAGAGAAAAAACCTGGGACATATTGATACCAACATGTATTTCCGTTTTCATCATAAATAATTCTCGATGTTTTTCCAAATTTATTTCTTATTTCTTGAGCTGAATAAGAACATCCATATTGAATGTAACATTGCTTTAACCAATTTATATAAGCATTACGATATTGTTCGGCGAGTTTAATTTGGAGTGTATCATTACAAACTACAAAATAAATACAATCATCAGTTTCTAAACATTGGAATATTTTTTTAATTTGAAAAGGAATATCTATTTTTTTATAAGAAGGAGAAGTTATTTCAATATCCCAATTTCGCTTTTCTGTTTCTTCTTTATATTCACTTTCTTTTATTAAAGGAGGGAAAGTATAAAGGTTGTTTTCTCTTTTCCAATCTCGGATAGTTTGATAAGGGTCTAAAGAGTCAGGGAGTTCAATAATTTTTTTTCTTTTTTGAACATTAAGGAAGAAAAGATAGATGTTTTTGGCACCATTTGAGAGTTTTGTTAAGTCTTCGATAGTATATGATTGAGATTTAATAATATCTTCTTTTATTTGATTGATGCTTTCATTAATTTCATTAATGCTTTCTTGATAGACAGTTTTGAAATGTGTATCTTCACATGAATTTTGTTTTATTATAACTTCTTGTAGAAATTCTTGTTTCCATTCTAATCGGTTTCTTAGAGATTGTATATTTCGATTTTCAGATAATAACCTTATGCCGTCATCAAAATAAATGGCATCAATTTCAAATTCAAATAAAAATTTTCCAAAAGGTAAAGGCAATACTAATCCAGTATGAGGTGTTGCGTTATAACAACCTAGTTTAATTAGTTTTGGTTCTTTAATGATGTTGTTTTTGATTAAATAATTATTAATTGCTTCTTCTTTGTTTTGGTCAGCAAACATTTCAATTATTATTAATTCTATATTTACATTTTCTTCTTGAGGTTTTTGTTTTGTATCCCAAAAGACAAAGGCTTCTTTGATGGCTATTCCGTAATCAAGGAGTTCTTCTAAGGTGAATTCATCATCTTCATCAGGATATTTGATATTAAAAGGGTTATGTCTTGGTTTGAAATAAGCCCCAATTAAACCTGAAGGAGGGTTTTTGAGTTTAGCGTCGAAGAAAGTGTAATCATAAGGATTGTAGGAGGGAGTTTAAATATCATAAAGATAAGCTTTGATATTAAAATATTTTAAGATATCAGGGATGCTTTCTTTGGATAAAACAGGAATGTCATATCTTTTCATTTTGGGTTGAGTGGCTAACCATTCTTGTTGAAGGGTTTGGTAGTCAGATAGTTTTATTTTTGATTTAGATTGATGATGAAAATAAGGATGAGCGGAGATAGAAGGACAACAAATTAAAAATAATAATAAATAAATAATGATGAAATATTTAGATAAAGGGAATTTTGATTGATTTTGACATAATTGGTTACCTCCTTTTTTTGGTTTATTTTTGGTTTTCATCGATTTTATCCTCTGCTTTATTACTTGTTTTATCTAATTCAGCAATGTTTTTATCTAATTTATCGAAGTTTTCGAACATGGTAGCAAATCGATTATTTAATTGTTTTCTAACTTCATCTAATGTTTTTTCTAATTGGTCCAAACTTTAATGTAATTCACTAAAACTACTTGAACTCCTTTGTTTTTTTATTTAATAAAGATATTCATTTCTTATTAATATTAATAGAAATAAAAAAAGACTCTTATTTAAAGAGTCTAATTATTTTATAATTATGGTTCCAAAAAGACCTTTTCAAGGGTCTTATAAATCAAAATAAGATAATTTTTATGTTGATAATATTTTAGTTATCTTCATCATTTAAATTTTTTAAAAGGTTTTTATAAGTTTTTAATTGTTCTTTTTGATTATCAATTAATCTTTTGTGATTTTCTTTTAATTTTAAGAGATTTGTTTTGTCATCATCAGTGATACTTCCTTGTAATGCTTTATCTATGTTTGTTATTTTGGTTGCATTATAATAAATTTTTTGTTTTAAATTAATTATGTTTTCTTCAATGGTGAAGTTCTGATGAGCAGGTTGATTACTACTAGTTCCTGGAAGGTTTGGATCCATTGCCATAACTGGATTAATAGTGATTAAGATAAACAATCCTAAACAACTCATTAAAAAAAATGGTAAAAGATGTAATTTATTTTTTATTAACATTATATATTACTCCTTATTTTTATTTATTCCTCGGCCGAGGTAATGTCATAGATTTCTTTTAATCCAGAAATAATTAAATCTTTATATTGTAATTCAGCATTTTTATATCGTTTTTCTAAATCTTGTTTGGATTCTTTAGAATCCTTTAACCTACTTTTGTATAATTTTTGGTCACTTTCTAATATGCCAATTTGAACGTTGATTTTGCCGATTTCACCAACTATTTTTATTACTTCATTTTGGAGTTTTTCAATTTGTGCTCTTAATCTAATTTTATCATCAGGAGAAGCTAATTTTTCTTCTTCTTGTTTTTGTTTAATTTCTTTTTCTTTGGCATCTTTATCTTTTTCTAACTGAGTTAGCTTGCCTTTTAAGATAGTGATGTTACCTGTTGTGTTTTTTAATTGTTCTTTTATTTCTTTAATTTTTGTTTCATTTTGTTCTAACAATTCATGGATTTGTTCTTTTTGTTTTTGGGAGGATTCTTGGGCATTGTAGAGTTCTTTTAATTCATCTTCACATTTTTTTAATTCACTTTCCCAATTAGTTTTTAATCCTTTGTAATTATTTATTGTATTTTCGTATTTATCGATGGCTTTGTCGATTTTATTGACTAATTGCCCTGCATATTTAGATGATGGTTCTGTTTTATGAAAGAAACATAAATAAATGAAACTTAAAATACCAATTATAATTAAAAAATAAGTTAAATAGCCTTTCCATGATGTTGTTGATTGTTGAGTGGGTGAAAGTTTTCTTTTAAAGAAAACAAATAGACTAAAGATGGTAGTGGCTATTAAAAACCAGGTGAAATAAGATTTAAATGATAAAAATCCTTTGATTAAGTCAAATGGTGTTAACATATATTATTCATCTCCTTTTTGGTTTTTTTCTATTTGGTCTAATATATTTATATTAGGGGAAATTATCATTTTATATGCTTGTTTTAAATCTTCTTTGTTGATTTCATTTCTTCTAGTTTCACCTTGACCTCTGTTTTTCGCAAAGATTGTTACTGTTGTTTTTAAGAGGTTTTCCAAAGTACGATTGGCTTGTTTGAATTGATGGTTTGGCGGTAATATTTCTAAAGCTTCGTTAATGACTTCATATAAGTATTGTTTGGCTTCTTCACTATAAGGGTTTTTACGTTTGTTGATTAAAAATTCTAGGAATTGTTTTCTTTCTTCTTTGTTGCCTGGTTTGACTTCGATATTGTAAGTGAATCTTGATTTGATGGCATCATCGATTTGGTTAATGTGGTTTGTAGCTCCAATGATGAAAATAGGTTTTTCAGGGTTGTTTTTAAAAGATGTCAATTCAGTTTTGAATTGATTCACAACATTGGCAATTTCTGAATCAGTTTCTAAAGTGCTTAAATCAGTAAAGATAGTTTCGCATTCATCTAAAAAGATGATTGCGCCATTGTTTTGGGCTGCTTCTTCGCGAGCTGTCATAAATAAATCTTTGACTAATTGAGGGGCGATACCTTTGTATTTTTGTGAGAATAAAGAGCTGCTTACTTCAAAGAAGGGTAAATTAGTTTCTTTGGCTAAGGATCTTGCGAGAGTGGTTTTTCCTGTTCCAGGGGCTCCATACATTAAAATACCTAGAGGAGATTCGATTTCTCCAATATTTTTGTAGTTTTCTTTGTTGTTGAGATAATCAATAAATCCATCTAATGCTTGTTTTTCTTCTTTGAAACCGATTAGTTGGTTGAATCCTGGGAATTTATTGTTGTTAGAAGGTTTAAATAATAATTCTTCTTGGTTATCGTTCGGGATTATTGTTTTTTCTTGTAATTCTGATGAAGAAAAAGTTTGAATTTTTTCTGGTGATGAATTATTTTTAGTTATTTGGTCTTCTAAATATTTTTTAGTTTCTTGGTTAGTTTTGTTTTGGGTTTCTAATCTTTTATGATGATTTAGGATTTGGGTTTGATTTTCGATTAAAGCTTGATGGTGGATCCAAACTTGAATTCCTAAAAATAAAATGATAGATGTTATAATGATTATTATTAAATTAGTTGGATTTAAATTTTTATTTTGATTTTTTTTAATATTCATTTTCATATTAATACCTTTCTGAAAAATAAAAAAAGACTAATACAAATTTTGTTTAGTCTTTTAATATTTTATTTTGCTAATTGAGCAATTTTGTTTTCGATAGTTTGATTTCCGCCTTCGAAAGATTTACCTTGGGAATCGACTAATTCGTAATCACAAATTAATTCTAATTGAGGGTTTTTGGAATTGATGATTTCTTTTTGTTCGATGCTAATTTGAATTTTAATAATTCCAATACCTTTGTCGTTTAATATCATTTGGGGACGTTTTGTGTCGTCATAATCATTGTTATTAACTTTGAGGCTTATGTTTAAATATTTTTCTGGGTTGTTAAAGGATTGGTTAGTGTTATATTGGGTTGATAATTTTAAATATAAGGGTATTGAAATATCTATTCCATTTGAGTTAAGGATTGCTTCGTGTTCGATAGTAATTAAGTGATTGTATTTTTTTTGGCTTAAGTTAGGAATTGAAATCGGCAAAAGTATTTGATTTTCGTTGTTGCCACCCGTTCGTTCAACAGTGAAAATAGGAAAATCATTTATTAAATTTATTTTTTCTTTTCTTTGTTTGTTAAAGTAATCGTTTAAAGCATAAATTGAGATAATTGAGAAAAATAGAACAATTACAAATGTTATGATAATTAATATTTTATTTTTATTTTGTGTTTTCATTATTTGTTTCCTCCTGAAAAAATTGTTTTAATTAAATCAATAAAATTATTGATTCCTGTTGTTAACCAAGGGATTTGGTTTTGGTAATAAATAACGTTGACATGTAAAATAAAATATAAAATGATAGTTAAATAAGTAATTATTTTTAATAAATTTAGTTTATTGATATTAGGAGTTGGGGGTGAAATGTGATGATTGAGTTTTTTTGTTTCTGGGATTGATATTTTTTGATTTGGGTTTTGGGTTTTGGTTAATTTTTTATTTGGTTTTTTAGTGATAATTATTTTTTTTGACATGTTTTTTCTCCTTTGTATTAATTATTTATTTCTTTGTTACTTTCTAAATTGTTTTTTTCTTAATAATTATTTTTGGTTTTTTTGGATTTTCATTTTTAGTTTCCTTTCTTTTTTTTATATTTTAAATTTACTTAATTTTTTTAAATAAGTTGTCTGTTGTAATTCTTGTTTATTGAGTTTTAATAATTCTAAATACTTTTTGCCGTCTGCAATCATTTGGTTAATAAAATTATTATCTTGATAAACCCTAACAACATGATAATTAGTGTCATTAAAATAAACAAAGAAATAAGCGAATTTAGATTGAGAACAATATAATTGACATTGAACTTGCGCCCAGTAATTAGAAGGGATTTTTTTATGTGAAAAGAAACCATTCCAAGTAGAGGAGATGTTGTTATTTTCATCTACATAAGGACATTTAATTTCTAATAAAGTGTTGGTTTGTTCGTTATAACCGTCAAGACTTGCAGAAAACATATCTAAAGTATCATCAGTAAAGATGGTATCAGGGAATTTTAGATTAGTTATTTTTTCAAAAAAAGTTCTCGCTAGGGGTTCGGTTTTGTTGCCGTGTTCGGTGAATTTATTGCTTGTAAATGTTGTTCCAAATATTTTGTCATGTATTAATTGTTCTAAACTTCTAAATTTGTCATTTCCTGTAATACTTCCTATTTCAGAGGCATTGATATATTTTTTGCGATGATTATACCACTCAGAAGTTCGTTGGTTTAAATTATTAATTTTCATTTAATTATTTTCACTTTCTAAATTATTTTTTTCTTTTGAATTGTTATTTGGGTTTGGAATAATTGAAGATGATTTATTGGGTTTGTTATCTTTTTTAGTTTCATCTGTTTTATTAATTTCTGGTAATGGAAAAAAATTAAAAAAGATTTTTTTGATAATAAACATTAAAGCAGTTGCGAATAGGGCGCCAACGATAAATCCAATGGCGAAATTAAGTTCATTCATTTTCATTTTCCTTTCCGTGAGGTTTGTTGTTGTTTTTTAATTTTAGTATTTTTTTTCTTGCTTTTTTCTCTTGCCAATGAGCAACTTTTACTTTTTGCACTTCTAATTGGGATTGGAGTTTTTCTTGGTTTTCATTTATTTTATCTAGTTTTTTTAATAACTGTTTTTCTAAATATTCTTGTTTGGCGTTTTGGATTTCTAAATTTTGGAGTTTTTTGTTGGGGAAAAAGAGGCCTAAAATCAAATCTTTGACGAAAATCAAAATATTTGCAATTAATTTAAAAATAGGTTTGAAACCAGAGACAATAAGAATAGTGAAAATCGTTGTTTGGATTCCGTCTATTCTTCGTTCAAGGATTTCGGTAGTGCTAAATCCTTTAGAGTAATTTAAGATAAAATTGCTAATTGTTGCAAATAATGAAAAAATAAACATAATTTATTCTCCTTATTTTAATTTAAGGTTTTTGACTTCATCTTTAATAGTTTTAGAAAGTTTAAAATTTACCACAGTTTTTGTAGGGATTTTGAGTTTTTTACCTGTTTGGGGGTTTCTTCCCACGCGGGCTTTTCTTGATTTTAAGATGAATTTGCCAATTGAAGGTGATAATACCACTTCTTCGTTGGATGTGATTGCTTTGATTAAAGCATTTTCGAACGAGTTGTAAAAATCTTGGGTTTGAGTAACCGAAGTTTTATGCATTACTGCGATAGTTTTGATTAATTCTTTTTTTGTCATTTTAGTGACTCCTTTTTAATTTTGGGTTGGGGGGTTATTATCTAAAAAGATAACATTGTTTAAAATAACTTTAGTATTGGTTTTGTTTTGGTTTTCGTTATTAGTGTATTTTTGAATAGATAATGTTCCTTCTATATATATTTTTGAACCTTTGTGTAAATATTTACTCATGTTTTCTGCTTGATTACGAAAGGCAACACAGTGGATGAATTGAACTTTATCTTTATTGTTGATAGCTAAGTTGAAATCAATTTTTGTGATTTGTTCATTATTAATATGAATGTATTGTGATTCTAGGGCGTTAGTGATGCGGCCGATTAATTGAACTTTATTTAACATTTTTTTATTTCTCCATTGGTTTTTTAGGTTTTAATTTTAGAATAGCTATTTTTTTGATGTTGATTATTGTTTGAAGTTTTAAATTTATTTTTAGCGCGATCTCTTGGTTGGTATGAGGTCGTTGATAAGTTTCGTTGATGTTGTCTAAAGTGATACCAAAACTTAAACAAATAATATTAAATCCTGTTTTACTTAATTTCTTTTTTAGTTTTTTTAACAAACATTCGTGATTTGTTTGTTTTAACCATAATTGATGAGGATTGGGGTTGCTGATTTTATAAGGTTGATATTTTTCTTCTTGAAAACTAATATTGTTTGGTTTAGTAGATTTTTGTGGGATTGAAGGAGAATAACTTTTTCTTATTAGTTCATTGATTTCAGATTTAATTGTTGGTTTTGCATAGGCGATAAAGTCATAACCTAAATCTTGGTAATTACTTAGGGCTTTCGTTAATCCTAAAACTCCTTCTTGATATAAATCTTGTTTTTGGAGCAATTTAGGATAATATTTAAATTTACCAACAATTTTATTTATTAATGGCAAATGAAGATCAATTAATTGATCTCTTATTTCTAAATTCTTTTTATTTTTTAAAAAATCTTTAAATAATTTTTTTCTTAACATTTAATCCCTTTCTAAAAACGTTTTTAGAAAAGATATGAAAATTAATTTTATTCTTAGAGAATAAAAAAAGACTAACTTAATAGTTAGCCTTAAATAAATTTTAAAAAACAAAAAGTGTCTAAAGTTTTGGAATACCTCAGCATGTCCCGCAAAGCCACTCCACGTGATAACGCAGTAATTGAAAATCTGTTCGGCCAAATGAAAAGTATTTTATATCATCGTCATCCTTTTTTATTTCAAAAAACAATTCCAAAAATCACAAAAATAATTAATCAATTTCCTTCTTTTTGGAATCATAAATGGCTTTTAACTAAATTAAATAATTTATCCCCTTTACAATATTTTCAAACTCTTAGATAAATTATTAGTTAAATTTACATAAATAATATAACCTTATAAAAAAGGTTACTTTTCTGCACCCTTTTTTTAAGAAAAATGTTAAAATTATATAAAAGATTATTTTCTTTTTATTTTGTAGACACCTTTTTAACTTTTTTTACCTAACTATATATATGGAAGGGTAAAATATTGAAAAAAATATCTTTTGAAACTAGCAAATTATTAAAAAACTTTAGACACTTTTTAATTTAATTAAAAACAACTTTGTTAGTTTGAAAAGATATGAAATTATCTACTTAATTTTAAGTTTTAAAGAACAATTTTAAAATCAAAATATATCCAAAAAAACGGAACAGCGCAAAATATGTAATTTTTCTAAATGTTCTTTTTTTGTTATAATTGTTTAACAATTTTTAAATTAATTTTAGCATTAGTCCATTTATATTCAAAAAGAGTAATTTTGTTGAAAATTTTAGTTCAAACGATATTTATCTCATAATTCAGTCTTAAAAAATTTTAAAACAAAGTATCTAAAATTTTTAAAATACTGCGACTCATATATTTAAAATGATAATTATTTTTTTAACAAAGTATATAATTTTAATAATAAAAAAAATAAAAAAATTATTTTTTTAAAATAAAATAGAAAAAACCATAAAAGAATAAAATAAAAATACTTAAAAAAATTAAATATTTATCTTTAGGATCTCGATAAGTATAAATTTCGTTCCAAGCGTTAGCTATTTCTTTTTTAATCTCTTTATTGTATTTATATATTTTGTCGTTTTCGTCAATTTTACATAAATCATCATCATTTTCTCCTGAATAAGGAGAATTATAATCTAAAAACTTAATATTTTTTTCGTTATTTTCTTTTTTTAATAAAAAATTAATAAATTTGTAAGAACCTTCTTTGTTACTTTCTTTTGGGAAAACTATTCCGTCAAACCAAATATTGGTTCCAGTTTTCTTTTGTTCTTCTTTTTTAAAATGATAATATTTTAAATTTTTATTTTCTCTTGTTAAATATCTTGCGTCTCCTGAATAAGAAACAACAATATCATAATGTTCTTTGCCAGGTATTTTCATTCTATCCAATAATGAATCGGTCACAAAATATAAATTAGGGTTATTTTTTTTAAGGTCTAATAAATATTCTTTAGATTTTTGAATATCATCTTTCGAATTAACGCTAATATCTCCTTCTGTCATTTTTAATCCTACAAACATAACTTCGAAGGGATTATTGTATAAAGCTACTTTATGTTCAGGATTTTCTAATATTTTTTTTAATTGTTGTAATGATTTAATTTCTCCTAATTTATTTTCATTATACAAAAAACCCAATTTACCCCATAAATAAGGAATATTGTATTCCCATATATCCGATTGTTCTGTTTCATCTTTTTTTTGTTTTATGTTTTTAAAATTAGAGGTGAACTTTAGATCATTTGTTTTTCCGTTATCCTCTTTTAAATCATTATTTAATCTTTGAATATCAATTTTTTCTAAATCATTACTTTTTAATTGTTCAATAGCGTATTCACTTAAAATAGCTATATCATATTTATTACCAGATTTAATTTTATTAATAGCCAATTCATTAGAAGACAAAAATATTTGTTTTAAAACAAATCGACCTGAATATTCTTTGTTAAATTCTTGTATAAGTTCTGGTTTAATATATTCACTCCAATTAAGTAATGTAATGGTGGTAGGTTTATTTTTATCATTTTTTATTTTTTTTGCTATTAATATCAAAGTAATAGAACAAAAACACAAAATTAAAATAATAAAAAAAAATATTTTTTTAGTCATTTTCAGTTATAATCTTTTTTTTAATTTAATAAATTCAAATATTATTTTTATAAAAATAATTGAAATCAAAACAGATGATAAAGCATTAATAGTAGGATTGATATTCCCTTTTAAACTATAAATATAAGCGGATATATTTTGATAATCGGACCCACCAGTAAAATAAGAAATAATATAATCATCAAAAGATAATGAAAAAGCGATACCGGCGCCAGCTAATATAGCGCTTTTTAATTGTGGTAAAATAATTTTAAAAAAGGTTTTCGAAGGGGTAGCTCCTAAATCATAAGAAGCTTCTATTAAATCTTTTTTTAAAAAACAACATTTAGTATAAATGCAAACCAAAACGAAAGGAGTACTAAAAGAAATATGAGCTAATAACATTCTCCAAAAACCACTACTTAAATGAATAAAACTGAATAAAACGAACAAAGCCAAAGCGTTTATAATATCAGGGATAATAATAGAAATTTGATTAGTATCTAAAATAAATTGACGCCACTTTTTTTTATAACTCATTAAAGAAATAGAAGCCAAAGTTCCTAAAATAGTGGAAATAATAGTTGATAAAAAAGCGATTTGAAAAGTAACAAAGATAGATGATTTAATAGCTTCATCTGTAAAAATTTTATAATACCACTTTAAACCGAATTTATGAAAGTGAATTAAAGAAGAAATACGCCCTTCTGTTTCGTTAAAAGAAAAAACAATTAAAGAAATTATAGGCAAATAAATAAATATAATTATCAAAAATAAATAAAAAATAGATATTTTTTTAATATTTATTTTAAACATATCATTTATCTTTTTTTATAATCCTTTTCTAAATTTTTTTAATTGTTTTTTTACAGAAAAATAAAATACAAAAAATTAAAAAACTTAAATTGATGGCGATAGCAGAAGCACTTTTTATATCACCATTTAAAAAAGTTTGATTTTCTATCAATTCACCAATTACTGTAGTGTTAGTTGGTCCTAAATATTTCGGTACCGCTAAATTAGTAACAATTTGTAAAGAAATTAAAATCACACCCGTGGCTAAACCTGGAATAGATAAAGGGAAAATAATTTTAGTAAAAATTTGCTTATTGTTCGCTCCTAAATCTTGGGCAGATTCTATCCAAAGAGAATCAATTTTAGAAATAATTAAAAAAATAGATAAAAAAATATAAGGAAGAAAAACATAAACAAAACCAATAATCATTGCCGAATTAGTTTCTAATATTCTAATACCGAAAAAATCATCTATCAAAGTAAAAATTTGTATTAAGGATTGAATTTTTAAAATCATATTAATCCACATAGTTCCATTTATTAACAAAACTAAAATAGATTGAATGGCATAATTACATTTATAAACTATATAAGCTAAAGGATAAGCTATCAGAATTAAAAAAAAAGTAGATACGATAGTTATTGCAATAGAGCGCAATAAAATATAAACAAAATAATTAATAGTATAAAAGTTATAATAATATTCTAAAGTGAAAGAAACTTTAAAAATATGTTCAGGATTAGGTTTTTGAATAGAATCAATAAAAACAACTAAAATAGGTATTATAATTAATGAAATAAGAATACCAAAATAAGGTATAATTAAATATTTATAAAAATTACTTTTTTTATTAGAATTCAGAGCAAAATACAATTTAGATCACCATATTTCCATCACATGTATATCTTCGCGATTAAAACTAATACCTACTTTAGTTTTTTTATTAACAAAATCAGTAGTATGAATAATATATTCACGATATTTAGTTTTCACAATCACTTCCCAATGAACACCTTTAAATAAAATATATTCAACAACTCCTTCAAACAAACATTTATCTAAAGAAGTTATATCAATATCTTCTGGGCGAATTACAATATCTACTTTTTGATTCGACTTAAAACCTGAGTCAACACATTCTAATTCTTTGTCATCAAAACAAACTAAAAAATCTTTTTTCATATAACCAGAAATTAAATTAGATTCACCTATAAATTGAGCTATAAATTTATTTTCTGGTTCGTTATAAATATCTTCAGGAGTTCCAATTTGTTGAATTTGACCTTTATTGATAACAACTATTTTGTCGCTTATACTCAAAGCTTCTTCTTGATCATGAGTTACAAAAATAAAAGTAATTCCTGAAAGTCTTTGAATTTTTTTTAATTCGAATTGCATTTCTTTTCTTAATTTCAAATCTAAAGCTGCTAAAGGTTCGTCTAATAACAAAACTTTAGGTTCGTTGATTAAAGCTCTGCTTATAGCCACTCTTTGTTGTTCGCCGCCTGATAATTTATCGATACTTCTTTTTTCTAAACCTTCTAACCCTACTAACTTTAAATAATATAATACTTTTTTTCTAATAAAATCTTCTTTTTGTTTAGGAGATAGCATGTTTTTTTGCAAAATTAATAATTTTTGAGCGTATTTTTGTTTTATTTGGTTTTTTTCTTTTTGAAAATCTTTTTGGATTTTTTTTAAAACAGGATTAGTAATTATAAAAAGAGATTTAAAAGATTGGAAAAAAGATTTTTTTTCTGACTTTTTAAAAGAATTAATTTTATTTATTTTTTCTATATATTCTTCTGTAACTTTTTTTAATTCTTTTTCTCTCTCTTCTATTAATTTCTTTTTTTCTTTATTATCTTTTTTATTTAAATCTTTGATTCTTAAACTGAAAGCGATATTTTCATAAACATTTAAATGAGGAAATAAGGCATATTTTTGAAAAACTGTATTAATTAATCTTTTATGTGGCGGAACATTTGTAATATTTTGGTTATTAAAAAAAATATCACCCTTACTTAAATCTTCAAAACCACCAATAATTCTTAAAATTGTAGTTTTACCACATCCAGAAGGTCCTAATAAAGTTACAAATTCATTTTCTTTAATTTCTAAATCAATATCATTTAAAATTATTCGATTATCTATAACTTTGGAAATGTTTTTTAATTTTATTAAGGTTGTCATATTAAGACCTTTCTAAAAAAATAGATTAATTATTTTTATTTATCACCACTAGATAAAATCGCTAAAAAGGCTTTTTGTGGCAACATTACTTTACCTAAAGATTTCATTTTCTTTTTACCTTTTTTTTGTTTTTCTAATAATTTCTTTTTACGAGTTACATCGCCGCCATAACATTTATCAATAACATTTTTTCTCATAGCTTTAATAGTTTCTCTGGTGATAATCTTTTTTCCTAAAGCCGCTTGTATAACTATTTCAAACATTTGTCTAGGAATAAGTTCTTTTAATTTTTGACAAATCGCTTTACCTCTGTAATAAGCAAAACTTTCATGACAAATAAATGACAAAGCCTCTACTATTTCTGAATTTAATAAGATATCTACTTTTTTTAATTTACTTTCGTAATACTGGTCCATTTGATAATCAAAAGATGCATAACCTTTAGTAGAAGATTTCAATTTATCAAAATAATTATAAATTATTTCAGACAAAGGTAATAAATAATATAATACCACTTTATTATGAGATAAATATTGGATATCTTGTAATTGTCCTCTTTTATTTTGAGAAATTTCCATAACTGCGCCGATATAAGTTTCAGGACAAGTAATATAAGCTTTAATATAAGGCTCTTCTATACGTTCTATTAATTGATTAGTAGGCCAATTAGACAAGTTATCAATAATAATTTTTTTATTATTCGGTTGATAAATATGAAATATTACAGAAGGAGCAGTGATGATAATTTCAATATCAAACTCTCTCATAATTCTTTCTTGTGTAATTTCCATATGTAAAAGTCCTAAAAAACCAATTCTAAAACCTATACCTAAAACTTTAGAACTCTCTTTTTCGTAAACCAAAGAAGAATCATTTAATTTTAATTTTTGTAAAGCTTCTTTTAAATGATTATATTTTTTTAAATCTGCAGGGTAAAGACCACAAAAAACAACAGGATTAACTTGACGATAACCTGGCAAAGCGGCAACTTGATGATCACGACTTAAAGTAATAGTATCGCCTACTCTTACATCATCAATATTTTTGATAAAAGCGTATAAATAACCTACATCTCCAACTGCTAAAAAATCTTTTTTAACAGGTTTAGGGGTGAATATCCCTACTTCCATAACTTCGTATGTAGCTTGGCTGGAAATAAAACGAATTTTATCTCCTTTTTTAATCATTCCATTAAAAATTCTAATATAAGGCATAACCCCTTTATAAGAATCAAAAACAGAATCAAAAATTAAAGCTTGTAAAGGTTTATTGACGTCACCTTTAGGAGGTTTGATATTTTTAACAATACTTTTTAAAATTTCTGGAACGCCTAATCCTGTTTTTCCACTTGCGATAATTATATTTTCTAAGTCTAAATTAAGTTTATCTTGAATATCTTTTTTAGTTTTTTCGATATCTGCGGCAGGCAAATCTACTTTATTTAAAATAGGAATTATTTTTAAATTATTTTCCACAGCTAAATTAACATTAGCTAAAGTTTGTGCTTGAATTCCTTGTGTTGCGTCTACTATCAAAAGAGCCCCTTCACAAGCAGCTAAAGAACGAGAAACTTCGTAATTAAAATCAATATGTCCAGGAGTGTCAATTAAATTCATAATATATTCTTCATTATCATGTTTATAATGAATAGAAACAGTATTTAATTTAATCGTAATACCTTTTTCTCTTTCTAAATCCATTGAATCCAAAATCTGATTTTTCATTTCTCTTTTAGTAATGGTATTTGTCATTTCTAAAATTCTATCTGCTAAAGTGGATTTTCCATGATCTATATGTGCGATAATAGAAAAATTACGAATTTTTTTCTTTCTTTGATTTATTTCTTCTAATTTCATACTCAAACCTTTTTTTTAATTTAAAAATAATTATTTAAATATATAACTAGCCATAATATAGAAAATTATCTCTTTTTTTTCTTTTTTTTAATTTCTTCTACAAAAGAAACATAATTTTTATAACGAATAGGAGAAATTAATCCTTTTTGATAAACATCTTTGACTTTGCAATTGTCTTCGTTAATATGTAAACAACTATTTTTAAAAAAACATTCTTCAGAAAAAATTAAAAAATCATCATATAAATTTTTAATCTCTTCTACTTCTAAATTTAATAAATTTAATTTCGAAAATCCTGGTGTATCAGCGATATATCCTTCATGAAAAAAAAATAATTTAGAATTTTTAGTAGTATGTTTTCCTCTATTTAAATGCTTAGAAATTTCTTGAGTTTTTAAATTAAGAGAAGTAAAAGCATTAATTAAACTAGATTTTCCTACGCCTGTTTGACCAGCTAAAATAGTGATTTCATTAATTAAAAGGGGGTATAAATTTGTTAATCCTATTCTTTTTTTATTATCGATATAATGAATAGAAAAAAATTTTGTATAATAAGATATTTTTTGTTGAAATAAAGCTAATTCATTTAAATTTATTAAATCTATTTTAGTAAAAATTAAAATAATTTTTAATTTATTTTTTTTCAAAATTAATAAAAATTTATCTAATAATTTAAATGTAAATTTAGGTTCTTTTAAAGAAAACACTAAAAAAACTTGAGTAATATTACTAATATTAGGTCTATCTAAAGAATTAGCTCGTGGTAAAATACTATCAATTAAAAATTTATCATTTTTGGATTCATACAAAACTAGATCTCCAATTTTAATTTTAGAATAATTTAATGTTTGATCTGTTTGATTATGCGAATCATGATTTTTAATTTTCCCTTTGAGTTGAGCTTGAATTTTGTTTTTCTTTTCTAAATCCACAACAACATATTCTTTTATTAAAAATTCAATTACAATACCTTTACGCAATGACTATTTTCTCCATACATGAGATTATATTATCTTATTTTAACTTTGTAAATCTTTTTTATCTTATTTTCTATTTTTTGCATTATTTCGTTAACAATTATATGAGATAAACTTTTATTTCGATCGTTAAAAATAAAATTAAAAGTTAAAGAATGTTCTTCAGAAGATATTTTAGGGCATTCATAAATATCTAAAAGTTCACATTGTAATAAAAAATCAGGCATATCTTCTATTAAAGTTTTTTTAATGTTTTCAAAAGAATATTTTTTAGAAACCCAAAAACTTAAGTCTCTTATAATAGAAGGAAATTTAGAAATATTTTGAAAAATATTTTTTTTAGAATGTTCTAAATATAATTTTTCTAAATCTATTTCCGCAATAAAACTCGTTTTTAAAGAATATAATTTTTCTAAAGAAGGATGAAGTTCACCAATGAAACCAATTTTTTTATTTTGATATAAAATATCAGCTTGTTTTCCAGGATGAAGATTAGAATAAAGAGAACTTTTTTTAAATTGAAAATCAATACCCAATAATAATCCTATTTTTTCTAAAATTCCTTTTAAGACGAAAAAAGAACTTTTTATATGAGAATTGCTCCAATTTTCTTTCCCTAAATAGCCACTTAAAGCTAACGATAAATGTAATTTTTCTTTTTCAGGATAATAAACTTTTCCTATTTCAAAAAAAGAATTATTATAATTGTCATGTTTTTGATTATAACTCAAATTTTGAATAATGCTTCCGCCCAAATGTTGTCTTAAAATTAATTGTTCTTGCGAAATAGGATTTATAACTTTAATATAATCAGATGAATGCGGAAATAAATTAAAAATTTGTTCATTCACTAAACTATAATTAATGACTTCAAAAAAACCTAAAATAGATAATAGATGTTTTATTTGATATATTTTTTCTTTTGAATTCTCTATTAAAACATGAGAAGAATTAATTAATTCTGATTGTTGAATTTTTTTGTAACTATAAGCCCTAACTAAATCAGAAAAAACATCTTCTGGTATTTTGACATCATGACGTCTTGAAGGTGCTTTTACTTTTAAACAATTATCATTTATTATTTGTATTTCGTATTCTAATCTAGTTAAAAAATCTATTACTTCTTTTTGAGAAAAAGAAATACCTATTTTATTATATAAATCATCTAAAGAAAAATAAATTTCTGGATTCGTTAAATTTTGAGTTTGAACATGTTTAATGTTAGATATTTTTAATTTTAAATTGGGTTCTATTTTTTTTAACAAAATAACAAAATAATCTAAAACTTTTTGTGTTAAAGAAGGATCAATACCTTTAACTAAACGTGCAGTTTTTTCATTTTCTATATTCATCCTCTTAGAAGTTTTCGAAATATTCAAAGAATTTAATAAAGTAGTAGTTATAATAATTTCTTTTGTTTGGGAATGAATGTTATTTTTTTGAGAATTTATTATCCCTGTTAAAGATAGAATATTATTTTTATTGACTGTTACTAAATTTGTCGTATCTAGGTTATATTTTTTATTGTTAGAACATACAAATATTTCTTCTTTGTGAGCGCTTCTGATTTGAATTTTTCTTTCATCTAATTTAGAAGCATCAAACGTTTCTATGGGAATACCATATTTAATTAACAATAAATTAGTGATATCTATGATATTATTAACCGAAGTTATTTCATGTATAAAAAGTAAATTTCTTAACCATAAAGGTGATGGTTTGACTTCGATATTTTTAATATAAAGCACATTATATTCTGAACAATTTTCGTTCATGATTTCAATTTCAAAAGGGTTTTTAATATTTTTTTCAATCGGTCGAGATAAATTATGATGAAATTGTAATTTATTAACATCATTAGATAAAATTTTTAAATCTTTAGTAAAACCTAAGTAAGATAATAAATCGCCTCTATCTGGTGTTATACTTAATTTCCATAAACCGCCTTGCAAAACTAGATAATCAGAAAATTTTGCCCCTACAGTAGCTTCATTATCTAAAAATAAAATACCTTTTTTTTCTTCTTCTGTTAAAAAAATTGGATCTAAACCTAATTCTTCCGCAGAACAAAGCATGCCTTTTGAATCTATACCAAAAATATTTTTATTTTCAATCAAAGTATTAGTTGATTTTATATAATGACCCGCTAAAGCAACTACTACTTTCCTCTTTGTTTCTTGTTCTAAATTAGAAGCGCCACAAACAATATTCAAAACATCATTTTTAATATTCACAGTCACTAAAGAGAGTTTTTTAGTACCAGTAATTTTTTTAAAATCAATAATTTCTCCTATAACTAAATATGGTTCAAATTCAAAATTATATGTTTTATCTATTTCAGTTATATGATCGTTAACTAATGATTTTAATTCGTTCCAATTATAATTATTGATAGAAAAAAATTCTAACAAAATTTTTTCTGTAATTATCATGATTTATTAAATACATCCTTAAATTTTTATATATCCATATCGGATATCATTTAAATAAATTGGTTTAAAAAACGAATATCATTATTATAAAAATGTCTAATATTTTGAATATTATATTTCAACATAGTAATTCTTTCGATACCTACACCAAAAGCTATTCCAGTATATTTAGAATTGTCAAAACCCCCATTTAATAAAACTTGAGGATGCATCAATCCAGCGCCTAAAATTTCTAAATAAACTTTTTTTTGATCTTTATTCGTAATCACTAAATCCACTTCAAAACTTGGCTTAGTAAAAGGAAAGTAAGAAGGGCGAAAGCGTAATTCTTGTTTTTCTCCAAAAATATGTTGAATAAAAGATACTATAGTTTGTTTTAATTCTATCAAATTAACTTTTGGACCGATAGCGAAACCATCTAATTGAGTGAATTGATGACTATGAGTATCATCGTCTTTATCTCGTCTATAAACTTTACCTGAAGAAATAATTTTTAAAGATTTATTTTTATTTTTTAACATATTGTGAATCTGAAAACTTGAAGTATGAGTTCTCAATAACAACTCAGGGTTAATATTTAAATAAAAAGAATCTTGCATATCTCTCGAAGGGTGCTCTTTGCCGATATTTAATAATTCAAAATTATAAAGATCCGACTCTATCTCTGTACCTTCATAAAGAGAATAACCTAATCCTAAAAAAAAATTTTCTATTTGTTGAATGGTTTGGTTCAAAGGATGGCTACATCCTTGAGGAAATTTATAAGAAGGGATAGTTACATCTATTTCTTCTTTTTGTAATCTTTGATTCAAAATTTCATTTTCTAAAAAAAATTTTTTTTCTTTAAATAAATTATTTATTTTTTGTTTAATTAAAAAAAATCTTTTTTTCATTTCTTTTTGAGTTTGGGTTTCAAATTTATCTACATTTTTCAAAATATCAAAAAAATAACCATTTTTTCCTATATAAATTGTTTCTAATTTAGTTAAATTATTTAAATCAGAAATTTTTTTTAATTCTGCAATAGATTTATCTTCTAATTCTTTTAAGATTTTATTTAATTCATTTATATTTGTGTACATTAAACAATTTTTTACTCTCTTTTAAATTTATCAATAATAATTTTTATTTATTTTCTTAAATCACACAAAATATAATATTTATTTTATAACAGTTAAATTTAAAAAATAAAAATTATTATATAAACATTTCGTTCATTTAAAAAAATTAATAAATATATAGAAATGAAATAAAAAATACTAATTTTAATTATTTAAAAAATATTTTTTTATAATTATTTATTTCGTTTTTAATAAAAAACTTTAATATCTTTAACTATATATTTTTTATATAAAAAAACAGAATATTTTTACTTTTTCATAACGAAAATATCTTCTGTCGTTTAATATATCGTTTGTATCTTTAATATATAGTATTATTATATATAATTTATGATAAAAATAATTTATTTTTATATTTTGTTAAACAATAAAAAAATAATATTTTTTTCACAAATCTAAATTATATAAAAAAGTCATTTGTTTAATTTTTGAAATAATTTTGAAAGCTTTAATTCCGTTGCTATAATCTGTAAAAGAATTTAAATATTTATCTAAACTTTCCAAATCAAAATTACTACTGAAAAAAGTGGGCATTTTATTTTCACAACGATAATGTAATAAAGGTAATAAAACTTCATCACGAAATAAAATATTCATATTTTCAGAACCTAAATCGTCCAAAAATAAACAAGAAATATTTTTTAATAAATGTATTTTTTTTTCTATAATATCATTATTAGCCCAAATATTTTTAAACTGTCTTACTAAGTCTGGGAAATATATAAATAATATTGGAATTTTTTTTTCAATTAAATTTTTAGCTAAACATTTTAAAAGAAAACTTTTCCCTGTTCCTATTCCGCCATACAAATACAAACCTTTTTCTATTTTGGAAAAATTCTTAATTATATCTTTGACATGTGTAAAAACTTTCTTTCTTATGATTGAATCTTTTTTGAAATCCGCTAATAAAAAATTATCTAAATTGAAATTATGATTAAAAAAAAGATGTTTTCGATATAATTCATTTTCAAATTCAATTTGTTCAGATTCATGAGTCGCTTGATATATTATAGTAATAGTAGGAGTTTTTTTCAAAACCATTTTATAACCTGGAATATTTTTTTTATCTTTGTTATGTAAATAATTATAAACTATAATAACCTCTTCATCTTTCATTTTTAAATCTTTAGTTTCTTTATTTTTTTGAATAAAATCTCTCATTTTTTTTAAATTTGATTCAAAAATAGAACACATAATAAAAATAACCACCTATTTTAATTTTTAAAACCTAAATCTTTTCTCATTTTATCGAACCATTGAGGACGATTTTTATTATTAAATTTATTATTATCGTTCCAAAATTGTTTATCTTCTGTTAAAAAATTATAAGCGGATTCTACTGTAACAATTCCTTTTTTCATCCATGAATCTAAAACAGTTTTAAAATAATTATAAGAAGTAGGAAATTTATCATCTTTCTTTTTTTTATTAAAAATATACATAAATAAGGCGTTAATAATCCCTATATCAACATTATTTTTTTTGATTAACTCAAAAGCTATATCGTATAAATCGAAACAAATATAAGTATTTTTCATAAAATTACTAATTATTCTATTAGGGTGAGAATTTTTTAAATAAAAAATCATTTCGTTTTCTTCGTTATCTATATTTTTTTTATTTACTTTGGTTAATCGGACATTATCTTTTAAATATTTGTTTTTAATATAAATTTTAAAATTATTTAAATCTGCATTATTATCTTCGTTATCACGAAAAAATTCTTTATATAATTTAGCCATTTTAACAGGGTTAATTTCATAAATAAAACTTAATTTTGTTATATATTCTATATTTTTCCACTCTAATAAAAAAGGTTTTTTAAATTTAGGAGTTAATTTATCCATGAATTCTTCATAATTAAAATATTTTTGAAAAAAAGAATTACTATTATTTTTTGTTTTATGAGAAAATTTAATAATATCTTTTTTAACATCTATTCGACGAAAACAATAAACATCAGAAAAATTTTTACTAATATTTTTATAATTTTCCGAAATAATATTTTCTTTTAAAAGAGGGGTAAATAAATTTTGTAATTGTAAAAACATCTCTTCCCCTACTTCGCTTAATAAAAATTGACTCAAAATAGGGTCTTGTAAAAATTCATCATAATTTAAAGGTTTTTTAATTAAATAAATTGTTTCTTTTTTATCGTTTTGAAAAGTTGATAATAAATTTATCGCTTCGAGTTTTTCTTTATATTTGGTAAAAATAACATCATCAATATTTAATAAATCAAATAAAAATTGATGACTATAATTAAATTGAGAATTAGTTGTTTTTTTCAAAAAATACAAAGTATTATAAAGTGCTAAAACGTTTGCCCCTGTTAAAGGTTGATAAAGAAAAAATAAAATTTTTTGTTCTTGTTCTGTTAAAAAAAAATCATTTTGTATACTAAATTTTTCCAAAAATAACAAAAAATCACCTCTTTTTTATATAAAATTATAAAATATTTTTTTGACATTGAGGGCAAAAATAAGTGCTTCTTCCACCTATCTTCTTTTTTTGGATAACTTCTGAACAAAAAACACAATTTTGTTTATCTTTTCTATATACTAACAATTTTTGTTGATAAGAACCTCTTTTACCTACGGCTTCGAAAGTGCTGATAGAAGTTCCACCGAATTCAATAGCTTTTTTCAAAACTTTTTTAGATATTGATATAATATTTTTAACTTGTTCTTTATTGAGATCGCAAGATAAAGTTTCTGGATTAATTTTAGCTAAAAATAAAATTTCACTAGCATAAATATTCCCTATTCCTGAAATTATTTTTTGATCTAATAAAATTTTTTTAATAGCTATTTTCTTTTTTTTAATTACTTGAAAAAATTTTTCGAAATCAATTAAAAAAGGATCTAAAGCTAATTGATTTAAACCACTAGCTATTAAATAATCTTCTTTTTTGTATAAAACAAAACGACCAAATTTACGAAAATCAAAATATCGTAAAACTCTATTTTCTGTTAAAATTATTCTAAAATTTTCATATTTATGCAATTGTCGACATTCATCTAAAAAATTAATATATATTTTCCCTTCCATTCTAAAATGACCAACTAAAACCCAATCAGATTCTAAAAAAAATAACAAAAATTTGCCTTTTCTTTGGATATCTAAAATTTTTTTATCTTTTAGCGCTTCTAAATTATAAACACTTTGGAAAGAAGGAGGATAAAAAATATTTATTTCTTTTATAACGTCTCCAAGTATTTTTTGTTTCAAACTAATAATAGTAGATTCTACTTCTGGTAATTCTGGCATATTTTTATAAAACCTTTTAATTTTCTGAAATATAATATTCGAAATATAATAAATAAAAAAATAAAAACCACCTATAAAAGATAGTTTTTATTTATCGTTCGTATTCTTGTTGAAATTTATCAATTATTAAAATATTTTTTTCATTACAATTCTCACAAAATTTTAACTTACCATTAAAAACTTTAATAAATTGTCCTGGTTGTAAAAAAAATTCTGGATTATCATCATCAATATGATCAAACTTAATTATTGCTTCTTTTATATAATAATCATCATTTTCAAAAACAAATTCCAAATTTGTTGTAAACCATTCTCTTTTTTTCTTTTGATTTTCTGTATCAATATATCTATTTTGAACTTTTATAACAAAATTATTTAATAAAATAGGCTTTTTTATATTTTGTTTCTTCTTTATCATATATAAAACAAAACTTTCTTTTTATTATTTTAATAATCTATATTAACTAATTTATATTAAAAAAATCATAATTATATTATTATTATAACTTAATATATAAAAAAAATTAAACTTTTAACTATACTAAATTTTTTTTATATTGTTAAAATAATAGGAATAATAATAGGTTTTCTCAAAGTTAATTCTAATATTTTAGGAGTTATAAAATCAATGATATGTTTTTTTAAATGATTTTTGTTTATTTTATCAAATTTTAATAAATAATTTTGAATATTTTTTTTTATATCTAAAGTTAATCTTTTCATTAACTCTTTATTACTTTTCATATAAATGAAACCACGAGAAAAAATCATAGGTAAATTTAATATTTTTTTATATTTTAAATTTAAACTTATAATAATCGAAAATAAACCTTCTTCGCTTAAAATTTTTCTTTCTTTCAAAATATTATTACCTAAATCTTCGGTTCCTGCATCATCAATATAAATATTTTTAGAATCTATTCTATTAACTTTTTTAATATACTCATTATCTATTTCAACTACATCTCCGTTATCTAAAACACAAGTATTTTCTGGTTTTACTCCGCATTCGGAAGCTAATTTTTTATGTGTTAATAACATTATATGTTCGCCATGAACAGGAATAAAAAATTTAGGTTTAACTAAATTAAGTAATAATTTTAAATCACTTTGACTAGCGTGTCCTGATGTATGTGTATTAACAACAGCTCCATGAGTAATCACTTCAATGTCCATCTTAAAAAGTAAATCTAAAATTTTATTAATGCTATCTTGATTTCCTGGAATAGGAGAAGAGGAAAAAATAACAGTATCTTTTTGTATAAGTTTTATTTGTCTATGGATACCATGCGCCATTCTACTTAAAGCAGCTAAAGGTTCGCCTTGTGAACCAGTACAAAGTAAAGTGATATTTGGATATTTACCAATATTATTATTATCTATGATGGCATCTTTAGGAATTTTTAAATAATTATTTTTTATTCCTGTCTCAATAGATTTCTCCATGCTTCTTCCAAAAACAGCTATTTTTCTACCAGTCAAAATACTCGCTTCAATAATTTGTTTAATACGATAAAAATTAGAAGCGAAAGTAACAATGATTATTCTTCCTTTTATTTTATAAAAAAGTTGATTAATCGTTTTTCCAATTTCACTTTCAGATTCGATAACTCCTTTGTTTTGAGCATTGGTAGAGTCTGAAAAAAAACATAAAACATTTTTTTTTCTTAATTCTAATATTTTATCATATTCAGCTAAAGGTCCTACTGGAGTATGATCGATTTTAAAATCACCTGTATAAAAAAGAACTCTTCCTTTGTTTTCGAAAACAATACCAAAAGTATCAGGGATAGAATGATTCATTCTAATAAAAGAAACTACTGTATTTTCAAATTTTAATTCAGAACTTTCAACATATCGAATCATAATAGGAATATATTTATTTAATTTATGTTCGGCTAATTTATTTTCAATCAAATAATAAGCTATTCCAGAAACAAAAATTTTAGGAATTTTGATTTTTTTTAGTAAAAAAGGAATTCCACCAATGTGATCTTCATGACCATGAGTAATAAAAAGCCCTACAATTTTATTTTCATTTTTTAATAAATATTCATAATTAGGAATAACATAATTAATTCCTAAAAAAGAATCACTAAAAAAAGAAATTCCAGAATCAACAATAAATATTTTTTGTTCGATTTCGAAAACATACATATTTTTTCCGACTTCGCCTAAACCGCCTAAAGCGCAAAACGATATATCACTTTTTTTAATTTCAGGAGCGTTATCTATGTTTTTTAATAAATCCATTTTAACACCTTTCTTTTTTTGATTAAATTTAGGAAAAATAATTTAATCAACAATTATTAAAGCAGAAATAATAATTGGTTTTTTTTTAGTTGATTTATAGATAAATTTAATCAATTCTTCTTTTAAATAATTTTTAAACTCGCTCCATTTAGAAATTTTATAATTTGCTAAAAATTCTTCTATTTTTTGATAAAAAATCTTTTTTAAATCTTCTATGACTGGAGTAATTTTATTTTTGTCTAAAAAACCTTGACTAGTAAATTCAATATTTCCCAAAATCTTTTTCATTCTTAAACTGATGTTGCAAGTGATTATAATAACACCGTCATTAGCTAAAACTTCACGGTCTCTAATGATATAATCGTTACCTTCTAAAACAGGAGTACCATCGATTAAAAATTCTCCTATTTTTTTGCAAAAACTTTTTTGAATGTGAGTTTTATTTTGAAGATCGTAAACCCAATTATCACCATTTTCTAACATCAAAATTTTATCTTCTGGATAATTAAAATTTTTAGCCATTTTTTTCATTTGATATTGATGACGATATTCGCCAGCTATAGGTAAAATAAACTGTGGTTGTAATAAATTTAAAATTAATTTAAAATTTTCTTCGTAATTATAAGAAGTAGATAATAAATCCTTAACTAGTACGTCAACTAAAAATCCATTTCTAGCCAAACTATCTAAAGTTTTTCCTTGTATTTTATCTATTCCTGTTACATTTATAGATAATAATAAAATTTTATCTTTGGAATTTAATCTCATCAAACGATCTGTTTGTTTGCACATTCTTTGCAATCTATACAAAGGTTCAAAACGTTTTCCTACTATAATAACTACTAAATTTTTATATTTTAAATAATCTTCCATTCTTTTTAAATTAATAAAATAATCACTAGGAATTTTTAAATAACCTTTTTTAAGAGCAACATCTATAATCGGTTCATTTTTAACCCCTAATAAAACAATTTTTAATTTAAATTCAACGGCTATATCAATAACTAATTGTATTCTTAATAAATCTGGAATAAGAAAAGAAATAAGAATATTATTTTCTATACTAGCAAAATAACTACTCAAATAATGTTCTAAAATTTCTTCTTTATTTTGGGTACCGACATTAAAAGCTCCTTGAGAAGATATCAACAAAGCTAAAACTTTTTTAGTATTTAATTTAGCTAAAGATAAAAAATTAGTTTGAAAATTTAAATTTTTAGATTGTGAAAAATGCATTTCACTAATATAAACTATATTTCCTGCTGTAGTCTCAAAAGATAAACCTAAAGTTTCTGGTAAAAAATGAGATATACCAAAAAAAGAGACTTTAGAATCTTTAAAATCAATTAAAGAATTCTCGTTAACTACTTTAAAAACGACATCTTTTTTATAAAAATCATCATTATTTCGTTCTAAATTTATTTTTAAAATATCAATAACAAAATTAGAAGCAAAAACAGGAGCTTTTAAGTATTTAATCAAATAAGGCAAAGAACCACAATGAGTTTCTAAAGCAGAAGTAATAAAAATTCCTTTGATTTTATCTTTTATATTATCTAGAACTGTATATTCAGGAATAATAGAATCTATACCGCGCAAAGAAGAAACATTAGGATATTTTAAACCTGTATCTAAAACAAAATATGAAGATTTAATCCTTAATAAATATAAATTTTTGCCATTTTCTCCTACCCCGCCTAATACAGAAAAACCAATATCTTGCATTGCAAAAACTCCTTGTTTATATTGTTTTAAAAAAATAAAAATATATCAAAAAAAAATTATAATATAGAATGTTACGATCATTTTTTAAAAATAAATTTATATAAAATTTTCAGAAAGTAAGAAAAATCTCAAATGTTTCAATACCCTTTTAGTAAAAAAAAAGAAAATAACCAAATAATAAATAAAACCAGATTAGGAAAAACTTTAGAACAAAATATTGATTTAACTAATGACTTTTATAGAGAAAAAAATATAGCTATGATTTTTAAAAACGAAATTCCTATAAAAATAGTTAAAGTTAAATATTTAATAAGACAACAAGCGAAAATAACAGAAGCTTATTATAATAAAAAATCTTTACCTGATTATCAAGGCATTTATAAAGGTCGATATTTGTGTTTTGATACAAAAGAAACTAATAATCTTAATAATTTCCCTTTATCTAATGTGCCATCACATCAAATAGATATTTTAGACAAAATAAAAAAATTTAACGGTATATCATTTTTTATTATCAATTTTAAAAAAAAAAATAAATATTTTTATATGCCGATAGAATTTTTAATTAATTATTTAAAAACAAACACTAAAAAAAGTATAAATTATGAAATTTTCCAAAAAGAATTATATGAAATAAATTTTTCTTATTATCCTAAATTAGATTATATTAAAATAGTTAATCATTTTATATAAAAATAGATATTTTATTCTAAATCAAAATATTCAATATTATCTTTTAAAATATATTTTATAAAATATAAAATAACACCAATAATTAAATTATTTAAACAAACCGCCAACATCTGATATAAAAAAAGCCCTTTACCAGTATCTGGAATGGAAAAAATAGAATGTTCCTTTTCGTGTTCCTCATGGTCATGATGATATTCATTTTTATGAATGATCGAATCAAACGATTCCTTGTTATAAAATAAAGAAATAAATAAAGCATAAGAAAAGATTTGAATAATAGTTATTATTATCATACTCTTAAAAATATCTTTATTTTTATATAAACTTTTTAATTTTTTTTTATCACAAGAACGAAATAACCCTGTTAAAGAACAAGTTAAATAAGGAATTATAAAGAAAAAAAATAAAAAATATATATAACCTTTTTCCTTGCCGCTTAATAAATTAGTAAAAGACCAACTATATCCACTTTCAAAAATAATATGGATAATAGTATACAACAAATTAGCAAAAAAACTATATTTAAAACCAACTAAAAAACCTATCAAATAAAGTGGTAATAATTCTAACTTTAATAAAGAATTAGCGCAATTATGAGATTGCAAAATAAACTTAGTTAATAATATTTCTGTAATAAAGGAAATTGATAAAAAAAAGGAAATAATTATTATTTTTTGTAATAAAAACTTTTTCATTTTTATTTTATTTTTATTTTTTTATGCCTTTCTTTTGTTCCAACCATCATAAATATTTATATTTATAAATATTTCTATAAAAAACATAATATAATTCATTCTTAGTCAATATCCAAAAAATTATCCGAAAATAAAAATATTTTATTTAATCTATCAAAAAAAATATTCATTTTTTATTAAAAATTTAACTAAATATTAAAAATATCAAATATAAATTTACTTTTTTATACCGACGATAAACCAATATATAAATTATTAATATAAAAAAATGATTAAAAAAATATAAATAACATTATCTATTTTTAAAAAATTTTTACTTTTAACAAAATAAAAATTTTTTAAAAAAGAATTTTGACAAATTAAATTTGTTCGTAAGAAACAGAAAATAAATTAATTTGAGGATATCCTTCTAACAATCTAGAAATAGGGCATTTTTTATGAGTTAATTCGGTAATTGCTTTAGTCTCTTCGATAGATAAATCTTTAATACCACAAAATAAATCAATTTGAAAAAAATATCCCTTTTGATCTTTTAAAGTTTTGCATAAAATTTTAACTTTAACGTCTAATGGTTTTCCTTTTCTAATAGATACTATTTTTGTAGCTGTTTTATAAAAACAAAAAATCAAAGATAAACAAAAAAGTTCATTAGGTTTACTATAATCATCTACATCATTCATAAAAGGAGAAACCATTTTAGTTTTTAACCCATTTTTAATGATTCCAATGTCTTGAAATTTTTCTTCATGGTAAGCAATAATTTGAAATCCACTCATAATCTGTTTTCTTTCTGTATCTGTTTTATAAAAAAAATAAATAAAAATATCATTATCCTAAATATATTTTTCTCAAAAATAAATCTTTTTGAATTAAATTAAAAATTTTTTTATTTAAAACACAAATAAATTGCAAAGAATTTTTTTTATTTTCTTCTAATTTAATTACTATTCCTAGCTGTAACCATTTTTTAGTAATAAAATGTTCTTTTGTTAAAGGAAAATTTCGGTCTTTGTATTCATTCACAACAGATTTTAACAAATCTTTTTCAAAATTCTTTATTTTTAATAAATATTTTTTTATATTTTTTTTTTCAAAAAAATTATATAAAAAATTCATCAAAACGGAAACAAATAAACCAAATAAAAAAAATAATAGTATTAGTGTTACACAATTCATAAATTTTATTTACTTCTGGTTCGTTATATTAGACATAATTTGTTTTACTTGTTTTTCGCTTGGATTACGTCCCATATGCTTAAACATCATTTTTATTTGTTTTTCTGTAATAGGTGGATTTTTAGTTAAATATTTTTTAAAAAAGAAAAAAGTAATTACCGCACCGACTAAAATACCTATAAAAAAAAATAAAAAACCCCACAAATTAATCATAATTAATTTACTTATCCTTTTTTTATAATTTAATTTTATCAAATAAAAATTTATATTTATTATTAATGTTAAAATTAACTAAATAATATCTTAAAATTATAAAAAATTTGATAAAATTTAAAATCAAAAGTTATTAATAAAATAGTATTACAAAATTTGAACAATGGAATAGATAAAAAAATAAAAATTAAAAATAAATTTATAATAATTTTATATTTTTATACTATTTATATTATAGTAAATTTTTGTCGAAAAATATTATTATAATATAAAACACTTCAAATTAAATCTTTATTTAAAACTAAAAATTAAATTAATTTCATAATATTAAGTTATGATCGAAAATTAATAAAACTTTAAAAAATAATATTACAATTAAATTAACAAAAAAAATAAATACTATATTTCTTTTTTTTAAAAAATTTTTTTAAAAAAAAATAAAAATGTAATTATTTATTATCTTTTTTTAAAAAAATCTTCATCAATAAAATAAAATGATTTATTAGTTTATCAAAAAAATAAATAATTTCTTTTCTGATTATATTCATGGGTTAATCAAAATAAAAATCAAAAATAATTTTCATTTTTTATAAATGCGATATTGATACAAATTTATAAATAATCATTTTATTGAATTTTTTTTAATCTATTCTATCTTTAAACCCCTCTATTTTCATTTAAATAAATGAAAATAGAGAGATTTTTAAAGTGTGTTTCATTTTTGATAATAAATAAAATGTTATATTTATTATCAAAGAAAAGAAGAAATTTTTTTCTTCTTTTCTTTGATAATAACAATTTTTTTATTTTAATTTATTAAAATAAAAAATATATCAAATTATCCAAAAATGAATTTTCTATTAAAAAAATTTTTATTAATTTTTATAAATATTTGTGTTTTCCGATTTTGATATAAAAATAACTTTATTATATTATAAATTAAATTTATCTTTTTTAAAAAATTAAATATTAAATTTATGTTATTAATTAAAAAAAGACAAAAAATTAAAAATAATTTTTTGTCTTTTATGATAACTATTTAATTTATATTTTTTTTCATTCTTAAACAATTCAAAATAACTAATAAAGTACTACCTTCATGAATTATAACTGCAGCTACCATGTTAACACATGAAAAAAAATTAAGTATAGAACATATAACTATTGTTGTAATAGCGAAAAAAATATTTTGCCATACTATTTTTTTTAATTTTTTAGATACTTTATGAGTATATACTATCTTATTAAGATCGTTTTTTATAAGTATAATATCTGCAATATCGACGGCAACATCACTTCCTTCTTTTAAAGAAATAGAAACGTCTGAATTAGCTAAAGCAGGAGCATCATTTACTCCGTCGCCCACCATTGCTACATTATGATATTTTTTTTTCATTACATCAATATATTTTTTTTTATCTTCTGGTAAACAATCAAAATAAACATAATCCAAACCTAAATAAGAACTAATATTTTTAGCCACTTTTTCATTATCGCCCGTCAACATAGTTGTAATAATATTATTGTTAGAAAAATATGCAACCATATCCCGAGATTCTGATCGGATAACATCTTTTAAAGCGATAATCATAATGATATTATCGTTATGACTAAAACAAATAATTGTGTTTCCATCTTGAAAAAAATCGTCTATTTTAGATTGTATTTGCGAAGGGATATTTTTATAATAACTATATTTAAATATTTTATAATTATTATTATATTCATCTTGCGATTCAATTCCTACACCTATAACATTTAAAATTTTTAATTTTAAGCAAGATTCTAATTTAAAATTATATTTTAAATATTTTTTGATTGAAAAAGAAACTGGATGATTCGATTCTTGAATCATAACGGATAAAATATTTAAATATTTTGTTTTTTGTTCTTCTGAAATATCGGAATCAAAAACAATATCATTAATCTGAATTTCTCCTTTGCTCAAAGTGCCTGTTTTATCAAAAGCGATAGCGCCGATATCTGAAAAAACACTCAAAGATTGATGTTGTTTAAGTAAAACACCTTTTTTAGCTAAATGAGTAATAGCAGAAAGAGAAGCAGGAATATCAGCAACAATCAAAGCGCAAGGAGAACTTATTGTTAAAAAAACTATACTTTTATAAAAAATTCCATCCTTATCCCAATATTTTATCGGACCAAAAAGTTCAAAAAAATTTATTATAAAACCGCCTAAAATCGCAATCGCGGTTATGAAAATAATTATTTTGACATATATAGGTTCTAATTTTTTAATAAAAGATGCTTTTTTAGATACATTATTTTGAATTTTATAAGTTGTTTCAACTATTTTAAAAAAAACATTTTCGTCGGCTTTCGTAATGATTTTTATTATTAAAGTTTGAGTTAAGTTAATATTGCTACCAAAAACTCGATCACCTACTGTTTTATCAACAGGAACACTTTCGCCCGTAATAGAAGATTCATCAATAGAAGAAGAACCAGAAATAATAATACCATCAGAAGGAATTTGTTCGCCGTTCAATACTAAAACTTTATCGCCTATCTCTAAATCATTAACATTTATTAATTCAAAATCATTATTTTTTTTTAACAATTTAGCTTTTTCAGGGATAATGTTCAAAAGTTTTTTTATTTCTTTCTGATTTTTGCTCTCTACATATTCTTCTAAAAAATTAGCTCCTCCAAAAATAATAATTAACAAAACAGATTCATTTAAACTTTTCAAATATAATGAACCTAAAGAAGATAAAATCATCAAAATATGTATATTAAATGTTATTTTTTTATTTTTTTTACTATCTTTATAAACTTTAACAATTCCTTCTTTTATAACAGAGAAACCTGTTAAAAAAAGAATCAGTAAAGCAAAAAACCATTTAAATAACCAAAGATTGTCAAAAGATATTAAATCTGAATTTAAAGGGATAAAAATAAAAAAATAAATAAACAAACCTATAAAAAAAGAATAAATACTTTTGTATGATATTTGATTTTCAGAGCAACAATTATTTTTTCTATATTTTCGAAAATCATTATTCATAAATAATCAACTTTCTTTAATAAATTCTTAATAATAATTAAAAAATATCTTTTTCAACAACTTGTTCTTGGTTTTCGTTCACTTCTTGAAAAGCTTCAATCACACTAGACTCTATTTTTTGTCTTGTTTCTTTATTAATTGGATGTGCTATATCAACGTAAATACCTTTGGAATTTTTAATACTTGGCATTGCTATAAAAATACCTTTTTCACCATCAATAACTTTAATTCCATGAACAACAAAACAATTATTTAAAGTAATAGAAATTTTACCTTTTAATCTAGTTTTGCTATTAGGATATAAATTAACTTTTACATTTGTAACTGCTAATTCTTCTTCTTTTTCTGTATTAATTGCAGCTTCTATTTTTGATTCATTTGTATCAATCATTTCTTGAAATTTGGTTTTCACAGTTGTTTCAATCATTTCTCTGGTTTCTTTATTAATTGGGTGAGCAACATCAACATAAACACCTTTAGTATTTTTGATGCTAGGCATCGCTATTAAAAGTCCTGTTTCTCTTTCGATAACTTTAATATTATGAACAACAAAACAATTATTTAATGTAACAGATGCAATTGCTTTTAATCTACTTTGTTGATTAGTATATAAATTTACTTTTATGTAAGTAATCATCATTTGATATATATTCCCTTATTATATTTTTTTTATCTTAATAGTTAAATTATTATAATTCACTACCCACTATAAAATATAGTAACATAATATTTATGAAAACATTTTTTTTACTTAATATATTTTATAAATAGATAATTTCATTACTTAAAAAAATCAAAAAAAAGAGAAGTTATTTTTTGGAATCTTTCAATATCTATTTCTTCAGCTCTAATATTCGAAGGTATTTGATATTTTTCTAAAAAAGATATAATTTGAGACTTAGAAATATTAAAATTTTTACTTAAATTATTTAATAAATTTTTTCTTTTTTGTTGAAAAGATGCTTTAATAAATTTCAAAAAATCTGTTTCAATAAATTCTCTTTGTTTCTCTTCTAAATGTATTTTATCGAATTTCAAAACAATACCATCTACTTTAGGTGTAGGGAAAAACATATTTTTGTTAACTATTTTTATTTTAGAAATTTTAGTTAAAGTTTGGACTAAAACACTTAAAGCGTTATAATCTTTGGTTTTCGAAGGACTTATTAATCTTAAACCGACTTCTTTTTGGACCATAATAATAAAAGTTTTTATTCGCTTAGTTAATAAAACCTTAAATAAAATAGGAGTGGTAATATAATAAGGTAAATTTCCTATTAAAATTATCTCTTCTTCTTGAAAATATTTATCGAAATCTTTTTCTAAATCACGTGATAAAAAATCATCATAAATAATATTAATTTTATCATTAGAACCAAAATTCAAAAAACATTTCAAATCAGAATCAATTTCGTAAGCTAACAATCTTTTAGATTTTTCTAATATTAAACGTGTTAAAATGCCTTTTCCTGGGCCTATTTCTACAACATTTTCCTCTTCTAAATTAGATTTTTTAACTATGAAATTCAATAAATTCAAATCTTTTAAAAAATTTTGACCATATTTTTTTTTAAAAACATGTTTTTTATTCATTATGTAAGTTTTTATCTCTATAAAAAAAATAAAAATCTGTTTTTTTTATTTTTTCATCTAACAATTTTTTTATAATTGTATTTGTTTTATCTAATGTAATATTGTCGAATTTATTATTTTCATAAATCAAAATTTTATCTTTTTTTTGGTCATAAATTATTTTTTTTGTATTATCAATTTTATTCTCTTTTTTATAATTATAAATATAATATCTACTATCTTCCTCTGAATAATTAAACTTTTTTTTGATTTTTTCTTCATCTTTAGTATGTAGCCAAATATTACGATTTAAAAAATCATTAGATAAATTAACTAAAATTGCATCTTTTTCATTTTTTAAAAACATAATCAAAGTATTTATATAATTATCGTTCATTTGCAAATATAAAGAAATATCATTTGATTTAGAGTCAATAAATTTTTTAAATAATGTTAAAATACCATTATTTTTTAAATTTTCAAAATCATATTTTTGATGAAACAAATAATTTATTCTTTCAAATAATTTAATAAAAATAGCTGTATATCCTAAAACTTTTTTATTATTATACAATCTACAATACATATGATAACGACTAATTAAATAATTTTCTATCGAACAAATAACACTCTTATTAAAGACAATATTTTGATTTTTATCATCTATTTCTATTTTTCTCATCAAATAATTAACATCAATATTACCGTAACTAATGCCAGAAAAAAATGAATCTCTTTTTAAATAATCTAATCTATCAAAATCTAAAGAACTAGTTATTAATTGTTCAATTAAAGGGAATTTACTTTTTTTTAAAATAATATCAGCGATATCATTTTTAAAATCTTTATCTATTTCATCTAAAATACTAACTATTTCTAGATTTTCTTTAATTATTTGAACACTTTTTCTTTCATGATTAATTTTCGCGATTTGTTCAAATGCATGAGAAAAAGGACCATGACCGACATCATGTAATAAAGATGTAGTTAATAAAAGCAATTCTTCTCTTTTATTAAACATTTTTTCATTTATTTCTATAAACCTTCTGGCTAATTCATACACTCCTAAACTATGACTAAAACGAGAATGTTCGGCGCAATTAAAAACAATATTAACGAAACTAAGTTGTTTTATTTTTTTTAACCTCTGTAAAGGTTGAGTATTTATTAATTTTTTTAAAACAACATAGTCTATAAAAATAAAACCATAAATAGGATCTGTAAATACTTGTAATTTTTTAATTTTATCAATTGTTATATCTGATTGTTTTTTTGTTTGATTTAAATATTTCATTATTATTTGATATTGTTAAAAAATTTCTTTCTATCGTTTATTTATATATTATAAATTAATACAATTTATAAACAATATTTTTAAAAAATTTAAAACCAAAAATAAATAAATTTTTAATTATAAAAAAAAAACATTTATGTATTTAATAAAATATAAATATTTAATAAAAATAAAATTAAACTAATCTCTCATTAATTAATTCTACAACATCTCCTGATTTTAATAAAAAAGAACATGCATCATCAGTATCTAAATGGCATTCTAAAATAAATGTAGGATTTACGCGACATAAAACATTTCCTAAAATACCTGACTTAATACCTTTGATTTTAATATTAACTATTTGACCATCTTGAACGTTGAAATTTTTAGCATCTTCAGGTGATAAATGAATATGTCTATCAGCAATAATAACTCCTTCAGAAATTTCTACTTGTCCTTTAGGACCGATTAAAGTAGCTGGAGCAGAACCGACAATATCACCAGAACTTCTAACGCAAGCATTAAATTGATATCTAACATTATCACTTTGACTTATTTCTACTTGATCAATATTTCTACTTGGGCCTAAAATACGAACATTTTTTAAAATTTTTCCTAAAGAACTCATAACATCAATTTTTTCTTCAGCAGCGAATTGACCTTTTTGTTGTAAATTTTTAAAGAAAGTTAATTGATAATTTTGACAACCAAATAAAATATCTAATGTTTTTTGAGTTAAATGAACATGTCTTCCAGAAACACCTAATTTTATAAATTTCATATAAATTCTTGTTATCTCCTGCATTATATTTTGAAAATTATATAAAAAAAATGAAAAATTATTCAATTATATACAAAAAACAATAAAATTTTTAACTATTATAATATATTATAACATATTTTAAAAATAAAAATATTTAATATAAATTCATATATAAACAAATATGATTTTTGAGAGTCTTATAAAAATAATTTTCTTATCCAAAAATAATTTATTAAATATCTTTATTTATGAAAATCATCTTTTATATATAAAACATAAAACCTATAAAACAATTCTTAATTAGATATTAATTAAAACAAAATAAAAAGATCATCTTTTATTTTAAAAAAGATGATCTTTTTTTATTAAAATAATTTTTTTTATTTTTTAAATTTAAAACATTAATATATTTTTTTTGTTTAAAAATTATTTTTTTACATATCCAAGCTATACCAAAAATTTTTATAAATTAGAATTATTTAGAAACTGATATATTTTATCAATTATTATTTTTAATATATTATTATTTTTTATTAATTATTTTTTGTTTTTTTGCTGCAAACAGGAGGAAACCTAATAAAAATATAACTATTATAAATATTATATTTGAACCTTCTGATTCTTTTTTTGTTGATGGCACCTCTGAAGCTTTAACTGTTGAATTAACTTCAACTGTGTTTTTATACTTTTTAGTTGAAGAAACTGTAACTTTGTCATTTTGTTTATTTGATAAATTAATTTCTTCATTTTTTAAATCAGGATTTAATTTTTTGATAACTTCTATAATAGTATTATCATTATAAAATAAATTTGTTTTAGTTAAAACGGTGTTTAATTCTGGATTATATTCATCTTCTATTTTTTTTAATTTCTTGTTGAATTTTTTCTTTATTTGTTGGAATTTCCAAATATGTTTTAAATTCTTCTTTTAATTATCGGTAAGAATTGTTTTCTTTCTCTAATTGTTTTTTTTCATTCTGTAATTGTATTATTTTATTTTGCAATTCTTTATTTTCTGTTTGCATCGTCTCTAAATTTGTATTTTCATTTTCTTCTGTCGCTTTCAAAACATTAATATTACTAATTGTTGAAAATAAAATAAATATCAAAAAAAATAATTCAAATCTTAAAAGTGATTTGTTTTGAATATTTGTAATCAAAATATAATTTTTCCCTTTTCACGAAATTTATATTATTTTTTGGAAATCAATATCAATAATAATTATGACGAAAAAAATAAAAAAACAATTAATATGCCTCTTATAATGATAAAATATTTAATTTAAAAATAATTTTTACCTAATATGTAATAAATTTCTAGTAACGTTAATAAATAATATTTAAAGCAAAATAAAAAAGAACATCTTTATTTAAATAAGGATGATCTTTTTATATTAAAATATTTTTTTATTTTATAATTTTTCAAAAAATAAATTATAAAAATAATTCTTGATTAAAATTAATTAAAAAAAATAAAATATTTTATAAAAAAATTACTTAAAAAATCTTATTTTTTACGTAAACGAATCCAAAATCTAGTTAAAAACACTAGTATTAAATAAATTACAGTAATAATTATTAAAGGAGTCCACATATCGAAATCTAGATTTTGTTCTTTTTGAGCTTGCCATAATAATGTGTTTAATCCAATTAAAGCGAATAAAGCGCTTTCTTTTATATTGATGACTAATTGATTAATAATAAAAGGATAAGTGCGTTTTAAACCTTGTTCAAATATAATATATTTAAAAACTTTTTTATCATCCATTCCTAATGCGTAAGCGCCTTCTATTTGCCCTTTATCTAATGTTTTAATATTATTAATCATAATGCTAGTTAAATTAGCAGCTGTGTTTAATAAAATAATAATTAAAGCAGCAATAAAAACTTTTTGATTAGATGAAATAATATTACTATTTTTTGAAAATTCAGTTAAAAATCTATTCATAAGAAAAGCTTGAACTGATATCGGAATACCATTCAAAATATTTATTAATCCGTTTATCAAAAAAGAACCTTTCTGATACATAAATAAAATAATGGGTTTTATATTTTGTTGTTTGTGGATAAGTTTGGTTTGAACACGAATAAATATCAATGTTAAAAGAAAACCTAAAATTAATCCATCTATTGAAACTAATAAAGTTATAAATAAAGATTTATTATAATGCGGTAATGTGTGCCATATTTTAGAAATTATATTTTTATGTTTATCCTTTAAATGTTGAATGTGTTTTTTATGTATATCTTTGGCAATTTTTTCATAACAATCTCTGTATTTAGATGACATTTTTACTCTTTGAGAAACAGTTATTTCATTTTCATTTATTTCCTGTTTGTCTTCTTCAGTTAATAAAATTTTTTTTATTGTTTTTGTTAAATCTTTTTTTAAAGCAATATTTTCTTTTTGTATAAAAATAGAAAAAGGTTCATTGGAATCATTATTTTTTAAATCATACATTTCGAAAGAATCTTTATCATTTTCATATATAGCTTGGATAATAGGAATATCCAAGATAGCTCCCGCTACCTCTTCACTTTTTACAGCTTCGCCACATAAAGCAGCTCCGTCACGTAAAAAAATTTTTGTTTCTTCCGATGTACCAAAAATATTAGAGTTTTTTTCACAAAGTCTATTTAATTTATCTACAAAACAGCCTGTTTTGATCGTTGTTAGAAATAATTTCTTGTCTGGATTCAAATCGCTTTGTTTAATTTTATCTAAATATATTGTTTTATTTTCTGTCGTTTTATTTTCTGTCTCAAAAATTTTTTCAAAATCTTTAGAACGATTTCGATTTATTAACAAACTCAATGAAGCGTTGCAATATGGTATTGCTGTATAATAATTATTATCTTTGCGTTCTTGAGTCGCGTTCAAAGCAGATATAATCATATCTATTGAACCGCTTTTTAAATCTATAAATACACTATCTACATCACTATAAGAAATAAATTTTATTGGTCTCTCTAACTCTGTTGCTATTTGTTTAGATAATGCTACATCCGAACCATTAATAAATTGACCATCTTCAAGCACATCGCTTTTAAATAGTTCATCTTTATCTTCGCCTAATTTTTCATTAGTATTAAAAGCGAAAGGTGCAGAGGCACCAACAACACCTACTTTTAATGGATTATTTTGGGATAAATTATTATTTTTTTTCGATTGAACCCCTAAAACCCAAAAATGACTCCAAATAAAAAGAATAACAAAAAATAAAATAGATATTATTTTTAATATTTTTTTTATTTTTTGATTCAAAATAATATCCTTGTAATATCGATAATATGATTTCTTCAAATTTTAATACTCCTTTATATTAATATACAATTCACTAATTAAAATTTTTGATATAAATAATGAATGAATATCGAATTTATAAAAATTTAAATTTTTTGAATTATTAATAAATAGTTTTTAAATATATTAATAATAATCTTTTGGAATTCTTATTTCAAATAAAATAATAATATTTTATTTGAAAAATAAATTAAAATATTTTTAAAAAACGAATCCACTTAAATAAAATAATATTTATATTTTATTATAAAATTATTATTTTATTTAAAAAAATTTTTAATTGAAGTAATTTTTTATTTATAATACTTAAAATAAAATTAATCTTCTAAACAAATATTTTATATTTTTATAGTTGTTTATGCAAAAAATAAAAATATTTAATTACTTTAATAAAAAAAATAATAAAATAAAAAAATATATTTATGTTTTTTTAGCAAATGTAAATAAAATATTATATTATAAATAAATACATTAAAAAAAATATTGAATCTAAAAAAAATTAAATAATGAAAGAGGTTTAACATTGAATACATTAAATAAAAATATAACAAACGAAAAAATAAATAACGATTATTTAATTAAAATTAAAAATGTTAATAAATATTTCGGCCCACACAAAGTTTTAAAAAATATAAATTTAAAAATTAAAAAAAACGAAATTTTAACAATTATTGGACATTCAGGTTCTGGAAAATCTACTTTATTAAGATGTCTTAATCTTTTAGAGAAACCTTATTCTGGCGAAATTTGGATTAAAAAACAAAATATTTTAGAACCTGACACTAAATTATCCGAATTAAGAACAAAAGTGGGGATGGTTTTTCAAAGTTTTAATTTGTTTGAAGAAAAAACTATCTTAGAAAATTGTTGTTTAGCGCCGATTAAAATTTTAAAAATTTCAGAAGAACAAGCAAAAAAAACAGCTATCGAAAAATTAAGAGAAGTAGGATTATCGCATTTAGCAAATAAAAATGTCAATTTTTTATCAGGAGGACAAAAACAAAGAGTCGCTATTGCTAGAGCTTTATGTATGTTTCCTGAAATATTATTATTAGATGAACCTACTTCGGCTTTGGATCCGGACGCTTCTTATGAAGTTTTAAAAATTTTAAATAATTTAGCAAAAAATTGTGATATGACTTTAATAATAGTAACTCATGAAATGAAATTTGCTAAAAAAGTATCTCATAATATTTGTTTTATGGAAAAAGGAATTATAATAGAAAAAGGACCCTCTAAAGAAGTTTTTACAACTAATAATTTCCCAAAAATTAAATCTTTTTTTGAAGATTTATAAAAATAATATTTCAATATAATAAAAAAACACATTTGTTGTTTTTTATTTAAGTATGTCGCTCCCAAAATTACATTTTTTTAAAAAATTAAATAATTCCCATCTAAGTTCAACTTTAAACATTTGAACTTTTTTTCTTTTTTGTATGTTATATCGTAGGCGATAAATTTTGTTTCTTAATTTTTAACTGTCTTTTGTTAGGGTATGAAAAAAACGGTTTGATTCCTCTCAACAAAATTATGAAAAAATTATATAAGAAAAGGATATAAAAATGGAAAATAATGTTCCAATTAATATTTTTGATGTAGCAAATTATATTATTGACAGAATCCCTAATATTACTAATATGAAACTACAAAAATTAATTTATTATTCACAGAAACTTTTTGTTTCATCATGTTTTATTTAATTCAATGGTTTTTTTCTTTTTTGTCAAATATTTTTTGTGTAAAAATATTAAACCATAACTAAATTTCAAAATATTACCATATTCTAAAAAATAAAGTGAGAAATAATCATGAGTTCATTTTTAGACCGCAACAGTTCCAAAGAAATAGATTTAGAAAACCAACTTTTGAAAAAATTAAAAAAATTAGGGTATCAAGAAGTTTCCATTAAAACCCAACAAGATTTAGAATTTAATTTTCAAAAACAATTTTTGGAATACAATTTAAAAAACAAAATTGACCCTAATTTCACCGAAAAAAACAATTAGACCCGAATTGGGCTACTGATTTAATGAAAACATGTGTCGGAACCAAAGTTAAAAACGTTTTACATACTTACGAAATTTTAAGAAACCGCCAAAGTATCAATGCTAACGGAACTAGAAAAAAATTTTTGTTAGAGTTATTCAACCAAAAAGATTGGTGTAAAAACATTTTTCAAGTTGCCCGCCAAGTTATTACCGAAGATTTAACCAGTATTGACCCTGAATACCGTTATGATTTAATTTTATTGATTAATGGCTTACCTTTAGTTTTAATAGAGCTAAAAAGAAAAACTAAAAAATTAAAAGACGCTTTTACACAAATTAAAAACTATGCTCACGATTTTAAAAACCTTTTTCGTTTTATTGAGATTTTAATTATTTCTAATGGCGCCAATACCCAATATTTTGCTAATCAAAAATCCTATGAGCGGTTAGATAATTACCGTTTTAATTGGGCTAAATTTGAAAATGATCCAATTCAAGATTTATCGGCTTTTGCTAATGATTTTTTACATCCTTGTCGTTTGGCTCAAATTATTGCTCGTTATGTCATTTTGCACGAAAATAATAAAAAATTATTAATTATGAAGCCCCATCAAATTTATGCCGCCCAAAGATTATTAAAATTAGCAGAACAAACTAACAATAACGGCTATATTTGGCATACGACTGGCTCTGGTAAAACTTTAAACAGCATTTGGGGTTTGCGATGCTTTGAGTCGCTTGCCTAAGGCGCAAATCTTTTTTTTAACGGACCGTAAAGAATTAGATTTACAAACTTTTAAAGAATTTAATAGTTTTAAAACTAATTCAGTTGAAAAAATTAATTATACTAGTGAATTAGTAAACTATTTAAAAAATCCTTCATATAAAATAGTATCAACATCTATTTACAAAATGTTTAAGTTAATAAATAAAAAAAATAATGCATCTGATAAGATAAAGAATTTGGATCTTATCACAAAATGGCAGGATAAAAAAATGTTTTTTATTGTTGATGAATGTCACCGCAGTCAATCAGGAAAAATGCATAATGCATTGAAAAAAACCTTCCCCCAAGCCCGTTTTTTTGGTTTTACCGGCACCCCGGTTTTTACCAATTCATCAAATCATAACGAAAAAACAACTCAAAATTTATTTGGCGATTGCCAACACAATTATACGATGTTCCAAACTTTAAAACACAAATGTGTTCTACCTTTTTATGTTCATTATTTAACTAATAAATATGAAATTGATGACAAACAACAAAAAAATTAACTGGATTTTAAAAAGTGATAATAATAAAATTATAAGACATAGTAAAATTACTAATAAAAAAAAATTTAACGCTTTATTAGTGGCTTCCAACATTAATGTTCTTTTGGAATATTATTAGTTGTTTGACAAGATGTTTCAAGAAAACAAACATGATTTAAAGGTAGCTGCTATTTTTAGCAACCAAAACCAATTAGAAGAAACCTTAAATGAGGCGGGTCAAAAGAAAACCAAGGCCAATTACCAAAATTGAGAATCGCAACTAGAAAAAGTGATTAAAAATTATAACGAGCGTCATGGTCGTAGTTGGACCGTTGAAAATTATCATCAAGGGATTTTAAACGAGATGAAAGAAAACCAAATTGATATTTTAATTGTTGTTAAAATGTTTTTGACTGGCTTTGATTCTCCTTTATTAAATACTTTATATCTTGACCGTCCTTTGCAAAAACAAGAACTTTTTCAAGCTTTGTCAAGAACTATTAGAGTTTATGACCGCTCAAAAAATTTTGGTCAAATTTATTGTTTTCAAACTAATAAAACAGAAGTGGATGAAGCTTTGAAATTATTTGCTAAAAGCCAAAATGATATCAATCAAGAAAGCAATTTGCCTGATGTTGATTGTGTTGTTACTTATGAATCCGACAAACAAAAATATGAAATGTCTATCCAAGAAGTCAAACAAATAGCTCCTAATGTTGATTTTATTAATGCACATATATTTAGATAACCACAACGAAAAGCTGTGCTATTTAGTAGCTTTTAGGCAGTTGTTGTAACAAAGAAAACAATTGAAAAATTATGTTTGTGAATTTAATGAAAATGATTTTAGTATGAGTGAAAAAGAATTTCAAAATTATTATTCCAAATATCACCAAATCAAAGAAGAAACGCCATCAATTGACTCATCTTCCAAAACCTATCAAGAGTTAAAACAAGAATGCCAAAATGAAATGCAAGTTTTAAAGCAAATCGCTGCAACCCCTCAAGATGTCCTTAATTTTGAAGATAATGATGATGAATCAATTAAGTATTTAAAAGTTTTTAAACCAATGTGGCAACAATACCAAGCTTTACAAAAATATGGCGAATTTGATGAAAATGATTTTGCTTTTAATCCTCAAGATTTAAGCCTTTATCAAGACTATTATTTGAAAATCAAGAAAAAAATCGAACAAGAAGAACTAGAATAACAAGGTTTTTTAATAGATGTAAGTTATATTGAGGAATTATTTCGTAGCGATTACCAATAAGAGTTTATCGAAAATCCGCTGCTTTTTTTAGAAAAAGCCCAAAAGTTAATCAATAGTTCTAACAAATATAACCAAGAGCAAAAAGAATTTTTAAAACAATTTTTAGAGCACCTTAAAAGTAACTATTTTAACTCTAATCCAATTTCTAATAATAAAAAAAAAGAGGAATTATATTGCAACATAACTAATTATTATGATGATTTTTTAGCTAAACAAAAAGAAAACTTTTTATCACAACAAGCTAAGCTTTTATGCTTGACTACTGAAATTTTGCAAGCAGTCATTGATAAAAGATTAAAAGACACAGATAATGATAGTTTTGATAATATATCTATGCTCTTTTAAATAATAAAAAATATAGTTCTTGTGTTAATTCATTTCACAAACAACAAAAAGAACAAATTTTATACAAATCCAAACATAAATTATTTAATAAAATTAAGGAAATAACTAATATATTTATACAAAACTATCATAGTGATTACCACATTTAAAGGAGTTTCGACAAAATGGTTACCAACAACAAATTAATTAATTTTAAAACTAAATTATGGAATATGGCTTGTAATTTAAGAGGCAACATGGACCCTCTTGAATTTAAAGATTATATTTTAAGTCTTTTATGTTTTCATTATTTATCTGAAAAATTTGAAAATTATTTAAAAGACCAAGCTCGAATTACAATCGAAGATTATCCTAATCATTATAAAGAACCTGAATTATTAAAAGAATTAAAAATAAATTTAGGTTTTCTTTTAAAACCAAAGCAATTATGGTCTTATTTTATCCAGACAATTGATCGGAGAGAATTTCGTTATAATTTATTAGCTAATGCGTTTGTTGCTGTCGAAGATACTTCCAAAGACACTGCTTATCATGAAGTGTTTGAAAATCTTTTTTCTGCAATTGATTTAGACAACAATAAAATAAGTAAAAACGAAAGTCAAAAAAACACTCTTGTAGCTATGTTAATTACTCAAATTAATAATATTTGTCCTTTTAATAGTGATTGTAGTGATTGTTTAGGTGATATTTATGAATATTTAATTGGTGAGTTTGCGGCTTCAGATGGGAAAAAAGCAGGAAAATTTTTTACGCCTTCCTCGGTTTCTACTTTAATGGCTCAAATAGTTACCTCTGATCCCGATAAAAACCATTTTAATCATAATTTAAAAATTTATGATCCGACTTGTGGCAGCGGTTCTTTATTATTAAAAGTAGTCAAACAATTAAAAGTCAAAATCAAAACCCAAACTAATTATAAAATTAATCTTTATGGTCAAGAATTAAACAATACGACTTATAATTTAGCTAGAATGAATATGTTATTGTATACGATTAAGCATTTTGAAATTGATTTAGTTTTCACCAACACTTTAACTGACCTTTGTGGCAGGCATTTAGATTTAGTTAAAAAAGAAGGTGGTTTTAATATTATTGTGTCTAATCCGCCTTATAGTCAAAAATGGCTTCTTGATACCAATGAAGAAAGTTATGCTAAAGAAGATCAGCGGTTTTCAGGTTATCCAAAGTTAGCTCCTAAAAGTTTTGCTGATTTAGCTTTTGTGCAACATATGCTTTATTGTTTAAAAAAAGAAGGTATTTGTACGGTAGTGTTGCCGCATGGAGTCTTATTTAGAGGTAATAAAGAAGCTTCAATTAGGAAACAAATTATTGAAAATCATTATTTAGATGCGGTTATTGGGTTGCCGAAAAATATTTTTTATGGCACTCCGATTGCTACTTGTATTTTAGTTTTTCGCAAATGTCAAAAACAAGACAATATTTTATTTATTGATGCTTCTAACCAATATCAACCAGGAACTAAAAATAGTTTAAGTCAAACTAATGTTGACTGTATTTTAGATTTATATTTAAAAAGACAAACTATTAAAAATATCTCTTATGTTGCTCCGTTAGACCAAATCATTGCAAATAATTATGAATTATCAATTTCACGTTATATTATAAATGAAAATACTAATGAAATCATTGATATTGCGACAGTTAAAAGCAATATTGAATCTTTAGAAGCAAAAAAACAAGAATTAAATCAACAAATCCGAATTTATTTAGAAGAATTGGGGATCTAAAAAATGGCAAAAGAAAGTCAAAAATTCCCTAATTGTCCCCTTTTGAGATTTAAAGGCTTTAAAGATGAATGGCAAGAAGTGGAATTGAAAGATGTTTGTGAAATTAAAAAAGGCAAACAACTTAATCGTAGTTGTTTTATTGATGATGGCAAATATTATGTTATGAATGGAGGTACTAAACCTTCGGGATATTATGATGAATATAATACTTTGGGAAACACAATTACAATTAGTCAAGGAGGTTCATGTGGTTATGTTTGTTACCACAAAAAACCTTTTTGGTGTGGTGGAGACGCTTTTAAATTGATATCCAAAACAAACACAAAACAAAATCAACTTTATTATTATTTATATTATTATTTAAAAAATAATGAACCATCATTAACTAAATTAGCATATGGCACTAGTATAAAACATATATCCCAAAAAGATATCATCAAGATTTCAATAATATTACCTTCCTTTAAAGAACAAACTAAAATAGCTAATTTTTTAAATTTATTAGACCAAATAATTAATCTAGAACAAACTTTATTAAATAATTATGATAAACAAAAAAAATATTTCTTTAATCAGTTATTATGTTGAAAAAAAGAACACCTTTACTTTTATCAAAATTTAGACAATTTTTATTTTTTAAATATTTTTTAAGACTAACTATCAAGTTAGTCTTTTTTATTAATTAAATAATGATAAAATTCAATTTATCTTTTTTAAAAATGAAAATAGATTTTTTATTTAAAGAATTTTTAGAAAATAAAAATAATTTAATTTTTCGCGAGTTGATTTTGCTTTATTTCCATATTGTTAAAAATGCCAAAGGAATTAAATATTCTAAAAAAATGCTTAAAAATAGAAGATTTTATCCCAAAAAAATGCTTGAAAAAATAAACCGCAATAACATAAATTAAACATGATTAATGCAAAGGATATTTTAAGATTTGTATTTTTGATTTTATTATGTAAGCAAAACTAACAAAATTCAAAAAAATTATCAACTCTAAACAAGGAGGCAACTTTAACATCTAAAACCAACTTAAAAAAACTAAATCTAAACTTTTTTATTTTTAAATAATATTTTTTAAAAAACATGCAAAAATTTTAAATTTTCGATAAATCCCAATTGCCAGGCAAAAATTAAATGATTATTATTCCAATTTGACTTTTTAAAAACAAAATAACGGACAAGCGCCATCAAACCAAACTTTTATACATTTTAATTTTAAATTTATATTTCGCCACCAAAAAACTTTATTTTTTAAAAAATAGTTTTTATATTTTATTTTTCTTATTTTTGCCCTAATTTATTTTATTAAAATTTTCTATGTTGCAAAAGTTACTTTTTTACCTTGATAAATTGAGTAGAGAAAAGAATTATTCTCATCCAAAATCTAATTATTAAGGAATTGCATTTTTCAATTTATCTTTTGAAATTTTTAAAAAAACAAAAACCAAATTTAAGCAAATTAATTAAGTTTTTTATTTTTTTAAAAATTTGAAAAAATGATTATTTTTTATTACAAAAAAATTTTTTGAATGATTTTTCTAAAACTAAATTCTTTTTAGCAAAACAGATTAACCGCTAATTTTGTCTCAATCAGTTATTTTTTTAAAAGAATAACTGATTAAAAAAATATTTTTGTTGAGTTTGGTAATTATTTAATAAAGCTTGTTCGATCCTTATTCTTTGGTCTAACAGTTTTAAAAAATTAGCTATTTTAGTTTGTTCTTTGAGTGAGGGGAGTTTAAATGTTAATTTTTTAAAAGCTTTTAAATTTAAATTATTTCTAACCCCTTTATTAGAAATAGTTTTATAAATCATCAGTGTTTTAGAACGTTTTAATAAATTAAAGATAAAAAAAGCATTATTTTTTTCATTAACTCCAAAAGACTTATAAACTGGAGAAACTAAGCAACAATCTTTTTCCATATTTAATCCAATAGAACCAATTAAAATTCTATAAGGATTAAAAACTATATCTTCGGGGGAAAATAATTTTATAACCAATATTATTATTTCGAGATATTTGTTTATTAAAAAAATCAGTTTGCAAGACTAAACCTTTATTTGTGACACTTTTTATAAGAAATTGATTTGGACGGGTACTTTTATTATTTCTTTCTTTTAAAACATCTTTCAATTCCACTTCTTGCCATTCATCTTTAAAGCCTTTAAATCTCAAAAGGGGACAATTAGGGATTAAAAACACCGAATTAATTTATAAAATAAAAGAGTATATTTTATACAAATATTTTTTAAAAAATTAGAAAGTTAGGTTATACAAATGCAACAAGAAATATTAAAAAATAATTTTCGTTTTATTGCTCAAAAATGGTTAGAGGATAAAAAACAATACGTTAAAAGTTCCACCGTTATGGTTTATTATTTTGTCATCGATAAACATCTTAACCCTGTTTTTGGCGAACAAACTAACATCTTAGAATCTCAAGCTCAAACATTTATTTTGAATAAAGTTAAAATTGGTTTAAAAGTTAAAACAGTAGAATCTGTGATGATAGTTTTAAAAATGATTCTTAAATTTGGAGTTAAACATTATAGATGACAACAAGAAATAATGGATTTAAAATATCCTCCTTATCAAGCACCATCAAATAAGATTTGTATTTTGTATAAATTAGACCAAAGAAAAATTATGCAATATTTAATTCAAGAATTTAATTTTAAAAATTTAGGGATTTTAATTGCTTTAACTACGGGTTTAAGAATTGGCGAAGTTTGTGCTTTAACTTGGCAAGATATTGATTTATTCGAAAAACAAATAACCATTTCGAAAACCGTTCAAAGAATTAAAAAGCCAGTTTCGGATAAATGCAAAACCAAAATAATTGTTTCAGCTACCAAAACTAAAACTGGGGTGCGTTGCATTCCTTTATCTAATGCTTTATTAAAAATCTTAAAGCCTTTGCAAAAAATCACTAATCAGCGTTTTTTTATCATCTCTAACTCACTTAAACCCAATGAGCCACGAGTTTATCATAATTATTATTACCAAGTTTTAACTTTCTTAAAAATTAAAAAAATTAAATTTCACAGCTTAAGGCATAGTTTTGCAACTCGTTTGATTGAAACCAAAGCGGATTATAAAACAGTAAGCAGCCTTTTAGGGCACGCCAATATTAAAACAACTCTTGATTTATACGTTCATCCTGATTTGGAGGAAAAGAAAAAATGCATTGAAAAAATGTTAAAAAATTTATAATTTTTTTTATTAAAAACAAGTAAAAAAAAGTTGATAAAAAAATTTTTATATGTTATCATAAAATTAAAGTTAGGTTTGTTTTTTTAACTATATTTATTTTCAGTATATAAAAAATGGTTTTATCCGTTCTTTAATTAAACTTCATCTTATGCTTCTTGAATCCCTTCAAGGTTTGGATTTTTTCTTTTTTTAGCCATTTGGCAAAAAGTTAATAAATTAGGTTTAGTTTGTTAATTCATTGTTAACATATGGCATTTTTAATTTTTTTATTTTAAAATATCACCCATATAAAAATTTATTGTTTTTGTAATAAACAATTTAATGGTAAGTTTTTTAAATAAACAAAATTTAGATAAATATTAATAATTTTGCCAATCATTGTTTTTAAAACGAAAGGAAAACATTATCTCTTATGGAAATGAAAAAAGTAGGTGGTATTTATATTTTTACCATGGCTAACTATATTATTAAAAAAATTGAAGTTAATCAATCAAAATTACAAAAATTACTTTATTACGCGCATGCCAAAAATCTAGTTGATTTTAAAGAAAGTTTGACTAATACAGGGGTTGAAGCGTGGGGTAGCGGTCCTATTTTTCGTAATTTATTTCAACAAATAAAAAATTATGACAAAAACGCAATCATCAAAGAACCTATTGGTAAAATCTAATACCCCAAAAATACTGAAAGCCGTGTACAAGTTTTAAATTTTATTATTGAAAAATATGGTTGGGTAGACGCAGACGCTTTAACAAGACAATCTATGCGAGAAGAAATTTGGAAAATGTATTATCAATCTACTTCTTATGGTCGTTTTCCGACAAGATCTGTGATTCCTAACGAAGCAATATATCAATATTTTAAAAACCCCAATAATTGGTATGAGTTTCCTAAATTTTGTCCTACTTGTTTAAGGAAAACATCCTAAAAAAATTTTTAATTTTTTGTAAGATGATCATTTCCTGTTCTCCTTTAATTGATTTTATTAACAAATACCATAAAAAAATATTTTTAAAATTAAAAAGCAAAATAAATTATTTATTATTTTAATTATAAAAATTTGTTAATTCTTTTTGATTTTTTTTGATCTTTGTTGGTAATATTTCCTAATGTTTATTTTTTTAAGCTAAATTTTGCATTCTTCAACTGGTGTCATTTATTAGGAGATAAACCCTTTGAATAAATTCTTTTATATTAATCAAAAAAATACTAAATTATTTTAGTCTTCTAAAATAAAAAAACTAACTTAATAGTTAGTTTTAAAGAATTTTTAAAAATAAAAAATTTTCAAACTTTTGTAACAGTGCAAGTTTCAAGAAAAAAATATTAATTATTTAAAATAAAAAAGAAAAAAGTTAAGAATTCATTATTTAAGCAAAAAATACTTATTTAAAACCTTTTTTTATCTAATTTTAATTTAATTAAAACTATCAAAAATATTTAATTAATATTCGAAATAAAAATAAATACTATATTTAAAAAGAATAAATTTATTGTTTTTGAAACAATAAATTTATTCTTTTTCCCATATCATTTGGTAAATCTAAAAATAATTTATTTTTTAATTTAAATCTATACATATCAGAAATGTTTTTAAATTCTTCTATATAATTAGGTCCTTTCATAGCTATAAAATAACCTTTATTTTTAGTGACAGTAGAAGCTAATTTCAAAATTAAATTTAATTTTCCTAAAGCTCTAACAATTACACAATTATATTTTTGAGAATGTTTTTCAATTCTATCTTGGATAACAAAAACATCTAACAAATTTAAATGTTTAATCAAATAATTTAAAAAAATAACCTTTTTAGAAGATGATTCTATTAAAAAAACTTTTAAATTAGGATATAAAATTTTCAAAGGGACACCAGGGAAACCTGCACCTGTGCCTAAATCGCATAAATTATTAATTTTTTTAAAATCCATAATCCGAGAAATAAATAAAGAATCATAAAAATGTTTTATAAAAATATCTCTTTTAGTTAATAAAGAAGTTAAGTTTATTTTTTTATTATATTCAACCAAAAACAAATAATACTGTTCAAATTGTTGCAATTGTTTTTCTGTTAAATTAAATTCTTTTTTTAATAATTCATTAAATAACATTTTTATATCTTCTTAAATAAATATGTAAAATAGAAATATCTACAGGATTCACTCCTAAAATCCTCGATGCTTGTCCCAAATTATAAGGTTTAATTAATGTTAATTTTTCTTTAGCTTCCATAGATAAATTATTAATTTTTGTATATTCAATATTATAAGGGATTTTTTCATTTTCAAAATTCAAATTTTTCTGAACTTCTTTTTCTGTTTTGGCAATATAATCTTCGTATTTAATTTGGATTTCTACTTGTTCTAAAACTTCTTTTTCATATTTTTTTTTCATAAAAAAATCTAAAATATTAATATTTATTTCTGTTCTTTTTAACAATTTATACAAACTATGTTTTTCTTTAATATTACAATTATGTTTTTTTAAATAATTTAAATTTTTATCATTAGGTAAAACATAAATTTGTTTTAATTCGTTTTGTAAATTTGCAATCTTAAAACGTTTTGATTCTACCCTGTCATAAATACTTTTATCTATTAAACCGATTTGATATCCATAAGGAGTTAATCTTAAATCAGCGTTATCGTGTCTCAAAAGTAAACGAAATTCTGCCCTTGAAGTTAATAAACGATAAGGTTCTGTAGTTCCTTTATTGATTAAATCATCGATCAAAACTCCGATATAAGCTTCATTTCTTTTTAAAACTAAACTTTCTTTATTTTCTATTTTCAAACTAGCATTTATTCCTGCCATCAATCCTTGACAAGCTGCCTCTTCATAACCGCTAGTGCCATTTATTTGACCGGCAAAAAATAAATTTTTAATTTTTTTAGTTTCTAAATTATAATTTAATTGATTCGGATTAAAAGCATCGTATTCGATAGCGTAACCATATTTAGTTATTTCAGCGTGTTCCAAAGCGGGAATTGTTTTTAAAACTTGTTTTTGAACCTCTTCTGGCAAACTAGTAGAAAGTCCTTGAAGATACATTTCATCTAATTCTAAACTTTCTGGTTCGATAAAAATTTGATGTTGTTCTTTATCAAAAAATCTAACAATTTTATCTTCGACAGAAGGGCAATAACGAGGTCCTTTTCCTTCGGAATAACCGCCATACATTGATGATTTTTTTAAATTTTCTTTTATTAATTGATGTGTTCTTGGATTAGTATGTATTAAATAGCAAGGTTCTTGGATTCCTAATTTTTTAATAACTGAAGAAAAACTAAAAGTTTGTAAAAAACCATCACCTAATTGAATTTTGGCTTTGCTATAATCAATAGTATCTTTTTTTATTCTTGGTGAAGTGCCTGTTTTTAAACGAATAATTTCGAAATCATATTTTTTTAATTGTTCGCTAATACCAAAAGTAGTAAGAGAATTATTAGGGCCAGAAATAATTTTTTTATCACCCATAAGAATGTTACTAGATAAATAAGTTCCTGTAGTTAAAATAATTACTTTGCTATAAATAACTTCTCCTGTTGTTAAAACAACACCTTTTACTTTATTATCTTCTATCAAAAGATTATTCACTAATCCTTTTAATAAAGTTAAATTAGATTCTTTTTTTAATATGTCCGAAATCACTCTGGGATATTTTTTTTTATCTATTTGTGCTCTTAAACTTCTAACGGCACAACCTTTAGAAGTGTTAAGCATTTTCATTTGGATTTGTGATAAATCAGCGGCTTTTCCCATTACCCCACCTAAAGCATCTATTTCTCTAACGACAATACCTTTAGCTGGTCCACCTATAGAAGGATTACAAGGTAAAGAAGCAATTTGTTTTAAATCGCCAGTTATTAACAGCGTTTTATGTTTTTTAGCCAAAGCTAAAGCGGCTTCCACTCCAGCATGACCACCACCCACAACAATACCTTCAAAATTAATTTCCAAAATTTATCCTCACTTTATCAAAGAAATTTTATATCCTATGTAGTATAAATTATTCTTCTTTTTTAATATTCACTTTAGAAGGGTATTCTTTTTGTTTTTTTAAAATTTCTTCAAAAAATTCTAAACCTAAAAATGATTTAACTTTTGTAATCATCTTTTCAAATAACAATTTTTTATATTGTTTCAAAAAATTTTGTTGTTTTTTAGTACGTGACACAAATAAAAAAGAAAAGAGAGAAAGAAATAATAAATAAACCGACATAATACAGAAATCAGAAGAATAATTTTTTTTTAATAAAAAAACCCCAATAGGTAAAAATAAAAATATTAATAAAAATAAATTGAAAATTTTTTTCTTAAAAATTTCTGAATTTTTTATCAATATCTTTTCAAGAAAATCAATATACATAATATTAATTTCTTTTTGGTATAAAGAAGAAAACTCTTTATAATAATGTTCATCAATGAAAACTCGATAACAATTATTCAAAGAACTCCAAATAACATATTGTTGCATATTTAAAAAATGTTCATTGTATTTGCTTTGTTCTAAATTAAAAAATTCAATTTTTTTTTCTTCTTCATTTATATTATATGTTTCTGTACGAAACGGAAGACCTTCGCAAGAATTAAAAATGAAAGGAAAAAGTTTAATTTTTTTTATTTTATTTTTAATATTTTTTTTATAATTATCCATTTTTATATTTTTTTCCTTTTTTTTAGATTGTAAAAAAAATTAAAAAAATCTTCTTAAAAATCACCATCCACATATAAACAAAACTTATGGCTGCTTCATTCAAGTTCTGACCAGATTCATTTTTTTTATATTGAATGATGATTTTTAAGAAGATTTTATTATATAAAATTATTAACTATTTTTTTCTTAAATTTAAAAAAAAGCTTTTTAAAAGAAATTCGCTTTCTTTAGCTAATAAACCAGAGTGAAAAGAAATATTAATATTAAAATTAGAATCTCTTTTTAATAAATTTAATTGATTTAAAAAACCTGATTTTATATTAGAAGCTCCATAATATACAGTTTTAATCCTAGATTGAATTAAAGCACCGGTACACATAATACAAGGTTCTAAAGTAGTATAAATTATTATATTATTAAATTTATAATTTTTATTATACTGATTTATCTTTTGCAAAAGCAAAAACTCAGCATGAGAAAAAAATAATTTACTTTTTTCTACATTATTATGTGCTTTGGCAATAATATTATCATCTAAAACAGCTACCGTCCCTACAGGAACTTCACCTTTGAAAAAAGCTTTATAAGCTTCTTTCAAAGCTTCTCTCATAAAATAAAAATGCTTTTCATCCATATATTTTATATTATTTTCTTCTTTAAGTCAATCTAGAAACTTATGACATTTTCTGCAACGTGGTTCGTGATAACTATGTTTTGAATATTTCCCACCGATTATAATAATAGGTTCTTCTTTTTTAGGAATTTTTTGGTCAATTATTCTTTGAGTGCGAGAAGCTTCCTTGCCGCAAACCACACAAGAAGATTTTAATTTTATAACTTCGTCAGCAATAGATAATAAATAACTCATTGAACCAAAAGGTCTTCCGCAAAAATCTAATTCCAAACCGCTTAAAAAAATATGAAAACCTTGATAAGATAAATCGTTTAAAATTTTTTCAATTCCATTATCTAAAAATTGGACTTCATCAATAAATAAAACATCAATATCTGAGTTAATAAAATTTAAAATTTCTTCACTTTTATTTATTAGTATAGAAGGAAAAGTTTTGGAATCATGACTAACCAATTCATCTTTTTCAGAATAACGATCATCAATCTTTGATTTAAAAACTAAAAATTTAACTCCTAAAGATTGAACTAAATTAATTTTATCAATTAATTTGGTCGTTTTACCAGAAAACATAGGTCCGCAAATGATTTCAATAAAACCTTCTTTATCCAAAATCATCTTTCACAAAAACCCTTCTTATTTTTTCAGATTTTGTATAAATTAATTACCTTTGTTATATATTTATTTTTTTTCTTCTTTTAGTTCTTTATTTTCTATTTCTTGTTCTTTATTTTCGTTTCCATAACGTTTATAAAATTTATCTATTTGACCCGCGACAGTTACAAAAAGTTGTTTACCAGTATAAAAAGAATTACATTGAGAACAAATTTCAATTTTTATTTTTTTTACCGTTGTCCAAATTTTATGTTTCGAGTTACAAGTGAAACAAGTTACTTCAACATTATGAAGTTCTGGTTGTTTTATTTTTTTTTTCATAAAATAAATTCCTTTTTGTTTAATATTTTATATTTTAAAATTATATATTGCAACAAATAAACAATATAAATAATAAACATATTAAAAAATTAAATTTTAACATTAAATTTTATACATTTATTATAACATTTATAAATATATAAAAAATAAAAAATTATTTTTTTTGATAAATAGGAAATTTTTTTGTTAAAGATAATACTTCTGTTGAAACTTCTTGAATGATTATATCATTTGTATAATTATTTAAAACTTTATCTATCAAATAAGCTACCTTTATAAATTCTTTTTCTTTAAAACCTCTAGTGGTCATAGCTGGCGTACCTATTCTTATTCCACTAGCATAAAAAGGTTTTTCTTTATCAAAAGGAATAACGTTTTTATTAACAATAATATTAGCTTTTTCTAAAGTTTCAGATGCTATTTTACCATTTAAATGAGGATGTTTATGTTTTAAATCGATTATAAATAAATGATTATCAGTTGTTCCACTTACCAAGCGATAACCTAATTTAATAAAGATGTTAGCAAAAACGAGAGTATTTTTTAATATCTGTTTTTGATAAATTTTAAATTCTTCACTTAAAGCTTCGTCAAAAGCAATCGCTTTAGCGGCTATAACATGTATTAATGGCCCCCCTTGAGTACCTGGAAAAACCCCTCTATTTAATTTTTTCATAATTTCTTCATTATTAGCTAAAATAAGTCCACCTCTTGGACCTCTTAAAGTTTTATGAGTGGTGGAAGTAATAACATCTGCGCCAGCTACAATAGGACAAGGGTGAAGACCGCAAGCAACAAAACCTGCTATATGAGCGATGTCAGCCATTAAATAAGAATTTGTTTCATCGGCAATTTCTCTAAATTTTTTGAAATCAATAGTACGAGAATAAGCAGATGCGCCAACAATAATCATTTTTGGTCTAACCTTCAAAGCTATTTGCCTAACTTCTTCATAATCGATTGTTTCTGTTTCTGGAGAAACTCCATAACTATAAGAACGAAAAAATTTTCCTGAAAAATTTAAATTAAAACCATGAGATAAATGGCCTCCATCATTTAAAGACATTCCTAAAATAGCATCATTAGGTTCTAATAAAGCTTGAAAAACAGCAATATTTGCTTGAGAACCTGAATGCGGTTGAACGTTGGCAAATTTAACATTAAATAATTTTTTAACTTTTTCTATCGCAACATTTTCTATTTCATCAACATATTGACATCCATTATAATATCTTTTTTTAGGATAACCTTCAGCATATTTATTAGTAAATATACTTCCCTGTGCTTTTAAAACATTTTCAGAAACAAAATTTTCAGAAGCGATCAATATCAAATGTTTTTCTTGTCTTTCTTTTTCGTTTTCAAGAATTTTAAAAAATTCTTCTTTAAAGAAATTCATAATTTAATTTCCTTTTATTAATTTTTTACTAACTATAAATAATTATATATTATTTATAGTTATTTGAAATTCGTTTATATTTCAAAATAAATTAAATAAATAGGTTTTAAAAAGGAGAATATATAGCATGTTTTAAAATAATTGAGATTATATTTGTCCTTGTTTTAGGTAGTTGAAAATATTTATAATATTTTTTTATAATTAGTAATTTTAAAAAAAATAAAAAATCAAATATTTGACTTTTGTTAAAAAATTAAATATTTGATTTTTTATTTTTTTATTCTGTGAATAATTTAAAAATATTATTTATAAAATCACGCCATTTAAGAGCGATTTTATAAAATGTACCAAAATCTTCTCCACCTATCAATGTTTTTTTCAAACAATACCATGCTTGTTCAGGTAAAGAATATAATAAAGCTCCTAATATAAAACCTATAATTAATCCTCCGAAAAACCCTAATAAAACGCCTTCAATATCCATCCAAAAACCTCTTTTTTTTAAAATTTTAATTTTTTATATATATTATTTTGATTAATTTTCTTTTGAGATAAAAAAATATATTTTTTTATTAAATTTAGTATAATTATTACATTTTTTATTTTTAAATTCAAATTTGTGATGATTCTGAACCGTTTTATATGGGGAGGTTTAAAATTAGACTTTTCAAAAAAATAAATCTAATCTTATTTATTTTCATTAAAACACACAAATAAAATAAAACTACTATAAAATCAAAATATTTATAAAAAAATAAAATTTTTTGGATGTTTTAATACTTTTTTAAATTTTTTGAACTTTTTTAGGAAAACATCAATAAGGCCATAAAATTTTCTCATTGGATAATTTAAACATTTAAATATAACTAGATTTTAATAAAAAATCATGAAACTTTAATAACATTAAAACAAAAGCGATTAACATACTTCCTAAATTATTTTTTTTAACATATTTATTTTACAAGACGTAAATTAATATTTTATTTATTTATTTATTATTTTGTTAATAAATAAAAAACCCTTTAATTTTTATAAATAAAATATTTTATTTATAAAAATTAATGAAAACAATGTAAAAAAAGATATTCATATAATAAGCGATTTAACACAAATTTTATATACCAAAATAATAAGCCAAGACCATAAAAAATACTAAATTATGAACAGATTAATTTAAAATATAAAATTTTTAACAAAATCATGTAAAATAAAATACTTATTTTTTAAAATTTTCATTATTTATCTTATTCTCGTTAAATAAAATAAAAAACTTATTAATGAATAAAAATAAAACCCAACAAAATAAAATTAACAGAAACAAATCACTAAAGAATACATGAGACACAAAATTAGATAAATTAATAAATTTCAAAAATCGTTTCAAATATAGAAATAAATAAAATAAATTTTAAATTATATTGAAAATCTTTTTTTAGTTTAAACTTTTAAATTAAAAATTTTAATTAAATTAAATTTAAAAAAGTTAAACAATAAATAAAAATAAAAAAATAATATTTTATTAATTTTATTTATTGTTTAAAAAAAATCTTTTATACTATAATATTAATATTTGAAAATAAATTAAAAAAAATAATTTTAAATAAAATAATATAAATATTATTTTTTAATTTTAATATATTTAATTACGAATTATATGTCTTTATTTAGATTTAAGTTATTTAAGCTAAGAAAGGTATTAATTTCTGTCATTATTATGATTAAAAATTATAAAATATTAAAATTGAAATATTTTTTTTATTTTTTAACTTTATTTTTTTATTTATTTACTTTTTATTATGGATTTAAATTAAATGCTTTAGTTAATTATAATTTAGATGTTTTAACTGATGAAGAATTATTAATTGTACAATATAAAGATTTGGACAAAATTATAACAAATTGGGTAGAAGAGCCAAATAAACAATTACTATTAGATGATATACACGATCTAGAAATTATAGAAAAAAGTCCTAATTTCTCGGAATTTTCAAAAGAACATTCTAAATTTATTCCAGGAGAAAAATATTTTTTTATATTAGGTTACGAAAACAATTTAAAAAAAGATGAAAATTTAAAAGAAAAATATAAATTTGAATTTATTTATGAAAAAAAATTAACCAAAATTTTGACACAAAAAGAATTAGGAGAGATAGAAAACAATCATAGAACAACTATAATAAACAAAATCAAAGAATTAAATAAAGTGTTAGAAAAGAAAGATATTAAAATAATGGTTGTTGCTTACGATCATGCTTTGGTTCGTGTCCCAAATTATAATGATATCGTAAAAGTAACATTTGAACTCAAAAATAAATATGAAAAACAACCATTAAAATCTATTTTAACGAATACAGAATTAGGAGAAATAGAAGATAGTACGGAACAAACAATCATAGAAAGAATTAGACAATTAAATAAAGTTTTAGAAAATAAAGATCTTCAAGTGATAAGTTCTAATGATGGAACAGCTAAAATTGTTTCGGATGAATATCAATTTTCAACTAAAGTAGAATTCACTATTCCAGATGAATATAAACCTGTATCAACAAGATCTTTTAGAGAACCATTAAAAAATGTTTTAACTAACACTCAATTAGGAGAAATAGAAGATAATTCAAATCAAAAAATAATAGAAAGAATTAAAAAACTAAATAAAGTTTTAGAAAATAAAAATCTTCAAATAATAGCTTCTAGCGATGAAAACGCCATAATTAAATCTAATGATTATGAAAATTCAATAAAAGTAGATTTTACTGTTAAAAATAAATCCAAACCTCTGTTAAAGGATATTTTAACGAATACAGAATTAGGAGAAATAGAAAATAGTACGGAACAAACAATCATAAAACAAATTAAAAAGCTAAATAAAGTTTTAGAAAAAAAAGAATTACATGTTTTTTCTTCGAATGATGAAAAAGCTTGGATTCAATCTGATGATTATTTAAAATCAGTTTTAGTAAGATTCACTTCAAAAAACCCATCTCATCAATCTTCGCCATCTACAACTGAAGAAAAATTTCTAAAAAATGTTTTAACTAACACTCAATTAGGAGAAATAGAAGATAATTCAAATCAAAAAATAATAGAAAGAATTAAAAAACTAAATAAAGTTTTAGAAAATAAAAATCTTCAAATAATAGCTTCTAGCGATGAAAACGCCATAATTAAATCTAATGATTATGAAAATTCAATAAAAGTAGATTTTACTGTTAAAAATAAATCCAAACCTCTGTTAAAGGATATTTTAACGAATACAGAATTAGGAGAAATAGAAAATAGTACGGAACAAACAATCATAAAACAAATTAGAAAGCTAAATAAAGTTTTAGAAAAAAAAGAATTACATGTTTTTTCTTCGAATGATGAAAAAGCTTGGATTCAATCTGATGATTATTTAAAATCAGTTTTAGTAAGATTCACTTCAAAAAACCCATCTCATCAATCTTCGCCATCTACAACTGAAGAAAAATTTCTAAAAAATGTTTTAACTAACACTCAATTAGGAGAAATAGAAGATAATTCAAATCAAAAAATAATAGAAAGAATTAAAAAACTAAATAAAGTTTTAGAAAATAAAAATCTTCAAATAATAGCTTCTAGCGATGAAAACGCCATAATTAAATCTAATGATTATGAAAATTCAATAAAAGTAGATTTTACTGTTAAAAATAAATCCAAACCTCTGTTAAAGGATATTTTAACGAATACAGAATTAGGAGAAATAGAAAATAGTACGGAACAAACAATCATAAAACAAATTAAAAAGCTAAATAAAGTTTTAGAAAAAAAAGAATTACATGTTTTTTCTTCGAATGATGAAAAAGCTTGGATTCAATCTGATGATTATTTAAAATCAGTTTTAGTAAGATTCACTTCAAAAAACCCATCTCATCAATCTTCGCCATCTACAACTGAAGAAAAATTTCTAAAAAATGTTTTAACTAACACTCAATTAGGAGAAATAGAAGATAATTCAAATCAAAAAATAATAGAAAGAATTAAAAAACTAAATAAAGTTTTAGAAAATAAAAATCTTCAAATAATAGCTTCTAGCGATGAAAACGCCATAATTAAATCTAATGATTATGAAAATTCAATAAAAGTAGATTTTACTGTTAAAAATAAATCCAAACCTCTGTTAAAGGATATTTTAACGAATACAGAATTAGGAGAAATAGAAAATAGTACGGAACAAACAATCATAAAACAAATTAGAAAGCTAAATAAAGTTTTAGAAAAAAAAGAATTACATGTTTTTTCTTCGAATGATGAAAAAGCTTGGATTCAATCTGATGATTATTTAAAATCAGTTTTAGTAAGATTCACTTCAAAAAACCCATCTCATCAATCTTCGCCATCTACAACTGAAGAAAAATTTCTAAAAAATGTTTTAACTAACACTCAATTAGGAGAAATAGAAGATAATTCAAATCAAAAAATAATAGAAAGAATTAAAAAACTAAATAAAGTTTTAGAAAATAAAAATCTTCAAATAATAGCTTCTAGCGATGAAAACGCCATAATTAAATCTAATGATTATGAAAATTCAATAAAAGTAGATTTTACTGTTAAAAATAAATCCAAACCTCTGTTAAAGGATATTTTAACGAATACAGAATTAGGAGAAATAGAAAATAGTACGGAACAAACAATCATAAAACAAATTAAAAAGCTAAATAAAGTTTTAGAAAAAAAAGAATTACATGTTTTTTCTTCGAATGATGAAAAAGCTTGGATTCAATCTGATGATTATTTAAAATCAGTTTTAGTAAGATTCACTTCAAAAAACCCATCTCATCAATCTTCGCCATCTACAACTGAAGAAAAATTTCTAAAAAATGTTTTAACTAACACTCAATTAGGAGAAATAGAAGATGACTCTCATAAAACAATAATAAAAAAAATTAAACAATTAAATCCTAATTTAAATTCAGAAGAATTCCAAGTAGAAATAATACCAAAAAAAAATAAAGCAATTATTAAATCAAATAAATTCGTAGACGAAATAGAAGTTGTTTATAATTTGCCGAAAGAAGAAAAAGAAGAAAAAACTTCCACAATAATCAAAATAATAATTATTGTTTTAATTTTATTATTAATTATTACTTTATTATTAAAATAAAATAAAAAAATCATTATCAAATTATTATAATTTAAAAAATTAAAAACAAATAATTAAAAAAATTCTATAAATAAAAAATGTTTAACATTTCTTATTTATAAGTTTTATATATTAATAAAAAATGTTATAATTAATTTTGAATTTGATTTGATAACATAAAATTTAAATATTTTAATTTTAATAAAAAGGAAATATTTTAAACATGAATCTTTTTAAATTAAGTAAATTAAATTACAAATATACAGATTTAGAACCTTTTATAGATAGCCAAACAATGGAAATTCATCACACTAAACATCATCAAAATTATATCAATAATTTAAATGCTGCTTTGGATAAATATAAAATTGTTAATGATGATTTAGAAAATATATTAAAAAATATATCTTCTCTACCAAAAGAAATTCAAACTACAGTAATCAATAACGGAGGGGGGCATTTTAATCATTCTTTTTTTTGGAAAATATTAAAATTAAATGAACCTTGCAAACAATCATATCAAATATATAATTTGATTACAAATTTTTTCGGAAATATAGAAAATTTTAAAGATCAATTTTCTATCAAAGCACAAAGTCTTTTTGGTAGCGGTTGGACATGGCTTATTTATGATTTTGATAATAATTTAAAAATTATAAATACTCCAAATCAAAATAATTGTTTAGATATAGGGTATTCTCTTTTAGGTTTAGATCTTTGGGAACACGCTTATTATTTAAGTTTTCAAAATAGACGTAAAGATTATATAGAAGCTTTTTATAATGTTATTAATTGGTCGCAAGTGGAACAAAATTTGAATCAGGCAATAATTAAAAATTCTGTTAATAATAAATAATTTTTAATATGAAATAAAATAAAAAATGAAAAAAATAAGAAATTCAATAATTATAGATTTATATCAATATGATTTTTACCAAAATAATATTCATAATAACGATAATATAAATATCAATATTTTAAAACATATTATTAAAAATATTGATTTAATAGATCTTATTATTAAAAAGAATTTGTATAATTATGAAATTAATAGATTAAACAAAGTAGATAAAGCTATTATTCGTTTGGCAACATTTGAGTTATTAAATAAAAAAAATTCTCACAAAATAATAATTAACGAAGCTATTGAATTAACAAAAAAATATTCTGATTTAAACAACAGCAAACAATATAAATTTAATAATAAAATTTTGCATTTAATTTTTGAAGATGTCGAAAAAAATAAATATAAAATAAACGAATTATAAAAAATAGTTTATTTTATATTTATTTATTTAAAAATTTGAATTTATTTATTTTTTAAAAAGATATTCATATATATCTTTAAAGAAAAAAAAAATAGGCGAAAGAAAAAGACAAATCAAAATAATAAAAAAAATTCTTTTTAATAATAAACTTTTATTTATTTTGCTAATATTATTTTTTTTATTTTTTTTAGATATTAAATCTTTTTTTTTATTCATTTTTTTTCTTTCTTTTTTTTTTGATAATAATTAAAAGATGTTTTTTATAAACAAATTATAAATAAACAAAATATTTTATAACTTTTTATAACTTATATTTATATTATAATATAAAAAAAATAAATTAAAAATGTTTTGTTTATTAAGGGATTCGCTTTAATGACAAATTATATCAAAAACAAACTAAAACAATTAAAATTTGAAACCATTACTCCTATTCAAGAAGAATTATTTAATAATTTTCAAAAACCTTTAAATATAGTAGGTATTTCGCCAACAGGGACAGGAAAAACACATGCTTATTTATTACCTATTTTAAGCGAAATTGATTGGCGACAAAATAAAACTCAAGCTATTATTATCGCTCCTAATAATGAATTAATTTTTCAAATTTTCCAAATGATAAAACAAATAGAACAAAGAAGTTCTCAAGTAAAAATTCTATATGGCGGTATGGATAAACAAAAAACAATAAAAAATTTAGAAAAAAAACAATCTCCTTTAATCATAACCACTTTAAATAAATTATTTGAATATTATACTGTTTTTAAAACAATTAAATTCGCTAAATCTTCTTTTTTAGTTTTAGATGAAGCAGATATGTTGTTCGAGCAAAGTTCATTATCTTTATTAGATGTTTTATTAACAAGTTGGAAACCTAAAATTTTATTATTCTCTGCTTCTATCACTAGTAACATGAACCCTTTTATTAACAAATATTTTGGAAAATCTCTATTTTTAAATACTAATGATAAACAAAAATTAAATTTAAAATATTACACTTTGTTAAGTTATCAAGAAAAACGTTTGAATGATTTAAAACATTTAATGAAAAATTTAAATCCTTATTCAGCCTTAATTTTTGTATCAAAAAAAGAAGAACAATCTAAAATATATAATTTTTTAAAAACATTTAATTTTAATATTTTAAATTTTTCTTCTGATTTAAAAATACAAAAAAGAAAATATTTCTTCAATGAAATAAAAAAAATGAAATATCAATATATTTTAACTAGTGATTTGATGGCGAGAGGTTTAGATTTAGATATTGAATGGGTTATTCACTATGATTTGCCTAAAAAAAACTTAGAATTTTTTCAACACAGAAGTGGTAGAACGGGAAGAATGGGAAAAGAAGGAAAAGTTTTAATTTTTTACGATGAAAAAGAACAAAAATCTTTACAAAAAATTAAACAACAACATAATATTGTTTTTCAAAATATAGTTTTAACCGAAAATGGTTTCCGTGAACAAACAATAAAAACAAAAACTACAAAAAATTTCAAAAAATTTTTACCTACAAAAACAAAAAATAAAAAAAATGTCAAAAATTTTTCAACTACTAATCAAAATTTAAAAAAAAATAAAAAAATTAATACTAAAAGAAAAAAAAATTATGAATAAATTGATAATAGGTAGTCATATATCTTTTAAACAACCTTTTTTTTACTTAAATACTTTACAACAAGCTTTATCTTTTGGAGCTAATACCTTTATGATTTATACAGGAGCGCCTCAAAATACTAAAAGACCAGATTTTAATAAAATTTATCTTTCGGAAACTTTAATTGAAATGAAAAAAAATTCATTTCAATTCAACAATTTAGTAGGTCACGCACCTTATATAATTAATTTAGCTAATCTTTCTATAGAAAAAAGAAATTTCGCTATTTCTTTTCTTACCGAAGAATTAAAAAAATTTGAAATTTTAAAAATTCCTCAAATGGTTTTACATCCTGGAAATTCACTCCAACAAGAGAGAAAAGAAGCTATCAAAATGATAGCCCAAGGTATTAATCAAATTTTTAAAAATACATCTGATTTAAAAATCAAAATAGCTTTAGAAACTATGTCTGGAAAAGGTACCGAAATAGGTTATAAATTTCAAGAATTAAAAAACATTATTGATTTGATCGAAGATAAAACAAGAATAAGTGTTTGTTTTGATACTTGTCATGTTTTTGATGCTGGTTACGATATTAAAAATAATTTTAATTTAGTAATGGAAGAATTTAATAATATTATTGGTTATAAATATTTAAGTGTTGTTCATATTAATGATTCCAAAAATATTTTAGGTAGTAAAAAAGATAGACATGAAAATATAGGATATGGAAAAATAGGTTTTGATTCTTTAATGAAAATTATTTATTCACCTTTTTTTAAATCTTTACCTAAAATTTTAGAAACCCCTTTTATTAACGACCAGCCTCCTTACGAAGCAGAAATTAAAATGATCAAAGAAAAAAAATTCAATCCCTATTTAAAAAAAATTATTTTATAATTGACATTATTTTCATTTATTATAAATTATTGAAATTTTTATGTTTTATAAAAAATATATTCAAAACATTATATCAATAAAAAATGGCCCCATTAATTTAAATTAATAGGGCCATTTTTTTTTATAATTTCATTCAATTCATCTTTGTGCAAAGTTTTTTTTAATAATAATTCTTTTGAAATTTTATCTAAAATTTTTTGATTTTTTCTAAGTATGGTTTTGGTTTTATTTAAAAAATTTGTATATTCTTTTTGATTTTTACAAATAGGCATAATTGTTTTTAATTTTTTAATATCATCACCTGAACCTTTACCAACATCATTTATATTTATTCTATTTTGTTCAAATAATAAACTTTCGGAAGCTACACCACCTAAACAAATTAAAGCTTGATTATGATTATTTCTTTTTATAACTGAATGTTTAACATGACCTAAAGTTTTATTAGTTGGCACAATAGTAACAGAAATAACATTAAAATTTTCCGGAAAAGATAAAGCTATTAATGCATGTCCTGCTTCGTGATAAGCAGTTTTTTCTATTTCAGATACATGTCCTGAAGTAAATAAAAAACTTTGAATTGTATATCTATGAAAAAATAAACTAATTAGTGCAAAAATAAAGCTGATAAATAATAATAGATAAATCCAAATAATATTATATGTTTTTTTATTCATTTATTTAATTGCCGCCATCATCATTCGAAAATAATTTGTTCTAATTCTGGTTCAGATTTTTTTGTTTTAAATTGTTCTTGAAATAATTTTTTAATTCGTTGTTTTAAAAAATTAACATTTGTAACACATTTTTCAATACATTCTTGTTTTAATATTAATAATGATTCTGAGAATTCATAAAGAATTCGATCTGGAACCGGAATAAATTCATCAAAAAAATTTCCTTTGTTAATATTGATTCTTTTTCTTTTCATTTTGTTTTGAAACTTGTTTTGAATATCTAGAAGATATGTTTCATAGAATTTTTGTTTATTTTCGTCAATTTTATTTTGATACATTTGTGAAAAATTTTTTATTAATTCACTTCTTTTATCTTCTTTTTGTTTATTCTCTCCTACTATAAAATTGTTAATTTCTTGATTTATTAGTTCAAAATTACCTTCTAAAATTTTAATATTTTGCCCAATTTGATTTTTAAGTTCGACAATATCATTATTAGATTTTTCGTTTAAATTTTCAAACAACAAATAATTTGATTCTCTAAATGTTTGTAATTTTTCTCTTATTTCATTGTTTATTTTTATTTCGTTTTCTTCTGAATTCTTATTAATTATTTTCAATAATTCATTTAATAAACTTTGGATTTGTTTTGATTGAAAATTATTTTCTGATTCTAAAGCTTGAATATTTTGCTCAATTTTAGATTTAAGTGTAACAATATCATTATTAGGCGCTTCGTTTAACAAATTATTAAATGTTTTTAAATTATTTATTGTATCTCTTATTTCATTGTTTATTTTTATTTCGTTTTCTTCTGAATTCTTATTAATTATTTTCAATAATTCATTTAATAAACCTTTATTATTTGTTTTTATTTCTGTAATTATCGCTTCATATATTTTGTCTTGTGATTTAATATTTAAACCATCTAATTTATTAAAAATTTCTCCTTGGTTGTGATCTTCTTGTATCCAATTATCAAATGTGTTTTCGTGTTCTGAGATTTTTTTGTCATATTCTTCAATTTTTTTTTTCCATTTTTCTTGAAAAATTACCTTTTTTTCTTCATAACTTCCTTGAGCTGTTGTTAATAATTTACATATTTCTGAAATATTATTTTTTATTAAATCAAAGTTTATATATTCATCAATTTGTTTCATTTGAACATCAATTAGAATGTTTTTGTCTATTAGTGGTTTTATTATTTTTTTATATTCTTCTGAATTTTTATCTTTATGTTTATTTTCGAAATAAAAACATTTTAATAATTCTTGGAAATATTTTTCACTTACCATTTCTTTGTAACTGTTATAAATTTTATCTTTTTGTTTTACAAATTCATCTATAATTTGATTATATTTCGTTTCTAATTCTTTTTTTAATTGAATTTTAGTATTTGTGTGTTCTTGTTGTATGTTTTGGTTTTGGTTAATATTATTCAATTCTTGTTGAAATTGTGTTTTTATATTTTGGTTTATATTTTGTTCAACACATAAAATTAAATTATTTAAAAGATTAAGATTTTTAAGATCTGTTTTTATTATGTTTAATTCTTTTAATTTTTCATCATTTTGTTTTAATTTGATTATAATGTTTTTTAAATGATCTGACATTTGTGCTAATATTTTCTGTTGATTTTTTACCGTACTATGCTCTTCACCAAAACGTTTTATTTCTGCGCAATCATTCAAATCTAAGAAATCATATAAATATTGATTTGATGGCAATTCTATTAATTCACAAGATGAAGTTTTATCATTGATTATTTGATTAAAATTTGTTTGAAAATCCCATAATAAGTTCCATTGTTTTTGAAATGATTCTAGATTTTGCTCATTATATAAAATTGATGAATTCAAATGACTAAATTTTGAAGTTAAAAAACCATTAAATTCTTTTTCTTTTTCTATAAGATATTTTTGAATTTGGGTGTGATATTTATGCATAAAAGATATAAGCAAAAAATGATAATTCAACAACATTTGTTGTTGGTAAGCTTCAATAAAATTATCAAATTCTTTCATTTTGTTTATCAAATCATCTATTGTTGTTTCGCGTTTAAAAACATTTAAATCATTACCATTGCAAGTTATGAATGCGTTTAATGTAGATACTATATCAAAACTATTTTTTATTATAGGTCGTGAATTATTATTAGAAGCGAATTTTTTTGTTTCTTTATTTGTCGAAGTTGGCATTTGAACATAAATATTTTGATCAGTGATTATTCTGTTTTGTGATGGCGAAACATTACCATCGTTTGTTCTTGAATTTGTCGAAGTTGGCATTTGAACATAAATATTTTGATCAGTGATTATTCTGTTTTGTGATGGCGAAACATTACCATCGTTTGTTCTTGAATTTGTCGAAGTTGGCATTTGAACATAAATATTTTGATCAGTGATTATTCTGTTTTGTGATAGAGTAGAAAAGTCAGAATCAGTTTGGGCGAATATTACGTTAATACAAAGAAAAAATGAAAAAATGAATAAAACCCAGAATATCCAAAAATAAAATTTTATATTTTTTTTTAACATAAAAAAATTCCTTCACTTTTGTTAAAATCAAATATTGTTTCCTAACAATGAATTAATTTTCTTAATTTCTTCTGAATTAATACCGGCGCCGTGACCTATATAATTTTTTAAAGCGTATTCTAAATCTTCTGGCAAAATACAAAGGACTGATTCTGTAATTGGTCTTGCTAAGAATTGTTGTTCGTTGTTTGAATTTAACATTGGTTCGCCATTTATTGGGGATACTATCATTTCGTTTATTATATTGCTTGTAAATTGTGATCCCCCACTAAAAGCGGCTTTATTAGCAGCTATAGTAATCATCATTTCTAATTTTCTACCTGATTGAATATTATAAAAATGTGTTTTAACTCGTTCTAAATTTTTGAAAAAATCCAACTTTTTTCCTTCGCAACTTTTTGGAACTTTTATTTTTAATGTTGCTTCGTATTTTCTAATAAATTCTTCTTCTGCAGTTATTTCATCTAGATTTTTTAATGGCCCTTTATCTTCTACTGTTCCTATCGAAGCAATAGATAATTTTCCTAATGTTATTAATTCGGCATATTTTTCTGGTTTTTCTAAAGCTTTATTAAATACTTCAGTTATTTTTTTTAAATGCTCAAAAGCTGACGGTGTTACATTATATTTTTTAAACATTAATTCTAAATATCCTAATCTTTGTTCAGGTTTTAAATAACCAATATATAATTCTTCTAAACGGCTTCTTATAGCACTATCTATTTTATCGATATGATTAGTAGCTGCTATAAAATAAATTGGTTTGTCTGGGTCAGTACTTATACCATCTAATTGAGTTAAAAATATATTTGTTTTTTTTGCATCCCCTTCTTCTAATGTAACTGTTTTACCATCTCTTGATTTTATTATTTCTTCTGCTTCATCAACGAAAATAATAGAAGGGCTATTTTTTCTTGCTTTTTTAAATGTTTCTTCAATTTCTTGTGCAGTGTTTGCAGAAGTAATAGGATAAAAAGTCATGTTCGCTTCTTTAGCGGCACATTTAGCTAAAAAAGTCTTACCTGTGCCGGGCGGACCATAAAAAATAACTCCTCTAGGAGGCGGCGTTATTTCATTTTTAGAAGAATAACTAACATATTGTTTATTTTGATTTTTATCTTTTATCAAACGATATTTTTCTGGGTAAATGAATCTATCTAAATCTCCTTTTAATTGTTTGATTTGTTCATCCATACCATAAGCTGCATCAAATGTTTTGAAACTTTCCCAATTTATTTCTCGCGGCGCTAAGAAATCTTTTAAAGTTTCATTATCAAATGAAGATGAAACTGGAATGTTAGAAATATCATCTTGAAAATTATTACCAACATCATTTCTATTTATGTGCATGCTCAAAAAAACAGCCAATCCACTAAATAATAATATTATTATTGATACAAAAACAAAAATAACAAAATTTTTTTTATTTGACATTATAATATATAAATCCTTTTAGATATATTTCAATTTTGTCTTTGATTAATTAGTATTAAAAATTGTGTGAAATAATTTAGGAATATCACGTCCTGTCGGACTATCTAAAACCTTTTTAAGTTGTTGCGTCAATCCTTTGTTATTCAATGTTTCTTCTTTTATTTTCCTTAATATAAGTTTTTGATATTTAGTAATATCTTCTGATTTGGATAAATTGTCTAATTCAGGTAAAATATCAAAAAATAAATCTAATATTCCACAATAATAATTTAAATAACATCTTCCAAAATTTAAATTATCCATGACATTCTGTTTATTATTTATTATTTCTTTAATTTTGGCAACTGAACCATTTTTTAATGTTTCTGTTTCTATTTCATCTTCTAATTTTTTTTGATATTTTTTTAACTCCTCGCAACAAAGTAAAAATTTATCAATTAATAATTTGATATTTTGATCATTGGCAATTTCTTTATATTTTTTGAAATTAGAAAAAGTTTTTTCATCTTGTAATTTATCTTTTTCTGATTTCGCGTATAAGTCAATATAATACATATTACTTTCCGTATTAACTTTTGATGTTGAACTATATTGTTGGTTAATGTTCTCATCGATGTTGTTTAATTTTTTATAATAATCTGCAATGTTTGATATTAATGAATTATATTGTTCTTTTGGATTATTTGTTGTATATTTGTCAACTTGTGTTTTTATATCTTTTATTTTTATATAATTAAAACAAACACCAATTGAATTTATAATAATAATTATAAATAAAAAAACAATAATAATTTTTTTTAATAAAGAATTTTTTTTTACATATTCCATTATTTATTTAATTCCTTTTTTTAAAAAAATAATATAATTTATTTTAATTTTTTCTATTTTGTATATATTATTCTATCTGATTTTTGTTTGATAATAAAACGCCCCAAATCAAAATTAAATTTTTTCGGAATGTTTTAATTTGTCCTTCGCGTGCTTCATATGATACATCACGAACTCCATCTTTTTGTTGAAAAATATACAAATATTCTGATTTTAATTCTTCTATTAAATCGATATTTGTTGATTCTGATTTTGTTGAATAATTAATTGATTTACACAATTCTTTTATTTTTTCTTTTTCTTCATCTTTTAATTTTTCTGATTGAAGTTCTGCTTGAATCACATTATCAACTGTTTTGTGGAAGAAATCTTTTGAAATTAATTTTACTATTGAAAAAACTTTTGGAAAAAATTGTAATTGTTTTAATTGTTGTTCTTTTGGGTTTAGTGTAGGAATTCCTGATATTTTCTCTATAAAGTATTTAATAACTTTAAACCTTGTTATAAAAAAAATTTCTTCTTCTTTAGGTAATTCAGGCAATTTTAAAAAAAAATCTATCGAATAACTAACTAATTTTGCATCACTAGCTAAATTTTTTAAATTCATTTCTTCTAATGAAAAAGTTTTAGTAGATTCTTTTTCAGCTTCATTAATAAAATTTGTTAATTTTACTTGTATTTCTTTTAATTTGTTTGATGATTTAATAAATAATATTTTAGTTAAATCAAATTCAACATATTCTTTTATCGATTTAATTTTACTTTTGAATTCTTTCAATTGTTTCTCTTTTTCAAGTTTTTCATTTTCAAGTTTTTCTTTTTGTGAATTTAATGATTGATTGAGCGCAAATAAAGGAGAATAATCTTTTTGTTTATTTTTGATTTCTGTTTTTTTATGTTCAATTTCTGTTTGTATAGTTTTGATTTCTGTTTTTTTATGTTCAATTTCTGTTTGTATAGTTTTGATTTCTGTTTTTTTATGTTCAATTTCTGTTTCTAAATTAATAATTTTTGAAATATTATTTTTAATATCATTAATTATTTTAGGCATACCATTATCTTTGGGTAAAATTATTTTCGGTTCATAAAATATAATAAAAAAACTCAAACTTAAAAATAGAAAAAGAAAAAAAGACAAAATAATTAAAAATTTATTTTTCTTTTTTTTATGCATTATTAAATAAATCCTATTCGCAATTTAAAAAAATTATAAATAAATATACAGAGTAATTATATATTATAATTATAATTAATTAAAAAATAACAACTATAAAATAATTTAGTTTATTTTTGATAGATTTTCATTTATATAATAAAATATATTTTTATCAAGTAATTAATGAGGTTCTAAAAAGTTTTATATGCAATTTAAAATTAAAGTTTGGCAAAAACAAATATATCCTATTTATTTTCATTATAAAACAAAAAAAAAAAAAACAAATTAAAAACAGAATTTTAAATAACTTTTTGATTGTTTTTGTTATATTCTAATTTTTAAATTGTTTTGAGCGGTATCACTTAAATATTTTTATAACTTTTTTATCGGTTATTATAATTTTTTATCTCTTCTTTTGATTTTATTTAAAACCACAACCTACTAAACATTTAATAATTTTTTTAAAGTGAAAATACAATTTTCTAAAATCATTCTTTTTAAATCTTTTTTTAAATTTAATTTAAGGTTTAATTATAAAAAAACCAAATCTTAAAATTCAATAAGATTCGGTTTTTTTATAATTTTTATAGCTAATAATACGAAATTAATAACTTTTTTAAAAAAGGTTTATTTTTTCTATAATTTTTAGTTTGGGACCATTTATAATAAGAACAATAATGAATTATTTTTATTTTTAAAATAATTCATAATAATTATCTAAATTATAATATTTTATAAAATATTGATAATAAAACATATATTATAAAAAATAATTATTTATTGAAAAAAATTTAAAATTAATTTAATTTTCAATTAAAGTTTTTCCTGTCATTTCTTTAGGTCGCGGAACCCCTAATAATTGTAATAAAGTAGGAGCGACATCAGATAAAAAACCAGTTCTTAAATTAATATTATTTTTAGTAACAATAAAAGGCACTAAATTAGTAGTATGAGCAGTATGCGGTTTTCCTTCTTCATCAACCATTTGTTCAGCGTTTCCGTGATCAGCAACAATACAAGCGATACCATTGATAGATAAAATAGCTTCTACTACTTCTTTTAAACATGAATCAACCGCTTCTGTTGCTTTAATAGTCGCTTCTAAAGAGCCAGTATGCCCAACCATATCTAAATTAGCGAAATTTAAAATCATAGTGTTGTATTTTTGAGATAAAATAGCTTGTTTTGCTTTTTCCTTAACTAAAAAAGCGCTCATTTCAGGTTTTAAATCATAAGTTTTAACTTTGGGTGAAGGAATTAAAATACAATCGGTATTCAAAAAATTTTGCTCTCTCCCGCCATCAAAAAAGAAAGTAACATGAGGATATTTTTCTGTCTCAGCGATTCTTAATTGATTCATTTTATGATCAGCAATAACTTTCCCATAAACATTATCTAAATTAACGGATTGAAAAGCTATTTCTCCTTTTGTATATTGAGAATAAAAAGTCATTGTCACAATAAAAAGATTTTTTAATAATTTTTTATTATCAAAATAAGGTTTTCCTTCAGTTTGAAAATGACATGTCATATAAGGATTAGAAAAAGCAATAGCCAAACGCATAATTCTGTCGGAACGAAAATTTACAAAAATAATACTATCATTGTCTTGAATAAAACCTTCCGAATCAACTACAAAAGGTTCTATAAATTCATCAGTAATATTTTTTTGATACATTTCTTCTATTTTTTTTAAAGGACAACCAACTACAGAATTATTTTTAGAAACTAACATATTGTAAACTAAATTTATCCGATCCCAATTATTATCACGATCTAAAGCGTAATATCTTCCGCTGACAGAAGATAAATTAAAACCATTATTCAAAACTTTACGAATATATTGAATTCCTGATTTTGGAGAAACATCTCTGCCATCAGTAAAAGCATGCAAATATGTTTTGTTTTGGATACCATGTTGTTTAACTAATTTCAATAAAGCTTCAAAATGATCTAAATGAGAATGTACACCGCCATCAGAAACCAAACCTAATAAATGTAATTTACTATTATTTTTTTTAGCATGTTCTATAGCTTGTAAAAATTTTTCATTTTTAAAAAAAGATTCATCACGAATAGATTTATTTATCTGCGTCAAATATTGATCAATAACACGTCCTGCTCCTAGATTTAAATGTCCTACTTCGCTGTTTCCCATTTGTCCTTCTGGCAAACCAACTGACTCACCAGAAGCTTTTAAAGTAGTATTAGAAAAAGTATTCAAAAGATAATCTAAATAAGGAGTTTTTGCTAAATATACAGCATTATTTTCTTTTTGAGATGATAAACCTAAACCATCTAAAATAATTAAACCTACAAAATTAGTCAAAACCAAACCTCCAATTATTGATTATTGATTTCGTTATATTTTAATATGAAAATTAAAATTTTATTTTTTCAAATTAGAAAAATTTTTTAATCCTAAATAAGGAGCATTTTGTAATTTTTCTTCGATTCTTAATAATTGATTATATTTAGCTATACGATCAGTTCTCGATGCAGAACCTGTTTTGATTTGTCCTGAATTAACAGCAACCGCTAAATCAGCTATAGTAGTGTCTTCTGTTTCTCCGCTTCGATGCGAAATAACTGTTGTATAAGAATTTTTTTTAGCTAATTCTATAACTTCTAAAGTTTCTGTCAATGTTCCTATTTGATTTAATTTAATTAAAATAGAATTTCCTATTTTTTGTTCGATTCCTTCTGTCAATTTATCAAAATTAGTAACAAATAAATCATCTCCTACCAATTGAACTTTATGACCTAATTTTTCAGTTAAAAGTTTCCATCCAGCCCAATCATTTTGATCTAAACCATCTTCAATAGAAATAATAGGATATTTATTAATTAATTTTTCGTAATAAGAAACCAGTTCTTCACTAGTTAATGTTTTATTATTTTCAGAAGCTAAAACATACATTTTTTTATCTTTATCATAAAATTCTGAAGCAGCTACATCCATGCTTATAAAAACATCTTTGCCGGCTTTATACCCAGCGTTATGAATAGCTTGAATAATATTTTCTATAACCTCTTCATTAGAATTAAAATCAGGAGCGTAACCACCTTCATCTCCGATAGTAGTTGATAATTTTTTTTGTTTCAAAATTTTTCCTAAATGATGAAAAATTTCAGTGCCGCAACGTAAAGATTCTTTGAAAGAAGTGAAATTAGTAGGTAAAATCATAAATTCTTGAAAATCAATATTATTAGATGCGTGAACACCACCATTAATAACATTCATCATAGGAACAGGTAATTGTTTTGGTTGGATACCACTTATATATTCGTAAAATTCCAAATTTAAATAATTGGCTGCTGCTCTAGCGCAAGCTAAAGAAACACCTAAAATAGCATTAGCTCCTAATTTAGATTTATTAGGTGTATTATCTAATTCAATCATTTTTTTATCGATTAAATTTTGTGATAAAACAGATAAATTTTTTAATTCTGGTGCAATAATCTCTAAAACGTTTTTAACTGCTTTAAGTGTTCCTTTTCCTAAATATCTTCCTTTGTCTTCGTCTCTTAATTCTACCGCTTCATATTCACCAGTAGAAGCGCCGGAAGGAACGATAGCTTTTCCTATAAAACCTGACATAGTATGTATTTCTACTTCTATTGTTGGATTTCCTCTCGAATCTAAAACTTCACGAGCTAAAATTTTATCAATATAAGACATTTTCTAACAAATAACTCCTTATCATATTTTAATATTAAAATAATTAAGACAAATTATTTTAATTAAATTTTTAAATACATAAACATTATAATATATTTTAAAATAAAAAATATTATAGTAACAAAATATTTTTTATTTTAAAATTAATAAATGAATAAACATTTTATAAAAAATAATCAAAAAATTGAATCAAAAAAAAGAAAAAATGTAATAATTAATATTATTTAAATAAAAAAAATTATATAAAAAATAAAATATTTTTTATTTAAATAATATTATTATAAATTAATTTTATAAAATCAAAATTAAGCAAGGTTTAATAATGAAAAATTTATTATTTTTTATATTAGGGTTATTATTAGGAGCGTTTTTAGGCTGTTTATTATATTTAATTGCTGATCGCTATCCTAGAATAGGACCGTTGCCAAAAAAATTAAATTTTTTAAAAGACGTCTCTATTCAATGGAAAGAAATTATAGATACAATTTTTCAAAAAATTATAAAAATGATTAATAAAGATTAAAAAAATCAATTCAAAAAGAAAAAGTATTTCATATTATGAAATACTTTTATATTTTAATAAAATAGATTTATTATCATTTTTTTTAAGATTAATATTTATTTGGAAAATAGTATAAATATTTCCTACTACCCAATATAAAGATAAAGATGTATTTTTAAAAGAAGTTAAGACCATAAAAAAAATCATAACATAACCAACTATTTTAATTGTCAGATCTTGATTTTTCTTTTTTAATTTTTCTTCTTCATCTAAAATTTTGACATTTTTATTAGAATCCAAGTTTTTTTTGGCATTTAGTTTGTTTAAATAAAGCATACTCGAACCTACTATAAGAGATAAAAATATTCTAATTACTGTATCAAGGTTCCAACCTGAATCATAAAAATTAAAATTTATCAAACCTAAAAATTTTTTTTCAGTATATTTTTCATACTCAAAAATGCCGCCTGAAACACTAAAACGAGCTAAAGCTCTAAACATAGCGATAAAAATAGGCATTTGTAAAAAGGGAATAAAAAAACTAAAAACACTTAAATTATGTTTTTTATATACCTTAGCAATTTCCATTTGCATTTTTTGTAAAGATTCTTTATCTTTTTTTAAAACATATTTTGATTTTATTTTATCAATTTCTGGTTTCATGGTGTTCATACTTGTGCTTAAAAAATTAGATTTAGTATAAATAGGCCATAGTAAAGTTCTTATCAAAATAGTAGTCAAAGTGATTCCTAAACCAAAATTACCAAAAAAATATCCTGATCCAGATGAAAATATACTAGAAAAAAATGATAAAACAGAACCTATTAAAATTATTAAAACATTCCATATATAACCCCAGATGAATAAAAAATTCCAACTTATTTTATTATACCAATTGATAGGTAAATCGCCTGAATCATCTACAAAAATAGGTTTAAAAAAAGGTTTATCATCCCTAATTGACGTAAGTTTTAAATAAAATAAATTATTCTTTTTTTCATTATTTAATTTATTTTTTATTAATTCATTATATTTTGTTAAATCAATTAAAGATTTTCCTTCAACGTCGCCATAAATTTGTTCTTTTTCATCAATTTTTAATCGTTTAATATCTTGGTCTGATGAAAAAGAACAAATTTCTAAAGGAGGAACTTTGTTTGAAGTATATTTTTTTTCTATATAACTATATTGAGTTCCTGTTTTGATATTAAAAAAATCTTTTATAAAATTTTCTTTTTTATCCTTTGAAATAACATTACCTTTAATACAAAAAAAAGATTCTTTTTTTTGTATAATTTCGTTTATATATTGAATTATTCCTTTTTTTCTATATTTTTTATATTGTGATAAATTTTCTTCATTAATATTTGAAATAAAAAAACTTTTATTATTTTTGTTAATACCAAATTCAAATATATTAATTTCTTTTAATTTTTCTTGTAATGTTTGTTTGTCTGTTTCTGTTAAACTATTATTTAAATCTAAACTGATTAAATAATCTCTTAATGCTACTATTTTTTTTTCAAATTCTTCTTTATTTATTTGATCTTTATCTTTATCAAAAACAATTTGATAACTACAATATTCTAATTCTGGTTCTTTGTTTGTAGTGTCCTCAACTGTTTTAGCCGTAGAAAAATATTGAATTATAAAAGTGGTAATAAAAGATAAAAATATTATTATAAAAAATTTTTTAAACATTTTTTTTTTATCATATTGATTATTATTAATATTAACCATAATAAATTTACCTTGTTTTATATATTAAAATATTTTTTTTATCAAAACTAAAAATTTTTTTTCTAAATTTGCAAAATCTAACTCTTTGGCGGTCGGTTTTATAATAACAATAAAAATAATATTTTTATCTATTAATGACATATTTTTATGAATAATCATTCTTAAACGCCTTTTAATTAAATTTCTCTCATAAGCTTTGCCATATTTTTTGCTAATACTTAAAACAAATTTAAAATGATCTAATTTTTTTTTAATAAAATATAATATAAAAAAATAATTTTTAACTTTTTGTTTTAATTTAAAAATTAAATCTAATTCATTTTTATTTTTGCAAATATTTTTTTTTTTCATATCTATAAAAATTATATATTCCTTAAATATTATTAAAATTTTAATCTTATAGAAATTAATATTTAGATAATATAAAAAAAATATAAAATATAATTTTTTTCGAAAATCTAAATTTATAGAAAAATATCCTTTTTTATGGATTTAAAATAAATAAAATTAAATAATTATCTTTTTTTAAAAAAAATTAAAAAATAAATTATTTAATTTCCGAAAATAAAAAATATTTTAAGACATTAATAAAATTAAACTGTTAATTTAGCACGTCCTTTTCTTCTTCTTTCAGAAAGCACACGACGACCACCTACAGTAGAAATTCTTGTTCTAAAACCATGTGTTTTAATTCTTTTTATTTTACTAGGTTGATATGTTCTTTTCATAAAAATCAAAAAACCCTTTCTTTTTTTGATTTAAACATTTATAAAAATAAATTTATTATTAATTAAATAAAATATCTTTAACTGTTTTATCGTCTAATTTTTGAATTAAAAAAACTAATAATTCGATTGCGTTTTCTATATCTTTTTTATTAACAATTGAAGTATGAGAATGAATATAACGAGTAGGAATGCTAATAACAAGAGAAGCCGCGCCTTCGTTTTGTAAATGCATAGCAGAAGCATCAGTTTGACCGCCCGTTGGTTTTAATTCTTGAAAAGGAATTTTATTTTCTTTAGCTATTTGAATAACTGTTTTTCTCAATTCTTTATGAGCTATTAACCCATGATCATAACAAGAAATATGCGGCCCTTTTCCTAAAACTTGAATACCAGAATCGGGGTTTCCTGGAACATCATTAGCAACGCCAGTATCTACAGCAATAGCACAATATCAGGTTTAATTTTATAAGAACTTGTTTTAGCGCCTCTTAAACCCACTTCTTCTTGTACTGTAAAAGTTCCTGCAAATTGGTTAGGATTATTTTTTAATTTTTTCAAAACTTCCATTACTATTAAAACGCCTACACGATTATCTAACGCTTTACCGACTATAAAATCTGTATTAGATAAAAGTTCAAAATCGCTATAAGGAGTGATTGCGTCCCCTATTTTAACGCCTAATTTTTCAACTTCTTCTTTGTTGTAAACGCCTAAATCCAGAAATAAAGTTCCAACATCAGGGCTTTTATATCTTTCACTTAAAGGCAAAACATGGGGAGGTTTGGCACCTGTAATAGCTTTTACAGGTCCTTTATCAGTATGAATTAACCATTTTTGAGCTGTCATAACCACTGTATGCCAACCTCCTAAAGTTTGAAATTTAACAAATCCTTCTTTATTAATTTCTGTAACCATTAAACCGATTTCATCTAAATGACCAGCTAGCATAACTTTAGGACCTTTTTCGCCTTTATAAGCGATTAAACTTCCTAATTTATCATATTCTATTTTATCAACAATATCTTTGACATTATCTCTTACATAATGTCTTACTGCTTTTTCATCTCCTGAAACACCATTTAACATTGTTAAATCTTTTAATTGTTTTAATAAATCGGACATAATAAATTTCCCCTAATTTTTTTATTCATTATTCATCTGGACTTATAATATCGTCATCATTGTTAGAAGTTTTATTTGTATTATTGGAAGTTTTATTTGTATTATTGGAAGTTTTATTTGTATTATTTATATTTTTTGATTGTTTAATCAAAAAATTAATTTGTTTATACAATATAAACGCATAAAATAAACTAATTCCAACAAAAATAATTCCGCAAATAATTCTTAAAGCTGTTATTAAGTCTGTTCCTTGACCTAACAAAAAAAAACTTATACTTGAAATAAATAAATAAAGAAGAAATTTTAAAGAAATATATATTTTTTTTGCTTCCTTCGAATGTAATAAAATATATAATTGTATAAAACTATGAATTATCAAAATATAATAAATCATAAATTCAAATCTAATTATCTTTTCAAACAAACTATTTTCTTTAATCCAAGGATCTAAACAAAATCTTAAAGAAATTATATTAAATATAAAAAATTCTATTATTAATAAAAATTTAGTCAAACCTAAATTATTTTTGTATTTTTTTAAAATAAAAAGATAATTTATAAAAAACAATAATATACCAAATGAAATATAAATGAACCTTAAATTATATTCTTTTATTTTAATTGTTAATTCCGCAAAAAAGAATATAGCTAATAATAAAAAAAATGTAAATTTAATAAATGTTTTAAAAATTTCTTTTTTTGTATCTTTTATGTCAAACATTAATTAAACCCCTTATTTTATTTTTTTTTATAAATAATTTATTCACTTTGATTAATCATTTTATCTTTTAAAATATTTATTAATTCTATTTTTTTCAATTTAGAAATATTTTTTATTTCATATTTTTGAGCTAATTCTTTTAATTCAGATAATAAATATTTTTTTAATTTTTTTTCTATATCTTTGTTTTTTTCTTTATCCAAATTTTCTTTATTATCTATTTTTTGTTTTATTTTTTTTGTTTCTAAATTATTTTTTTTTATTTCTTTATCTTTTGAATTAATTAAAATATTTTCTGTATTAACTTCTTGATTGTCAAATTCTTGTTGTTCTTCTTGTTGTTGTTCTTCTTGTTGTTGTTTTAAAGTTTGTTTAATTTTTTCTTGTATTTTTGCTTCATGTTCTTCTAAAGTTTTTTTAGCTAAATTAATATAATCAGTAAATATATGAGGTTCATTATAAGATAAATCAGATAAAATTTTACGATTAATGTCTACTTTAGCCAATGTTAAACCATGTATAAAACTTGAATAACGCATACCATTGTTTACACAACCAGCGTTAATTCTTGTAATCCATAATTTTCTAAAATTTCTTTTCTTTTGTCTTCTGTCTCTATAAGCGTATTGTAGAGAACGCATCACTTGTTCATTAGCTGTTTTATAAAGTTTACTTTTAGATCCAAAATAACCTTTGGCTAATTTTAATATTTTTTTACGTCTTTTATGCCTTGCAGCAACAAAATTTACTTTAACCATTTCTCTAATTTCTTTCTTAATTGAATAAAATAAAAAAAATTAAATGAGATGTTTAATTCTTTTTACATCAGAACTATCTATTTTTGTAATTCCTCTTAGTTGTCTGTTTTGTTTAGTCGTTTTAGAACCGGCTAAATGATTTTTATAAGCGTGTCTTCTTAATAGTTTACCTGTTCCAGTTACTTTAACTCTTTTTTTTAATCCTCTATGATTTTTCTTTTTAATCATAATCAACCTTCTTTTTTATTTGAATTAGATTTTATTTTTTTAGATGATAAAACAACAATCATTTGATTAGATACCATTTTAGGGAAAACATCAACATTACCTACATCTTTTAAATTAGATATAATTTTGTCAAACATTTCTTTACCTAAAAAACTATGTGTAACCATACGTCCTTTAAAACGCATAATAACTTTAACTTTGTCACCTTGTAATAAGAAATGACGAGCTTTTTTTGTCTTAATATTCAAATCGTTTTCATCAATATTAGGATTAATACGGATTTCTTTTACAACTGTTATAAATTGTTTTTTACTCATTTCCTTTAATTTTTTTTGATGTTTATAACGAAATTGAGAATAATTAATTAAACGGACAACTTTAGGATCGGAATTGCCATTAATCATAACTACATCTATTTCTTTTTTTTCGGACAAATTCATTATCTCTTCTTTATCCAAAATACCTAATTGTTTGCCGTCTTCATCAATAGTTAAATATTTACCATAAGGAATGTGTTCGTTATATAAAACATTTATTTTAGGACCTTTTGGATTGTTTTTTTTGTATTTAATATCTGATAACTCCTTTTTTTTTAAAAAAACGTATAACAATATTATTGATTGTTATATATGGATATAAAAATGAATATAAAAAAATATATTTAAATAAAAAAAAAGAATACTTATGAAAAAGTAATCTCTTTTATCCGACAATATAATAAAATACTAAAATAAAAAGTTTTCTTACAAAACTAAAATTTTAGAAATATTGTGCTATTTTCCCAAAAATAAATTAAAATATTATATTTTTCAGGAAAGAGATAATTTTTTAAAACTATTCTTTTTCACATTTTGATAAATTTTATTTTTTTAATACTTTTTAATTATACATTAAAAAAAATATTATTTTAATTTTAAATTAAATTTGAAAAATCTCCAAACAATAAATTATTTTTAACTTATAAATAATGACTTAATTCTAAATTAAAATATTTATTTAAATTAATAAATTTTTTTTATTTTTTGATTCTTTCCGAAAACAAAATATAAAACAATTTCCACTAAAATAATAGAAATAACACCATCCATTATATAATGTTGTTTTAATACAAAAGTAGATATAAAAACCAAAATAGCTATTAATAGTTGAATTAACATAATTTTTTTAATAATTTTATTATCACTTTGAAAACGAAAAGCGACATAACATAACCAACTTAAAGCTACATGAAGACTAGGTAAACTGCAAAATCTTCTATTATCTAATTTATATAATTTCGCTATAAAAGGATCGAAAAATGATTTTGATTCACCATCCACTTCCAATTGAAATTCTTTTAAAGCTTGTATAGGAAAAATCAAAAAAATCAAAAAAGAAATAAGCAAAATTATTAAATAAGTTTTTAATAAAAGTCTAATTCTATTTTTATCTATATATTTGTATGCTAAAAAAGGAGTAATCAAAAACCAAGAAACAAATACACCATAATAAATCAAAATTAAAAATTTTAAACAATTAATACTAGGGAACCCTTTAATATTAGTTTCAAATGTTTCACAAATTCCTAAATTTAATATTGTAATCCATTTATTATTATTTTCTAGTGGATTCTCTTGGTAAATATATTTTCTATATGACAGCGGCTGACTTAAAAAATAATCTAAAATAAAAAAAAATATGCTTTGGAATAAAACTATATAAATGAGTAATAATAATTCTTTTTTTGTATATTTGGAATTTTTCGTCATAAAATATATCCTGATAAATAATTTTATTTTTAATTATTAAATTATTTTTAATTATTTTGAATTTATAAATTTTATATTTATTTTTTCAATAAATTATTTAAATAAAATAAACAATTATAAAAATTAAATATTTTATAATTTAAAAAAATATTTATTGTTAAAAAAATAAATAAATTGAAAATATTATATAATTAAACTTTTTTTTAAATTATATTTTTTGTTCGAGTGAAATATACAATAAATAATTAAAAACCAAATGATCGATATATATAAAAAAAAAAGAAAAAAATAAAAAATTATTTGAACATGATTAAAATATCTTAATTTTTTACTGAACAAATTAAACTCTTTTAAGTAAGCGAATAAAGATTTATTAAAAAAATAAATTAAAATAGAAAAAAATATGTAAACCGAAATATAAACAAAACCAATACTCATATAATTTAAATATATTAAATTATGTTCTATGAAACAAAAATAAAAACAAAAAATTACAGGTAATAATTTATGTTCGCATAAATATTTCTTATCATCTTGAAAAAGAGTAACAAAAAAAATAAAAAAACAATTTATTAAACAATTAAAAATAAAATAACTAAAATATTTAGAATTTCTAAATGACTTTATATAATATAATAATAAAGCTATATTAACAAAAAAATTATTTTGTCTTGTTAACAATCCTAAACCTTTTAATTTTCTTCCGTTATCCGAATTATTTTTAAAACTTAGATTTATTCCATTATACAATGTGTACCAAGACAAAATTAAAATAATAAAAATAATAATTTTATTAAAAAAATTAGACTTATTTTCCGTTTTATTCATAATTTATAACCTTTTTGAAATAATAAGAATTAAATAAGTTATTTTTCAATAATATCAAATTTACATCTACATTATAGCAAAAAAAAATTATTTTTTTAATTATGCTTAAAACTTAATGTATAACATTCTTTTAAAACAGTCTTCTTATGGAAAATACTATTTTAAGAAACTAACTTGCACGGTTTAGGAAACAACGAATTATTTATTGAATATAAATACTCAATTTGAACAGTTTTATATCGTTCATATATAAATAAACTCCATATTTATGTTCTTTTTATGTTATAATATTTAATATATTAAATATTATAATTTAATTTCAAATTTAATTAATTTTTTTATAATAATTCTATTTTATTTTTAAAATTATATTAAAATAATAAATCATATATATTTCGATAATTGTTTTAATTAAAAAATAAAAAGATATAAAATTTATATATTAACAAAAAAGAGAAATCTGAATGAAAATAGGTTTATTTATAGATGCTTATGCCCCTTCTATTGGAGGTGTTCAAACTTCTAATATCACTTTAAAAGAAAGTTTGGAAGCTTTAGGTCATGAAGTGTATATTATAACTTTGCATGCTGTTCCTCGACAAAAAGAAACAGATCCTTATGTATTAAGGCTTAACGGTGGTATACCTTTATATATAAAAGGATTAAAAGGTTATAGACTTTTAATAAGATATAAAAAATTCCTTCCTAAAATCGAATCTTTGAATCTAGATGTTATTCATGTTCATACTGAATTTGGGGTGGGTCATTTAGGTTTATACGCTTCAAAAAAATTAAAATTACCATTAATTTATACAATGCACACTATGTATCATTGTTTTATTCAAAAAAATAATTTTGTTTATTTAAAATTATTTAAAAAAATGATAACCAAATTTATAGATAAATTATTGAAAAAATTAATAAATGAAGCTAATATAATTATTGCGCCTACTCAAAAAACTTTACTTTTTTTCAAAGATTATTACAAAATAGAAAAAAATTATCAAATAGTCCCTAGCGGAATTAAATTAAAAAAATTTTATTCCACAAGTTATAAAAAAGAAGAAATAGATATTTTAAAAGAAAAATTAGGTTTAAAAGATTTTTTTATTTGTTTATATATCGGCAGAGTTTCCGAAGAAAAAGAAATTAATATTATCATTGATTACTTTTCTGATTTCTATAAAAAAAATAAAAAAAGTAAATTATTAATTATAGGAGACGGTCCGAATAAAATTAAATTACAAAAACAAGTTAAAAAATTAAAATTAACAGAAAATATTATTTTTTTAAATTTTGTCCCTAACAATGAAATAGGATTATATTATCAATTAGGAGATGTTTTTGTCGGCGCTTCTTTATTTGAGACACAAGGTTTAACTTATATTGAAGCTTTATCTGCTTCTTTGCCAGTATTAGCACGTTATGATACAGCATTAGATCAAGTTATCCAACATAATCAAAATGGATTTTTTTTCCGAAATAAAGAAGAATTTGTTCAAAATTTAAATATATTGTATAATGATAAAAAAAAATACTATGAAATGTCTAATAATGCCGAAAAATCAGTTCATAATTACAAACAAGAAATTTTTGCCCAAAAAATAATTGATATTTATCAAAAAGCTATCGAAGAAAATAATAACAAATAAATATATTTTTTAAATATATTTTTTTATTTGAACTGCACCCTATATATTAAAAAAAATTATCATTTGCTAAAAATCTAAAATATATCATTTATTATGATAATTTTAGATTTTTTTTATATATAAAATAATATATTAAAAATATATCAAAATAAATTTAATTTCTATATTTTATTTCTTAAAAAACTTAGTTTTAAATAGAATATAATTATATAATATAAAAATATATCAAAATTTTATTTTTTTATTTCAAAATAATTTAAAAAATCCTCATCCATTATATATATGCGAACAAAAAATAAAAATTCACTGGATAAAATTATTATATATAAAGGAATATTGATAAATTAAATAGTATAAATATATTTTTTATTTTAATTTTGTTTTTATTATTTTAAATCATTTTTTAATCTAATTATTCTATATATTATTTTTTTATATAAAATTAAAAGAACATTTTTCATCAATATTTTTTATTTATTTTCAAAAAATAAATAACTCAATAAATTAATGAAGGATACTTAATATGATTAAAAAAGAAATAATAAAAGAAAAAGAAATCGAATTATTACAATTAGTAATAAGTTATCAAAAACCTAATTTTAGAGAATTAATTTTTATTTTAATTAAAATTTATAAAAAATATTTTAAAATTGAAGAACTTTTGGCATTATTAAACATAAATCGTAGTTCTTATTATTATTGGATAAGGACGAAAGATCAAAAAAAACAAAGAGAACAAGATTATAATAAAATCACAAAAAGAATAGGAAAATTATGTAAAGATAATAAATATTCTTTTGGATATCGTAAAATAAAAAATCTTTATTATCAAACTTATCAAGAAACAATTAACAATAAAAAAGTTCTTAAAATTATGAATACTAATAAATGGTTGATGCGTTATAGAAAGCCTTTTAAAAAAGAAAATTTTTACAAAAAATATTTAAAAACAAAATATAATTTAATTAATTTAAATTTTAATTCTACAAAACCCTTCCAAAAAATATATACGGATTTGACTTGTTTTTCTACTGAAAACGGAAAGTTTTGGTTATCTGCTATAATCGATGGTTTTAATAATCAAATTTTATCTTCAGTGATAGGAAAGACTCCAGATTTAGAATTAGTCAAAAAAACTTTCCAAAAATTACCCAAAATAAACAAACCTTGTATTGTTCATTCGGATCAAGGGAGCATCTATCAAAGCGCCAAATTTAAAAATTTTGTCCAAAAAAAAGGTTTTTTGATTAGTATGTCGAGAAAAGCTTTTCCAAATGATAACGCAATTATTGAATCTTATTTTGGTACTTTGAAAGGTTATTTAAAAGAGATTACAATTTCTTTAAATCAAGAAACTTTTGAAACATTAAAAGAAAAAATAAAAAAATTTACTTTTTATTACAATAAAAGTTGGATCTTCGCCAAATTTAATTATAAATCGCCACTGCAATATTTAAAATATAAAACTTGGGAAAAATAAAATATTGATAAATTATATTTCAATAAAATAAACATAATATCAACAAATAATAAACTTTTTTTCTAAAAAAAGAATAAATTAAAATTATTATGAATTTTATACTCTTTGAAATTGGGGGACTTTTATTTGAGTTTTTTCATTTTTCTTATTCGTAATCATTTGTTGGATTTTATCATAATTAGGATTTTGTTTTTGTAATTCTACATATTCTATTTCTTTATCTTGAATATTTTCTTCTACTTTATTTTTTTGTTTTTGTAAATTTTCCATCGTATTAATATGATTGTCTTTTTCTATAACTTCGGTTCTTTTCTTTTCTAGTTCTTCTATAGTTTGTTCATAAGAACCAATCCATTCAGAATAAACTCCTATAGTTTTATCATTTTCTTTAGTCATTTTAACCTTTAAATCTCTTACTTCATTCAATATAGAATTATCAGTAAATTTTTCTTTATAATTATTAAAAGTTTGTTCATAATTGACATAATCGTTTTCTAATTGTTTAATATCTCTATTAATTTCTTCCATATACATCTTTAAAAGCTCAACACTAATAGTTTTAGGGCCTTCTCCTGGTTTTTGTGTTAAACTATCTATTATTCTAGAAATACGATGTTCTTTAGGTAAACTTAATGTAGAATATTCATTATTATTGATATTTTGTTTCTCAGAATATCTATCAAATTCTAATTGATTTTGATTCAAACGAAAACCTGTTTTAATAGGTAAAAAATCACTAATTGTATCAAAAACTTTGAAAACAGTTTTTACTAAACTACCCCAAGAAAAAGAATTTTCTCTTTCCCAATTTTCAGCATTTTGTCTAAGTAATAATAAATGATATTTTAAAACCTGATAAGCTTCTTTTTCTGTTTTAATTAGCTCTATTTTAGCATTTAATTCATCTATTTCTTTTTTAATTTCTTTTTTTCTTTCTTCAACCGAAACTATTTGTGATGCTATTTTTTTTAATTCTATATTTAATGAATCCATAGATTGAATCAAATGTTGTTTGAATTCTTCTGCTATTTTTAATTGTTTTATCAAGGATTCTTCAGTTTTTTCTAATTTTTGAATTTTAATTTTAGTATTAGTTATCTCTTCTACTATTTTCATTTGTTTTTTTTGTAATTCTTCTATTTCTGAAAATAATTTATTTCTTTTTTGGGCATTAATTTCTTTTTCTAATTCTTTGTTTTTTTCTTTAATTTCGTTTTCAATTTTAATTTTTTCTTTCTCTAAATCTATTAATTTTCCTTTTTCAATAGAAATTTCACCCTGTACATCACTTAATTGCGCTTTTATTTTTAAAATATCTGTTTCATTTTTTTCCATTGTATTTTTTATTTTTTCTTTCTCCAATCCGCCTATATTTTGAGATTCTAAAAGTTGGGTTAATTTACTTTCTACATCATCGAATTCTTTTTGCCAACTAGAAGATAAACCTTTATATTTATTTAATAAATTATCATATTCTTCAATAATTTTATCAACTTCTATAATTAATTTATCATAATTTTTAGTAATGGATTCTTTTTTTAACAAGAAAAACAAAACAACAATAATGAATAAAGTAAAAAACAAAATATAAATACTATTTTTAGAATCTAAAAAATTTTGGCCAGTAAATTTTCTATAAATAAAAAAAACAATAAATAATATAATTAAAATAAATATAATCCATACCCAGTATTTGAAAAAATGAAAAAAATTAAATACAATTCCGAAAAAAGAAAACATATTATTATATCCTTTCTTTCTTTTGTTATAAAAATAAATAAATTATATTTTTTTAAAAAAGATTGTACATAACGAAATAAATATATTTATAAATTTTAATAATACAATTATTATTGAAATTAACTTTTGGCTATAGATTCTGCTTTTTTTAAAGAAGCTAACGTATTATCTATAACCACTTGATAAGAATTTCTTAAATCTTCAATATTAATAGCTTTACATTCGCAACAATTTCCTAAAATAGAAGCATCGGTTTTTTGTTTTTTATTATTATTTTCTATAAAAATTTGATTATTAACAAAACGTTCTTTATGTTGAGGATGAGAACATTCTTTTTTTATTTTCAAATTATTAATTTCTCTTTCAATAGATTTTAAACTAGCTTCTTTGATTAAAATATCTAAAACACGATAAGCTTTTTTAAAGTTTTTTTCAATAGGAATTTCTATTAAAAGACCATTTATATCTTTTTCATATTGAGGTGGTAAATATTCTAATGCATTATTAATAATTTCTAATAAAAATTCTTTAGCTTCCTTCGTAATAGGAAATTGATTAGATTTTAATATATCTTGTAATTGTATTTTACGTTCTTCTTTATCGCCAGGTTTTAATTCAAGGCTATGAGTGAAACGTGATAAAATAGCTGGTTCAATACCATCTATATGATTAGTAGCAGCGATAACAAAAATAGGTTGTTCAAAATTAATATCTTCAGGTCGAGGTTCTAATTGGATTTTAAATTCATTTACCACATTAGCAATCTCCGAACCAGGTTTCAAACTGCTAATATTTAAGAAAACATTTTCACACTCATCTAAAAAAATAATAGCTCCTTTGCCGCTTTTACTAGCTGCTTTTTTGGCAAGGTCAAATAATTCTACCACCATTTTAGGAGCTTTACCAACCAATTCTTGTGCAAAAACAGAACAAGAAACATCAATAAAAGGTAATTCGGTTTCTTTAGCAATCGAACTTGCAAAAATAGTTTTCCCACAACCAGGTGTTCCATACATCATTAAACCTTTTGGAACAGATACTTTACCACGATTTTGAAAAGTTTCTTTATATTTAAAAAAATTAATAAACCCTTTGGCTACAGATTTAGCTTCGTTTAAACATGATAGTTGGTCGAAACTTAAAAATTTATTATAATTTTTAGATACAAAATTTTCGCTCGCTAAAAAAATATTATCATCAGAATTATTTATCTTTTTAAAATTATCTTTATTTTCTGGAAACAATTCATTATTTGAATCATTTTCAGAACTTAAATTTTTTTCCAATTTTTTAATATTATTTTGTATATGATTATTAAATTTTTCTAATTTCAGAAGATTTTTATTAATTTGCGTAATCTGTTTTTCGTTATTTAAAAGAATATTATGATGTTCCCAAATATAAAAAACCAAAACACAAGAAATCAAACTCAAAACAATCAATATAATATTTTTGAAATACCAAAAAAATTTATCATTATCGAAATTTATTTCTTTTGTCATATTTTAAACCTTTTTATATTTTTAATTATAAAACAAAATTTAAAAAAGTTATAAAAAGTCCTTATAAATAAAAAAATGATTATTTATTAACGATATTTTGTATATTTTGGGTAATTTCATTAGTACCGCCTATAATAGATTTACCTTGACTATCTACTATTTCATAATTATACAACAGGAATAATTTTGGTTCTTCTAATGTATTAATAATTTTTATTTGCTCAATCTGAGTATTGATTTGAATTTTTTGTATTTCATTTTCTTCCATTTCAAAATAACAAGGTTTGTGGTCTTCCGCATAAATTTCTTTTTTATTATTTTTGTCAACAGTAATAATACGTAAATTAAAATAATCTTCAGGTTTATCAAAAGTATTTTTTGTATCTAAAATAATTTTTATTTTTAAAAATAAAGGTTCTTTTAATTGCATTTGTTTAGAAAAAAGAATAGCTGAATGCTCTACATTAATAAGATGTTTATATTTTTCTATATTAAAATTAGGTATTTCGATAGGAATAAGAGTTTTTTTTTTGTTATCGCCGCCGACATATTCCACTTCAAAAACTGGAAAATCATTTAATAATTTAATCTCTTCTTCCTTATATTGTTGTAAATTATTATAAATAGCTAATATAAGGAAAATCATAGATAAAAAAATAAAAATAAAAAAATAAATTTTACATTTTATATTATTTATTTTCAACATATCGCGAACACCTTTTTTTTATTTTTTTAATAAAATAATAATTTATTTTTTATATAATTCCATTTCAAATTTCAATTGATCAATTTCTTCTTCTAATTTTTTATTTTTTTCTAATAATTCTTCATATAAATCCATTTCTATTCCTTCTTGTGAAGATGCAGGTTTATTCGGGTTATTATTTAAAGAATTTGATTTAAAAATTTTATTTTCATCTTCTAATTGACTAATTTTTTTTTGCAATATTTTATTTTCTTTTAATTTTTGTTCAATATTGTTTGAAGATGTTGTTTCTGGCTCCGAATCAGAAACCAAAGAAGAATCCAATTCTTTAATTAAATCATAAAATAATTTAGCGTTATTAATAGTATTTTGAAGTTCATTTCTCAATTGAATTAAATCTATTAATTTACGGGGTTCTTCCAAAACATCCTGAAATTCTTCAAAAATAGTTTCAGGAACATATCGTTTTTGTTCTTTGATGAAATCTTTCGAATTATTTTTATAAGAAAATAAAGTTAAAATTAAAGAAATTGATATCAAAAAAGGTAAAATAATTTTTAAAACAAGATTTTTAATTCTATCATTCATTTTTTTATTTCCTTTATTTGTTCGATAAATCATTTTATTATCTTTTTTAACAAATCAAATCAAAAAAAATCTAATATTAAATAAAAATTTAATGTAAAAAATAAATCATTTCTCTTGTTTATTTAATAATTTGTTTTAATATATAGTTATATTTAAATATTTTTTTTAATTTTGTAATAGAATTATTTTTATATTTATAAATTTGTTTTTTAGTTATATTTAATTTATTATTTATTTCTTCCGAAGATAAAACATATTGATAATTTGCATCAATATTATTCTCTTTAAGACCATAACTATATAACATAACTTGGTATTCTATTTTGCTTAATTTGGTCTTTATTTTATATAAAAAATAATCATAATAGATTTGTTTTATATAAATTTGATGGGGATCAAGATATTTAGGAAAATATGATGAATATTTATATTCTTTATCTTGGATATAACAATCTAAACAAATAGATTTAATATTTTTATGTAATTTTTTATTCTTTTTATTTTTGTTATAAACTCTTGTAGGAATAGAAGGCGAATGACTCATACGAATTAAATTATCTATTTGTTGTTTGATTTTAGCTTGTGCAAAAGTAACAAAATCACAATTATAAATATTTCTTAAATAATCGATCAATGCATTATTTATTGCCAAAACACCTTCTTGTATAAGATCTTTCTTCTCTAAAATTTTAGGATAATATTTAATTTTATAAACTATAAAAGTAATTATTTCTTCATAAAACAAAAAAAATATTTTTTCTCTTATTTTGTAATTTTTTTTACCAAAAACAACATATAAATTAAATAATTCATTAATTTCATTCAAAGTTTTTACATAATTTTTTATTTTATTTTTCATAATATATTTTCCTTTTTTAAAAAAGACAATAAAAAGAGAAAAATAATCATAAATAAAATTATAAAAATGTTTAATATATAGGATGCAGTTAAATATGAACATAATATATAAAATTATTTTTTATTTTTATAAAAGATTTAAAAAATATTTTTTTGTTCAAAAAATATATAAAATGTTTATAATATTTTTGGTGATTTAAAATAAATCACTTATAAAATTAAAAAATTAAAAAATTAAAAAATTAAAAAATTAAAAAATTAAAATTAAAAAATTAAAATTAAAAAATTAAAATTAGTAAGAGGAATTTGTAATAAAACATATAGAAAATATTAAAAAAAGTAATTCAAAATTATTTATTTTTGCTTTTTTTATTTTAATTTCTGCAATTATAGCTATTTATTTTTTCAAAAACAAATCTATCGACCGAGAAGAAATCGAAACAAATTTAAAAAAATCTTATTTAACAGAGCATGAGATTCCTAAAATAAAAGACAATTCAATTGAAAACTCCGAGGACATAATGAACGACAATCATTATAAAAAATCTAAAAATATTATTTTAGAAAATTTAGAAAAAGAAAATATTTTAGATTCTGCCAAAATAAATAAAAATGAAAAAGACGAAAAAATTGATTCAACATATGTTGAAAATACCGAAGAAGAACAAAAATCAGAATTAGACAAAGATGAAAAAATTGATTCAACATATGTTGAAAATACCGAAGAAGAACAAAAATCAGAATTAAACAAAGATGAAAAAATTGATTCAATATATATTGAAAATACTGAAGAAGAAAAAAAATCAGAATCAGACAAAGATGAAAATATAGAAAAATTAAAAAAAGCAAAAAATACTCAAATGAAAACAATAAATAATTTTTTCAAAAAAAAAATTACAAAAAAAATAAAATAATATAAAAAAAAGATTATTAGTTGTCTAATAATCTTTTTTGTTTAAAAAAATTCATAACTTAATCATATTTAATAAAATTTTAGGTAAAATTTTTAAAATATATTATTTAATTTAATAATAAGTTTTTAAATATCATATTATAATTATTTATTAGATTGTTTTTATTTTAACATTATTTATATTTAATAAAATTTTCCATATTTTGATAACTTAAAATATTAAATATAATTTATATAATTTTTTTTAAATTAATTTTTTGCTCATATTGGATTAAATGAATAATTTATATTCAATTTTATTTTTTGATTGAATTTATTCAAATTTTTATTTTTAAATATTTTTATATTAAATCTAATTATTAAAAAAAAAAAAAAAGAAAATAATTTTATATTTACTTTATTTTCTTTTTTTGTTTTTTTAATAATTAGATTATTTAATTTGTTTATCTTCTTTAATTTTGATAGCCTTATTAGATAAATCTCTTACATAATAAAGTTTAGCTCTACGAACCATTCCTCTTCTGACTATTTCTATTTTTTCATAAGAAGGAGAATGAATCGGGAAAATACGTTCTACACCGATACCTGAATAAACTTTTCTTACAGTGAAATTTTCAGTAATATTACTTCCTTTACGTCTTATAACTAAACCTTCGAAAATTTGAATTCTTTTCTTATTTCCTTCTTCTATTTTAGTAAAAACTTTTACCATATCTCCTGGTTTAAAATCAGGTACATTTCTTAATTTTTTTGTATTAATTGAATCAATTAATTTTTGTCCTTTTAAATCCATATTAAGATTCCTTTTTAAATTTTTATTTATCCTATAACATAAAAAAACATTTTATGGGTGTTTTTTTAATTATATCGATAATTTTAAGGATATTTTTTTATTATATCTATATTTTTTTTATTCAAATTATTTTTTAACTGAATTTTTATTTTTTTTTAATAAACTTTTTACAGTTTTAGTTGGTTGGATTCCGGTAGATAACCATTTTTCTACTTTATCATTATGTATATTTATTAAATTACGAAAAGGTTCATAAGTACCTAATATTTCTAAAAATTTACCGTCTCTTTTATTGCGTGATTCCGCGGCCACTATACGATAAAAAGGTCTTTTATGATTGCCAAAACGTTGTAAACGCATTCTAATTGCCATTTTTTAAATATTCCTACTTTCTAAAATTTATAAATGATTTTATTATTTATCTATCTTTTTCTCTTACTATACTTAAAATAGTTATTAATATTCTCAAAAAAACACTTACCAAAAGCGAAGCAAAACCTAAAGATAATTGATATTCATATTTTTTAGGCATGCCGTTAAATATCATTTGTTCAACATAATCAAAATGCAAAATTAAAATTAAAGATGTAAAAATTAAAAGAAATATATTTATTGGTATAGTTAAAACACTTTGGTGTATTAAATTTTCCATTGTATAATTACCAAAACAAGCTAATAATAAACTAATCATTTGACTAATTATAACAAATATTAAAATTCGGAACATATTTTTTTTAAAATTATAAGTCGCTAATAAAATGCCTTTATAATATAGATGCGACATAAAAATAAAAATCAAAAAAGTAAATAATAATGATGAAAAAACTATAGGAAAAAAAACTTCATACTCGCCTTTTAATAAATTTAAAAATATTCCTATTCCATAACCTAGAGTTATCGAATAAAGAAAAGAAAATATTTTAGATAAAGTAACACTAAATATTCCTATATAATAAAAAATCGTACTCGCGATGAAGCAAAAAAAACCAAAAGCTAAATAGATATCTGTCTTATTTATTTCTTTTAAGGTGCCAAATGTAGCGCAAGAAATAACAACTAACAATAATATAATTGTTTTTAAAGCTACTCCTTTACGTGTTAACTTATCATCAGAAACAATATTTACATTTGATGCACGACTTTTATAAAAATCATTTTTAATTCTTTCAAAAGTATTACTAACTCTAGTTTTATTTTGAAACATTTTTCAAAACCTTCCTATCTAATTAAATAAATTTTTTAAAAAATTAGTATTTTTATTTTTTTTATTCATAAACATAAATTATAAACTATAAATTCTATATATATTATATATTATATTTTTTTAACTTGAAATAAAAAGATAATAAAAATAATAATTTATTACTCAATTTAGAAAATAAAATAACTTATTTCATTATATAAATCAAATAAAAATTTACATTTATTATATATTTTTATAAAACAGAATTTATGATATTTGTTACTTTTTGATTAATTTCTTTTGTATTATTATTTTGTAATTCTTCAAAATGTAAAGCTTTATGAATAAATATTTCTACTTTTTTTCTTCTAAACCAACATTTACCTCTCATAGCGCAAGAACCTTTTAATGTAATAGGTAAAACGTCAGCTTCACTTTTTAAAATTATTTTAAAAGAACCATCTAAAGAATTTATTATTTTATCACTAGTTTTATGTTTGATACCGCCTTCATTAAAAATAATCATTCCTAAATTATTTTTAATATTTTGAATACCTTGCATAATATTTTTTACTGTTTCTTTATTATTTTCTCTTTTTATTTTGATACAATTAGAAGCATTAAAACAATAACTTAAAAACCATCCCATTCTGCTATCATAAAGTTCTGATTTAGGTGTGAAAGCTATAGTTCTTGGAAAAATAGAAGCAATAATAAAAGGATCAAAGTTAGTTTTGTGATTAGAATAAATAACTAATTTATTTTTGAGAGGTATTAATTCTTTATTATGAATAATAACTTTGATACGAAAAAAATTCATAATTAATTTTGAAAAACTAGATATAATTTCATTTCTCAAAGGGTGATCGACTTTTAATTTTTTAGAAAACCACATCGCTATAAATAAAAAAAACAATACACAAACCCAAGATAAAATTAAATTAATAAAAAAAGATAAAATAAAAGACGTAATAGTGACAAATGATTTTAACAATGTTGGATCAGGTAAATAATAAAAATTTAATACTAAATATGAAGAACAAAACATAAAAAAAAAGAAATAAAAAAAAAGAATAAAAGTAAACATAATCTATTTTAAACCTCATTATTTTTTTTTGGCATGTAAGTAGCAAAAATCAATTCATTTTTAATTTTTTTTTCTTTAATTAAGTATCTTTTGAAATTAAAAAAAGGAAAAAAAGAATCACCTTGGTGTCTTTTTAATATATGAGTAATATATAGTTTATCAGCGTATTTCAATGATTGATTATAAATAGAACTACCACCGATAACTATGATTTCTTCTTTTTTATTTTGATATTCTTTTAAAAATTGTTCTACATTAGAGACATGAATTATACCTGATATACAAAAAGGTAATGTTTTAGCAACATAAATATTTTGAAAAGGTAATTTTTTTTTTTGATAATAAAATTTTAAAGATTCATAAGTGTTCCAACCCATAAAAACATTTTTATTGAAAGTTTTATTTTTAAAAAATAAAAGGTCTTCTGGATAATGCCATGGTAATTTATTCTCTTTACCAATGAGAAAATTAGAATCAAAAGCTGTTATCAAAGAAATCATACAGCAACATCTCCTTTTAAAACATCATGCGATATATAATTTTTTAAATTGATATCTGAAAACTTAAAATCTTCTATCCTTTTTATATTTGGATTTAAAATGATTTGAGATAACGGATAAGGATTGCGTTTTATTTGGATATTTATTTGTTCTAAATGGTTTTCATAAATATGCGCATCACCTATTGTATGAATGAATTCATAAGGTTCTAAATTTGTTATTTGTGATATCAATATTAATAATAACGAATAAGAAGCGATATTAAAAGGGATGCCTAAAAAAACATCTCCGCTTCTTTGGTATAATTGCAAAGAAAGTTTATTTTGGTTAACGAAAAATTGAATTAAAACATGACAAGGAGGCAACGCCATTTCATCTATCAAAGGAGGATTCCAAGAAGAAATAATTAAACGTCTAGATAAAGGATTATTTTGAATTTCTTGGATTATTTTTTTTAATTGATCGATTCCTGAAAAATCTCGCCATTGTTTGCCATAAACAGGACCTAAATTTCCATTTTTTTCAGCAAATTCTTTATCTACCTTTATTTTATTAATAAATTCCGACAAATTTTCTCCTTGAAAAAAAGGAGATTTTTTGTATTTTTCGTAAGGCCATTCGTTCCATATTTTGACATTATTTAATACAAGATAACGAATATTAGTGTCGCCTTTGATAAACCATAACAGTTCGTGAATAATAGAACGAAAGTTTATTTTTTTAGTAGTTAACAAAGGAAACCCTTTTTCTAAATTAAAACGCATTTGATAGCCAAATAAACTTTTAGCTTTTATTTGAGTTCTATTTTCTCTTAAAGTTCCTTTTTCTAAAATTAAACGGCATAATTTTAAATATTGTTGCATTATATTTTACCCTTTGATAATTTTTTTATAATTATTTCTTTTCAAAAATTCAATTATAAAAAATATTTATTATAAAAAAATTATCAAATTAATTCTTTTTTGGCGGAGAAAAAGGGATTCGAACCCTTGCATCTATTCGATCTACTTACTTTCCAAGCAAGCCTCTTCAACCACTTGAGTATTTCTCCTTAACAATAACGATAATCTATTTCATATAATTTATTTTATATCGCTATAAAATAAATTATATGAAATAGTATTGAATAAAAATCAATTATATAAATTTAAAACATTATTTATTTTTTACTAAAATAAAAAACATTTTGAGCTATTTTTAACTCTTCATTTGTCGGAATAACCATTACTTTTACAGAAGATTTTTCGTTAGAAATAATTTTTTCTATTCCTCTAGTTCCTTCATTAGCTTCATTATCTAAAAAAATATTTAATATTTCTAATTTTTGAATTATTTGTTTTCTAAAAAAAGATGAATTTTCTCCTATGCCTGCTGTAAAAATTAAAACATCTATTCCTTTTAATAAAACATAATAACTCGCTATATAATCTACTATTCTTTTTAATTGTATATCGAAAGCTAAAATAGATTGCGGATCTTTTTCTGAAATTTTTTGTTCTAAAACACGACAATCATTCGAAATTTCAGAAACACCTAACATGCCTGATTTTTTATTTAAAATATCTAAAATTTGTTCTGTTGTTTTATTTTCTTTTTGAGTTATAAAAGATATAACTGTAGGATCGATATTTCCGCTTCTAGTTCCCATAGGAACTCCTTCTAAAGGAGTTAATCCCATTGATGTATCAATAGATTTACCGTTTTCAATAGCAGCCAAAGAAACTCCATTTCCAGCGTGACAAACTATCATTTTTAAATTAGCTTTTTTGAAAATTTCTGCGACTTTTTCAGTTATATATTGATAAGAAATGCCATGAAAACCATATTTTCTTAATTTATATTTTCTATACCATTCATAAGGAGTAGCATATAAAAAGTTTTGTTTCGGAATATGTTGATGAAAATTAGTATCAAAAACTCCTATTTGCAACGTTTGAGGAAGAATTTTTTTAAATAATTTAATACCTAAAACATTAGCGGGAGTGTGTAAAGGTGCTAAATCCTCTAAACTTTCTATTTTTCTGATATTTTCGTCCGTTAAAACAACTGAATTATTAAATAATTCCCCCCCTTGAACAATTCTATGCCCTATACCTTCGATTTCGTCCAAAGAATTTAGAATTTTATTTTTCACTATAAAATCTAATAATAACTCAATAGCTTGTTGATGATCTTTAATTGATAAAATATTTTTTTGTTTTTGTTTGTTAAATTCAATATTAAAAATAGCTTCTGCACTTCCTATTTTTTCAACAGAACCATTAAATAAAACTTCTTCAGAAGGCATATTAAATAATTTGAATTTAAAAGATGAACTACCTGAGTTAATTGAAATAATTTTCATAATATTCTTTCTTTATTTAAAATTTTAAAATAATATTTTATTTTATACACATATTTATTTTAAAATAATTTATGTTTTTTTGCTACAAAAATTATTTTTGTAATTTGATCTATTTTTTAATTATATAATAAATTTTTTTATTTTTGTTTAATGTTTTTATTATTATAACATTTCATTTTTTATATTATAATTAAGTATATAAAAGTTGAAAAAATATTTTTTTCATTTTATTATCTAAATTTATTTTTTTCAAGTAAGGAATTTATAATCAAAAAATGTATAACCATGGAAAAGAAAAATTATACTCAATTATATTATATTATATTTATACTCCATTAAAAAATTTAGAACAATTAAAAAAAGATCATTTTGAATATTGTAATAAATTAGGGCTTTTAGGTAGAATAATTATTTCTGAAGAAGGAATAAACGGGACTTTATCAGGTTTTAAAAAAAATATCAAAAAATATATGGAATATTTAAAATCTATTGAAGGTTTTGAACAAATTGATTTTAAATTAGATCCTCATCATGAAAATGTTTTTCCTAGACTTTCTATTAAAATTAAAAAAGAAATAGTAGGTTTAAAATTAGATAAAGATGTGCGTGTTGAAAACAATTTAAAAAAATATTTAGAACCTAAAGAATTTTTTAAATTTTTACAAAAAGAAGATGAAAATGTAGTTATTTTAGATGTAAGAAATAATTATGAATATGATTTAGGTCATTTTCAAAAAGCTATTAATCCTAATATTGATAATTTTCGTGATTTACCACAATGGATAGATAAAAACTTATCTCTTTTTAAAAATAAAACAATTTTAACTTATTGTACTGGTGGAGTGCGTTGTGAAAAAGCATCTCTTCTTTTAGAATCTAAAGGTATTAAAAAAGTTTATCAATTAAAAGGTGGTATTTTAAAATACAATCAAGATTCAGAAGCGCAAGGGCAATTATTCCAAGGAAAAGTTTATGTTTTTGATAAAAGGATATCACGTTCCGTTAATAAAAAGGAAAATATTATTACGGGCAGAGATTTTTTTGATCAAACTCCTTGCGAAAGATATATTAATTGTGCTAACCCTAGTTGCAATAAACAAATTTTATGCAGCGAAAAAAACGAAATTAAATATTTAGGTAGTTGTTCTCAAGAATGCGCAAAAAATCCAAGCAATCGTTATATTTTAAAAAATAAAAATATAGAACGTTTTCAAAATAAAATAAAATAATTTATTTTAGTTAAATATTTTTTTTATAATAGTTATTTTATTGTTTTTATAATATATAATATGTTTATAATTATAAAAAAATTAGCGTGTGATTAAGTAATTAGAAATTATTTTTTTATACATAATAAGGAGTTAGTATTTTTTATGTTAGCCATAATTAAAAGCGGAAGTAAACAATTTAAAGTATGCGAGGGACAAGAAATTTTTGTAGAAAAATTAAATCTTGAAGTAAATCAAACACATGTTTTTGATCAAGTTTTAGCTATCGAAGATGAAAATAAAAAACAAGAAACTATTTTAGGAACTCCATTTATAGATAATGCAAGAATAGAAGCTAAGGTAGTTAAACAAGGTAAAAATAAAAAAATTATTGTTTTTAAATATAAAAAGAGAAAAAAATATCGTTTAAAACAAGGACATAGACAGTTATATACTAAATTGTTGATTACTAAAATTATTTTTTAAAATTTATGATAAAATATTCTTTTGTTAAAATAGAAAATAAAATTGAAAAAGTAGAAATTCGGGGACACGCTTTATATTCTTTTAAAGGGAATGATATTGTGTGCGCTTCTGTTTCTTCTGTTATTATTTTTATTTTAAACGCTATAGAGATTTTTGAATTAAAAACTAAAATAACATTCGATTTAAAAGAAGGTTATTTTTTTCTAAAAATTTTAAAATTTGATGACATAATTAATAAATTATTATCAAATTTAGAATATACTTTAAAAAATTTAAACAAAACTTATCCTAAGAATTTAAAAGAAATTTAAATATCAAATTATTAAAAGGAAGGTATTTATATAATGTTATTACAATTTAATATTCAATTATTCGCTTCTAAAAAAGGTGTAGGAGCTACTCGTAACGGAAGAGATTCGCATTCTAAGAGATTAGGATCTAAATTATCTGATGGACAATATGCTAATAAAGGTTCAATTATTTATCGTCAAAGAGGAACTAGAATTTTTCCTGGGAAAAATGTAGGTATCGGAAGAGATCATACTTTATTCGCGCTTATAAACGGAATAGTTAAATACGAAGTTAAAAGCAAGCAAAAGCAAAAAAAAGTTTCAATTATTTTTGATAAAAAAAAAGTTAATTAAAATATTTTTTTGGCAAAATAATAAATGAATTTTATAGATGAAACAGTAAATTTTGTTAAAGCTGGTAACGGTGGTGACGGAATTGTTGCTTTTAGAAGAGAAAAATATGTCCCTTACGGAGGACCTTCTGGTGGAAATGGCGGTAAGGGTGGTTCCGTTTTTTTTATAGGAGATACAGGTCTTAATACTTTATTTAAATTACAATATCAACACAAAATTGTAGCTTCTAATGGAACCCATGGAAAAAGCAAAAATCAAAATGGTGCTAAAGCCGAAGATGTATTTATAAAAGTTCCTTTAGGTACATTAGTTTATAATAATACCACTCAAGAATTTATTGGCGAAATTATAGAAATCGGTTCTCTATTATTGATAGCGAAAGGCGGACGTGGCGGAAGAGGTAATTATTCTTTATCTAATTCTAAAAATAAAGTCCCTTCTTTTGCAGAAAAAGGAGAATTAGGCGAAAGTTTATTTATTAGAACAGAATTAAAAATTTTAGCTGATGTGGGATTAATTGGTTTTCCTAATGTTGGTAAATCTTCTTTGATTTCTAATATTTCTAATGTTAAATCAAAAGTAGGTTCTTATGTTTTTACTACTACAAAACCTTTATTAGGAGTTGTAAATATAGATAATTTTAGTTTTACAATCGCAGATATCCCTGGTTTAATTGAAAATTCTCATATTGGAAAAGGAATGGGGATTAATTTTTTAAAACATATTGAAAGATGTAAAATTTTAATTCATATATGCAGTGCTGAAAATGAAGATATTTATTCAAGTTTTATTCAATTAAATAAAGAATTAAGTAATTATAATGATAAAATTTTACAAAAACCTCAAATAATTGTATTGAATAAAATGGATTTAGAGGGGGCTGAATATAAATTAAAAACTTTCCAAAAATCTCTTACTCCTCCTAAAGAAATTATTCCTTTTTCTATTTGGAATCGTTTAAATTTTGATTATTTAAAATATAAAATAAAAACATTTTTGGAAAATTATAAAGAAATTTCGGATAATTCTATTATTAAAGAGCATAAATTATTCACTTTAAATAACGAAGATGAATGGAATATTTATAAAGATGATCAAGGTTGTTTTGTTGTTGAAGGCTTTAAAATTCAAAAACTTTTTCAAAAAACTGATTTAAATAATTATGAATCTTTAAAAAAGTTTTCTTTTTTATTAAAAAAATTAGGAGTGGAAGAAGAATTAATTAAAAAAGGTATGACAACCAAAGATAAAGTGAAAATTTGTGGTTATATTTTTGAGTTAATTAATTAAGAATTTAGTTCAATAATTATATGTTTAATATTTACGAAAGTAATAACCTTAATAAAAGATCAACTATTTTAAAAAAAATTGTTTTAATATCTAATTTATTATCTTTGTCTTTTATAATAAAGTTTTGTTCATTACATTTAGCAAACACTAGTTTTCTTAATTTAGAATTTTTGAAAATATTTTTTTTCGTGGAATTTTTCAGTTTTATTCCTTTGCTTTTTATTCATTTGTATTCGAATAGATTTATCGCTTTTATAGGAACATTTTTAATAGATTTTATTTCAATATTTTTTAATTATAAATTCAGATTGTATAACCCTATTTTAGGTTGCACTTACGCTTTTTGTTGGGGTATTTTACCTAGTTTTTTCTTAAAAAAAGAAGAACGTTCTTTTTTTAAAATTTATATATATATCTTAATTATTTTTATTTGTCATTTTTTTCTTTTTCATGTTCCTATTGTTTATTGGGGGTTTGATAGAAATTTTGCTGATATATTGAAAAATAATTTTAATTTTGTATCATTCATAGAAAGAATTAAAAAAATTTTTTTCTTTCCTTCTATTAAAACAGAAAGTAACATGTTTGAAACAATTATTCGATTTGTTTTGCTTATTAAATTTTTTACTATTTTCGCATTATCTTTTTTAATTACTTTTTTATATATAAAAATTAAAGAACAAATTTTATCATTATTTTAGAAATATTTTATTTAATTTAATTACAATATTAAAATAAAAAGACTATATTTGATAGTCTTTTTATTTTAAACAATCAAATAATTATTTCATAAAATATTCTTTTTGTTTAATGTCATTTTTTAAATAAATATTCTTGTGAATTTATTCTTTTTTTTCTAAAAAATTCAGAACATATATTGTTTTATTTCGTTCAAAGAGAAAAAAATATTTATTTTTTGATTGTTTTTCTTTATTATATGTTTATCTTTTTTTTATTATTATATAACATTAATAAAAGAGTAACAAGTTTCTAAAATTTTAGCACACTAAAATATCTTTGTTATTCAAGTATATATTATTTATATTTTATATTTAGCCATATAATTTTCTTTTTAAAAGAAAATAAATGTTTATAAATGGGTTAATATAAAAGTATATTATTTGCGTTTTTTTTGTTTTTTTGATAAAATAATATATATATTTTTCTGAAAAATATATTTATTATTTTTAAAAAATTAATAATAAAAAGGAATTTTTAATATATGTATAACAATAACCAATATAAAAATAAACCGAACTATAATAATAGATCAAAATTTCCTTCAAATGCTTTATATAAAGCAGATGGTTTTGTGAAAACTGGTTGTGTATTTGGGATAATTGGTTGTATATTATCTTCAATTTTATTATTTTCATCTCTTATTATATCAAACTTTATGACAGAACAGGAATTTTTTATAAATATAAAAGAGATATCAATAGGTTTTAATATATTATTATTAATATTTCTTGCATTATCGATTACTTTATTAATTTTATTTATTAGAATTTTTAAAGGACAAGCATCACCAACTACAAAAATGGTTATCGGAATGTTTTGTTGTCTTGGTGGTGGCTTTGTAGGAATTTTAATTTTAGCTGGAAAATACGAACCAAAAGTATCCAAAAGCATATAATAAAAAAGATTTTTAAATAATATTAATATAATAAATAATAAAAAGACTCAATAAATTGAGTCTTTTTATTATTTATTATAGATTTTAATTTTTTATATTTTATTACCTATATGAAGATTGTAATGAAGTTTACAAATTTCATAATTTTTTAACATTAAATTAACTTTGTTTTGGGTTATAATTATTACTTTGGTTAAATGGGTTGTTTTAAATTGTATTTAATATTTAGATTATTGGGATTCTATCTTTTTAGTTCTTATTTTCCAACTAAAATTAAAATTCCTACAATTAATTTTAAAAATCCTACATTTAAACCTAAAATCATTATATTGAATGCGCCAAATGAACACAATATTATTCCGATAACCATTTTTGTAGTTGGTAACGCTTGCCCTTTAAAAATTCTAATAAATAAAATTAATAAAATAATTGATAATACAAGTGATATTAAAGATATTATTTTAATAAAAGAAATTAATAAAATTAAAAAATTTGGCAAATGTTGTATTCCGGTAAAACTTTGTATTCCGGCTAAAATTAAAGATAATTTAATTAAAGATAATACATGACTAATAATACCGACTATACAAACCCAGCTTTCACACAATTATCTGCTTCATATTCAATTGTTTTAGAGGGTGTAAAATTATAAAAATTATTCTTATTTTGATAATTATTATACATATATAAAATATATTCCTTTTTTTATTATTAAATTAAGAGAAACTTAACATATTATAATTTTCTAGAAAACATATTAAGTTTATCTTAATTTTAACAAAAAAAAAAAAAAAGACAAATAATAACTTTTGATGCTAAAGTTATTTATTTAAGTAGATAAAGATATTAATTAAAATACATAAATTTATGTATTTATGTATTTTTTAATAATATTTAAAATATAAAATAATAAAAAGACTCAATAAATTGAGTCTTTTTATTATTTATTATAGATTTTAATTTTTTAGATTTTATTTCCTATATGAGGATTATGATGGGGTTTACAAATTTCATCATTTTTTAACATTAAATTCACTTTATATTGTTTGGATTGTTTGGATTGTTTGGATTGTTTGGATTGTTTGGATTGTATTTATTACTTTGGTTATATGGGTTATTAGGATTGTTTTGGTTAAACAGATTGTTTGAGTTATAATCATTACTTGGATTATATGGATTGTTTGGATTGTATTTATTTTTTGGGATATTTGGATTGTTTGGAACATTCAAATTATTTGGATTATAATTATTACTTTGATTATTTGGATTGTTTTGAATATAATTATTATTTTGATTATATGGGTTATTTGGATTGTATTTATTACTTTGGTTATATGGGTTATTTAAATTATTTTGATTAAATGGAATATTTCGATTATATCCTTTTGGTTCATATTTACCAACTAAAATTAAAATACCAGGTATTAGTCCTAAGAAAATACCTAATATACCACCGATTGTCTTAGTGCTTGGCTGATTGTTTCCTTGGTATATTCCTTGATATAAAATAATTAACGGAATAGTTATTATCATTGTAATGATAAAAATACTTAAAAAACATGCATAGATAATCATTAAAACACAACCTATTTTAACAGCTACATCTGGTTCATATGGAATTGTATAAACATGGATATGTTGGTTATATTTTTCGTATTGAGGATGTTGAGGGGTGTAATTATTATACATATATAAAATGAATTCCTTTTCTTTTATTATCGAATGTAAAAAAATAAGAACGCTTTAATTTTAACAAAAAAAAAAAAAAACAAATAATACCTTTTGATACTAAAGTTATTTATTTAAGTAGATGAAGATATTAATTAAAATACATAAAGTTATAAATTTATTTATTTTTTTAAACAAAAGATTTTTAAATAAAAAAGTAAATATAAAAAAATAAATTCAATAAATAAAATTATTATTATTGTTGCAATTTTTATATTTTAGGAAAAATTATGATATCCTATATATTAAAAAAATTTGATTAAATTATGATATTGTAAAAAAAATATAAATTTAAAAAGATAAATAAAATCTCTTTTATCATAAAATAACCATCTTTTATCTGAAGCTAGGAATAATTATTATAAAAATAAAAAAATTTTATTAATTAATTTTTAAATAACTCTAGATTTAATTTAATAAATGTTACGGTTCTAAACCGTTTTATAGTTAATTTAAAATTAGATTTTTTTAAAAAATCAATCTTATTTGTTTTTATTATAACATGTAGAAATAAAAAAAATAAAAAACAAAGACAATTTATTATAACATAAATATTTAATTAAAAAATAATTAATGTTTTTTTATAAATTAGAATTTAAATAATTATTTTTTTCAAAATAATTATTTAAAAAAGTGTTCGGTTTTAAATATTTATTGTATTTTATTTCTCTGTAGTTATTGTAATAATTAATATAGAGTTTGATAATGATTCTTGTTTCTTTTTCTGTCAGTTCTTTTATGTTTTCAAATCTAAAAGTTTCTAATTTTTGAATGCTCTTGTAATTAAAAAAATTTATTAAGTTTTCGATTGTAATTTGTTATTGTTTCTTTTTTAATTAAAATAATATTGAAATTGTTAACGTCTTCTAAATATTGAATAATTTTTTTAAAATCAAAAATAAAATCTTCTAAACATTTTTTTAAATATCTTTTTTTGTTTAAAAATTTAATTTAAGATTTAATTATAAAACAAACCAAATCTTATTTAATTTAAGATTTGGTTTGTTTAATTTTTATAACTAATAATACGAAATTAATAGTTTGTTTTAAAAAGTTTAATTTTGATTTCTATACTTTTTGAGGCAGGGTGTCATTTATGTTTTTGTATTTTTTTAAATTAAATAAATTCAATATTTAACATTTTCTTTATCATTAAAATTATATTTATTTTCTTTTAAAATTTGAAATACTAAATTTTTTACTAATGGGTTTACAAATAAAATATTTTCTTGAGAAATATATTTAGTTTTAATATTAAGGTTTTTTAAAAAAACAATTTTTAAAGTTAATAAATTAGCTTTTTGTAACATTCTTCTAATTTTTTGTATTTTAACTTGTTTTTTCATTTTCAACCTTTTTTTAATAATAAAAATATATATTATAATAAATAATCTTGAAATGAAATATTTATATTAATTTAATTCATTCTTTTATTATTATATAACATTAATAAAAAATAAAAAAGTTTTTAACTTTCAACACACTGTATATTTTGCTGGTTTTTTTAGGTTAAATAATTATCTTGTATGATAATATTCCTGAAATAACTCCATATATTTACATCATTTAGCGCCCTAAAAAAATCAATTTGTTGTTTTTTCACAAACGAAATAAAAAATATTTAGGCCTAATGCTGAATATGGGAGTAAACAATCCCTTATCTAAATATAAGTTCTATAAAAATAAAAAAATAAATATTTAAGTAAAAAAATACCTTTCTGGGGTTGAAAATTTTGTATTTATTAAAAAAAATAAAAAGTAAAAAGAATCTCAAAAAAATTAAAAATATATCAAAAAAAACTCAATAAATTAAGTCTTTTTTCTTTTAATCAAAAAAACAAAAAAACTAACTTATTAGTTGTTTTTAAAGAATATTTTAAAAATTAAAATTGTCTAAACTTTTATAAAAAACAAATCTAGAACTTATAACAAAATAATTTTATTTATCTTAATTGCGGTTTTTGTATAATGTTAAATTCGTTGTTACCAAATTCATCTTAGCAATTTGATCACTATAATTATTAACTAATAATATTTCTTTTTCAGATAACAATTGAACTTGTATATTTGTTTGGGCACCCCATAAACTTTTTTGTTTTATTATTTTTAAATATAAATTAGGTTTGTTTTTGTATTCATATAAGTTTTTATCTACAAATAAATCTTGCAATAAATTAATTGAAGAATCTGTTTTTAATTCATCATTTTTTAAATAAAAAATTATTGGATTTTTTGTCAGAATGTTTAAAATATGTTTTGTATACATTCGAAAACCATCTTCTTGTTTACCAACTAAATCACTTATTTGATAATAATTTTTTTCTGTTGTATCATTTAATTTTATTTTTTTAAAAAAATTAACCTCATTGGGCAATTTATATGTCACTTCTGGATATATATTAGCCTCATTAGCCGTTTGCGATTCAAAAATATTATCTGATTCCATTGAAGTTGTATTTGATTCATCCTTTTTAACATCTTTTTTTTCAGAAATAAAAAAATAAAAAACTAACAAACATAATAAAAGTATCAATAATATTACAAATATTAATGATATTAATTTATTTTTTTTTATATTTGTTTTTTTTACCATAAAAAGAATCTGCCACCTTATTTTAATTTTTTAATATTAAACTATTAATAACAAAAAATAATAACGGATAACAACAAATTAAATAAACCCAATAGTGATTCAATTAAATTTGAACACTATTAAACATAATTATATAAAAAAAAATAAAAATTCATTTAAAAATATTTAATATTAAAAAAATAAAGAGAAAAAAATATTATTTATTATAATGTATATTATTTATAAGATAGTTTATTTAAAGATAATTTTATAAAGGGATTTATTATGTTTATAGGAAGAAAAAAAGAATTAAATATTTTTAAAAACAAAATAAAATCTAATAATTTTGAATTTGGTTTACTTTATGGTCGAAGAAGAGTGGGAAAAACTAAATTATTAAAAGAAATTTGTAAGTTATTTCCTGCTATTTATTTTGTAGCTGATGAAAGTGGTCTAAGGAACAATTTAAAACAATTAAGTAAAATAATAGCTCATTATTTTTAAGAACCTATTATATTTGAAAGTTACGAAGATCTTTTTTTTATATTTAGTTAAAAAAAACAAAAAACAAACTATTATTTTGATAATTGATACATTTTCTTATTTATTAAAAAATAATTCTAATATTTTGTCTATTTTACAAAATATTATCGATCAACATTTAGAAAAAACTACTATTAAATTAATTTTATCAGGTAGTTATGTAGGGATGATCGAAGATATGATTGTTTATAATAAACCACTTTATGGAAGAAACACTTTCAAAATTAAATTAAAACCTTTTGATTACTACGAATCATCTTTATTTTATCCAAAATCCTCTTTAGAAGATAAAATCAGATTATACGCTATTTTTGGAGGATTGCCTTTTTATTTAAATAGAATAAAAGATAGCAAAAGTGTTAAACAAAATATTATTGATTTAGTTTTAGATGATGGAGCTATTTTTGAAGATGAAATCGCTTTTTTTAGCTCAAGAATTAAGAAGTGTGGATAATTATCTTAAAATTTTAAAAGTAATTGCAGGCGGTAATACTCGAATTAATGATATCACTCATAAAGCTGGAATTAATCACACAGGAACTACTACAAAATACTTAGATATATTACAAAAATTAGATATTGTAGAAAAAGATATTTGTTTTGGTAAAAAAAATATAAAAAAACTCTTTATTTTATCAAAGATCAATTTTTTAATTTTTCCTTTCGTTTTATTGAAGTTCATAAAACACAAAAAACTATTATGTCAGGGAATAATTTTTATAAAAAGATAATAGAAAAATATTTAAATGAATTTGTCTCTTTTGAATTTGAAAAAATATGTCAATATTTTTTTTACAATATTACCATTTAAATGATTTAACTGAAATAGGTAGATATTGGGGGAAAAACCTTCTAAAATTTCATCTCCAGAAAATTCAGAATTAGAAATCGATATTGTTTTAAAAAAACAAAATGAATTATCTATTTTTGAATGTAAATGGTCAAAAAATGAATTTGATAATCGTCAATTACAAAATTTAAAAAAAAAGTTTATATTTAGAAAAAATATTATCATCTAAAATTAATTTTTTAGGTTTTTTTTTACGTACACAAAAGCCTAATATAAACTTAACTAATTGTTTTTTTTATGATTTAAAAGATATTTATTTGATAAAATGATTGAATTAATGAAAAATAATTTAAATAATATATTTACTTATAATAAAATGATTAATTATTTTAGCAAAAATATAGCATAAAAAATTGAAAAAACAAATAGAACAAATATAAATTAAATAATTAAATTTATTTTTATAAATAAAACAAATCATATCGACAAAAAAATAGAAAATAAAAAATTAATCTTCATTAAAAATTGAATTATATAAAAAATAAACTTTTTATATATCATTGTTCTTAATAGTAGTTTTTTATTTATAAAATTATTATTATCAACAAAACTTATTCAAAAAATTCAAAGAATGATTTAAGGGAGGATTATATATATCCGAATTATTAAAAAATAAAATTTTTTTATTAAGTGTTATATTTTTGATAATTAGCATTATCATTGTTTATTTTTTTGTTATTCCTCTTTTTAAATCAAGAAAAGACCTTAATAAAATTAATAATCTGGAAGAAGAGAAATTCAAAACAACTTGTCATGAATCAGGACATGTATTATCAGCTTGTATTTTAGGTAGACAACTTCATTCTATAAGTATCCAAAAACAAAATAATAATATAGACAGATATACTGGTTATTTGCGTAAACATGATAATGACATGGAAGAAAAAGATTATTTAGATGAAGTCATCATTAATCTTAGTGGACGCGCTTCAGAAAAAATTTTATTCAACGATGACGGCGGCAAAAGTAAATATTCAGATTATGAATCTCATGTAAAAGAAGAAATAAACAAATTATTCACAAAGTTTACTAAAATCAATATTTAAAAAATAGAATTCAAGATAAAGACAAAACAACAGGAGATGTTTTAAATTATTCTTTTAATGAGGTTAAAAAAAATATAATTATGAATATAAAAACCTAATTTCATCTAATTTATATGTCGCCGTTAACTAAAAATACATTATATAAAATAATAAACCTATATAATTAATTATTTGAAAAATTAATATATAGGTTTATTTTAGTTTTGGAATGTATTAATATCATTTAATAATTGTAATAAAGTTTGCCAAGGCATAGCTACACAATTTATTTTACTAGGAAAATTTTTGATTAATTCAAAAACTTTTAGTTCTGTATTTAAATCAGGATTTATATAATCTTTGGTTTCTAAAGTTTTTAAAAAAAGATTTATTTGCTCTAAAGATTTCATTAATTTTTGTTTTTTGATAATAGTTGTCATTAAAGAAGCTGAAGCAATCAATAATGAACATCCATTAGCTGTAAATTTAATATCTATTATTGAATAATTATCTATATAAACTTGTATAGCGATAGAATCCCCACAAGAAATATTACTTTTAGAAGATATCAAATAACGTTTATCCTCTATATAACCTTCATTTTGAGGTTTTTTGTAATGTTTTAAAATCAATTTACGATAAATTTGGTTTTGATCCATAAAAAACTCTTTTTATTTCAATATTTGGAACAATATATTTAAAATTATATTATCTTTGGTAAATATTTTGTACTTCGGTTAAACATTTAATAAAAGTTATAATATCTTGTTTATTGTTATAAATCCCTAAAGAAACGCGCACAACATTATTAGTTTTCATTTTATTAACTGCTAAATGAGAACAAATATTTCCATGACTAACATAAATATTATTTTCTGCTAAAAAACTAGCAACATCATGAGAATGAATATTTTTTAAATTAAAAGTCACTATCCCAATATCTGGTTTTTCATTATAAATTATAATATCTTTTATTTTTTTTATTTTTTCAAGTAAAAAATTATAAAGTTCTTCTTCATATTTTTTTATATTATCAAATCCTAAAGATATTAACCATTCTAAAGTATCTTTAAAAGGAATAATCGCTGACAAATTTGGTGTACCAGCTTCAAATCTATCAGGAATAGTTGAAATTTCAAAATCATCTTTTAAAACGTTTTGAGCCATTCTACCACCGACAAAAAGTGGTTTCATTTCTGATAGTATTTTTTTTTTGCCAAATAAAATTCCTAACCCAAAAGGACCATACATTTTATGAGAAGTAAAAACCATTAAATCGATTCCTAATTTTTTCACATCTAAAGGTATATGCCCTGGTGATTGAGTAGTATCTAAAATTATTATTGTTTGGAAACGCCTAGTTTCTTTTACAATTTCTTCTATTGGTGTTATATATCCTAAGATATGTGAAACATGTATTAAAGCTACTATTTTAGTTTTAGAATTCAAAACTTTTTTAAAATTTTCTAATGTTATTTTATATTGTTCATTTAAAGGAATAAAAACTAGTTTAGCTTTTTTTTGTTTAGCTATTCTCATCCAAGGTAATAAAGAAGAATTATGTTCTAAATCAGAAACAATAATTTCATCTCCTTCTTTAATTAAATGAGTTAAACCGAAGGCAATTTGATTTAATCCGTCTGTGCTTCCTTTTGTGAAAATAATTTCTTCTGGTTCGGAGTTAATAAATTGAGCTACTAATTTACGAGTTTCTATAATTTTTTGACTATTTTCTTGTGATAAAAAACCAAAAGATTTATTTCCTAATCCATTAAATTTATAAAAATTATTTAAAGAATCAATTAAAATCTGTGGTTTTAATGAGGTGGCGCTTGATTCTAAATAAACTAAATCAGGATATTTTTGAAATATAGGAAATAAACAACGGTATATATTATCTTTCATATAAAATTTTAATCAAATCCTTTTTTTTAATCAATTTTAATAGATTCAAAAACAATTAAAGCGTTATGTTTTTTACTTTTTTTTAATAAAAAATAACGTTCATATACAGCTTCTTTTTGTTTTAAAACAAAATTTATTTCAGTTACTTTTTTATTAAAAATTTGAATTGATCCAACGGAAATTAATTGACGAGCTTCTGTTTTAGATGAAGCTAATTTAGTTTTAACTAAAGCGTCTATTAACTTTATATCTTCTTTTGCGCGATGAGAAAATAAAATTTTTTCTAAAAGAATATAAATTGTTTCTTTAATTGGTTTATTTTGATTCCCAAATAAAACTTTGTTCACTTCTAAACATTTTTTTAATTCTTTTTCGCCATGTAAAAAAATCACTATTTCTTCAGCTAATTTTTTTTGAGCTAATTTATTTTGAGGATTAATTTTATTATCTTTTTCTAATTCTATAATTTCGTTTGGTGATAACAAAGTTAAACTTTTTAGATAACGAATAACTTCTTCATCTTCAGTGTTAATAAAATATTGGTAAATTTGATAAGGATTAGTTAATTTTGGATCCAACCATAAAGTTCCTTGTTCGCTTTTTCCAAATTTAGTACCATCTCTTTTTAATAAAAGATGTGTACTCATTCCTAAAGGTTTTTCATCTAATGTTTTTTTACCTTCTAACTTTCGAATCAATTCTAAACCGCTAGTGATATTGCCCCATTGATCTGAACCACCAAATTGCATTTGTACTTTATAATTGCAATATAAATTATGAAAATCAATCGCTTGTAAAATCATATAAGAAAATTCAGTATAAGAAATCCCTTTATCTAATCTTTTAGAGATAATGTCTTTTGACAACATATAGTTGATATTAAAATTTTTTCCATAAGTTCTTAAAAAAGTTATTAAATCTATTTTAGAAAGCCAATCGAAATTATTAACAAAAACAACTCCTTTATTAAATAATAATTTTTTTAATTGTTTTTTAATTTTATTAACATTTTCAATAATTTGACTAGGTTTTAATAATTTCCTTTCTTCTTTTTCTTTTGGATCTCCAATTAAACAAGTTGTTCCTCCAATAACAATAAAAGGAGTATGACCATGTTTTTTAAGAAGTAAAGCAGTTATAATTTGGACTAAATGTCCAACAGTTAAAGAAGTAGATGTCGGATCTATACCGCAATAAAAATTAATTTTTTTGGTATTCAATGTTTTTTCTAGTTGAACCTGATCGCTACAATCTTTGATTAAATAACGCCATTTTAATTCTTCAAACAATAACATAATTACTCCTGGTTAATAATAATTAAAAATATATTAATTTGTATTTTTATAAAAAAAATAAAGTAGATAAAAATTAATATTTTATTTATTTAATCGAATTAGATAATAAGTAAAAATTTTTCAAAATATAAAAAGTTATTTTTTTTCTTTTTTAATTTTATTTAACAATTTTTCTTGTTTTTCATTTAAAGATATTTTAGATAATAAATCTGGTCTTTTTAACCAAGTAATTTTTAAACTTTGTTCTTGGCGCCATTGTTTAATTTTTTCATGATTACCTGAAATAAGTACATCAGGAACTTTGTATCCTTTATATTCTTTTGGTTTAGTATATTGTGGATATTTTAAAATTATATTTTGATGTGAATCTTCTAAATAAGATTCTTTTTTTATTACTCCTGGCAACAAACGTGTTAAAGTATCTATAATAACTGTAGCTGCTATTTCGCCACCTGTTAAAACATAATCGCCAATCGAAATTTCTTCATCTATATGTTCGATTATTCTCGCATCTATTCCTTCATAATGGCCGCATAAAAGAATCAAATGATAATAATTTTGAACATAATAATTAGCTTTCTTTTGGTTTAAAACTTTTCCTTGTGGCGATAATAAAACTACTTGACTTTTATCAGTTTTTATTTTTTTCAAACATTCATAAAAAGGAGGGAAAGCTAAAATCATACCATGATCACCTCCATATGGAGTATCATCTATTTGTTGATGTTTCCTTTGGCTATATTTTCTTAAATCATGCATTTGAATGTGAACTTTTTTTTTTTCAATAGCTCTTTTAATTATAGATGTATTTAAAAAAATATCAAAAAAATGAGGAAAAATAGTAATTACATCAATTTTCATATAATTTTTACCATTTTTAAATGTCTTTTGAAAAAAATGTTGAAAAACAGATTAATATTAAGTGTTTATTATAATTATTAAAAATAAAAAAATTAAATCCGCCTCTTAAAATTAATTCATTAATTTTAAAATATAAAAATATCATCTATTATATTATAAGTTAAATTTTAAAAACTGTCAATATAATTTTTAACAACTAAATAAATTTAATAATTTTATAAAATAAATTTAAAATAAAAAAATTTGTCAAAAGTAATATATTTATGTTACTTTTATTACTTTATCATGTTTCATATTTGACATATAATTTAACAAATTATATTAATTAGTTTTATAATAAATATGTGCAATTTTATTATTTATTAATAAATTAATAATTTTCAATATAATATTGACAATTATTAAAAAAATTGTTTTAATTTTATAGTAAGATTCATTAAGAAATTATTAATAATTTTACATTAAAAATATTAAGAAAGAAAATTGTTGTATGTTTAAAATTAAAAAAGATTACTATATATTCGGTATACATCCTTTATTATTTTTAGGTCTTTTATTAATAGGATCTGCGCATATAGTATTAATTAATTATCATCCTGGTGATATCAAGAAATTATGGCATCCTATTTTAACTCCTTTATTTTTAATGATGATCTTAGGGTTTGGTTTAAATTTTATTGGCCAAAGTGTTCCTTATTTAAATAAGTTAGGATTAGGTTTTTTATTATGTATTTTAGTCCCTTCTTATTTAGTTCATAGAGGAATAATTAATAAAACAGTAGCTGATAATTTTAAGAAGTCTTTCTTCGCTAAACCAGACACAAATGATACTTCTTTAGGTTTAGGTGTTAATTTTTCTCAATTTTTTATAACTTTGGTTATCGCTGGTAGTATTTTAAGTGTAGATCGTAATTTATTAAGAAGATCGCTTTCTCGTTTTATTCCTTTAACTTTGATAACTGTTACATCAGCTATTCTTTTAACTGGTACTATCGGTTGGGCTTTAGGATATAAATGTCATAAAAGTCTTCAATACAAAAGTAAAGGTTCGTTTTTAGACTCTATTTTTTTTGTATGTTTTCCTTTGACTAATGGTGGTACTAATTTAGGAATTAATGGTTGGGCATATGGAAAAATGGGAACTATTTTTCAAAAAATACCAAGTGATACAATAAGAAGTATTATTATAGCTCCTTTAGTTTTTGCGCGTTCTTTAAGTATATTTTTAGCTGGTATTTTATTTGTTATATTTAATAAAACTAAATTCAGTGGAAAAGGACTTTTAGAAAAAAACCAAATAAAAAATTCTCAACTAAGCAAAAATAAAATTCAATTAAATTATAAAAATATCGGTATTGGTATGATTTTGATTATGGGGTTGTATTCTGTAGGTGAAATGATCAATTTTGGTATGACTAAAATAAATAAAAATTTAAAATTAGATGCTATGGTTTATGTGATTTTATTTTTAGTTCTTATTAAAATTTTCAATTTAATTTCTGATGAGAATCAAAATTACATGTCACAAACTGGAAAATATATTAGCACTAACTTTACAATACCTGTTTTAGCTGGTTTAGGTTTAACTACTAAATTTTCAGTATTAAAAGAAGTTGCAATGGATTATAAAGTTGTAATAATGGTTTTAACTTCTTTATTATCAACTGTTATAATTACCTTCTTATTAGCTAAATATTTTAAATTTAACGCTTTTGAAGCCTCTTTAACTGCAGGTATCTCCTCTCATAGTATTGGTGGGACTGGTAATATTGGAGTAATGGAAATTACTAAACGTTCAGATTTATTACCTTTCGCTATGATATCTACTAGAGTTGTAGGACCTATAATTTATACTGTTTCAAGTATTCTAATTGGTTTCGTTTATAATTAATGTATAACAATTTATAATTTTTATTTTAATAAAATTAAAAAGGGAATAAATTTTTTAATGAATAAAACTAAAATGGTTTGTACTTTAGGACCTGCCTCCTCTAACAAAGAAATTTTAAAACAATTAATACAATCTGGTTTATGCGTTGCTCGTTTTAACTTTACTCATGCTGATTATGACAAAAGTAAAGTTTTAATCAAAAATATAAAAGATTTAAATAAAGAATTAAAAAAAAATGTTGGTTTAATGTTAGATACAAAAGGTCCTGAAGTAAGAACTCACGAATTTGATGGTTTAGTTACTATTGAAAAAGACTCATTAGTTAAAATTTATGTTAAAGAAATTTTAGGTAACGCTAATAGTTTTTCTGTAACTTATAAAGATTTTATAAAAGAATTAAATGTCGGAGATATGATTTATGTCGATGATGGTTATTTAACTTTAGAAGTTATAGAAAAAAACATTCAAAAAGAAGAATTAGTTACAAAAGCAAAAAATACTCATGTTTTAAAATCCCGTCGTGGAATCAATGTTCCTAGTGTTAATTTACAAATAGATTTTATTTCTTCTAAAGATCATAAAGATATTGTTTTTGCAGCGAAAGAAGATTATGATTTTATAGCGGCTTCTTTTGTAAGAAATGCACAAGACGTTAAAGATATTAAACAAATTTTAGTAGAAAATAATGCTGAACATGTTAAAATAATTTCTAAAATAGAAAACCAAGAAGGTATCAATAATTTAGAAGAAATTATTGAAGTTTCGGATGGTATTATGGTTGCTAGAGGAGATCTAGGTATCGAAGTGCCTGGCGAATTAGTTCCTATATATCAAACAGATATGATTCAACAATGTTTAGAACAAGGAAAACCTGTTATTGTAGCAACTCAAATGTTAGAATCTATGCAAAGAAACCCTCGTCCAACTAAAGCAGAAATTTCTGATGTATTTAACGCAACAAAAGAAGGAGCTACTTCTACTATGTTATCAGGTGAATCAGCATCTGGTGATTATCCATTAGAATCAGTTAAATATATGGCTAAAATAAATCATCAAGCAGAACAATATGTAGATTACGAATATTATTCTAATTTTTATCAACCTCAAAACATACAAGAAGAATTATTATTAAAAGCTGTAGAAATGGCTAATTGTTCAGACATAAAAGCTATTATAGTAGATAATTTTGAAGATGCTTATAATATTTCAAAATTCCATCCTTCTATTTGCGTTTTTGCTAAATTATCAGATGTTAAAGAAGCAAGAATGTTAGCTTTAAGTTTTGGAGTAATACCTGTTTTAAATCAAGAAGAATTAGATGAAAAAATTAATAATTTAGATAATGATAATAAAAATTTATTATTAATTAAACAAAATAAAATAGAAATTAAATCATTATAAAAAATATTTTTAAAACCTAGTTTTTTTATTAACTAGGTTTTTTATTTATTTTGCTTTCTATAAAATAAAAAAAGATCCATTTTTTAAAATGGATCTTTTTTTTATTATTTAAAATTTATCAAAACTTATGTTTAATATTTTATTTAGTATTCTTTATTTTATTTTTTTCCTCAGTTAACTTTTTGTCAGTTAGTATAGAAATTAAAATAATATTTGTAATAAAAATCAAAATAGAATATAAATAATCTAAAATAATTTTATAACATTGTTCAAATTCTTTAAATAAGTCTGAGGTATTCCAAAACTTTAGACACTTTTTGTTTTTTAAAATTTATTTAAGGCTAACTATTAAGTTAGTCTTTTTTTATTCTCTAAGAATAAAATTAATTTTCATATCTTTTCTAAAAACGTTTTTAGAAAGGGATTAAATGTTAAGAAAAAAATTATTTAAAGATTTTTTAAAAAATAAAAAGAATTTAGAAATAAGAGATCAATTAATTGATCTTCATTTGCCATTAATAAATAAAATTGTTGGTAAATTTAAATATTATCCTAAATTGCTCCAAAAACAAGATTTATATCAAGAAGGAGTTTTAGGATTAACGAAAGCCCTAAGTAATTACCAAGATTTAGGTTATGACTTTATCGCCTATGCAAAACCAACAATTAAATCTGAAATCAATGAACTAATAAGAAAAAGTTATTCTCCTTCAATCCCACAAAAATCTACTAAACCAAACAATATTAGTTTTCAAGAAGAAAAATATCAACCTTATAAAATCAGCAACCCCAATCCTCATCAATTATGGTTAAAACAAACAAATCACGAATGTTTGTTAAAAAAACTAAAAAAGAAATTAAGTAAAACAGGATTTAATATTATTTGTTTAAGTTTTGGTATCACTTTAGACAACATCAACGAAACTTATCAACGACCTCATACCAACCAAGAGATCGCGCTAAAAATAAATTTAAAACTTCAAACAATAATCAACATCAAAAAAATAGCTATTCTAAAATTAAAACCTAAAAAACCAATGGAGAAATAAAAAAATGTTAAATAAAGTTCAATTAATCGGCCGCATCACTAACGCCCTAGAATCACAATACATTCATATTAATAATGAACAAATCACAAAAATTGATTTCAACTTAGCTATCAACAATAAAGATAAAGTTCAATTCATCCACTGTGTTGCCTTTCGTAATCAAGCAGAAAACATGAGTAAATATTTACACAAAGGTTCAAAAATATATATAGAAGGAACATTATCTATTCAAAAATACACTAATAACGAAAACCAAAACAAAACCAATACTAAAGTTATTTTAAACAATGTTATCTTTTTAGATAATAACCCCCCAACCCAAAATTAAAAAGGAGTCACTAAAATGACAAAAAAAGAATTAATCAAAACTATCGCAGTAATGCATAAAACTTCGGTTACTCAAACCCAAGATTTTTACAACTCGTTCGAAAATGCTTTAATCAAAGCAATCACATCCAACGAAGAAGTGGTATTATCACCTTCAATTGGCAAATTCATCTTAAAATCAAGAAAAGCCCGCGTGGGAAGAAACCCCCAAACAGGTAAAAAACTCAAAATCCCTACAAAAACTGTGGTAAATTTTAAACTTTCTAAAACTATTAAAGATGAAGTCAAAAACCTTAAATTAAAATAAGGAGAATAAATTATGTTTATTTTTTCATTATTTGCAACAATTAGCAATTTTATCTTAAATTACTCTAAAGGATTTAGCACTACCGAAATCCTTGAACGAAGAATAGACGGAATCCAAACAACGATTTTCACTATTCTTATTGTCTCTGGTTTCAAACCTATTTTTAAATTAATTGCAAATATTTTGATTTTCGTCAAAGATTTGATTTTAGGCCTCTTTTTCCCCAACAAAAAACTCCAAAATTTAGAAATCCAAAACGCCAAACAAGAATATTTAGAAAAACAGTTATTAAAAAAACTAGATAAAATAAATGAAAACCAAGAAAAACTCCAATCCCAATTAGAAGTGCAAAAAGTAAAAGTTGCTCATTGGCAAGAGAAAAAAGCAAGAAAAAAAATACTAAAATTAAAAAACAACAACAAACCTCACGGAAAGGAAAATGAAAATGAATGAACTTAATTTCGCCATTGGATTTATCGTTGGCGCCCTATTCGCAACTGCTTTAATGTTTATTATCAAAAAAATCTTTTTTAATTTTTTTCCATTACCAGAAATTAATAAAACAGATGAAACTAAAAAAGATAACAAACCCAATAAATCATCTTCAATTATTCCAAACCCAAATAACAATTCAAAAGAAAAAAATAATTTAGAAAGTGAAAATAATTAAATGAAAATTAATAATTTAAACCAACGAACTTCTGAGTGGTATAATCATCGCAAAAAATATATCAATGCCTCTGAAATAGGAAGTATTACAGGAAATGACAAATTTAGAAGTTTAGAACAATTAATACATGACAAAATATTTGGAACAACATTTACAAGCAATAAATTCACCGAACACGGCAACAAAACCGAACCCCTAGCGAGAACTTTTTTTGAAAAAATAACTAATCTAAAATTCCCTGATACCATCTTTACTGATGATACTTTAGATATGTTTTCTGCAAGTCTTGACGGTTATAACGAACAAACCAACACTTTATTAGAAATTAAATGTCCTTATGTAGATGAAAATAACAACATCTCCTCTACTTGGAATGGTTTCTTTTCACATAAAAAAATCCCTTCTAATTACTGGGCGCAAGTTCAATGTCAATTATATTGTTCTCAATCTAAATTCGCTTATTTCTTTGTTTATTTTAATGACACTAATTATCATGTTGTTAGGGTTTATCAAGATAATAATTTTATTAACCAAATGATTGCAGACGGCAAAAAGTATTTAGAATTATTAAAACTCAATAAACAAGAATTACAACAGACAACTTATTTAAAAAAATTAAGTAAATTTAAAATATAAAAAAAAGAAAGGAAACTAAAAATGAAAATCCAAAAAAACCAAAAATAATTATTAAGAAAAAAACAATTTAGAAAGTAACAAAGAAATAAATAATTAATACAAAGGAGAAAAAACATGTCAAAAAAAATAATTATCACTAAAAAACCAAATAAAAAATTAACCAAAACCCAAAACCCAAATCAAAAAATATCAATCCCAGAAACAAAAAAACTCAATCATCACATTTCACCCCCAACTCCTAATATCAATAAACTAAATTTATTAAAAATAATTACTTATTTAACTATCATTTTATATTTTATTTTACATGTCAACGTTATTTATTACCAAAACCAAATCCCTTGGTTAACAACAGGAATCAATAATTTTATTGATTTAATTAAAACAATTTTTTCAGGAGGAAACAAATAATGAAAACACAAAATAAAAATAAAATATTAATTATCATAACATTTGTAATTGTTCTATTTTTCTCAATTATCTCAATTTATGCTTTAAACGATTACTTTAACAAACAAAGAAAAGAAAAAATAAATTTAATAAATGATTTTCCTATTTTCACTGTTGAACGAACGGGTGGCAACAACGAAAATCAAATACTTTTGCCGATTTCAATTCCTAACTTAAGCCAAAAAAAATACAATCACTTAATTACTATCGAACACGAAGCAATCCTTAACTCAAATGGAATAGATATTTCAATACCCTTATATTTAAAATTATCAACCCAATATAACACTAACCAATCCTTTAACAACCCAGAAAAATATTTAAACATAAGCCTCAAAGTTAATAACAATGATTATGACGACACAAAACGTCCCCAAATGATATTAAACGACAAAGGTATTGGAATTATTAAAATTCAAATTAGCATCGAACAAAAAGAAATCATCAATTCCAAAAACCCTCAATTAGAATTAATTTGTGATTACGAATTAGTCGATTCCCAAGGTAAATCTTTCGAAGGCGGAAATCAAACTATCGAAAACAAAATTGCTCAATTAGCAAAATAAAATATTAAAAGACTAAACAAAATTTGTATTAGTCTTTTTTTATTTTTCAGAAAGGTATTAATATGAAAATGAATATTAAAAAAAATCAAAATAAAAATTTAAATCCAACTAATTTAATAATAATCATTATAACATCTATCATTTTATTTTTAGGAATTCAAGTTTGGATCCACCATCAAGCTTTAATCGAAAATCAAACCCAAATCCTAAATCATCATAAAAGATTAGAAACCCAAAACAAAACTAACCAAGAAACTAAAAAATATTTAGAAGACCAAATAACTAAAAATAATTCATCACCAGAAAAAATTCAAACTTTTTCTTCATCAGAATTACAAGAAAAAACAATAATCCCGAACGATAACCAAGAAGAATTATTATTTAAACCTTCTAACAACAATAAATTCCCAGGATTCAACCAACTAATCGGTTTCAAAGAAGAAAAACAAGCATTAGATGGATTTATTGATTATCTCAACAACAAAGAAAACTACCAAAATATTGGAGAAATCGAATCTCCTCTAGGTATTTTAATGTATGGAGCCCCTGGAACAGGAAAAACCACTCTCGCAAGATCCTTAGCCAAAGAAACTAATTTACCCTTCTTTGAAGTAAGCAGCTCTTTATTCTCACAAAAATACAAAGGTATCGCCCCTCAATTAGTCAAAGATTTATTTATGACAGCTCGCGAAGAAGCAGCCCAAAACAATGGCGCAATCATCTTTTTAGATGAATGCGAAACTATCTTTACTGATTTAAGCACTTTAGAAACTGATTCAGAAATTGCCAATGTTGTGAATCAATTCAAAACTGAATTGACATCTTTTAAAAACAACCCTGAAAAACCTATTTTCATCATTGGAGCTACAAACCACATTAACCAAATCGATGATGCCATCAAATCAAGATTCACTTACAATATCGAAGTCAAACCAGGCAACAAAGAAGAAAGAAAACAATTCCTAGAATTTTTAATCAACAAACGTAAAAACCCTTATAGTGAAGAAGCCAAACAATACTTATATGAAGTCATTAACGAAGCTTTAGAAATATTACCGCCAAACCATCAATTCAAACAAGCCAATCGTACTTTGGAAAACCTCTTAAAAACAACAGTAACAATCTTTGCGAAAAACAGAGGTCAAGGTGAAACTAGAAGAAATGAAATCAACAAAGAAGATTTAAAACAAGCATATAAAATGATAATTTCTCCTAATATAAATATATTAGACCAAATAGAAAAAAACCAAAAAGGAGATGAATAATATATGTTAACACCATTTGACTTAATCAAAGGATTTTTATCATTTAAATCTTATTTCACCTGTTTTTTAATAGCCACTACCATCTTTGGTCTATTTGTTTTCTTTAAAAGAAAACTTTCACCCACTCAACAATCAACAACATCATGGAAAGGCTATTTAACTTATTTTTTAATTATAATTGGTATTTTAAGTTTCATTTATTTATGTTTCTTTCATAAAACAGAACCATCATCTAAATATGCAGGGCAATTAGTCAATAAAATCGACAAAGCCATCGATAAATACGAAAATACAATAAATAATTACAAAGGATTAAAAACTAATTGGGAAAGTGAATTAAAAAAATGTGAAGATGAATTAAAAGAACTTTACAATGCCCAAGAATCCTCCCAAAAACAAAAAGAACAAATCCATGAATTGTTAGAACAAAATGAAACAAAAATTAAAGAAATAAAAGAACAATTAAAAAACACAACAGGTAACATCACTATCTTAAAAGGCAAGCTAACTCAGTTAGAAAAAGATAAAGAAGATAATGAAAGAAATATTAAAGCAACGGAAGAACAAATAAAAAATACTACTGACAACGTTGAAATGCAAAAATTGCGAAAAAGATTAGAAGAACTGCGAACCCAAGAAGGTAATATAATCAAACAAATCTCAGAAATCAAATCTGAAATCGAAGGACTAGAAAGTAAATACAGTTTGTACTCCGAACAAATCCGACATATGGAAGACTTAAAACAAGATTTAGAAAAAAGATACGATACATTAAATAATGATGAAAAGTCTTTTTTTAATAGCATTAAATCCAAAGAAAAAATACAATCCGAAATCAAAACCAACATTTATCAAATCACCAAAAAACTTGAAGAAATCAAATTAGAAAAAGATTTATATACATCCCTAAAAATAAAATATCGCGAAATGCATAACCGCATGCAAACCTATGAAAAAGAACATGAAGCATCAGCTGGAAACATAGTAAAATGGGGATTCAAAGCTTTTGATAAAGTAACTGACTTAATCCCCGCTAAATATGGTATGAAAATTATGGGCAAAGCAGTTACTTTTACACGTAAGTTCGCTCAAGGTATGTCAAAAGCTACTTTAGTTCTTCACGAAGGCCACCGTTTGTGGCATTTATATAATGAAGTCGCGCAAGAAAACAAAGAACATCCACCAATGATTACCGAAGAAGCTTTAAAAATGTATACTCAAGACATCGACCGTGATTTAGCCAAACTTGACGCCGACTACAAAGATTACGAAAAAAAGCTAGAAGAATATAATAATCGCATAGAACAAGATAAATTAGGTCAAGAATTACAAAATTCTGAAAAATTAATTAAAAATAATAAAGATGAATTCAAATCTTGGATCATCGAATATAAAAAAATTACCGATGAATTAATCCAACAACGAAAAAAAATAATAGGAATAAACGAATTAAACAAAAATGAATACAATTTAACCTTAGATTTAGAAAAAGTTCAAGATGAAAAAGCCATAATTGAAGATGAATATTTTAGACAAAGAAATCCCAACTATGCCCGCGCCCAACAACGCCTTCAAGCTAGACGAGTTGGTAAAATCCCTGAAATGGTTATGATACCAAATAAAAAATAATTTTCCTTAAACATTTTATTCATAAAATTATATAATAGTGATATATTCATATTTCAATATTTGATAATAATCACTATTATCAGAAAGGAAATGAAATTTATGAATAATAATTTTTTTCAAAAACATTTAGTAACTATTATTATCACATCTCTTTTTGGAATAGCGATTATAATTGGTTTTTATCAAGGATTTAATGATTATCAAAACGAAAAAAATTATTTATCTCCTTTAGAGAACAAACCCCAACAAATCCCTTCAAAAATAAAACGTTCTACGGAAGAAACACCCCAACCGAAAATTAAAACCACTGCTGCTCGTTTCGACCAAATTAAAACTTATGTTTTCTCAGAATCCGATGACAATACCTTACTACCAAATGACCTTTCTGAAGAAGAAAAAACAGAGATTGAAAAAATAAAACAAAAACTAATTAATAATTTAAAATTTTGTAAAGATTGTCGTCAGCCTTGGATTGACGAATACCAAACAAAAATAAACAACTTAGAATCCCAACGCCAACCCCTAATTTCTCAAATCGAAGAACTAAAAAAACAATTAACATCATTAGAACAACAATTAAAAATAGTTGCAAGTGAAAAAAAAGAAAAAGAAAAATCAGTTTTTCAATTGTGGGATGAAACTCAAAGACCTGCATTAGAAGAACTGCGAACCCAAGAAGGTAATATAACCAAACAAATCTCAGAAATCAAATCTGAAATCGAAGGACTAGAAAGTAAATACAGTTTGTACTCCGAACAAATCCGACATATGGAAGACTTAAAACAAGATTCAATTAAAAGTTTAAATAGGGATATCGAACAAGATAAAAAAACAGCTGAATCTTCCCTCAACTCCATCTACACAATCACCTCGACTGAGGGATAAAAAATAAAAGGAGTTATTAATAATGGTTAAATCAAAAAAACAATTATCTATATTTACTTCAATTTTATTTATTTGTTTAGGATTATTCTTAATTACTAATAATCAAATTTATGGTAGTCCTAAAAAAGATATTTCATCATCAAAAGAAATAGAAAAACAAGATATTAAAAATTATTTTGATTTATATAATACGCTTGAAAATTGTTCTAATGAAGAAAGAAATATAATTATTCAAATATTATCAAACTCAAAAACAGTAGATTTATTAAAACAAATGGCTAAAGAAGAAGCCAAAAATAAACCAACTAACAAAGAAGAAGGTTCTTCTTCCCAACAACCTGATAGCTCCAAAAAATAATTAATTAAGACTCTCGATAGAGAGTCTTTTTTATTTAACAAACTCACATAACGGCAAGACAAACATAACACCAAAAAAAGGAGGTAACCAATTATGTCAAAATCAATCAAAATTCCCTTTATCTAAATATTTCATCATTATTTATTTATTATTATTTTTAATTTGTTGTCCTTCTATCTCCGCTCATCCTTATTTTCATCATCAATCTAAATCAAAAATAAAACTATCTGACTACCAAACCCTTCAACAAGAATGGTTAGCCACTCAACCCAAAATGAAAAGATATGACATTCCTGTTTTATCTAAAGAAAGCATCCCTGATATCTTAAAATATTTTAATATCAAAGCTTATCTTTATGATATTTCAACTCCCTCCTACAATCCTTATGATTACACTTTCTTCGACGCTAAACTCAAAAACCCTCCTTCAGGTTTAATTGGGGCTTATTTCAAACCAAGACATAACCCTTTTAATATCAAATATCCTGATGAAGATGATGAATTCACCTTAGAAGAACTCCTTGATTACGGAATAGCCATCAAAGAAGCCTTTGTCTTTTGGGATACAAAACAAAAACCTCAAGAAGAAAATGTAAATATAGAATTAATAATAATTGAAATGTTTGCTGACCAAAACAAAGAAGAAGCAATTAATAATTATTTAATCAAAAACAACATCATTAAAGAACCAAAACTAATTAAACTAGGTTGTTATAACGCAACACCTCATACTGGATTAGTATTGCCTTTACCTTTTGGAAAATTTTTATTTGAATTTGAAATTGATGCCATTTATTTTGATGACGGCATAAGGTTATTATCTGAAAATCGAAATATACAATCTCTAAGAAACCGATTAGAATGGAAACAAGAATTTCTACAAGAAGTTATAATAAAACAAAATTCATGTGAAGATACACATTTCAAAACTGTCTATCAAGAAAGCATTAATGAAATTAATGAAAGCATCAATCAAATAAAAGAAGATATTATTAAATCTCAATCATATACTATCGAAGACTTAACAAAACTCTCAAATGGTGCCAAAAACATCTATCTTTTCTTCCTTAATGTTCAAAAAAGAAAAAAAATTATTGAACTCCCTGACTCTTTAGACCCTTATCAAACTATCCGAGATTGGAAAAGAGAAAACAACCTTTATACTTTCCCTCCTTTAATAAAAGAAAGTGAATATAAAGAAGAAACAGAAAAGCGAAATTGGGATATTGAAATAACTTCTCCTTCTTATAAAAAAATAGATATTCCTTTTCAAATTAAAAAAATATTCCAATGTTTAGAAACTGATGATTGTATTTATTTTGTAGTTTGTAATGATACACTCCAAATTAAACTCGCCGAACAATATCGTAATGCTTATATAAATTGGTTAAAGCAATGTTACATTCAATATGGATGTTCTTATTCAGCTCAAGAAATAAGAAATAAATTTGGAAAAACATCGAGAATTATTTATGATGAAAATGGAAATACATGTTGGTATCAATATGTCCCAGGTTTTTTCTCTGATGATTGGATTGTTAATGGTCATAATTGTGTTGGTAATTCTAATATTTTTTATAATTTTTATAACACCACTCCCCCACCCAAAAGAATTGAATTAAGCTTTAAATAACAATTTAAAAGACTCTCTTGTAGAGTCTTTTTTTATTATCTAAAACCCAATTAAAGGAGAAAAAAATGAAACTTATAGTTTTTGAAGGACTAGATGGTAGCGGCAAAACAACTTTAATTCAAGAATTACAACAAAAACTAAAAAAACAAAAAATAAATAATAAAATTTATCAAGGTTTAGGAAGTAGTTCTATTGGAACAGAAATAAGAAATTTATTTTTAAATTATAACCAAGTTGATTACATTACTCGTTTTTATCTTAGCATCACTAATATGGCTCAAATCCAAAAAGAACTCATCTATCCTCATTTAAAACAAAATCAACTCATAATCTTAGACCGTTGGTTACCATCAACATATGCCTACCAATTATTTCCTTATCTTAAACAAACAAAATCTTGTTTCGATTTAAAAGAAATTTTTGATATCACTCATAAAAAATTATTTATTAAACCTCATTTATTAATTTATCTAGATATTAATCCTCTTATTGGTAAAGAAAGAAAACAAACCCAAAAAAACCATCAATTAGATATTATCGAACAAAAATCCTTAACTTATCACCAAACTGTCCATAAAGGTTATTATCATTATTTAACTCATTATCAAAACAATAAACAATTAATTCTAAATGGTATTGATTCCCTTCAATCAAATGTTACTAAAATTATGAAATTAATAAGAGATATAAAATGAAAAAAATCATAAAGAAAAAATGTCAAAACGGTAATTTATATATCTATTTTCGCAACGGCAAAATCAAAACAATTCATAAAGATGGAATTATTACTTGGCGTACTAAAAAAATCTATTAAAACAAACCAAAGACCCTCAAAAAGGGTCTTTTTTATTTAGAAAGGAATTTAAAAATGTTAACTAACCAAGAATTTATTAATATCAACCAATTAAATACCAACTCAAAATCAGTTCAAATCATAAAGCTTATTTTCAACAAAGCAACTTTGAATCTTACTATTGATAAATATATGAAAAGTAATCACATTCAATTAAATCATTATTTCGAAACCAACAACTTTTGTTCCCAATCCCAAAAATCAATTCGCGGAAAAATTAACGAATACCTGATTTTGCTTTATTTAAACCATAAAGGAATTAAATGTTTATATCCTAAATCATATTTATTTTTCATCCCCGACATCAAATTCGACTTGGTTTTATTCACACAAACCAAACGCATTATCGCCTTCAATTTCAAAACTTGCCTTCGTGAACGATACAAACAAGCCATCATTGAAGCACAACAACTAAAAAAACTAGACACTCGTTTTGAATATTATTTATTAACAAACGATGAAGTTGAAACTCAAAAACTCAATAATAAAATTAAAAACGGTAAAGTACAGTCAATTAATAAAGTAATTAATTTATTTTCTGATAATGCTAATCTCTTCTTAAAAACCTTACTAATGAATGAATTCATCACTTTTCCCAATATTAATTTAATTAAAAAGAAGGAGTTAAATAAAAATGTTAACTAACGAACACCAAGCCTTAATTCAAATTATTAATTACATCGAAAAAGGGGAGTGGAACAAATTAAAACTTTATTGTCAAATAATCAACCCTAAATATTTAACCAAATCCAATCACCAAAAAATATATAACGCTTTAAAATATTTATATTTAGAAAAAAAATCAACTCATCCTTGGGATAAAATCAAAACCAAAGAGACAATTATTAAAGAATTACTAACTTATCTTCAAACTCATTATCCTCAAGAAAATTTTAATAATGAATCTTTGATGTTTTTAAACAATAATAATATCCATAATGAACATCTTTTAGAAAATTTAAAACATACTTATACCCAAGAAACTTTATTTCAACAATTAATAAAAACAATCAACCCTTCTTTTGATAATCAAGATCTTTATCATAAGCATTTATACTACCAAGAAATCTTTGATAAATTAAGAAATTTTATTAATCTTATCCCAAACAAAAAAGATAAAACTTTATTAACCTTGAACCAAATGACAAAACTTTATCCCGAAGTCTTTGAAACCGACAACATTTCCAAACAAAAAATCCAAGAAGAATATTATCGTTTATCAGACACTTTCAAAGGATTAAACCAAGCCACTAAAGGGTTCAAAAAAGGTCAAATCATCACCATTGGAGGCTATACTGGTTTAGGTAAAACATCTTTTATCTATAATCTTCTTTTAGATTTAGCCAAAACTAAATACCAAGAAAACCAACATTATCCTTATATGTTGGTTTTTTCTTTTGAAATGACTTCAGAAGAAAACCTAAATCGTTTATTATCTAATCAAACTCAAATTCCTTTAGATGTTATTTTAGATAAAAATTTTGATAATATCACACAACAACACTATACGAAAAAGATGATACAAGCAAAACAATTTTTTACTAATATCAACTTATCTTTTAGTTATGACCAAGAAAAAAATATTAATTATATTGTTGATTTATTGTATCGTCTTCATTTAGAATCCAAAATAGAAATTGTAGTCATTGATCACCTTCAAATCACAAAAGCGAGTAATAAAATGGATAATGACCGTTTAGCCATTGATGAAATCATGACCAAAATTAAAGAAATCGCCATCGAATTAAAAATTGTCATTATCATTTTATCTCAATTTTCAAGAGATACTTATTCTAATTATAACGGAAAATCCCCAGAAATCACCGCACTAAAAGGCTCTGGCGGAATTGAAACCAATTCCGACATAGTATTAATTATGTCTGAATTTAACCCAAATATTAAAAAAAATACCACCAAACCCCTAAATATCTATACTTCAACCTTAAATCAACTATATTTAGAAGCTGATGACAATGATAATCAAAAAATAATTGAAGTAAATATTAAAAAAAATCGCAGCGGAACTAAAAAAACTTTAGTCTATCATTTTAAAATGACAACTCAAACTTTTCAAGAAGTAGGTTATGTTTTACCTTACCAAATAGAAGATTTTTAAGGAGTAAAAAAATGAATAATCAAGAAAAAATTAACTACATCAAAACTAATTTCCCCATGATAGTTTTATTAAAAAAATTAAACATCCTCCCATCAAACTTCAACAGCAAATATCGTTTTCCTTGTCCCATCCATCAAGGTCTAAATCCAACAACTTGTCATATAAATGATAACAATAACATTCACTGTTGGAAATGTTGTCGCGATTTTGACATTATTGATGTTTATAAAGAAATTCGTGGAATCACAAACTTTAACGATGCAGTCAAAAAGATTTTAAATTTTATGCATTCTCAAAAATTTGAAATCTTAACAAATAAAGAAAAAACTAACACCTCAATATCCTCCAACCCTTTCAAATTACAATATCATCCTCCCAAACCCCATAACCCAATAGATGAAACAGAAATTAATATCAAAAAAACACAATTATTCAAAGAAATATCTCCCTTATTTAATCAAATAAGAGATTATTATAATTATTTGTTAACATCCAATCAAAATGATGAAAGGAAAATAGGATTAGATTATTTAACACAAAAGCGCCAATTAAATTTAGAAACAATTAAAGAATTTAAATTAGGTTATGCTCCATTATCAAATAAACCATTATCTTTTAGATTAATCAATTTCTTAAAAAAGAAAAATGTTAATATTGATAAATTAGTAGAATATGGTTTTATCAAAGAAAAAACTAATTTCAAAGGAAAAAAATATTATCATGATACTTTTCATGGTTCTATCATTATCCCGATTGAAAATGGATATGCTAAAACATTTCACTTTTATCAAAACCATTTTTGCGATACTAGCTATTTTCAACCCAAATATCAATCTCTTAATAATTTCAGCCAAACCCCCACTTTTCATTTTAGTTATCGTTTCTTTGAAGCATTCCCTTGCATTAAACAAACTAAAATTATGATTGTTCATGAAGGCTTTTTTGATGTCATTAGTTGTTGGCAAAATGGAATTAAAAACGTTGTGGGATTAATTTGTGTCACACAATTATTTTCTCAAACACAAATAGACATTCTTAAAAAAGAAAATATTAAAATCATTATTGCCTTAGACAATGACGAAACAGGAAAAAAACGTAGTGAATTATTAGGTGAACAATTAAAAAAAGAAAATATTATCTATGAAATTAGACACATTTTACCACCTTATAATCAAACTTGTAAAGATGTCGATGATTTATTTAAACAATATGGAATCCAAGCTTATCAAAAATGTTTCTTAGACCCATATATTTCTTACGAAGCGGCCAAAAAGAAACAAATAGTAGATTTAGCTATATATTACTTTGGCAAAGATAAAGTAGAAGTAATTAACGAATAATTTATTAATTAATTTAAAAAAAGGAGAAATAAAATAATGCAAAACAATACCAATCAAGAAATTAGAATCGGAGGTGAAATTAATAAACAAAATACTCCCACTGATTTAGAACAAATCAAACACTTTTTGAAAACTTTAAAAGAAGATTTAATTAACCTCACCATTATTAATCATTCCAAAAAGAAAAATACCTACCAAGAAGCTAATTATCGCCCTAAAAATCAAACTTTATTTATAGATCCAAAAATCTTAGAAGAAATTAAAAAATACAAAATAGACATAATTAAAGCCATAAAAGTAGATGACAATACAAAATTATTACTTAACCCTTCAACCCCTCTTAAAACTCAAAATAATACCCTTAAACATCAATTTAATATTTTCCAAATCAATTATAAAAATGAAACCAAAAACCAAATAAAAGAATTAATGAGCAAAATCAATATCAATAAATTAGATACTTTAAAATTATTTAAATTAGATAATCATAAAAAAGATAAATATGATAAACCTTTAAAAAGCAATTATAAAAAAGGTTTAAATATTATTTATTATCGCTTAGAAGATTTAAAACACATTAAATTCTTTATTACCAAAGATAAACGAGGATATCGCATCAGAAAATTACATCCCAAATATAAATATATATCTAAAACAAAACAAATTATTTAACTAACAATTTTATGACACTTTTATGACACTTTTATGACACTTTTATGACACTTTTATGACACTTTACTGACACTTTACTGACACTTTACTGCCCCCAAAAACCCTTTTTGCAACAAGCTTATTTAACAAGTGATATTTGATATTTTATATCGATAATGATAATGATATTCGATATTTGATATTGTCGATATATCTTTTTTTTAAATCATTATTAATTATCGATATAAATAACATCTCTTTTTTAAAACCCTTTCCATTGGAAAAAGATTGTTTATAAAAATATAAATCAAATAATATAAGCGCTGGAGCGCTAACAAAAATAAAAAGAATACATAATAAAAAGAAAAATAATAAAGAATCCCCCCATTGCGCTGCCCCCCTTTTTTTTCAAACCTTACCAATTTCATCAGCGCAAAACTAAAAAATAAAACAAATTAATGGTATTTTTTTGATTTAAAAACCTTTTTGAATTATAATTATTAATATAATCAAAAAAAATAAGGTAAATAGTGTTTAATAATGAAAAAATTAAAACAAAAATTCAAATTATTGCAAAAAATGATTGAAAAAATAACTAAAATTGATAAAAAAATAGTTTTTAATTTGGTTAAAAAATTTAAAAATAACTTAAATCTTACTACCATTTTAAAAACTATCCAAATCAAAAGAAGTACTTATTATTACTGGTTAAAAATTAAAGAACAATTAAAATTAAAACAAGAAAAATACCTTTTGCAACAAAAAAGAATCGAAGCTTTATGTTGTAATCATGAATATTTTTTCGGTCATCATAAAATTACTGTTTTATACCAAAAAACTTTCAATGAATCAATTACTAAGAAAAAAGTTTATCTCATTATGAAAGAAAAAAATATTTTTTGTCGGTTAAGAATTAAAAAAAATAAACATCATTATAAAAATAATTTACAAAATAAAATTAAAATAGTACCTAACTTAATCAATCAAGAATTTATTTCATCTCGACCCCTACAAAAACTATTCACTGATATTACTTATTTTAAAACTCCTCAAGGTTTTTTATATTTTTCTTGTGTTATAGATTCTTTTAATAATCAAATTATCGCTTCACATACTTCTAATTGTCAAAATAAAGATTTAGTATTAAAAACAATCCAAAAATTACCTAAATTAAAAAAACCTTGTATTATTCATTCTGATCAAGGTTCAGTTTATCAATCTCTAAAAGTTCAACAAATCCTAACTAAAAAAGGTTTTTTAATCAGCATGTCCCGCAAAGCCACTCCACGTGATAACGCAGTAATTGAAAATCTGTTCGGCCAAATGAAAAGTATTTTATATCATCGTCATCCTTTTTTATTTCAAAAAACAATTCCAAAAATCACAAAAATAATTAATCAATTTCCTTCTTTTTGGAATCATAAATGGCTTTTAACTAAATTAAATAATTTATCCCCTTTACAATATTTTCAAACTCTTAGATAAATTATTAGTTAAATTTACATAAATAATATAACCTTATAAAAAAGGTTACTTTTCTGCACCCTTTTTTTAAGAAAAATATTAAAATTATATAAAAGATTATTTTCTTTTTATTTTGTAGACACCTTTTTAACTTTTTTTACCTAACTATATATATGGAAGGGTAAAATATTGAAAAAAATATCTTTTGAAACTAGCAAATTATTAAAAAACTTTAGACACTTTTTAATTTAATTAAAAACAACTTTGTTAGTTTGAAAAGATATGAAATTATCTACTTAATTTTAAGTTTTAAAGAACAATTTTAAAATTAAAATATGTCCAAAAAAATGGAACAGCGCAAAAAAGAGTTTACCGTACATTAGATAACTTAGTTAAAGAAGCTCAGAACCAATCAATCTCTCGTGCAATCGCTGATGAAGAAAATAAAATTTCTTGTATTCATCCAGAACACGAAACACGCTACAAAAATAACGAAGCTATTGTAAAAGCTTTTGAAGATAAGAAAAAACCAGAAAAAGAACATTTACATAACTCTTGTGGTTGTAAAGCAATCGACATTCAAGACTTAAAAAATGCTTATTTCTCAACAATCGGAAAACCAGCCCCAGAATACAAACACAACCAAATTCCTAAGGTTAAAACGACTAATAAATAAAAAAAATAATTTATTGATAAAATTAAAGAATTAAATTAAAATAGGAAAGTAAAGATATTATATTTTTTCAAAATACTAATAAAAAAAACCAATTTAAATAAATAAAATAAATAATAATAATAATAATAATAATAATTCTAAATAACCAAAATGACATAAGACGAAATAATGATAGGTTGATATATCAACGTTATTTGCTGCCTTTATTTAATAAACAAAAGTATCTAAAAAAAGAATTATAATTTAAATTAAGAAAAATATAAATTATTATATTTATTAACGACATAATTATATAAAATGATTTTATTTCTTTTAAAAAAGTATTTTTCGCATCCTAAACTATAATAAAAATAATCTTAAATTATGATTCTTTCGTTTATTAAGTATTTATTTTTAATTTTTTTTAATTAAAATAATGTTAAAATATTTATAATATCAAATATTGAATTTTATTTAAATTATTTAATTAAAAAAAATTTAAAAAAATCCTTTATTTTAAAATTTGTAAAATAAATATATAAGTAGGTTATTGATAAATTGGATTTAATCAAAGAATTCAAAATCTTTTTAAAAATTGAATGCAATTATTCTTCTTTTACTATCATTAGTTATATTCATGATGTAGAAGAATTTAAAAAATTTTTAATACAAAAAAAAATGTGTTTTAATTTTATCAATTTATCGAAAGAAAAAGAAGCACGTTTATTTTTGACTTATTTAAGTTCTAAAGGATTATCTCGGGCGAGTATTATTAGAAAAATAGCCGCTTTAAAAACTTTTTATAATTTTTTAATAGAAAGATATCATTTTAAATATAATATTTTTTCTTTAATAAAATTTAAAAAAATACCTAAAAAAATACCTAAAATATTATCAAATAATTTTATTCAAAAATTATTTAATTCTATTTCTATCACTAACCCTTTGGGTTATCGCAATTATATTATTTTGGATTTGCTTTATAGTTGTGGTTTGAGAGTTAGTGAATTGATCAACCTTAAAGTGAATGATATTTATTTAGATGATGAACAAATTTTAGTTTATGGCAAAGGCAGAAAAGAAAGATTCATCCCTTTACATAAAAATTTATTTGAAATGTTGAAATATTATCTAATAAATACTAGAATTCAATTATTAAAAAAGAAAAAAAAAATTATCAATGAGCAAAATAATTTTTTATTAATTAATTATAAAGGAGATGGATTAACAGAAAAAGGGATTAGATTTATTTTAAATAAAATTAATAAAAAAATAGGTTCTTCACATTCTGTTTATCCTCATGCTTTTAGGCATGCTTTTGCTACTGTTTTATTAAACAAAGGAGCGGATTTAAGAGTGGTTCAAGAATTATTAGGTCATTCTCATTTAAAAACTACACAAATTTACACTTATGTTTCTGATGTTTTTTTAAAAGAACAATTTATAAATAATCATCCTCGAAATATTTATAAAAAATATTTAAATAAAAAATAAAAAAGGTAATTAAAAAATATGAATATGAAAAATAAATTTTTTTTTGAAATCGTGAGTTCTTATAAAGAACAAGACATTAATTTACCAAAAAGACAGACTATTTTTAGTGCTGGATATGATTTTGAATCTGCGGTTTTTATTGTTATAAAACCAAAAGAAATAGTATTAGTTCCGACAGGTGTTAAAGCTTGTTTCGCTTCTAATAAAGTTTTATGCATTTATCCTCGTTCATCTTTATCTTTGAAAAAAAAATTAACCATGCCTAATAATGTGGGTATTATTGACAGTGATTATTATAATAATAAAAGTAATGAAGGTCATATTTTTATCCCTTTATATAATTTTTCTGATGAAAATGTTTTTATTCAAAAAAAAGAAAGAATCGCTCAAGGAATTTTACAAGAATTTTTTTTAACTCAGGATGATTTTGTAGAAAAGGATAAAATTCGTCAAAGTGGTTTTGGTAGCACTGACAATGATTAATATTTATATTTGATTTTGAAAATATAATCAATTGTAAAAAATAAGAAAATATGATAAAATAATTTAGATTTAGGTTTTTTAAATTCGAACAATTTTTAAAAAAATAATATTAAAAAATATTATTAGGATATTATTTGAGATTTTTTTCAAAAATTAAAAGGAGTTATTTTTATTTATGTCATCGGTTGTTTCTATTAAACAATTATTAGAATCGGGAATTCATTTTGGACATGCAGCTAGAAAATGTCATCACAAAATGAAACGTTATCTTTTTTCTTCAAGTGATACTGGTATTCCTATCGTTAGAAATAAAATTCATATTATAGATTTAAAGAAAACAATTGAACACGTTGAATTAGCTTATAAAAAAATGGTAGAATTGGTTTCGAATAACGGAAAAGTTTTATTTTTAGGTACTAAAAAACAAATTCAAGAAATAGTTAAACAAGAAGCTCAAAGATCTAAACAATATTTTATTGTGCATAGATGGTTAGGTGGTACTTTTACTAATTTTGCGACTATTTTTAAAAGAATAAATTTTTTAAAAGACTTATATAAACAAGAAGAACAAGGTTTATGGGAAAAATTACCTAAAAAAGAAATCATTACATTAATGAGAAAAAGAGAAAAATTAGAAAAATTTTTAGGTGGCATCAAAGATATGGAACGCTTACCAGAAGCTATTTTTGTAGTCGATGTTAAAAAAGACATTATAGCTATTAAAGAAGCACGTAAATTAAATATTAAAGTTTTTGGTATTGTAGATAGTGATTGTGACCCAGATTCAGTAGATTATGTTATTCCTGCTAATAACGACGCTATTAAAGGTGTTAAATTGATAACTTCTATCATAGCTAATGCGGTTATAGAAGTAGAACGAAAAAATAATAATATTAAAAATAATAATGTTCAAGAGAAAAATATCAAAGATATTGAAGTTTCTGAAGGTGTTGAAAATATTAAAAATTAAGCATAATTTATTATAAAAATTAATTTTAAAATTTTTTATACGTTGATAAAATATTTTTATTATTTGTTCAGAATGAAGATGTTATTATAACATCTTTTTTTATGTCAAAAAAACTTTTTATATATTAAATGTTAAATAATTTTTTTAATTTATAAAGAAACAAAGAGGTTAAATCCAGAATGAAAATAATAATTGAATTAATTAAAGAATTAAGAAACAAAACAAAAGCAGGACTTTCTGATTGTAAAAAATTTTTAGAACAAACTAATGGAGATTTAGAAGCTGCTGCAAAATTATTAAAAGAAAAAAGTCTTTGTTATTATAAAACAAAAAAAACAAAAGAAAATTTTGAAGGGTTGACTAATATTCTTATTCAAAATAATAAGGCTGTTTTGTATGAATTAAAAGCGGAAACAGATTTTGTTGTTAAAAACCAAAATTTTATGGATTTATATAACAAAATAGGTGATATTTTGTTGAAGGTTGATTCTTCTGTTCAAAATTTAGATGATTTTTTGAATTATCGTTACGAAGGGCAAAGTATTAAAGAGTTAATTTTAGAAAAATCTTTCATTATCAAAGAACAAATTATTTTATCTCGTATTCAAGTAGTTTATAAAAAAGATAAAGAAAGTTTTGGTTTTTATAAACACCAAGGAGGAAAAATATCTTCTTTAGTTCATTTAGATGGTTTTTCGCAAGACGTCCAAGAACATTTACCAGTTCATATAGTAGGAATGAAACCTAAATTTTTGAAAAAAGAATTAGTAGATAAATCATTTATAGAAGAAGAAAACAATATTTCCTTAAAACAAGTTCAAGAAAAAAACATTAATAGACCTCTAAAACCAGAATTAGTAGAAAAAATAGTTCAAAATAGATTAGAATCTGTTTTAAAAAAAGTATGTTTATTAGAACAACCCTTTTATATAGATGAAAATCAACAAATAAAAGAATATTTAGCAAAAAACAAAGTAAATGTTATTGCTTATTATTGTTTTGAATCATAAAAAAGAATAATAAAATAAATTTATATTTAAAAATTATTTAAAAAAAGAGAGGGTTAATTAATGTTTAAAAGGATTCTTTTAAAATTAAGTGGAGAAGCATTAAAAGGAAAAAATTTTAACATTGATCCTCAAACAGTTAAAATAATAGCAGAAGAAATAAAAGAGATTAAAGACTTAGGAATAGAAATAATTATTATTGTAGGTGCTGGTAATATTTGGCGAGGTCTTTTAGGGGAAAAATTAGGTATGGTTCGTAGTCAATCTGATTATATGGGGATGTTAGGAACTATTATCAATTCTTTAGCTTTACAAGACGCTTTAAACCATTTAAAAGTAGAAACTAGAGTGATGACAGCTTTTCCTGTCACTTCGATCGCAGAACCTTATATTAAAGAGAGAGCGAACCGACATTTAAATAAAAATAGAGTTGTTATTTTAGGAGCAGGTTTAGGATTGTCTTATTTTTCTACAGATACCGCTGCTGCTTTAAGATCTACCGAGTTAAATGTAGATGTTATTTTAATGGCTAAAAATGGAGTCCAAGGAGTTTACACTAAAGACCCTAAAAAACATAAAGACGCTGTTTTATTGAAAAAAATTAAATATAAAGATATTATTTATCAAAGATTAAATATTATGGATGTAACTGCTGTATCTTTATGTTGGGAAAATGGTATCGATATTTTAGTATTTGATATGAATACAAAAGGAAATATTAAAAAAATTATTTTTGAAGGAAATATAGGTACTTTAATAACTTCTTAAAGGAGAACAAAAGTGGAAGAAATATTAAAAGAAATTTTGAACAAATCAACAACAAAGATGAAAAAAACCGAAGAAGCGATGATTAATAAGTTTAATGAGATTCGCACAGGGGTAGCTAATCCTAAAATATTAGATAAAATCATGATTAATTATTATGGTGCGGAAATAAATTTAAAAAATATCAGCAATATAAGTATTGTCGAAGGAAATCAAATCAATATCAAACCTTTTGATAATATGTCGATTCCTGAAATCGAAAGAGCTATTTTTTCTTCTGATTTAGGAATAACTCCTACTAACGATGGTAAAATAATAAAATTATTATTCCCTAAATTAACAGAAGAAAAAAGAAAAAATTTAATTAAGCAAGTAGATCAATTAAAAGAACAAACAAAAGTAAATATAAGAAATATTCGCCGTCAAGGAAATGAAGAAATAAAAAAAAATAAATTCAATGAATATTTAGAAGAGCGCGGTTTAAAAGAAATCCAACATTTAAGTGATAAATTTATTAAATCTATTGATAACGAAACAATTCGCAAAAATAATGAATTGTTAAAAATTTGAAATGATTAAAAAAAGAACCCCTCTTAATAAAATTTATATAGGTTTAACACTTTTTTTTATAAATTTGTTTTGTTTTTTTGCTACCACTGAATTAGATAAAAAAAACAAAACAAATTTTTTTATTTTTTTTGTTTTGTTTTTAGCTTTAATAATTGTTTTTGTGACAACGAAAGAAATATTGAATTTAAATAAAACATCAAAAAATATTTTTTTACAGTTTATTTTTTTAATTTATAGTTTGTTTTATTTTTTTTATTTTTGTTTATTTTTATTAAAAAACATCTCAAATAAATTAAGCGAAGATAATTTAATAAAAAAAATAATAATTAATTTTAAAACCGAACATATTTTATTTGGTGTTTTGTTTTTTTTATTAATTTTGTGGTTATTTTATTTATTTATTCATGAATTTCACATTCAAAATTTATTTTCGATTCTATTCGCTTTAATATATGTTGTTTTTTGTAGTTCTTGTTTTTTTGTTTTGAATTGTTTTCATTATCGATGGTTTTGTTATCTTTTTGTTATCACTATTTCGAATGATAGTTTTTCTTTTTTAGGAGGTTATTATTTCGGAAAAAGATTATTATTCCCTAGTGTAAGCCCTAAAAAAACATGGGAAGGTTCGATAATAGGAATTATTTTTACTTTTTTTATTTGTTTTATTTTTTTTCATGATGTAATAAGTATTGGATTTTTTATTTTTACTTTTTTTAATTGTATTATTTCTCAAATGGGAGATTTGATCGCTTCTAAATTAAAAAGAGATTTTTCTATTAAAGACTTTAGCGGTTTTATACCAGGTCATGGTGGTTTATTAGATCGTTTTGATTCTCTTTTATTTTTATCTTTTTTTATAATTGTATTATTTTTGTTCCCTAATGATAATATTAGCGATTTTCTTCATTCTTTATTTTTAAACAAATAAATAAAAAAAAATTAGAATTAAAAGGATTTAAACTCTTTTTAATTCTAATTTTTTTAAAGCGCGAGCCGATATATAAACTTTAACTTTTTTGCCTTTTTCATCAATAACATTCACTTTTTGTAAATTGGCTTTCCATACTTTTCTTGTAGCGTTCATCGCATGACTACGTTTATTTCCGAACAGATTTTTTTTTCCAGTAATATAACATTTACTCATAATATTTTATTTTATGCTCCCTTTTTATAAAAATATTTTCTTTAATTAGTATAACATATTTTTTTATATCTTTATCTAAAATTTAATTACAATCAAAGATATTTAAACCAAAATAAAATATTTTTCGAAAATATTTTGATATGTTATAATATAGTTGATTTAGATTTTTTCTATTACGTTTTTTTTGATAATGAATAAAAACAATTATTAAAAACATATTTTATTTAAAATATTTTTTTAATTATTTAAATATTGAAATTACTATATTCAATTTAATAATAAAAAAGTTTAATTAATAAAATATATGGAAAATATGATGTTCTTAATCGGAGAACAAAATAAAAAAATTTAAACAGTGATAATAATTTATTTTTTGTCAATGAAAGAAATTAAAATTATTATCAAAAAAATAATAAAGTTCAAACATTGGTCATCGTTAATAATTTTTCAAATAAATATTTAATTAAATTCTGTGCCATAATAAAAAACAAAATAAAAAGGGTGTTTAACAAAATGTCAAAACAAAAAATTAAATCAATAGATGGTAATTTGTTTAAAAAAATGATTATAAACGGGACTTTTAATCTCAAAAAAAATTATCAACAAATAAATAATTTGAATGTCTTCCCTGTTCCAGATGGTGATACTGGTACTAATATGCAGATGACTATGATGGAAGGGGTTCGTGAACTTCAAGCTGTTGAAAATTCATCTATTTTAGAAATTTCTCGTATTTTATCTAAAGCTTTATTAATAGGTTCTAAAGGGAATTCAGGAGTTATTTTATCTCAATTTTTTAATGGTATTTATGAATCTATCAATCGTTTACAAAAGACAGTTATCGATCTTGAAGAATTTATTGAAGCTCTAGTTAACGGTTTTAAAAATTCTTATAAGGCTGTTATGGAACCTGTCGAAGGTACTATTTTAACTGTTATGCGTGAATCTATTGAAAATACAAAAAATAATTCAAAAGAATTAAAAACTATAAAAGAATTAATCGAAAATATAATTCAAAACGCTAAAACAGCTTTAAATAAAACACCTGATTTATTACCTATTTTAAAAAAATCTAAAGTAGTAGACAGCGGAGGAACAGGTTTTGTTTTTATTTTGGAAGGAATGTTATTATATCTGAATGATGTGGAATTGAAAGATCCAGATGATAATTCAATTTTTTCTCATAATCATTCCCAAAGTAATCATATTAATGATGACTCAAATTTAAAATATTTATATTGCACAGAATTTATCATTAAATTAAACGAACCAGATTCTTTCGATGTAGAATTAAATAAAGCCAAAATTCAGAATTATGGTGATTCTTTGATTTTATTTAAAAATAATGATTTGTTAAAAATTCATATTCACACTAATGATTCTGATAAAGTTTTAAAAGAATTATTAGTGTACGGAACCTTAATCAAATCTAAAATTGATGACATGAAAAAACAAAAAGAAAATTTTATGTCATTAAAAGATATAAAAACTTATTCAAAATTAAATAAATATTTTATTATTACTTTTGGTTCTGGCGAAGAAATTCAAAATATTTTTAAAGATTTGAAAGCTAATTTGATTATTGACTCTCATAAAAAGAATTTTTCTGCAGAAAAATTAGAAAAGATAATTAACAAAAATAATGCTGAAAATATTATTATATTACCAAACGATTCTAATATTTTAGAACAGCTAAAAATATTTTTTAAGAAAAAAAAATATACTCATGTTCAAATTATTAATACTCAGAATATCGCAGAAATTTATAGCGCTCTTTTGGTTTTTGATAATAATATTTCGTTAGAAAAAAATATCAAAAATATTAATAAAAATATTAAAAAAGTTAAAATAGGCGAAATTATTGATTCTAAATATTCCAATGAAAAAGAAGTTAAATTGTTATCTCATTATTTTTTATCTATTTTTAAAAAAAAAATTGTCGAAAAAAATAAAGATTTAACGGTGTTAATTAAGAATTTATTAAAAAAAATGATTGATAATATGAATAATTTTTTAACTATTTTTTATAATAAAAACAATATATCTAAGGAAAATTTATCTAAAATAGAGTTTTTTTTGGAACAAGAATACCCTGATTTAGAAGTGGAAAAAATTCAAAATAATAGCGAAATTTATCCTTTTATTTTTGTTTTAGAATAAAAAATTTTAATGTTTTATATAAAAGTTTTTTAATAAAACATTAAAATTTTTGTGGATATGGCGGAATGGTATACGCGCATGTTTGAGGGGCATGTGAGAATATTTCTCTTATGAGTTCGAGTCTCATTATCCACACCAGAGAAAATTTTTTGAATTAAAAAAAATTTTTATTTTTTATTTTATTTAACTTTATGAATGATTATTTTATTTCTTTTTTTAAAAAAATTATTTTTTTGACATATAATCAAAATAATATAATTTTTTTAATTCAAAAAATTATAAATAAAAATTAAATATTAGAAATAGAGGTTTGATATCATTAAAAAGAGATTATTTTTTTTTGACATTGATGAAACTTTGTACAGTAATAAAAATAAAATGATTTTAGCACAAACTAAAAAATTAATTTTGAAATTATCAAAAACACCTAATACTATATTAGGGATCGCGACAGGAAGAAATTATACAAATTTAGATGTAATTAAAGAAATTTTACCTCATTTTAAGTATTTAGTTCTTACTAACGGTGCTTTAGTTTTGGAAGATAACAAAATTATAGAAGAAAACACAATTCCTATTCCTTTTTTAGAAGAAACTTTAAAAGAAATTAAGTTATTGATTCAAAATAATAATGAAATAACTGCTTCTTTTATAGGAGCAAAAAAAACAGCTTTTTTTTGTGAACATCCGAAAAAAATGGAACAAAATATTAAAAATATTATGGAATATTGGCATTCTGAAATTGACACTCCTATTGATAATCAATTTTATCTCAAAGAAAAAGTTTTTATGTTGAATATTTTTGGCTCAGATAAAGAAAAATTAAAACCTTTTTTGAATCAAAAAAAATATTTTAAAACTTATTTCTGGCAAAATCATGCTGATTTTACACTTAAAGATATTACTAAAGATTATAGCGTTCAAAAAATAAAAGAAAAATATCCTGATCATGAATTGATTTGTATCGGTGATGGTTGTAATGATTTGGAAATGTTAAAGAACGCTGATATCGGCATTGTTATGGGTAATTGTAAATTTCCTGAAATTTTGAAAAAAATCAATTTAAAAACTCCTCATATTGAAGAAGATAAAATGTATGAATTTTTCCAAAAAAACGGATTATGTTAAAAATAATTCATATTATTTAAAAAAAAATAATATGAATTATTTAATTTTTAAAAAGAAATGAAATAATTAATTTAAAGTATATAAGAATAATTTTTTATTAAAATTTTTATTCAATTTAATAAAAATTTTAATAAAAAATTAAAAAAAATAATTTATATTATTATAATTTTCTCTAAAAAGGGTTTGAAAATGTTAGAAAAAACAAAAGAATTAGAAATTTTTACTAATAATTTTAAAACATTGAAAGAAAAAGAACAAAATGTTTTTTCTCGTATCGTTAATAAATTGCTTCAAGTAAATTATTTAACTATTCAAAAACCAGAAGACGTCAATGATTATCGTTTTATTATCTTTTACAAAGAGCTTTTTTCTTCTTTTTTAAATTTAATCGATTTTGAATTAGAAATAAAAAAATATGATGAAGTTATTTTTATTAAAAATTTACATAATTTTAATAAATTAAAATTAAAAAAAGAAGAAAGTTTAATCTTGATTATATTAAGGATTTTATTTCAAAAACAAAAAGAAACAGCTTCGCAAAATAATATTATCCAGATCTATTTACAAGATATTTACAATAAATTACACAATATAGAATACAAAGAAATGAAAAATTTAACTAAAGAAAAGATGAAAAATATTTTAACTTTATTAAAAAGATATAATATTATAAATTATACAGATAATAATATTTTACAAGATGATTTAATTATTAAAATTTATCCTTCTATTCTTTATTTAATAGATTTAGACGCTATCGAAGAATATAAAACAACATTAAATTTTGTAAAAAACGAATTATGAAAAAATTAACTAAAATACAATTAATAAACTGGCATTTATTCACTACTCAAAATATAAAAATAAAAGAAAATGTTTTGATTTCTGGTGAAAACGGCGCAGGAAAATCAACTTTATTAGACGCCTTACAATATATTTTAATAGGAGAAAAAAATAACGTCAAATTTAATATAGCTGCTAACGAAAACGCTAAGCGTTCTTTAGAAAGTTATATCAAAGGTAAAATCGGGATCGAAAATAAAGAATTTTTAAGAAATAAAGATGTTATTTCTAATATTTCTTTAGAATTTTATGATTCTGTTAAAGATGAATATACTATTTTTGGGTGCGTTTTAGAACTCCCCTTTAAAGGCGCTTTAAAAGATTCTTTTTATCTTTTTACTGGATTAAATTTAACATCTGAAATTTTTACCACCGATAATAAACCTAAAAACTCAAAGGAGATACGTTCTTATTTCCGAAGTTTAAAATCAGATTTTGATTTTTTTACTACTAAAAAACAATATCATAAAGCTGTGGGTGAATATTTAGGAATTAATATAGTTAAATATTTAAAAATATTACCAAAAGCTTTATCTTTTAAACCTTTAAATTTACAAAAATTTATTTTTGATTTTTTATTAGATGAACAACCGATTAATATTATTGGTTTAAAAAAAAGTGTTCAACAATTAAAAAAAATAGAATCTCAAATAGAATTAGAACAAAAAAAAATAAAAGAATTAAAAAAAATTGTAGAAATTGATGAAAAAATTAAATCTTTAGATAATCGAATTAAAACCCTTTTTTTATCTGAAAAAATAGTTTATGTAAAACAAAATGAAAAAAATTTAGAAAAAATAGAAAAAAAACAACAAAATAAACAAATAGAATTACAAAATTTATCTAAAGAACAAAAAAAATTAAAAGAAGAAATTGAAAATTTAAATAATTATATTTTAGAGTTGCAAACTAATAAAAATAAAGATGATTTAGGTTTTTATTTACATTCTTTACAAAAAGATTTAAAAAAATGCGAAACAATCCTTCAAGAATATCAAAATAAAATAAATTTTTTTCAAAAACAATTATTAGAAGAAAAAACAATTTTATTAAATTTATTACATTTACAAAAAAATCCTTTTTTAGAAAAAAAGATTCTGGAAATAAATAGTTTTTTAGAATCCAAAAATAATAAAAAAAATCCTTTATTAAAAGAAAATTTACAAGAATTATCACAATATTTATCTAAACAAAATATTGATTTAAATATTAAACAAAATAATTTAAGAATAGAAATCGAAAATTTACAAATTCAAATTAATAAAAATAATTCTGAATTACAAACAATTAATCAAAACGCTATTTCTTTTAATAATCATTTTTTTAAAATATGTAGTTTATTAAAAGAACAATTATATAATAAATATAATAAAAATATTTTTGTTCATCCTTTATGTCATTTAATAGAAATTAAAGATGAATTATGGAGAAATGCTATCGAAGGTTTTTTAGGAACTAGAAAATTCAATTTAATTATTGAACATAAATATTTTAATGACGCTCTGAAAATATTTGATAAATTACAAGATGATTTAAGAATTTATGATGTTGGTTTAGTAAATGTAGAAAAAATACCCGATATTTTAAATAATTCAGATAGTTTAGCTTCTTATATTTCTAGTAACAATTCAGACGCTTTTAAATACGCAAAAATACTTTTATCTCATATTAAATGCGAACATAATATAGAAAATTTAAAAAAACATAAAACAGCTATTACACCTCAATGTATGATATATAGCAATTATACCGCTAAAAAAATAAATCCTCAAATTTATAGAATACCTTATATAGGTATGAATTCATCGAAAATACGTCAAGAAATTATTCAACAAGAAATAAATATACAAAAAAACGAATTTATTACAAAAAAAGAATTTTTAAATAAAAATGATAATTTGTTTTCTTTAATGACTAAAAGCAAAATAAATGTATTAATTAACAGTGATTATTTCGAATGGATTTCTAAAAAAGAAGAAATAGAAGTTAATATTTCTGATATTAAAACAAAAATTTCCGATTTAAAAATTAATAATAAACTTGTTCAATTAGAAGAAAACATTCATAAATTAAATGAAGAAAAAAAAATAAAAAATAAAAATTTAGATGATATTTTATTATTAATAGCAAAAAACAAAAATGAAGATGCAATTTATATTAATCAGATCGAACATATAAAAAAAGAATTAATTTTATATAAAGAAGAATTGTCGCAAGAAGAAAACAAAGAAATTATTCATATTGAAGCGGCTAATATCCAATATCAAAATTATATTAACGAATATTCCAGTCATTACGATATTATTTTAAAAAATATAAAAGAAGATATCAAAAAAATAGAACAACAAAAAAACATTTTCAAAATAGAACTTATTTCTTTTATGAAAATATATATTAATAATTATCATTTGTTTAATATAGAACCTAAATTTGAAAATTTAAATTTTTTTCTGGAGGAATATAATTTAATTAATTCCAAAAATTTAATTCAATACGAACAAGAGGCAAAAGAATTAAGAGAAAAAACAGAAATCATTTTTAAAGAAGAATTTATTAATAAATTGAAAGAAAGTATTATCAAAGCACAAGAACAAATACAAATTTTAAATAATATTTTAAAAAATAGACCTTTTGGGAATGATTATTACGAAATTATAACTAAAGCTTCCGAAGACCCTGAATATAAAAAATATTATTCTTTTTTTATAGAAAAAAACAAACAAGAACAAACAGACGAATTTTATCAACAAATAGATTCTTATAAAGAAATTATTATAAATGAATTATTTAATAAAATAATATCTTTTGAAGAAGAGTATGAAAATATTTATTATGCTTTCTTAGATTATCGAAATTATTTAAGTTATGATATCAAGATTTATAATAAAAACGGGGATTATTCTCTTTTCTCAAAAATTTTTAGAGAAAAATCAGGTGGCGAAACCCAAGTACCTTTTTATATTATTATCGCTATTTGTTTTGAACAATTATTATTAGATAATAGCCAAAATAAAGGTTGTTTAATTTTATTTGACGAAGCCTTTAATAATATGGACGAGATCAGAATAGAGGCTATGATGTCTTTTTTTGATAGTTTAAAAATACAATTTATTATTTCGGTACCACCACAAAGAATTATCAATGTTATTCCTTATACTAAAACTAATTTAATTGTTATGAAAGAAAATAATTACGCCATTGTCGAAGATTTTATTAAAAATATATGATTATTTTTTTATTTATTTATATTTTTTTAAGAAATATTTATTTTTGAAAAAGTAAAATATTTCTTAAAAAAATTTTATTACTTTATTATTGATTTATTTTATATTATAATTAAATATATGTATTTTAATATTTTTTAAATTTGCATCAAATTATTTTTTATAAAATATTGTTTTTCCCTTAATAAATGGAGTAGTACTCAAGTAGGTTAAAGAGGCGTCCCTGCTAAGGACGTAGTCCAAGTGATTGGTGCAAGGGTTCGAATCCCTTCTGCTCCGCCAAATATTAAATAAAATATATTTTATAATTTAAAATATATTCCTTTTAAAAAATTAAATTTTTATATTTCAAATTATAAAATGAAGAATATATAATTTTTTTTAATATATAACTATTAAAAAAATAAAAGTTAATAAAACAAAAATGAAAGTTAATAAAAAAATGGTTCATTTTAAAAAATTTTTTTCTAATTTTTTATATTTTATTTTTTATTCTCTTTTTTTTTATTTATTTATAGTATCTGTAATTAGTCATTTAAAAAAAGATCTTAAATTTAATTTGAAATATTTAAAGTTTGTTCATTGTTATGTCGGGAGCGGAAGTATGGAACCAACAATAAAAACAGAGGATTGGGTTATAATAAAATATATTTCGGAAGAAGACAAAAAAAATTTAAAAGCAGATAAAACAGAGGGAGATATTGTTGTTTACAAAGATAATGATACTAAACCTCCTATCATTCATAGAGTAATCGAAAATGATGAGGTATCCAATGAAATAACAACTCAAGGAGATGCTAATCTTCTCCCAGACCAACCTATAAAATATGATCGAGTAATAGGGAAATATGTTTTTAGAATACCAAAAAGTATCGCTAAGATCATTTTTATTTCTTCATTTTTGTTTTTTTTATTTTTAACAGCGTTATTTCTATTCCAAACATTTAGTGTTAAGAAAAAAATAAATAATAATAAATAAAAAAATATAATGTGGAAAGATATTCTTATCAAAGAAAAAAAGAAAAAATATTTTCAAAATATAATTAAATTTTTAAAATATGAATTAAAAATGAAAAAAACAATTTTCCCTCTTTATCCAAATATATTTGAAGCTTTTCGTTTAACCCCATGGAATAAATTAAAAGTAGTTATTTTAGGACAAGACCTTACCCAGGCGAGAACCAAGCGCATGGATTATCTTTTAGTACCCAAAATAAAACAACACCAGCTAGTTTAAGAAATATTTTCAAATAATTAAAAAATGATTTAAATTTGATTTCTTATAACAATGATTTAACTTTATGGTCGCAAGAAGGAGTCTTATTATTAAATAGTATTTTAACAGTTGAAGCTTATAAGCCTTTGAGTCATCAAAATATTGGTTGGGAAGAATTTACTAAAAATATTTTTCTTTTTTTAAAACAAAAAGAAAAAATAGTTTATGTATTATGGGGAAAATCAGCACAAGAATATGAAAAATATATCGATCAAGATAGAAATTATATTTTGAAAAGTAGCCACCCTTCGCCCCTTTCAGCTTATAAAGGTTTTTTTGGATCAAAACCTTTTTCTAAGATTAATAATTATTTAAATCGAAACAATATCCCACCTATCAATTGGGATTTAAATAGATGATAAAAAAATATTTTTTCAATAATTTTTCTCAAGGACACTTTGTAAATTCGATTTCAAATATATTGTTATTGTTATAATATTTTTTTAACAAAATATTGATAAGGTTTAGAAAAATGCAAAAAAAAGATAATAGTAAAGAGAATTTTCGTTTTGCTAAAAATATTTTTTTAGAACAAAATAATAATAAAAAAAATATCATTTCTAATTCTGATGATTTATGCGAATATAGTTATAATCTTTTCCCAGAATTGAACAAAAAAAATATTGTTGGTATTATCGGTTCTGATGAAGTCGGGACAGGAGATGTTTTTGGTCCTATTGTTGTTTGTACCGCTTTAATAACTAAAAAACAAATTCCTTTTTTAAGAAAAATAGGGATTAAAGATTCAAAAAAATTATCAAAAAATAAAATTAAAAAAATATATGAATTGATAAAAGATAAAATATTACATCAGGTTCAAATATTAACCCCTTCTGAATATAATTTATTAAACAAAACAAATAATTTAAACAAAATCAAAGCTTTATGTCACAATTTGGCTATTATAAATATATTAAAAAAAATAAAAGATAAAAACGTGATTGTTGTAATGGATCAATTCGCTTCTTCTAGTTTATATTTTAATTATTTAAACAAAGAAAAAGAAATATATAAAGAAATTATTTTTGAAACCAAAGCGGAATCCAAATATTTAAGCGTTACTTTAGCTTCTATTATAGCGAGATATTTTTTCTTACAAGAAATAGAAAATATAAGTAAAATGTTAGGCGTAGAAATATGTTTAGGCGCTGACCACAAAGTTAATGAACAAATAATAGATATTCATAACAAACATAATTTTGATATTTTCCTACAAATATCTAAATGTAATTTTAAGAATATAAAAAACAATATAATTAAAAATGATAAATAAGATAGCGATAATTTATAATTATAAATTTAGTTAAATAAAAGGAATAAATTAATGTCTACTATTTTCACTAAAATAATTAAAAGAGAAATACCTGGTTATATTATTTATGAGGATGATTTAGTTATAGCTTTTTTAGATATCATTCAGGCCACTAAAGGACATACTTTAGTAGTCACTAAGGATGAATATATAACTATCGAAGAAGTTCCTGAAAATGTTTTTCAACACTTATTTATGATAGTTCAGAAAATAAGCAAAGCTTTAATTCAAACTTTTAGATGTCCAGGTATAAATTTATTAAATAATAATGGTATTTGTTCTGGGCAACAGATCCCACATTATCATGTTCATTTATTGCCTCGTTTTTCTTTAGAAGAAATCAAAATGATTTTTAATAATAACAGTAATAATTTAAAATCAAATGATTATGAGAAAATTAAATTTAAAATTTTAAATAATTTATAAAAAAATTCAATTTTAGAAAAGAGTGTTGATAATAAAAATTATGAAATGGCCTACAAGAAATAAAAATAAACAAACAATAGTTGAAGAAATTTTTAACGCTATTTCTCATGGGGTGATGATCCCTGTTAGTATAATTTCTTTTATAATTTTTTGTTATACTTATAAAAAATTTCATATATCTTTTTTATTTTTTTCTTTAACAATGTTTATGCTTTATCTTATGAGTTGTTTATATCATTCTTTATCTTTTAGCAAAGCTAAAAATCATTTTCAAAGATTCGATCATATTTGTATTTATTTATTAATTTGGGGAAGTTTTACTCCTTTTTTATTATTACCCGAAGGACCAAATTTATTTTTTTTTATTTTTCAATCTATTTTTGTCTTTATCGGTGTAATGCTAAAAATATTTCGAATGCGAAAAGATAAATTATTACATTTAATTATATTTTTATTATTAGGTTGGAGCGGTATTTTTGTTATATTTTCTCTAAAGAAACATATACATGAAGAACCTTCGATATTAATATTTTTATTTTTAGGTGGTATTTTTTATAGTTTGGGTATAATTTTTTATAAAAATTTATATAAAAAATTTTATCATTTTATTTGGCATTTATTCGTTATGTTAGGTAATTTATTTCATGTTTTCGCTGTTTATAATTTTATCAAATGTTTAAAATAAATAATAATTTTTTAAATATTTTTAAATTATTCTTAACCTTGCTAAAATCATCTTGATGGTTATTTTAATTAGGAAATATTTCAATTATTATTAAAAAAAATAATTTGACTATAATTTGGTCTTTTTTTATGGTCTTAATGTATTATTTCTAAGCAAACAATCCTTTAAATTGTTCTATATATAGATATTTTTTGTACACTTTTTATTAATTTTTTAAATAAAATATTTTATTTATAAAAATCGAAAGGCGTTTTTATTTATTAAAAAAATAATAAATAAAAAATATTAAATTATATCTTATAAAAAATATGTTAAAAAAAATAATTTTAGGAAGTATGTTAATTTCTTTTGCTTTAATGCTATCCAAAGTTCATGAATTTTTATTAATGTTTAATTATATTAAAATTTTCAAATTACCAAATGGTAAATTTTTCTGGCCTTATTGGTATTTTCCTATAATCATTATGTGTTCGATATTTCCTTTTAGATATTCTGTTTGTTTTATTTTGATATATTTATTTCTATTTTCTTTTATTTATTCATGGGACAAATTTTCGCAATTGACTGCTGCAAACGAAGTAATGAAATGGACAGGAGAAAAAAGGAAATTATCAATATTAAAAACAGAAACACTTGGAACTTTTATTCCTGTGTTGTCTTTTCTATTTTTATCTATTTTTTTAAATTTTGGCAAAAATCAAACAAAAAATAATAATACAAAAATATTTTCAGTTTTTGCTTTAATTATATTAATTCAAACTATGGGTACATTTTTAAATGGAATATCATTTTGGGATTTTTATAAAAGGTCTTTTGAAAAAATGATTAAGAAAGACACATTTCCGGATAGATTAGTTTATTTGTATATTTTTTTAAATAATTTGATCCCTATGATAATATCAAATTTTTTTCATTTTACTTTATTTTCATTTATAAAACCTAAAATATTAGAAAATTATAATAATTACTTAGAAAATTAATTTAATCCAAATAATTTTTTTTGATTGGCGAATTAAAATGATAATTTCAGTTATCTTCTCATTAATAAGTTTAATCTTTCTATTTATAAAAAAAATCAAAAATTAAATTACATAATAAAAAGTTTTTTCAAAAGATAGTTTTTTTTATTTTAATATCAATTTTATAATATAATTAATAAAAATAATTTTTAATAATTTTCTTCTTACATCGTTGGTTTTTTAATATATAATAAAAAAGGTTTCGAATGCTTTCAAAAATAAGATTTTTCAAAAGTTAGAAGGGAAATTATTTGATCCAGAATAAACAAAATAATTTTTTTAACAAATTCTTTTTTTTAATTTTCGTCTTAATTTTAATTTTTCTTTTATATAAAATAATAAAATATGAAAATAAAAATAATAAAAAAATAGATACAAATGTTAATAAAGATGAACAAATATCCGTTTTAGATAATAAAAAAAAATTTAAAAAAGATTTGATTGATGATCCGCATCTACAGGAACAAGAACAAATTATAGTACCTAAAATTTGTCAAACCAAATCATCTATTATTAAAATGTTATTAAATAACATTTTAATAATATGCAGCGAAGAAAAACCACATCTATTAAAAATAATTTCTCCAGACGGAACAGAATTGAAATATGATTATCAAAAAGGAAAAGTTAAGAAAATAACTGACTCTTATGGTAGCACAAGAGAATACAGCCCCGAGACATATAATTTAGTAGAAGAAAAGTTAGTTAGCGGATTAAATAATATCTTTAAACATCAAAAAAAATACGATGATTCAACAGGTCATTTAATTAAAGAAATTTACAATGATAATTTTGTTAAAGAATATTTTTCTTGCGTAAATAAAGAAACTTTTCCGGATGGTACGATCAGACAATATTATTCTCATTATTTTCAAGATATTACTCCTGATAAAAAAGTCATAAAAGAATATGATTTGAATTCTAAAAAATTAACCAAAATAATTTTCGATAATGGTTATATTAGAGAATATTCTTTATACACTAATGCGTTAATAAAAGAAATTTTTCCAGATGGAGTTATAAAAATTTTTAATTCTTTTAACGGTAAATTAATAAAAAAGATTATCCCTAATGATAAAACAGAAGAATACGATCTTCAAACAGGAATATTAATAAAAGAGATTTACTTAGATGGAATTATAAAAGAATCAATAAAAGAATATAATCTTAATAATAAATTAAAAAAAATAATTTTACCTAATGGCACCCAAATTCAACTAGAAGAAGAATCAGGAGAAATAAAACAAATTATTACTAAAGATTGTGTAATTATGGAAGCGGTTAAAGAATACAACCCATTAAATAAAAAACTTATTAAATGGGTTTCTCCTGATCAAAAACACATCAAAGAATTTGATCAGGAAACAGGAACATTATTAAAAGAAAAATTATCCGATGGCACCATTAAAGAATATGATCCAAAAACATCTTTATTAATAAAAGAAACTTTTAGAAATTATTTTTTTATAACTTATGAATATAACTTTGATACAAATGAATTATTAAGAAGTATTTTTTCTAACGGAATTATAGTTCAACATAATTTAAATTAAATTTTTAATTAATGATAATAAAAAAGAACTTTAATAAGTTCTTTTTTATTTATTTTTTCTAAAAAAAATAATTGATTTTTTTGTTATAATTTTTATATGTTGATTATATAAATTTTTAAAAAATTAATAATAACTCCCACAAACAAAAAAATATCTTATTTTAAAGTTTTTTTTAATGAAACAATTACAAAAAAATTAAAAAAGTCATATTTTTTGATTTTTTAAGTTTAAATAAAAATATTTTAGATAATCAAAATATAATAAATAAAACAAGATATCAAAGAATAAAAAAATAAAATTATCTTAAATTTTACGATGTTTTCTATATTGTAAAACAAAAAAACTCCTATAAAGGAGTCTTTTTTATAAATCATAATCACATTAAATAATTATGTTTATAATTTAAAAATTAGTTTCATAATATATTATGATTATTTATTTTGAATTTTCAAAGTTAAAAAGATAAAATAAGATAGTTAATTCATTTCAATAATAAGTTGTTATAAAAGTATAATCAAACCAACTAAAAAAAGTCGATAAAATTGTTTATTTTAGGTAATTGTTGATAATTTTTTTCATTTAACTTATTAATATAATTAAAAAAAAATTATTTACGAGGTTTTATGTAGTTTTTATAAACAACGAACTTATTTAAAAAAACATTAATGCTAATTTTCAAGGTTCTATAAGTTCTGTTTTTTTAATATAATTCAAATAAAAATGTTTCTGTTCGTTGGTATATTAAAGTTGAAGATAGAAATATTAGTAGTTTATTTTGATGGCGATACGCAAGAAGAAAGAGATGACAATTATGATTTTGTTATCCTTCAGATGGTTGGTTAATGTTTATTCTCATATGTATTGTTGCGCTGTTCCATTTTTTTGGACATATTTTAATTTTAAAATTGTTCTTTAAAACTTAAAATTAAGTAGATAATTTCATATCTTTTCAAACTAACAAAGTTGTTTTTAATTAAATTAAAAAGTGTCTAAAGTTTTTTAATAATTTGCTAGTTTCAAAAGATATTTTTTTCAATATTTTACCCTTCCATATATATAGTTAGGTAAAAAAAGTTAAAAAGGTGTCTACAAAATAAAAAGAAAATAATCTTTTATATAATTTTAATATTTTTCTTAAAAAAAGGGTGCAGAAAAGTAACCTTTTTTATAAGGTTATATTATTTATGTAAATTTAACTAATAATTTATCTAAGAGTTTGAAAATATTGTAAAGGGGATAAATTATTTAATTTAGTTAAAAGCCATTTATGATTCCAAAAAGAAGGAAATTGATTAATTATTTTTGTGATTTTTGGAATTGTTTTTTGAAATAAAAAAGGATGACGATGATATAAAATACTTTTCATTTGGCCGAACAGATTTTCAATTACTGCGTTATCACGTGGAGTGGCTTTGCGGGACATGCTGATTAAAAAACCTTTTTTAGTTAGGATTTGTTGAACTTTTAGAGATTGATAAACTGAACCTTGATCAGAATGAATAATACAAGGTTTTTTTAATTTAGGTAATTTTTGGATTGTTTTTAATACTAAATCTTTATTTTGACAATTAGAAGTATGTGAAGCGATAATTTGATTATTAAAAGAATCTATAACACAAGAAAAATATAAAAAACCTTGAGGAGTTTTAAAATAAGTAATATCAGTGAATAGTTTTTGTAGGGGTCGAGATGAAATAAATTCTTGATTGATTAAGTTAGGTACTATTTTAATTTTATTTTGTAAATTATTTTTATAATGATGTTTATTTTTTTTAATTCTTAACCGACAAAAAATATTTTTTTCTTTCATAATGAGATAAACTTTTTTCTTAGTAATTGATTCATTGAAAGTTTTTTGGTATAAAACAGTAATTTTATGATGACCGAAAAAATATTTATGATTACAACATAAAGCTTCGATTCTTTTTTGTTGCAAAAGGTATTTTTCTTGTTTTAATTTTAATTGTTCTTTAATTTTTAACCAGTAATAATAAGTACTTCTTTTGATTTGGATAGTTTTTAAAATGGTAGTAAGATTTAAGTTATTTTTAAATTTTTTAACCAAATTAAAAACTATTTTTTTATCAATTTTAGTTATTTTTTCAATCATTTTTTGCAATAATTTGAATTTTTGTTTTAATTTTTTCATTATTAAACACTATTTACCTTATTTTTTTTGATTATATTAATAATTATAATTCAAAAAGGTTTTTAAATCAAAAAAATACCATTAATTTGTTTTATTTTTTAGTTTTGCGCTGATGAAATTGGTAAGGTTTGAAAAAAAAGGGGGGCAGCGCAATGGGGGGATTCTTTATTATTTTTCTTTTTATTATGTATTCTTTTTATTTTTGTTAGCGCTCCAGCGCTTATATTATTTGATTTATATTTTTATAAACAATCTTTTTCCAATGGAAAGGGTTTTAAAAAAGAGATGTTATTTATATCGATAATTAATAATAATTTAAAAAAAAGATATATCGACAATATCAAATATCGAATATCATTATCATTATCGATATAAAATATCAAATATCACTTGTTAAATAAGCTTGTTGCAAAAAGGGTTTTTGGGGGCAGTAAAGTGTCAGTAAAGTGTCAGTAAAGTGTCATAAAAGTGTCATAAAAGTGTCATAAAAGTGTCATAAAAGTGTCATAAAATTGTTAGTTAAATAATTTGTTTTGTTTTAGATATATATTTATATTTGGGATGTAATTTTCTGATGCGATATCCTCGTTTATCTTTGGTAATAAAGAATTTAATGTGTTTTAAATCTTCTAAGCGATAATAAATAATATTTAAACCTTTTTTATAATTGCTTTTTAAAGGTTTATCATATTTATCTTTTTTATGATTATCTAATTTAAATAATTTTAAAGTATCTAATTTATTGATATTGATTTTGCTCATTAATTCTTTTATTTGGTTTTTGGTTTCATTTTTATAATTGATTTGGAAAATATTAAATTGATGTTTAAGGGTATTATTTTGAGTTTTAAGAGGGGTTGAAGGGTTAAGTAATAATTTTGTATTGTCATCTACTTTTATGGCTTTAATTATGTCTATTTTGTATTTTTTAATTTCTTCTAAGATTTTTGGATCTATAAATAAAGTTTGATTTTTAGGGCGATAATTAGCTTCTTGGTAGGTATTTTTCTTTTTGGAATGATTAATAATGGTGAGGTTAATTAAATCTTCTTTTAAAGTTTTCAAAAAGTGTTTGATTTGTTCTAAATCAGTGGGAGTATTTTGTTTATTAATTTCACCTCCGATTCTAATTTCTTGATTGGTATTGTTTTGCATTATTTTATTTCTCCTTTTTTTAAATTAATTAATAAATTATTCGTTAATTACTTCTACTTTATCTTTGCCAAAGTAATATATAGCTAAATCTACTATTTGTTTCTTTTTGGCCGCTTCGTAAGAAATATATGGGTCTAAGAAACATTTTTGATAAGCTTGGATTCCATATTGTTTAAATAAATCATCGACATCTTTACAAGTTTGATTATAAGGTGGTAAAATGTGTCTAATTTCATAGATAATATTTTCTTTTTTTAATTGTTCACCTAATAATTCACTACGTTTTTTTCCTGTTTCGTCATTGTCTAAGGCAATAATGATTTTAATATTTTCTTTTTTAAGAATGTCTATTTGTGTTTGAGAAAATAATTGTGTGACACAAATTAATCCCACAACGTTTTTAATTCCATTTTGCCAACAACTAATGACATCAAAAAAGCCTTCATGAACAATCATAATTTTAGTTTGTTTAATGCAAGGGAATGCTTCAAAGAAACGATAACTAAAATGAAAAGTGGGGGTTTGGCTGAAATTATTAAGAGATTGATATTTGGGTTGAAAATAGCTAGTATCGCAAAAATGGTTTTGATAAAAGTGAAATGTTTTAGCATATCCATTTTCAATCGGGATAATGATAGAACCATGAAAAGTATCATGATAATATTTTTTTCCTTTGAAATTAGTTTTTTCTTTGATAAAACCATATTCTACTAATTTATCAATATTAACATTTTTCTTTTTTAAGAAATTGATTAATCTAAAAGATAATGGTTTATTTGATAATGGAGCATAACCTAATTTAAATTCTTTAATTGTTTCTAAATTTAATTGGCGCTTTTGTGTTAAATAATCTAATCCTATTTTCCTTTCATCATTTTGATTGGATGTTAACAAATAATTATAATAATCTCTTATTTGATTAAATAAGGGAGATATTTCTTTGAATAATTGTGTTTTTTTGATATTAATTTCTGTTTCATCTATTGGGTTATGGGGTTTGGGAGGATGATATTGTAATTTGAAAGGGTTGGAGGATATTGAGGTGTTAGTTTTTTCTTTATTTGTTAAGATTTCAAATTTTTGAGAATGCATAAAATTTAAAATCTTTTTGACTGCATCGTTAAAGTTTGTGATTCCACGAATTTCTTTATAAACATCAATAATGTCAAAATCGCGACAACATTTCCAACAGTGAATGTTATTGTTATCATTTATATGACAAGTTGTTGGATTTAGACCTTGATGGATGGGACAAGGAAAACGATATTTGCTGTTGAAGTTTGATGGGAGGATGTTTAATTTTTTTAATAAAACTATCATGGGGAAATTAGTTTTGATGTAGTTAATTTTTTCTTGATTATTCATTTTTTTACTCCTTAAAAATCTTCTATTTGGTAAGGTAAAACATAACCTACTTCTTGAAAAGTTTGAGTTGTCATTTTAAAATGATAGACTAAAGTTTTTTTAGTTCCGCTGCGATTTTTTTTAATATTTACTTCAATTATTTTTTGATTATCATTGTCATCAGCTTCTAAATATAGTTGATTTAAGGTTGAAGTATAGATATTTAGGGGTTTGGTGGTATTTTTTTTAATATTTGGGTTAAATTCAGACATAATTAATACTATGTCGGAATTGGTTTCAATTCCGCCAGAGCCTTTTAGTGCGGTGATTTCTGGGGATTTTCCGTTATAATTAGAATAAGTATCTCTTGAAAATTGAGATAAAATGATAATGACAATTTTTAATTCGATGGCGATTTCTTTAATTTTGGTCATGATTTCATCAATGGCTAAACGGTCATTATCCATTTTATTACTCGCTTTTGTGATTTGAAGGTGATCAATGACTACAATTTCTATTTTGGATTCTAAATGAAGACGATACAATAAATCAACAATATAATTAATATTTTTTTCTTGGTCATAACTAAAAGATAAGTTGATATTAGTAAAAAATTGTTTTGCTTGTATCATCTTTTTCGTATAGTGTTGTTGTGTGATATTATCAAAATTTTTATCTAAAATAACATCTAAAGGAATTTGAGTTTGATTAGATAATAAACGATTTAGGTTTTCTTCTGAAGTCATTTCAAAAGAAAAAACCAACATATAAGGATAATGTTGGTTTTCTTGGTATTTAGTTTTGGCTAAATCTAAAAGAAGATTATAGATAAAAGATGTTTTACCTAAACCAGTATAGCCTCCAATGGTGATGATTTGACCTTTTTTGAACCCTTTAGTGGCTTGGTTTAATCCTTTGAAAGTGTCTGATAAACGATAATATTCTTCTTGGATTTTTTGTTTGGAAATGTTGTCGGTTTCAAAGACTTCGGGATAAAGTTTTGTCATTTGGTTCAAGGTTAATAAAGTTTTATCTTTTTTGTTTGGGATAAGATTAATAAAATTTCTTAATTTATCAAAGATTTCTTGGTAGTATAAATGCTTATGATAAAGATCTTGATTATCAAAAGAAGGGTTGATTGTTTTTATTAATTGTTGAAATAAAGTTTCTTGGGTATAAGTATGTTTTAAATTTTCTAAAAGATGTTCATTATGGATATTATTATTGTTTAAAAACATCAAAGATTCATTATTAAAATTTTCTTGAGGATAATGAGTTTGAAGATAAGTTAGTAATTCTTTAATAATTGTCTCTTTGGTTTTGATTTTATCCCAAGGATGAGTTGATTTTTTTTCTAAATATAAATATTTTAAAGCGTTATATATTTTTTGGTGATTGGATTTGGTTAAATATTTAGGGTTGATTATTTGACAATAAAGTTTTAATTTGTTCCACTCCCCTTTTTCGATGTAATTAATAATTTGAATTAAGGCTTGGTGTTCGTTAGTTAACATTTTTATTTAACTCCTTCTTTTTAATTAAATTAATATTGGGAAAAGTGATGAATTCATTCATTAGTAAGGTTTTTAAGAAGAGATTAGCATTATCAGAAAATAAATTAATTACTTTATTAATTGACTGTACTTTACCGTTTTTAATTTTATTATTGAGTTTTTGAGTTTCAACTTCATCGTTTGTTAATAAATAATATTCAAAACGAGTGTCTAGTTTTTTTAGTTGTTGTGCTTCAATGATGGCTTGTTTGTATCGTTCACGAAGGCAAGTTTTGAAATTGAAGGCGATAATGCGTTTGGTTTGTGTGAATAAAACCAAGTCGAATTTGATGTCGGGGATGAAAAATAAATATGATTTAGGATATAAACATTTAATTCCTTTATGGTTTAAATAAAGCAAAATCAGGTATTCGTTAATTTTTCCGCGAATTGATTTTTGGGATTGGGAACAAAAGTTGTTGGTTTCGAAATAATGATTTAATTGAATGTGATTACTTTTCATATATTTATCAATAGTAAGATTCAAAGTTGCTTTGTTGAAAATAAGCTTTATGATTTGAACTGATTTTGAGTTGGTATTTAATTGGTTGATATTAATAAATTCTTGGTTAGTTAACATTTTTAAATTCCTTTCTAAATAAAAAAGACCCTTTTTGAGGGTCTTTGGTTTGTTTTAATAGATTTTTTTAGTACGCCAAGTAATAATTCCATCTTTATGAATTGTTTTGATTTTGCCGTTGCGAAAATAGATATATAAATTACCGTTTTGACATTTTTTCTTTATGATTTTTTTCATTTTATATCTCTTATTAATTTCATAATTTTAGTAACATTTGATTGAAGGGAATCAATACCATTTAGAATTAATTGTTTATTGTTTTGATAATGAGTTAAATAATGATAATAACCTTTATGGACAGTTTGGTGATAAGTTAAGGATTTTTGTTCGATAATATCTAATTGATGGTTTTTTTGGGTTTGTTTTCTTTCTTTACCAATAAGAGGATTAATATCTAGATAAATTAATAAATGAGGTTTAATAAATAATTTTTTATGAGTGATATCAAAAATTTCTTTTAAATCGAAACAAGATTTTGTTTGTTTAAGATAAGGAAATAATTGGTAGGCATATGTTGATGGTAACCAACGGTCTAAGATTATGAGTTGATTTTGTTTTAAATGAGGATAGATGAGTTCTTTTTGGATTTGAGCCATATTAGTGATGCTAAGATAAAAACGAGTAATGTAATCAACTTGGTTATAATTTAAAAATAAATTTCTTATTTCTGTTCCAATAGAACTACTTCCTAAACCTTGATAAATTTTATTATTTATTTTTTGTTTTTTTAGTTTTTGTTGTAATTCTTGAATTAAAGTTGTTTTGCCGCTACCATCTAGTCCTTCAAAAACTATAAGTTTCATTTTTTTCTCCTTTAATTGGGTTTTAGATAATAAAAAAAGACTCTACAAGAGAGTCTTTTAAATTGTTATTTAAAGCTTAATTCAATTCTTTTGGGTGGGGGAGTGGTGTTATAAAAATTATAAAAAATATTAGAATTACCAACACAATTATGACCATTAACAATCCAATCATCAGAGAAAAAACCTGGGACATATTGATACCAACATGTATTTCCGTTTTCATCATAAATAATTCTCGATGTTTTTCCAAATTTATTTCTTATTTCTTGAGCTGAATAAGAACATCCATATTGAATGTAACATTGCTTTAACCAATTTATATAAGCATTACGATATTGTTCGGCGAGTTTAATTTGGAGTGTATCATTACAAACTACAAAATAAATACAATCATCAGTTTCTAAACATTGGAATATTTTTTTAATTTGAAAAGGAATATCTATTTTTTTATAAGAAGGAGAAGTTATTTCAATATCCCAATTTCGCTTTTCTGTTTCTTCTTTATATTCACTTTCTTTTATTAAAGGAGGGAAAGTATAAAGGTTGTTTTCTCTTTTCCAATCTCGGATAGTTTGATAAGGGTCTAAAGAGTCAGGGAGTTCAATAATTTTTTTTCTTTTTTGAACATTAAGGAAGAAAAGATAGATGTTTTTGGCACCATTTGAGAGTTTTGTTAAGTCTTCGATAGTATATGATTGAGATTTAATAATATCTTCTTTTATTTGATTGATGCTTTCATTAATTTCATTAATGCTTTCTTGATAGACAGTTTTGAAATGTGTATCTTCACATGAATTTTGTTTTATTATAACTTCTTGTAGAAATTCTTGTTTCCATTCTAATCGGTTTCTTAGAGATTGTATATTTCGATTTTCAGATAATAACCTTATGCCGTCATCAAAATAAATGGCATCAATTTCAAATTCAAATAAAAATTTTCCAAAAGGTAAAGGCAATACTAATCCAGTATGAGGTGTTGCGTTATAACAACCTAGTTTAATTAGTTTTGGTTCTTTAATGATGTTGTTTTTGATTAAATAATTATTAATTGCTTCTTCTTTGTTTTGGTCAGCAAACATTTCAATTATTATTAATTCTATATTTACATTTTCTTCTTGAGGTTTTTGTTTTGTATCCCAAAAGACAAAGGCTTCTTTGATGGCTATTCCGTAATCAAGGAGTTCTTCTAAGGTGAATTCATCATCTTCATCAGGATATTTGATATTAAAAGGGTTATGTCTTGGTTTGAAATAAGCCCCAATTAAACCTGAAGGAGGGTTTTTGAGTTTAGCGTCGAAGAAAGTGTAATCATAAGGATTGTAGGAAGGCTCTTGAAGGAAATAGATAGAAGCTTTGATATTAAAATATTTTAAGATATCAGGGATGCTTTCTTTGGATAAAACAGGAATGTCATATCTTTTCATTTTGGGTTGGGTCGCTAACCATTCTTGTTGAAGGGTTTGGTAGTCAGATAGTTTTATTTTTGATTTAGATTGATGATGAAAATAAGGATGAGCGGAGATAGAAGGACAACAAATCAAAAATAATAATAAATAAATAATGATGAAATATTTAGATAAAAGGAATTTTGATTGATTTTGACATAATTGTTTACCTCCTTTTTTTGTTTTTTGTTATTGTTTTACCAAAATATGTGTGTGTTAAATAAAAAAGACCCTTGGGAGAGGGTCTTGTTAATAAGATTTTTGAGTTAATTTTTTTTAATGTCTTCCATTATTATTGTTGTTTTGTTGATTTGAGGTGTTGTTTCTTGTTTCTCTTTCTCGTTGAAATTGATCTCTGAGAATTAATTGTTGATTTATTGCATTTATTTGGTTTGAAATTCGTTCTATATCTGCTGCAATATTTTGCATTCTACTTAAACGTATTGTATTATTTAAACTTAAATCATTAAAATTATTATTTAACTGTTGTATTAAATTATTTTGTTCTTCTGTAAGTTGTCTCATTCTTACATCTAAATTTATCCCAGGGGAAGCATATAACATATTGTTATCAAACATTAATAATCCTAAAAAAATGATAAAAAATAGACTAAACAAAGATAATTGTTTTTCTAATTTAATCATTATTAACGACTCCTTTTATTTTTTATCCCTCAGTCGAGGTAATGTCATAGAGTTTGTTTAATCCAGAAATAATTAAATCTTTATATTGTAATTCAGCATTTTTATATCGTTTTTCTAAATCTTGTTTGGATTCTTTAGAATCCTTTAACCTACTTTTGTATAATTTTTGGTCACTTTCTAATATGCCAATTTGAACGTTGATTTTGCCGATTTCACCAACTATTTTTATTACTTCATCTTGGAGTTTGTCGATTTCAGCTTCTAATATTCTTTTATTTTCTTCTCTTTTTTTTCTAACTTCTTCGGGTTGATTAGGTAAATATTTAAATTGTTTCCGAACTTCTTTTTTTTGATTAATTATTTTATTTTTATCGGCTTGATCTTGTTCTAGTTTTTGTTGTTGTGGTTTTAAAGCTTCTATTTGAGGTTGAAGAGAATTTAATTGTGCTTGGTATTCATCGCATTCAGTTTGTTTTTCATCTACCCATGTTTTTTGTTCGTTTAAGGAATTCAATGATAATTGCCAACTATTTTTTAGTTTATTGATTTGGGTTTTTTCTTCTTCAGAAAGGTCATTTGGTAGTAAGGTATTTTCATCGGATTCTGAGAAAACATAAGTTTTAATTTGGTCGAAACGAGCAGCAGTGGTTTTAATTTTCGGTTGGGGTGTTTCTTCCGTAGAACGTTTTATTTTTGAAGGGATTTGTTGGGGTTTGTTCTCTAAAGGAGATAAATAATTTTTTTCGTTTTGATAATCATTAAATCCTTGATTAATGCCTATGATAATTGCTATTACGAAAGGTAAAATGATAACAATAGTTACTAAATGTTTTTTAAAAAAATTATTATTCATAAATTTCATTTCCTTTCTGATAATAGTGATTATTATCAAATATTGAAATATGAATATATCACTATTATACAATTTTAGGGATTAAATGTTTAAGGAAAATTATTTTTTATTTGGAATCATTATCATTTCAGGGATTTTACCAATTCGTCTAGCTTGCAGGCGTTGTTGAGCACGAGCGTAACTCGGATTTTTTTGTTTTAATTGTTCTTTTAAATCATTCACGTCTTCTTTTTTAGTTTCTAATTCTTCTTCTAATCTATCTTGTTTTATTTCTAACTTATAAATATCTTTTATGTCTTTTTGTTTATGTTTTAATTCTTCGATGATGGTTTCATATTCACCGATAACTGATTGTTCTTTTTGGGCTATTCCGCGAACTATTGATCTAGAATATTCTAATTCTTGTTCTAAATTATTTTCATTTTGACGAAGTTTATAATCACCTAATTTTTTTTCGTAATCTTTGTAGTCGGCGTCAAGTTTGGCTAAATCACGGTCGATGTCTTGAGTATACATTTTTAAAGCTTCTTCGGTAATCATTGGTGGATGTTCTTTGTTTTCTTGCGCGACTTCATTATATAAATGCCACAAACGGTGGCCTTCGTGAAGAACTAAAGTAGCTTTTGACATACCTTGAGCGAACTTACGTGTAAAAGTAACTGATTTGCCTAAAATTTTCATACCATATTTAGCGGGGATTAAGTCAGTTACTTTATCAAAAGCTTTGAATCCCCATTTTACTATGTTTCCAGCTGATGCTTCATGTTCTTTTTCATAGGTTTGCATGCGGTTATGCATTTCGCGATATTTTATTTTTAGGGATGTATATAAATCTTTTTCTAAATCGATTTTATCTAGTTTTTTCTTGACTGCATCAATTTCTTTTTGGATTTCGGCATGACGTTCTTCAACTGATTGGATTTGATTATATAATCTTTTTTCTCCTTCAGTTAAATCTTTATATTGTTCTTCTAACATTTTTTTAAATTTTTCAGCACGAGATAACATATTTTGGTATTTTTCTTGGGTTGCTTCTAATTTACCAATTTGAGAATTTATATCAGATATTTTACCAACTATTTCTTCTACTTCATCTTGTAGTTTTTCAATTTGTGCTCTTAATCTAATTTTATCGTCAGGAGAAGCTAATTTTTCTTCTTCTTGTTTTTGTTTAATTTCTTTTTCTTTGGCATCTTTATCTTTTTCTAACTGAGTTAGCTTGCCTTTTAAGATAGTGATGTTACCTGTTGTGTTTTTTAATTGTTCTTTTATTTCTTTAATTTTTGTTTCATTTTGTTCTAACAATTCATGGATTTGTTCTTTTTGTTTTTGGGAGGATTCTTGGGCATTGTAGAGTTCTTTTAATTCATCTTCACATTTTTTTAATTCACTTTCCCAATTAGTTTTTAATCCTTTGTAATTATTTATTGTATTTTCGTATTTATCGATGGCTTTGTCGATTTTATTGACTAATTGCCCTGCATATTTAGATGATGGTTCTGTTTTATGAAAGAAACATAAATAAATGAAACTTAAAATACCAATTATAATTAAAAAATAAGTTAAATAGCCTTTCCATGATGTTGTTGATTGTTGAGTGGGTGAAAGTTTTCTTTTAAAGAAAACAAATAGACTAAAGATGGTAGTGGCTATTAAAAACCAGGTGAAATAAGATTTAAATGATAAAAATCCTTTGATTAAGTCAAATGGTGTTAACATATATTATTCATCTCCTTTTTGGTTTTTTTCTATTTGGTCTAATATATTTATATTAGGGGAAATTATCATTTTATATGCTTGTTTTAAATCTTCTTTGTTGATTTCATTTCTTCTAGTTTCACCTTGACCTCTGTTTTTCGCAAAGATTGTTACTGTTGTTTTTAAGAGGTTTTCCAAAGTACGATTGGCTTGTTTGAATTGATGGTTTGGCGGTAATATTTCTAAAGCTTCGTTAATGACTTCATATAAGTATTGTTTGGCTTCTTCACTATAAGGGTTTTTACGTTTGTTGATTAAAAATTCTAGGAATTGTTTTCTTTCTTCTTTGTTGCCTGGTTTGACTTCGATATTGTAAGTGAATCTTGATTTGATGGCATCATCGATTTGGTTAATGTGGTTTGTAGCTCCAATGATGAAAATAGGTTTTTCAGGGTTGTTTTTAAAAGATGTCAATTCAGTTTTGAATTGATTCACAACATTGGCAATTTCTGAATCAGTTTCTAAAGTGCTTAAATCAGTAAAGATAGTTTCGCATTCATCTAAAAAGATGATTGCGCCATTGTTTTGGGCTGCTTCTTCGCGAGCTGTCATAAATAAATCTTTGACTAATTGAGGGGCGATACCTTTGTATTTTTGTGAGAATAAAGAGCTGCTTACTTCAAAGAAGGGTAAATTAGTTTCTTTGGCTAAGGATCTTGCGAGAGTGGTTTTTCCTGTTCCAGGGGCTCCATACATTAAAATACCTAGAGGAGATTCGATTTCTCCAATATTTTGGTAGTTTTCTTTGTTGTTGAGATAATCAATAAATCCATCTAATGCTTGTTTTTCTTCTTTGAAACCGATTAGTTGGTTGAATCCTGGGAATTTATTGTTGTTAGAAGGTTTAAATAATAATTCTTCTTGGTTATCGTTCGGGATTATTGTTTTTTCTTGTAATTCTGATGAAGAAAAAGTTTGAATTTTTTCTGGTGATGAATTATTTTTAGTTATTTGGTCTTCTAAATATTTTTTAGTTTCTTGGTTAGTTTTGTTTTGGGTTTCTAATCTTTTATGATGATTTAGGATTTGGGTTTGATTTTCGATTAAAGCTTGATGGTGGATCCAAACTTGAATTCCTAAAAATAAAATGATAGATGTTATAATGATTATTATTAAATTAGTTGGATTTAAATTTTTATTTTGATTTTTTTTAATATTCATTTTCATATTAATACCTTTCTGAAAAATAAAAAAAGACTAATACAAATTTTGTTTAGTCTTTTAATATTTTATTTTGCTAATTGAGCAATTTTGTTTTCGATAGTTTGATTTCCGCCTTCGAAAGATTTACCTTGGGAATCGACTAATTCGTAATCACAAATTAATTCTAATTGAGGGTTTTTGGAATTGATGATTTCTTTTTGTTCGATGCTAATTTGAATTTTAATAATTCCAATACCTTTGTCGTTTAATATCATTTGGGGACGTTTTGTGTCGTCATAATCATTGTTATTAACTTTGAGGCTTATGTTTAAATATTTTTCTGGGTTGTTAAAGGATTGGTTAGTGTTATATTGGGTTGATAATTTTAAATATAAGGGTATTGAAATATCTATTCCATTTGAGTTAAGGATTGCTTCGTGTTCGATAGTAATTAAGTGATTGTATTTTTTTTGGCTTAAGTTAGGAATTGAAATCGGCAAAAGTATTTGATTTTCGTTGTTGCCACCCGTTCGTTCAACAGTGAAAATAGGAAAATCATTTATTAAATTTATTTTTTCTTTTCTTTGTTTGTTAAAGTAATCGTTTAAAGCATAAATTGAGATAATTGAGAAAAATAGAACAATTACAAATGTTATGATAATTAATATTTTATTTTTATTTTGTGTTTTCATTATTTGTTTCCTCCTGAAAAAATTGTTTTAATTAAATCAATAAAATTATTGATTCCTGTTGTTAACCAAGGGATTTGGTTTTGGTAATAAATAACGTTGACATGTAAAATAAAATATAAAATGATAGTTAAATAAGTAATTATTTTTAATAAATTTAGTTTATTGATATTAGGAGTTGGGGGTGAAATGTGATGATTGAGTTTTTTTGTTTCTGGGATTGATATTTTTTGATTTGGGTTTTGGGTTTTGGTTAATTTTTTATTTGGTTTTTTAGTGATAATTATTTTTTTTGACATGTTTTTTCTCCTTTGTATTAATTATTTATTTCTTTGTTACTTTCTAAATTGTTTTTTTCTTAATAATTATTTTTGGTTTTTTTGGATTTTCATTTTTAGTTTCCTTTCTTTTTTTTATATTTTAAATTTACTTAATTTTTTTAAATAAGTTGTCTGTTGTAATTCTTGTTTATTGAGTTTTAATAATTCTAAATACTTTTTGCCGTCTGCAATCATTTGGTTAATAAAATTATTATCTTGATAAACCCTAACAACATGATAATTAGTGTCATTAAAATAAACAAAGAAATAAGCGAATTTAGATTGAGAACAATATAATTGACATTGAACTTGCGCCCAGTAATTAGAAGGGATTTTTTTATGTGAAAAGAAACCATTCCAAGTAGAGGAGATGTTGTTATTTTCATCTACATAAGGACATTTAATTTCTAATAAAGTGTTGGTTTGTTCGTTATAACCGTCAAGACTTGCAGAAAACATATCTAAAGTATCATCAGTAAAGATGGTATCAGGGAATTTTAGATTAGTTATTTTTTCAAAAAAAGTTCTCGCTAGGGGTTCGGTTTTGTTGCCGTGTTCGGTGAATTTATTGCTTGTAAATGTTGTTCCAAATATTTTGTCATGTATTAATTGTTCTAAACTTCTAAATTTGTCATTTCCTGTAATACTTCCTATTTCAGAGGCATTGATATATTTTTTGCGATGATTATACCACTCAGAAGTTCGTTGGTTTAAATTATTAATTTTCATTTAATTATTTTCACTTTCTAAATTATTTTTTTCTTTTGAATTGTTATTTGGGTTTGGAATAATTGAAGATGATTTATTGGGTTTGTTATCTTTTTTAGTTTCATCTGTTTTATTAATTTCTGGTAATGGAAAAAAATTAAAAAAGATTTTTTTGATAATAAACATTAAAGCAGTTGCGAATAGGGCGCCAACGATAAATCCAATGGCGAAATTAAGTTCATTCATTTTCATTTTCCTTTCCGTGAGGTTTGTTGTTGTTTTTTAATTTTAGTATTTTTTTTCTTGCTTTTTTCTCTTGCCAATGAGCAACTTTTACTTTTTGCACTTCTAATTGGGATTGGAGTTTTTCTTGGTTTTCATTTATTTTATCTAGTTTTTTTAATAACTGTTTTTCTAAATATTCTTGTTTGGCGTTTTGGATTTCTAAATTTTGGAGTTTTTTGTTGGGGAAAAAGAGGCCTAAAATCAAATCTTTGACGAAAATCAAAATATTTGCAATTAATTTAAAAATAGGTTTGAAACCAGAGACAATAAGAATAGTGAAAATCGTTGTTTGGATTCCGTCTATTCTTCGTTCAAGGATTTCGGTAGTGCTAAATCCTTTAGAGTAATTTAAGATAAAATTGCTAATTGTTGCAAATAATGAAAAAATAAACATAATTTATTCTCCTTATTTTAATTTAAGGTTTTTGACTTCATCTTTAATAGTTTTAGAAAGTTTAAAATTTACCACAGTTTTTGTAGGGATTTTGAGTTTTTTACCTGTTTGGGGGTTTCTTCCCACGCGGGCTTTTCTTGATTTTAAGATGAATTTGCCAATTGAAGGTGATAATACCACTTCTTCGTTGGATGTGATTGCTTTGATTAAAGCATTTTCGAACGAGTTGTAAAAATCTTGGGTTTGAGTAACCGAAGTTTTATGCATTACTGCGATAGTTTTGATTAATTCTTTTTTTGTCATTTTAGTGACTCCTTTTTAATTTTGGGTTGGGGGGTTATTATCTAAAAAGATAACATTGTTTAAAATAACTTTAGTATTGGTTTTGTTTTGGTTTTCGTTATTAGTGTATTTTTGAATAGATAATGTTCCTTCTATATATATTTTTGAACCTTTGTGTAAATATTTACTCATGTTTTCTGCTTGATTACGAAAGGCAACACAGTGGATGAATTGAACTTTATCTTTATTGTTGATAGCTAAGTTGAAATCAATTTTTGTGATTTGTTCATTATTAATATGAATGTATTGTGATTCTAGGGCGTTAGTGATGCGGCCGATTAATTGAACTTTATTTAACATTTTTTTATTTCTCCATTGGTTTTTTAGGTTTTAATTTTAGAATAGCTATTTTTTTGATGTTGATTATTGTTTGAAGTTTTAAATTTATTTTTAGCGCGATCTCTTGGTTGGTATGAGGTCGTTGATAAGTTTCGTTGATGTTGTCTAAAGTGATACCAAAACTTAAACAAATAATATTAAATCCTGTTTTACTTAATTTCTTTTTTAGTTTTTTTAACAAACATTCGTGATTTGTTTGTTTTAACCATAATTGATGAGGATTGGGGTTGCTGATTTTATAAGGTTGATATTTTTCTTCTTGAAAACTAATATTGTTTGGTTTAGTAGATTTTTGTGGGATTGAAGGAGAATAACTTTTTCTTATTAGTTCATTGATTTCAGATTTAATTGTTGGTTTTGCATAGGCGATAAAGTCATAACCTAAATCTTGGTAATTACTTAGGGCTTTCGTTAATCCTAAAACTCCTTCTTGATATAAATCTTGTTTTTGGAGCAATTTAGGATAATATTTAAATTTACCAACAATTTTATTTATTAATGGCAAATGAAGATCAATTAATTGATCTCTTATTTCTAAATTCTTTTTATTTTTTAAAAAATCTTTAAATAATTTTTTTCTTAACATTTAATCCCTTTCTAAAAACGTTTTTAGAAAAGATATGAAAATTAATTTTATTCTTAGAGAATAAAAAAAGACTAACTTAATAGTTAGCCTTAAATAAATTTTAAAAAACAAAAAGTGTCTAAAGTTTTGGAACACCTCAAATTAATAAACAAAATACTCCCACTGATTTAGAACAAATCAAACACTTTTTGAAAACTTTAAAAGAAGATTTAATTAACCTCACCATTATTAATCATTCCAAAAAGAAAAATACCTACCAAGAAGCTAATTATCGCCCTAAAAATCAAACTTTATTTATAGATCCAAAAATCTTAGAAGAAATTAAAAAATACAAAATAGACATAATTAAAGCCATAAAAGTAGATGACAATACAAAATTATTACTTAACCCTTCAACCCCTCTTAAAACTCAAAATAATACCCTTAAACATCAATTTAATATTTTCCAAATCAATTATAAAAATGAAACCAAAAACCAAATAAAAGAATTAATGAGCAAAATCAATATCAATAAATTAGATACTTTAAAATTATTTAAATTAGATAATCATAAAAAAGATAAATATGATAAACCTTTAAAAAGCAATTATAAAAAAGGTTTAAATATTATTTATTATCGCTTAGAAGATTTAAAACACATTAAATTCTTTATTACCAAAGATAAACGAGGATATCGCATCAGAAAATTACATCCCAAATATAAATATATATCTAAAACAAAACAAATTATTTAACTAACAATTTTATGACACTTTTATGACACTTTTATGACACTTTTATGACACTTTTATGACACTTTTATGACACTTTACTGACACTTTACTGACACTTTACTGCCCCCAAAAACCCTTTTTGCAACAAGCTTATTTAACAAGTGATATTTGATATTTTATATCGATAATGATAATGATATTCGATATTTGATATTGTCGATATATCTTTTTTTTAAATTATTATTAATTATCGATATAAATAACATCTCTTTTTTAAAACCCTTTCCATTGGAAAAAGATTGTTTATAAAAATATAAATCAAATAATATAAGCGCTGGAGCGCTAACAAAAATAAAAAGAATACATAATAAAAAGAAAAATAATAAAGAATCCCCCCATTGCGCTGCCCCCCTTTTTTTTCAAACCTTACCAATTTCATCAGCGCAAAACTAAAAAATAAAACAAATTAATGGTATTTTTTTGATTTAAAAACCTTTTTGAATTATAATTATTAATATAATCAAAAAAAATAAGGTAAATAGTGTTTAATAATGAAAAAATTAAAACAAAAATTCAAATTATTGCAAAAAATGATTGAAAAAATAACTAAAATTGATAAAAAAATAGTTTTTAATTTGGTTAAAAAATTTAAAAATAACTTAAATCTTACTACCATTTTAAAAACTATCCAAATCAAAAGAAGTACTTATTATTACTGGTTAAAAATTAAAGAACAATTAAAATTAAAACAAGAAAAATACCTTTTGCAACAAAAAAGAATCGAAGCTTTATGTTGTAATCATGAATATTTTTTCGGTCATCATAAAATTACTGTTTTATACCAAAAAACTTTCAATGAATCAATTACTAAGAAAAAAGTTTATCTCATTATGAAAGAAAAAAATATTTTTTGTCGGTTAAGAATTAAAAAAAATAAACATCATTATAAAAATAATTTACAAAATAAAATTAAAATAGTACCTAACTTAATCAATCAAGAATTTATTTCATCTCGACCCCTACAAAAACTATTCACTGATATTACTTATTTTAAAACTCCTCAAGGTTTTTTATATTTTTCTTGTGTTATAGATTCTTTTAATAATCAAATTATCGCTTCACATACTTCTAATTGTCAAAATAAAGATTTAGTATTAAAAACAATCCAAAAATTACCTAAATTAAAAAAACCTTGTATTATTCATTCTGATCAAGGTTCAGTTTATCAATCTCTAAAAGTTCAACAAATCCTAACTAAAAAAGGTTTTTTAATCAGCATGTCCCGCAAAGCCACTCCACGTGATAACGCAGTAATTGAAAATCTGTTCGGCCAAATGAAAAGTATTTTATATCATCGTCATCCTTTTTTATTTCAAAAAACAATTCCAAAAATCACAAAAATAATTAATCAATTTCCTTCTTTTTGGAATCATAAATGGCTTTTAACTAAATTAAATAATTTATCCCCTTTACAATATTTTCAAACTCTTAGATAAATTATTAGTTAAATTTACATAAATAATATAACCTTATAAAAAAGGTTACTTTTCTGCACCCTTTTTTTAAGAAAAATATTAAAATTATATAAAAGATTATTTTCTTTTTATTTTGTAGACACCTTTTTAACTTTTTTTACCTAACTATATATATGGAAGGGTAAAATATTGAAAAAAATATCTTTTGAAACTAGCAAATTATTAAAAAACTTTAGACACTTTTTAATTTAATTAAAAACAACTTTGTTAGTTTGAAAAGATATGAAATTATCTACTTAATTTTAAGTTTTAAAGAACAATTTTAAAATTAAAATATGTCCAAAAAAATGGAACAGCGCACTTTTTTTATTTATAAATGATATCTTCAAAAAATAATTTTAAAAAATTTTTACTTATATTTATTAAATTAAAATATTATAATTTAGATAACAATAAAAAAACATAGACAAAAATAAAAGAACAGGAAGCGATGTATTTAAAATGAAAAAAGAAATATTTGAAAATACTAAAAAACAAAATTAATAAAAAATATATAATAATAATAACGTAATAAAAGAGTAATAAAATGAAAAATAACAATTCAATAAATGTTTTTGATGTAGCGAATTATATTATAACTAATAATCCTACCGAAAATACACCAATAACTCATATGAAATTACATAAATTAATTTATTATGCCCAAGTTTATCACTTAATTTTCAAAGATTCACCTTTAATTTTGAATAAATTACAAGCGTGGATGCATGGACCAGTATTTTCAGAGTTATTTCCACTATTTAAAAAATATGAATATCATCCTATAACTAAAATAACAAGAAAAGGAAATCATAGTAAAATACAAGGGATTTACAAAGAATCTCTTGATATTATTATTCGAAATTTAGGAAAATATAATGGTCAACAATTATCCGATAAAACCCATTCGGAAGAACCTTAGCATAAACATTTTCGTTCTATGGGGAAAAATAATATTCTGAACAGTACATTAATTGAATATTATTCAAAAAATAAAAATTTAATTTTTTCATATGGTGATTTAAATGAAGAAAAATTTTAATATTCATTTTTTAAAAGATTTTTTGGTTAAAAATAAAAGTAATTTTTCTGTTTACAAATTAAAATGTAAGGAATTTCTTGAAGTTATTTTTTGTTTAAATGAATTTGCTACAAAATATGATATAAAACAAATAAAAAATAAAAAACATGCGCATCAACTTAAAAAAAGTAAAATTAAAAATAAATGTAATTCTTTATATAATATTGTTAAAGAATATAGATGAAGAGATTTGTCAAATTGAATTTATTAAATCGAAACCTACAGAAGATGAATTTGGAACAAAATTAAAAAAATCTCAATTGAATCGCGCGCTAGAATAGTTGGTTTTTTTAGAGAACAAAATTTTTATTTAGTCGCATTTGATAAGAGGCATGAACTTTGTGATTGAAATAATTTTTGTAATATTAAAAAAACTCATTTTTATGAGTTTTTTTATTTAACTATAAAATTTTTCCTGGTTTTAAATTAAAAACTAATTTAAATTAGAAAAAATTTTATTATTAGATTATGAAAAAATTTATACTTATTTAAAAAAATTGTTTGATAATAAAAATTTAGACTATATTTTAGATATTGATAATTGGAGTATCAAAAAATTTAAAAATTTGATAAAATCGAAAAAAAATTTGATAAAAATACTGATAAAATTCATTTATCTATTTTAAGGAAAAAAGTTATTAAAAGTATAAAAATAGATAATTCACAACGGATTTTTGGTTTTTTCGAACATGACAGAAAAATAAAAAAATGGTGTTTTTATATTATATTATTCGACTCTTTTCATCAAGTTTGTATTTGTCAAACTTTGAAAAAAATTAAAACTAATACGGAATTTTTAAAAAATCTTTATGACTTTTTAGAAATAAGTGGAAATAATTATGAAAAAGTTTTGAAAATTTTACAATTATAAAATTTTTTTTAATTTTTATTAACTTAATTAAAACTTTATCAAAAACTTAATTAATTTTAAGTCTTTTTTATTTAAATAAAATAAAAAACAACAATAAAAAAAAGATATCAAAATAAAAAAAGACTCAATTAATTTGAGTCTTTTTATTTAAAAATTAAAAAAAATTTAAAAAACATTAAAAAAGAAAAATAAAAATATAAAACAATCTAAAAATAAAATAAAAAAACAGATAATTAAAAAATTATTTTTAATATTTTTAGTTTCATCTTATTTGAATATTTTAGTCATCAAATAAATAAAATTTGAAGATTGAAATTAAAAAAAATTTTAAACGAAATTAATCAAAACCAATGATAAAATTCAGGAAACAAAGATATTGATATTTCTTATATTTATTAGTATAAACTTAAAAATATAATAAGATATGAAGTATTTAAAAATTAATTTTTTTTCATTTTTACAAAAATATATAATATCAACTTAATAATTTTAATTTGTTAGATTATTTATCGATAGGTATTTTTTCACCTTTTAATTTAAAATAAAATTCTAAAGATGAATAGATAAAACTTTTAAATAAAGGGTGAGGTCTGAAAGGTCTGGATAAAAATTCAGGATGAAATTGGACCCCTATAAACCAAATATGTTTTTTCAATTCTATAACAACGGGTAAATTTTCTTTAATATTTTTACCTGAAATAATAAAATTACCATCTTTTTGAAAAAGCTCCATATATTCCGAATTCATTTCATATCGATGTCTATATCTTTCGTGAATAATTTCTTGTTTAAATATTTCATAAGCTTTAGAATTTATATCCAAATGACAAGGATAAGAACCTAATCTTAAAGTTCCGCCTAAATTATTATCTTTAATTTTCGGAACTATAACAGAATTTAAAGCTTTAGGATTAATTTCTGCAGTATGAGAATTTTTTAATTTTAAAACATTACGAGAATATTCAACAACCATCAATTGCATCCCTAAACAAATACCAAAAACAGAAATATTATTAATTCGAGCGTATTCTATAGCTTTTAATTTACCATCAATAGCTCTAGAACCGAAACCACCAGGAATTAAAATACCATGACAATCTTCCAAACAAGAATTAATGTTTTCATTATTTAATTTTTCAGCGTCAATCCATTTAATATCTACTTGTGTATTATAGCCAAAAGAAGCGTGTTTTAAAGCTTCTATAATAGAAATATAAGAATCATGAACAGATACATACTTACCTACTAAACCAATTTTAATTTTATATTTAGCATTTTTAATTTTTTGAATCAAATTATTCCAAGGCGCTACATTAAATGAAGTTGAATTTTGTATTTTAAAATAATCTAAAATAAAATCATCTATCCGTTGATCAAATAAATTAATAATAACTTGATATATAATATCTACATCAATATTTCCGAAAATAGCTTCTTTTTCAACATCACATAAAATAGAAATTTTTTGTTTTATTTCAGATGAAATAACTTTTTCACTTCTTAAAATTAAAATTTGTGGTTGAATTCCTAAAGATCTTAATTCTTTAATACTGTGTTGGGTTGGTTTTGTTTTAATTTCATCATTTTTATTTAAAAAAGGTAATAAAGTATTATGAATATAAAGAACATTATGAAAACCTACGTCATAACGAATTTGTCTAATAGATTCTAAAAAAGGTAAAGATTCAATATCTCCAACTGTTCCCCCAATTTCAACAATAACAATATCATAACCAACGGCTATATCTAAAATTTTTTTTTTAATAACGTTTGTTATATGAGGAATCACTTGAACAGTTTCGCCTAAATAAGCCCCTTTTCTTTCTTGATTGATAACATATTTATAAATTTGACCTGTGGTAACGTTAGATTTTTTAGATAAATTTTCATCTAAAAATCTTTCATAATGCCCTAAATCTAAATCAGTTTCAGCGCCATCTTGGGTAACAAATACTTCACCATGTTGTTGTGGACTCATAGTTCCAGAATCAACATTAATATAAGGATCCATTTTTTGAATAAAAACTTTTAAATTACGTTTTTTTAAAATTTGACCTATAGCGCCGCTAATAATGCCTTTTCCTAAACCTGAAACTACCCCTCCAGTGATAAAAATAAATTTAGTGTTTTGATCGTTGCCTTTCATACTTTCCCCTTTCTTATTAAAAAAATATTAAAATATATTTTATTTTTTTAGATATGTTTTTTAATACCTATTTTTTGACCTAAACTGATATCTGTTTCTATATTTTTTTTACTATTTTCCAAAAATTCTTTTTCTATAATTAATTTATTTTTTTTTAATAATAAAACAATAGTGGAACCACCGAAAGAAAAAAAACCTTTTTCTTGACCTTTATTAAATTCCTGAATAGGAAAATTATTAATTTTTCCTACTAACAAAGCTCCGATTTCTACTTGTACTATTTTACCAAAATTTTTTGTTTCTAAAATACAATATTCTCTACTGTTTTCAGCAAAAACATTGTAATATTTAAAAGAAATAGGGTTAACAGTATGAAGTTTGCCTTTGATACGACAAATATTTTCTTTTTTTTGCACTCCATCATCTACAAAAATATAACGATGATAATCAACAGGTCTCAACCTCAACAAAATCAAATAACCTTCATTATATTCAGAAGCTAAAGAACTATTTTTTAAAAGATCTGATAAATGATAATTAACGCCTTTAATAGAAAAAACACTATTATCATTAATATAAAAAGTCATTATTTTTCCTTCACAAGGACTAATGAAACAATCATTATCTTTGACAAAAGATATATTTTTATATTTGCGTATAAAAAAATCATTATAAGATTTAAATTTATTTTTTTCAAATAAATTTAAATCTATATTATTTTTTTTAACTATTTTTTTTATATGTATTTTAGAAACAAAAGATTTCAGATACAAAGTTGATGCCTTATTTAACGTTTTAGAAATGCAAATTCTTAAAATGAATCTCTTCCAAAAACTTTTTTCTAAATTAGAATATAAAAAAGATAAAAAATTATCTTCCTTGTTTTTATTTTTATTTTTCATTAACGCAATAACATTTCTTTATTTTATTTTTTAATCAAAAAAATCAAAGATAATAAATAAAATAAAATTAAAAAAATAAAAATTTAGGTTTTTTAAATTTTATTTTGTCACAAACAAATAAAAAAGATAAACCTAAAATAAAAAAAACATAAACAAATTTAAAAAAAACTGATACCAACGATAAATTAGCAAAATTTTCTTTTATCAAAAACTCTATTAAATATAAAATAGGAAAAATAAAAGAAACAACAGTAACAGGTAAACCAATATAAATTTTGTTATTATTTTTTTCTTGACAAGGGTCCAAATTTAAATATTCTTCGCTCAAAACATTAAAATAAGCTAATCTAATTAAAACAGCTAAAATATATAAACCAAAAACTGTAAAAACAAAAATCCTTAATAAAAAATGTAAAATAGATGAATAACAATCTTTAAAACATTCTTCAAATAATTTGTTACCAATTAAAATAGGTAAAACACCAAAACTAATAATATCAGCTAAAGAATCTATTTGGACGCCATATCTTTTTTCTTTTATATTCTTATTTTTTTTAAGATTGCTTACGGCACCATCGAACATATCGCAAACCCCTGCCAAAAACAAACAAATAAAAGGCCATTTTAAATTAAAGTTTTCTTCAATTAAAAATATTCCTAAAGTTCCCATAAAAAGATTCAAATAAGTCAAATAAACAGTATAATTGTATATTCCTAAAAACACTATTTTCTCCAATTATTAAATTATAATAAATCATTATTAAAATAATAATTATTCATTATAATATTCTTCATAATAATCTGGTGTGATTTCTTCTTCATATTCATCGTTTTTATTTTTGTCAACTTCAAAAATTTCTTCTTCTTCTAAATTTTCATCTAAATTATTTAATATTCCCGATTCATCTTCATCTTCATCTATATTTAAATCTAATTTCTCTTCTTTAAATTCCTTTATATCTTCATTTGTGTTATCTTTATTTTCATCTGATTTAGATTCAAACTCATCAAAATCTAAAATATCTTCTATATCTTCTTCTTTTGTACTAATTTCTTCATCTGATGTAGGATTAGCAAAATATTCTTGATCCCATAAATTTAAATTATCCTTCTTAACATCCCATAAATTATCACCAACAAAAACAAAACAACCACTCAAAACGATATCCAAATATAACTGAATAAATTTTTCCTTATTATTAAAATCTATTTTTTTTAATTCGAAAACTTTTTTAATTAATTGTTCTACCGCCATAGGTTGTTTATTTTGTTGTAAAATTTGATAAGAAAGTTCAGCCATAGAAGCTAAAGAATTAATCTCTTTACTATTATTTAACAAAACTAAATCTCCTTAAATAAATACTTTTTTACTATAAAAACATTAATTTATTTTCATAAATATTAATAAAAATTAGATAATAATTATCAATAATCTTTATCTATTTTTTCATATTTTTTAAATTTAAATCAATTTATTAAAAATATCGATATATAATATTTTTCTAAATAAACAATTTTAAACAACTTTTACTTTTTTTTTACCAAATAAATCTATTGCCAATTTAACAACATAAGGTTTATTTCGTTTTATATTCAAAACTGAATTTGTTTCATAAAAATCAATTTCAAAATTAGAAAAATCCAAATCTTTTTCGTTCTTGGTTTCTAAAAATTTTAAAAAAATAGGTTCAATAAATTCTTTCCAATCATCTTCCAAGACTACAAAATATTCATTAATTATTTTTTTTTTAGTGTTTAAAATTTGTTTTATTTCTTTTCTAACGTTATCATCTAAAAATCTTCTATAATCTATATCATCTCTGCAAGAAAAAAGAACTTCTTTATTATCGTTGACTAAAAGCAATTTAGAATTGTATAATAATCTAGCTGTTTTCTCTAATTCATTAATTCGATATTTTTTTAATGTCGGCCATCCTTTTTGGATGAATTCTTTTTTAGAATTATTACTAAAAATCAAAACATTCAAAATATTATTTAAAAAATCTTCTCTAAAAGTTAATTTTTTTTTATTTTCTACTGTTTTATTATATAAATGATTAGTTTTGATATCAAATTCTTTATTATTTTTTTTATTAAAAGTATTATCATTGTGTTTGATATCAAAACTATCTTTTTTTAAATTTTCATTAAATTCTTTATTATTTTTTTTATTAAAAACATCATTATTAATGATAATATTCGAACATTCTTTATTCAAGGTTTCGTAAATAAAAATAAAACCAATAATTAATGTTTTACGTTTATCTTTAGAGAATTTAACTTTTTCAATCAATTCAAATAATTTTTCAAAAACATTTTCTTTCTGAGGAATATTTAATTTATCCCAAGCATCAAAACATTGAATATCTTTTTTTGAATTTTTGATCATTTTTTTTTGCAAAAAATATATTACATCATTTAAAAAAATTGTGAAATTTAATTCAAAAAACAAAATACCTTCTAAAAAAGAAATAAATTTGCTAACATCTTTTTGAAATAAAAATTTAAAAAGTTCTTTTATTTTATCTTCAGGAATTATTTTTAATATCTCATTAATATCTTCTTCATTAACTTGACCGTTACTATAAGAATTAACTTGATCTAGTAAATTCAAAGGTTCTCTTAAACTTCCATTAGCATAAAAAGCAATTTTTTGTAAAGATTTATCAGAAATAACAATATTTTCTTCTTCAGAAATATATTTTAATTTTTTTCTAATATCTTCTTCAGAAATATTACTTAAATAAAAATATTGAGTGCGAGAAAAAAAATTTTTAGGAATTTTATGAAATTCACTAGTAATAAAAATAAAAATAACATCAGAAGGAGGATCTTCCAAAACTTTTAATAAAGAATTAAAAGCATTCGGAGACAAAACGTGAATCTCGTCAATAATATATATTTTATATTTCAATAAATTCGGTTTATAAACTAATTTTTCTTTTAATTCTCTAATTTCGTCTACACCACTATAAGAAGCGCCATCGATCTCTATAATATCTAAAGTTTTTTTTTGTTCAATATTGTAACAAATAGAACAACAATCGCTTTCTTGCCTTTGACAACAATCACCATTTTCATCAAAACGAGAACAATTAATAGCTTTTGAAAAAATCTGAGCTAAAGTTGTTTTTCCTACACCTTTATCACCGCTAAACAAATAACAATGATGTAATTTTTGATATTTAATAGCGTTAATTAAAGTTTTTATAATGACTTTTTGCCCAACTACATCTTTAAATTGTTTGGGTCTATATTTGCGATATAAAGTTATATAAGTCATATTTTATAATTAGTCTTTCGTAAAAAAAATATTAAAAAAAATAATTTAAATTTAGAAAAATAATTATAATTTTGTAATATTTTTAAATTTAAACATTTGTATTTTATAAAATAAAAGTTATTTATTTCCTGCGATAACTAAATCACCCGCATAAACACTAGGACTTCCAAAAGAAGATGTATTATGAAAAGATAAATCATCGGAAATTTCTTTTAAATCTAATAAAATATTAAAAAAATTACCAGAAATAATAATCATTTTTACCGGAGTAGTTATTTTACCCTTTTCTATTTTAAATCCGCCTGCTTGAAGACTAAAATCGCCACTAACTTCGTTAATTCCTGCATGCAAACCCATAACAAAATCAATATAAATTCCTTCATCGATAGTGCTAATCATATCTTCGAAACTGACAGAACCTTTTTGTAAATAACAATTAGTCATAGAAATAGAATTGCTGAAACTGTTCCCTGTAGGTTCGGTATTGAAAATTAAAGAAGTTTTTAAATCATAAATAAATTGTTTGAAAACTCCTTTTTCAATAATTTTTTTTGAATAACAAGCTACACCTTCGTCATCAAATTTATATTGAAAAAAACTTTTAGAAGTTAAAGGATCATCAATAATAGTTACTTTAGAAGAAGCTATTTTTTGCCCTTCTTTATCTTTTAATCGAGTTAAATTTCGATAAGCACTCATTCCGCTAAAAACACTACTAAATTGTTCTAAGAGTTTAGCAAAAATTTTGTTAGAAAAAACAGTAGGATAATTCTTAGATTCAACAGATCGCCCACCTATTTTTTTTTCTCCTAAATCTATAACTTTTTTAGATAATTTAAGAATATCAAAATCACAAAAATTACATACTGCTTCACTTTGGGAAACTACTTCTTTTTCATCATTTTTTTGAAAAACGCAATCTACATAAATTCTAGCGAAGCTACCTTTTTCTTCTAAATTTAAACCTTCTGAATTGATTAATCTTTTCTTGAAATAACTTTCTTGATAAGTTATAGAATCTATTTTATTTAAAAAAACACTTTTATTTGATAATTCTTTTTCTAATTTAAATAATAAATCATATTTTTTTTCAATATTTATCGAAGAAAAATTAAAATTAGATTCTTTAACTTCAGGATAAGAATCAGAACCTTTAAAAATAGTATCTTTTTCTTTTAAATTTAAAACTGATATTTGATTTTTTAATAATTCTAAAATATCTTCTATTTCATCTTCGTTTATTGTTTCTAAATATAAAGAAGATTTTTTATTTTTATATAATCCTGTAATGACTAAAGTACAAATATCACTTTTAACATTTTCGTTAATTCGGTTATCTTCTAAACTGATATACATAGATTGATTTTCGTTAATCATAAGTTCTAACGAAGTAAAACCTTTTTTTAAAGCTATTTGGAAATATTTTTTATAATTTATATCAGTTTTCATTATTTCTTGTTTCCTCCTATAACTATATTTTTAACTCGGATAGTTGGTTGACCTAAATCTACAGGTACATAACCAGAAACAGAACCACAATAACCTTGACTTAAAGCTAAATCATTTCCGACACGATCTATATTTAACAAAACATCTTGCCCTTTTCCAATCAACATCATACCTTTAACTAATTTAGTTAATTCGCCATTTTCAATTAAATAACCAGATTTCATCATAAAATTAAATTCTCCTGTTGTCGTCATAACTGTGCCACCACCTAAAACTTCAGCATAAAGACCATATTTAGTATCTTTAATAATTTCTTCAGGGCTGCATTTGCCAGCTGCGATATAAGTAGAATTCATTCTAGAAGTAGGAGAAAATTTATAAGATTCTCTTCGAGCGGAACCTGTTGGTTTCATTTTCATTTTTAAACTATTACGATAATCTATTAAATAATTTTTTAATATTCCGTTCTGGATTAAAAGATTTTTTTGAGTTGGATTTCCTTCATCATCAAAGTTTAATTTTCCCCAACTATTATCAATTGTTCCATCATCATAAGCAGTTACAATATCAGAAGCTATCTTTTGATTTATTTTACCACAAAAAGGGGAAAGGTTTCTGGCGATAGCGGTAGCTTCTAAAGAATGACCACAAGCTTCATGAAAAATAACCCCTCCTAAACCTTTATTAAGAACTACAGTCATAGTTTGAGGTTTGATTAATTCAGCATCTAACAACATAACTGCTTTTTTAGCTATTGTTCGTGCTTTAGTTTCGAACTCGATAATATCAAAAATTTCTAAACCAGTAGAAGTGCGACCTTCGTTATTATAAAAATCTTCCATATTATCTTTTTCTTTCGCAACAGCGAACATAGAACAATTAATATAATTACGTATATCTTTTTGATATATCCCTTTTGAATTAGCGATTAAAACGTTTTGTTCTTTTGTTTCTAAAGTAGCTATACTTTTTATTATTTTAGAATCATATTCTTTAATAATTTTAGATAATTTTAATAATTTATCAATCTTTTTATCAACTGTCCAACTATCAAAAGGGATCAATATATTACTTTTTGCTTCTTTTGATTCTCCTAAATAAACTGATTCCACAATATCTTTTTCAGAACAAACATTTTGTTGTTCTTCGATTAAATTCAAAATATTTGTATAATCCACTTTATTAGTGTAAATATAAATTTCATCTGAACCCTTTAATAAACGTATACCGACGCCAAAAATATGTTTTGTATTAAAATTTGTAAATTCTTCATCGATAACTTTTAAATAATTTTTTTTTTGATTTTCGAAAAATAATTCAACAAAATCAAAACCTTTATTCAATCCTTTTTTTAAAATATCTTGGATTTCATTTTTAGTTAACATAAAAACACTCTCTTGATATTTTTTCCAAAAATGATAAATTATTATATCATTTATAAAAATAAAACTTAAAAATAAAAAAATTGAACTAAATATCAATTTTATTATTCAATACAATAAAGTTTTATATATTGAATCTAATTCAATTTTATTTAGGTTCAATTTTTAAAAGTTTATTTTCGTAATAAACATTTTTTGGTAATAATAATTTATTAATAAAACTATCAACTATTTCAAAAACAGTTCTATCATAAAAATGTTTTATATTGCCGATATTTTTACCATAAATGTTAAATTTATCCTTTAATAACCTTAACAATAAAGAAGGATTGATGCCATCTGATTTTCCTAAATTGATAATAAATTCTGACATATTTTGAGAATTATAATTATCATTATATTTATTAAAAGTATTATTATTGTAATTTTTATTATTATATTTATTAAAAGTATTATTATAATTATTCGTATTTTTGTTATCGAATCTATTATAACGAGTATTTAGATTTCTCTGTAAAACTTTCGGTTCAATAATAGGTTCGTATTTTTTATTCATAAGAGCGAAATGATTTATAAAAGTAGAAATAATTATTTTATGATCTATTTTATCTAATAAAACATCAACTAAAGGATGCAAAGGTTCATTTTTATCTTTATTTTCATTAATTAAATTAAAAATTTTATCTTTCCAAAATTTATTTTGTTCTTTTGTGATGTCTTCAACAGAAGGAATATTTAAATAAGTTACTTTTTCTTTTAAATATTTTTCTAATCTTTTAAATTGGCCCATTTTTTTTATACTGATAAAACTATAAGCTGTTCCTGTTTTTCCCGCTCTTCCTGTTCTACCTATTCTATGGATATAAACTTCATCTTCGTAAGGCAATTCATAATTAATAACCATTTTAATATCTGAAATATCTATTCCTCTAGCGGCAACATCAGTAGCGACTAAAATTTTAATATTTTTTTGTCTAAAATTATTCATGACGAATTTTCTTTGATTTTGTTTTAAATCTCCATGAATAGCATCTACTAAAAAACCTTTTTCTTGTAAATAATTAAAAATATTATCTACATCTCTTTTAGTATTGGCAAAAATAATAACAGATTCTGGGTTCTTATAATCTAAAAGACGTACTAAAAGTTTATTTTTATCAAATTCTTTAACAATAAAATAAAATTGTTTAATTGATTTTACAGCGAGAGTATCTTGTTTTACTTTTAAAATTTTAGGTTCTTTTTGATATTTTGAAGCAATTTGAATAATAGTAGGAGAAATTGTAGCAGAAAATAAAATTGTTTGTCTTTGTGAATGAACTTTGGATAAAATTCTCTCTAAGTCATCTTGAAAACCCATCTTTAACATTTCATCAGCTTCATCTAAAGTTAAAATTTTAACCGATGATAGATCTATTTTTTTTCTTTCCAATAAATCTATTGTTCTTCCAGGTGTAGCAATAACAATATGAGGTTTAGTATCTAATTCTTTAAATTGTTTAGTATAAGATTCGCCGCCATAAATAACTATTGTTCTGATTTCAAAATTAAATCTTAATAATTTTTTAATTTCTAAAAAAACTTGTGAAGCTAATTCTCTTGTTGGGCACAAAATTAAAGATTGTATTTTGGAAGATTTACAATCTATATTTTCGATAATAGGAATCCCAAAAGAAAAAGTTTTACCTGTCCCTGTTTGAGATTGAGCTATAACATCATAACCGTTAATAATTTCTGGAATAACTAAAGCTTGGATCGGAGTTGGTTTTTCAAACTTTAATTCTGACAAAACTTTTTCAGTTTGTTTTGATAAATTTAAATCTTTAAATAAAATACTCATTTTATATTTTCCTTTATATTTGTTAAAATTAAAAATATTTATCTAATTGTTAGGATATTAATACAAAAATTATCTTTTTGTTTATCAAATTAGAAACAAAATAATTAAACGATTTATAAAAATAAATTTCAGTTCAAAAGATGTTTATTTATAAAATTAAATATAAATAATAAATCTATTAAATATTATATTTCTAAGAAAAAATATCTCAATTTATTATACATTATTTAATCTATAAAAAATAAAAATTTTATATTAATTCCGTTATTAATAATAAAAAAAACAATAAAAAATAAAAAAAATTCTTATAAAAATAAAAAAATTGTTTATTTTTTTAAAAAATAAACAATCAACAAAAAAAATAAAAATTTATTTATTTATTTATTTATTTCTGGTAAATTTTTTAATTTATTTTTTAAATAAAAAATAATAAAAAAACTAAAAATAAAATTTAAAAAAAATTTAGCCAAATTATACCAAAAAGACCAAATATAAACATTTTTTTCATTGATTTGTTTTATCATCTTAGGAGCGTAAATCCAACAACTAGAAAAATAAAAAGAAAAATGTCTTAAAAAAATAATGATAAATAAAATAAAAAAAATTTTTTTATTATCTAATGTTTTTTTTTCAGAAACAAAAAACAAACCTGAAATACTCATGATCAAATCAGGGAATATATAATCTAATAAAAGTGACAAAATAATTTCATTATTAGTTAATTCAAAACTTCCGTAATAAATCGTTATTTTCATAAAGCTTCTGAAAATATGCCAAATATTATAAAAAACACAAATAACAAAAGTACTTTTGAACCCTAACAAAAAACCGCTTATAAATATAATTATTAAAGGTAATTTTACAAATGAAATGAAAGAAGAAAATTGTAAAAAAACAAAACTCCAAACAAAATCCAATAAAATGATCAAACCTACCAAAAGAGAAATAATTACATTTTTTTGTAAAAAATTTTTTGTCATCGCTCAAACCTCAAACAATAATAAATTATTAATGTTTTTTTTTAAAATAACAATATATTTAATTTTAACTTGTTGAATGAAATAATTTGTAAAAAACAAATTCTAAACAATAAATAAGAGGAGGAAATAATATAAAAATCCAAACCCCTATGACTGCTCCTACAAAAGTACCTAAACTAACGCCGGAAAAACCTTTTTTAAACCCTAATAAATTAACAAAAACAATAATCCCTATTAACATAGATTTAATACCTACTATAGTAATGTCTTCTTCTATGTCGGTATGTTTTTCTTTAATAAATTGAGAATTTAAAATATCCTTAAATTCAATTAAACCTTCGCTATAAAATTTTCTCTCTTTACCTAAATGAGAATTTAAAATAATTAAACATAAAATGATACTGAATGAAATAACACCGAAAACAAAATATCTATTTTTTACTGTACACTTTGACCAAATTTTTTCTTTAAAATATAAAAATGATTTATTCAAATTTTCATAAAATTTCACAAAATATATTTCCTTTTTATAATTAAAATTACGTAAACTATAAAATAAAAAAATAACTTAAACGGATAAAGAATTTAAATCAAAACCGAAAACACGAATAACTTCTTGTTTCAAAATTGAATCTGGTAATTCTTCTAATAAAACTTTTTTTTTAAAAGGTTGCAAATATTGTTCATGTTCTAAAGTTTCTAAATGACATTCATTCAATAAAGTATTTTTATTTAAATGAAAATCTTCAAAAACACCTGCCAAAACCAAATCTTTTAATAAATTATTATTTAAAACAGGGAAACATCTTTTCTTAAAATCATAAAAATCTAAAAATATTTTTTTTTCTCTTTCTTTTATTATAAAAAAAGCTATCGATTCGCTAACATTTATAATTGAAGTCAAAGGTAATAAAATTTTTGTTTTTGATAATTGATATCGAAGACTACTTGTAAAAATATTAGGATATAAAATTTTAATTATATTTTTTTCTTTTATTTTTCTTAAAATTTTACTTGTTTCTGAGGTATTTTTTTGACACCCATCTAAAATAACTTTCATAAAAGGTAAAAAATAATTTGCTTTTAAAAAAGCCATACGATAACTAATTAAAGAATAAGAAACACTATGACTTTTATTAAAACTATAATTAGAAAATTTTAAAATATAGTTATAAATTTTCAAAGCCATTTCTTTAGAATGACCATTTCGATTAGCACGAATTAAAAAATTTTTTTTCATAAAATCTTCTGAAATATTATTTTTATCTTTGTTTAAAATATATTTCATAAAAATTTCTGATTCGCCTAAATCATAACCAGCTACATGAACAACTATTTCCATAATTTGTTCTTGATAAAGAATAAGACCTTGTGTATTTCTCAAAATATGTCCTATGCATAGTTCTAAATCTGGTTCAATTAAATAATTTTTTTTTTGTTTTTTATTGCGACAATAATCACTTATATAATGTATTTGGCCCGGTCTATTCAAAGCTAAAACAGCTACTAAATCTTCAAAATGTTTCGGATCTGTTTTTTGTAAAATTGTTTTAGCCATATCAGATTCCAACTGAAAAATATACTCTGTATCTGCTTTTTTTAATAATTGATAAGAATTAAAATCATCTAAAGAAATTTGAAACCAATTTAATTTAATTTCTCTATTTTTATTAATCTCTTCTAAAATTTTAGCAACAAAAGATAAACTTTTTAAACTTAATAAATCAATTTTAATCAATCCTATTTTTTCTAAATATTTAGATTCTAATTGCGTCTGGTATTTAAAAGGATGATTACTATTTTCATTCGTTTGAAGAGGAATAAATTGAAATAAATCTTTATTACTTATAACAACGCCTGAAGGATGATTTCTTGTGAATTGCGGCATCCCTTCCAATTCGTTAATTATTAAATTCAATTCATTGTTTTTAATTGTTGTATTTGGATACGATTTTTGATAATCAATATAATTAGTGTTTTTAGCAAAAGTTTTAGCACTTAAAGTAGAAAAAGTATTTATGTTAGCTGTATAATTTTCTCCATATTTTTGATAAATATATTCCAAAACAATAGATAATTTATCATCTGGAAAATCTAAATCAATATCTGGTTTTTTATTTCTTTTAGGGTTCAAAAACCTTTCGAATAAAAGATCATATTTCAAAGGATCTGATTCTGTAATCCCTAAACAAAAACAAACTAACGAACCAGCTGCAGAACCTCTTCCGGGGCCAACCAAAATATTTTTATTTTTTGAAAAATTAACTAAATCATGAACAATTAAAAAATAATCTTCAAAATTCATATCTTTAATAATTTTCAATTCTTTGTTCAATCTTTTTAAATAAAAAGTAAATTCCGGAGAAGAATCTAAAACTTTTTCTTTTAAAGCGTCTAATGATATTTTTTTTAAATAATCAAAAGATGTTTTTTCAAGAGATTGTTTATAAACAGGCAATTTCAAATCTGAAGGGAAAATTTGTTTATATTCGATTTGAGGAATAAATTCCTTTAAATTTAAAAACAAATGAGAATAATTTTTATAATGCGAATTATATTTATTTTCGATCTCTTTCAAATCTAAAAATAAAAAAAACATTTCATTATATTTTTTAGCTTTTTCAGAATGAAATAACTTTAATAATAATTGATGCGCTTTTTTTTGACTAGGTTCCAAAAAACTAGTTTGATGAACCTTAACTATTAAAATTTTTAATTTTTTAATTATATCGAAACAATAAGTATTCGCGAACATTTCTAAATATTCCGATTGCAAAGACAAACCAAAAAAAAACAAATGAAAAGTTTTTTTTAATTTTTCAAAAATAACTTCTACCCATTCTTTTTTAAATAAATCGCAAAATAAAAAATCTATATTTGATAAAACAAAAAAAAGACCTTCTTTTAAATCGCATAATTCTTCTAAAAGAATATCTCTTTTTTGTGTTTTAGCTAAATTAGATATTTTAATTAAATTATTTATACCTAAATCATTTAAAGCGTAAACGCAAAAGCTAATTTTTTTATCTGGAGAAATAATATTTTTTAAAGATAAAAACACCTGCATACCTAAAATAGGTTTTATTTTATTTTTTTGGCAAAGAAAAATAAATTCTAACATTCCGTATAAATTTTGATTATCACTCAAAGCTACGAAATCATAATTATTTTTTTTAGCTTTTATAACCAAATCTTCTATAGATGGGATACTTTCCATAATGCTATAATGACTTTGAAAATAAAAAATACCTTTTATATCTTCCACTTTTTAACCTCTAATACAAAATTATTATATTTTATTTTTTATTATTAACAAAATGAGGAAATAAAATAACATCTTTAATATTAGAAGTGTTAGTCAGAAGCATACATAATCGATCTATACCAATTCCTAAACCGCCAGTAGGAGGCATACCGTATTCCAAAGCTTCAATAAAATCTGAATCAAGCGTTTCTGCTTCTTCATTTCCTAATTTTTTTTGCAATAATTGTTCTTTAAAACGTTTTTTTTGCTCTATCGGATCGTTTAATTCACTAAAAGCATTAACGAATTCTTTGCCTGCGATAAATAACTCAAATCTATCAACAAAATTTTCATCATCGATCTTTTTATTAGCTAAAGGGCTAATTTCGTAAGGATAATTATAAATAAAAGTAGGTTGAATTAAAGTAGGTTCTACGAATTTATCAAAAAAAGAAGATATAATATGTCCTTTTGTATAAAAAGATTCAACTGGAACATTATGCTCTTTGGCGATTTTAAAACATTCCTCTAAAGTTGTTTTTTTGCGAAAATCAATATCTATTTTTTCTTTAATAATTTCTAACATATCATATTTATAAAAATGATTAAAATTAATCAAATGTTCTTGATATTCAAATTCTAAATTACCTAAAATTTTCAAAGTTATTTCTTTAAAAAAATTTTCAGTTAATTCCATCATATCTTTAACATTAGCATAAGCTAAATAAGCTTCTATTGTTGTAAATTCTGGATTATGAGTTGCGTCGATACCTTCGTTACGAAAAATACGACCTATTTCATAAACAGCTTTCATACCACCTATAATTAATTTCTTTAATGGAATTTCTGTTGCTATTCTTAAATAAAAATCAGATTTTAAAGCGTTATAATGAGTTATAAAAGGTTTAGCAGAAGCACCGTTTGAAAAAAAATTTAAAATAGGAGTTTCTACTTCTAAAAATCCTTTGTTATTAAAAAAATTTCTAATATTTTTGATAATTAAACTACGAGTAAGAAATTTTTTTCTAGTTTGAGGATTAACAATAAGATCTATATATCTTTTTTTTCTAATATATTCTTTTTCTTTCAAACCTTTATATTTATCAGGCAAAGGCATTAAACTTTTGCTTAAATGAATAAATTTAAAAGCTCTAACAGTTAATGTATTCGTTTTAGTTTTGAATAATTGACCAGTGATACCTACGATATCACCTAAATCAGCATATTTATAAACTGTGAATTCTTTTTCAGAAATATTTTTTTTATTGATATATATTTGAATCGAATGATCAAAATCTTGCAAATTAAAAAAACCTGCTTTACCTTGTGATCTGTTGGTGATAATTCTGCCAGCGATAGAAACATTAATTTTATCTTTATCTAATTCTTCAAAACTATAATTTTGATACTTATCAATAATATTTTTAGCATTATCATTAGGAAAAAAATAATTACTAAAAGGTTGAATGTTTAATTTTTTTAATTCTTCTATTTTTTTAATTCTAATGATGGATTGTTCTATTAGTTTATTTACAGTCATATAATCAAAATTTATAAACCTTTTTTTATCTATAATTAAAAATATATAATTTTATTTTTTGAAAAAAATTATTTTAAAAAAATATTAAAATTTTAAAAAAATAATCTTACTCAATCATTATAAATTATAATAATTAAATATTTTTATTTTGATAATATATAAAAAATATATTTATTAATTATAATATACCAAAATAAAAATACAAAAACAAAATAAAAAAAGAATCTTTTAAAAAAAGATTCTATATAAAAAATAATAGTAATAAGCCATGTTCTGTTCTTATTTTTTTTACAAAATAAGCGTGATCATTTATCTCTACTTTTATTTCTAAAAATAGCATAAAAATCAATCATGAAATTACTTCTAGGAAAATCGATTTTTATGTGCTCCTACCGTAATTTGGATTATTAGCTTGAGGGGTTTACCGCGTTTCACCTAATTATTTCTAATTAACTCGTCTCTGTGGCACTTTATTCCTTTATTTTCATAAATTAATTATATAATAAAAAATCCTTAGAAAATAAAAAAGCCGTTATTTAAATTGAATTAAATACCTTAAGTTATTTTTTTCTTAAACTCAAACACTACATGTGTTCCTAACACAATGTGCTAACATGGACTTTCCTAAACTTAATTTTATTAAAAAATTAAACCTCGATCAACACTCTATTATTTTTTAACTTTAATATTATAACAAATTTTATATAAAAAAAATTATTAATAAACAAAAAGAAAATTATTCTTTTTCATCATTAAAAAAATTTTTTTAATAAATTAAAAAGTAATTTTTTTATAATCTTTTAAAGATAAAAAAATTTTTCCTTTATTATTGATCTCTATACATTTAACAAATATTCGATCGCCTATATTCAAAACATCTTCTACATTATCTGTTCTTTTATTGGCTAATTCACTTACATGAATAAATCCTTCTATTCCTGGAGAAATTTCCGCTATAGCTCCAAAAGATTGACCTTTTTTATCTTTTAAAATTTTTAAAATAACAACTTGATAATTTGCTCCAACTTCAATATTTTTTATTAAATTTTGAATATAATCAACTGTTTTTTGAACAATTTCTATATTAGAATGTGTTATAAATATTGTTCCATCTGGTTTTATATCTATTTTTACATTATCATTTTTTTCTATAATTTGAGAAATAATTTTTCCACCTGAACCAATGATATCACGTATTTTATTAATAGGAACTTTAATCATTTTAACTTTAGGAGCGTAAATAGATAATTCTTTATTACTTTGAGAAATAGTTAATGACATTTTATTTAAAATTTTAATTATACCTGTATAAGCTTGTGAAAAAGCTTTTTTTAAAATATCAAAATTAACTTTATCTATTTTAATATCCATTTGTAAAGCGGTTATTCCTTTTTGAGTTCCGGATATTTTAAAATCCATATCTCCGTAACGATCTTCTAAACCTTGGATATCACTTAAAATAATATATTCTTTTTCATTAGAAAATATCAAACCCATAGCTATACCAGCTACAGATTTTTTTAAAGGAACACCGGCAGCCATTAAAGCCATAGAAGAGGCACAAACAGTAGCCATAGAAGAAGAACCGTTTGATTCTAAAATTTCCGAAACAACTCTAATAGAGTAAGGAAATTCTTCTTCCGAAGGTAAAACACAAAACAAAGCTTTTTCAGCTAATATACCATGACCTATTTCCCTTCTAGAAGGGGACATATATCTACCTGTTTCGCCAACAGAAAAATGAGGAAAATTATAATGTAAAATAAAACGTTTTTCTTCTTCTTCTGTTAAATCATCAATCATTTTACTTTCTTTTAAAGTACCTAAGGTAACTACCGATAAACTTTGTGTTTGTTCTCTGGTGAAAAGAGCTGATCCATGAACCCTTGGTAATAAATTGATTTTAGTTTCGATATTTCTAATATTATCGAAATTTCTACCATCAACTCTTGTTTTTGTTTCGATAATCATTTTTCTAAATTCTTGTTTTAACAAAGTATCAAAAATATTTTCTAAAATAAAAAAATATTTTTTATCTTCTTCATATACTTTTAATTTTTCGTTGTCCTGAAATTCTAATAATAATCTATCTCTTAATCCAGAAATATTATTTTGTAATTCTTTTTTACTAATTTTCAAACACGAACTAACATATAAAAGTTCTTTTATTTGGTTTTTATATTTTTCTTCTATATCTAAATATAAATCTTGAAAATTTGCTTTATTCTCAATATTTTGTTTTGGAGTGTTAATTTCGTTTTTAATATCTTTTTGAAACAAACAAAGTTTTTTTATTATTTTATGGCCGTATTCCATAGCTTCTAACAAAACTTCTTCAGGTGTTTCGTTTGCTATTGCTTCGATCATATTTAAACCGTTTTCTGTACCTGATAAAGTTAATAAAAACTCTGATTTTGTTTTTTGTTCTTTATTAGGATTAACGATTAAATCATCTTTTATTTTACCAATACAAACTCCTGCAACAGGTTCATTAAAAGGGATATTAGAAATTAACAAAGATAATGAACTTCCTAATAAAGCGAATATTTCATTATTACAATCTGAATCACTACTCAAAATAGTATTTATTATTTGAACTTCTTTTTCAAAATTCGGTTCAAACAAAGATCTTATACTTCTGTCTATTAAGCGAGAATTTAAAATTTCATGATCAGAAGGCCTTCCTTCTCTTTTGTTGAAATTTCCTGGAATTTTACCCACTGAATAAAATTTTTCTTGATAAACAACTGTTAAAGGGAAATAATTTAAATTAGTATCTTTTTTACTTGATACCGATACAGTGAGAATAACACTATCTTTATAAGATAACAAAACAGAACCATTAGCTTGTTTAGCTAATTTATTTATTTCAATAATCAATTCGTTATTTTCGAAAATAGTTTTAAATTTACGAGAAATCATTAAAGGTATTACCTTATCGTTATTATTTTTTAAAAAATAAAAAACCACTTTAGAAAATAAAATTAATTTTAAAATAAATTTATATATTTTTTAATGGCGCCTATACTAGGGATCGAACCTAGGACCCTCTGATTAACAGTCAGATGCTCTGCCAGCTGAGCTATATAGGCAATTTTTTACAATTTCCAAAAAAATGGTAGAGGATGAGGGACTTGAACCCCCGACATTCTGCTTGTAAGGCAGACGCTCTCCCAACTGAGCTAATCCTCTTTTTTTAAGTAAACCTTGGCTAACTCTATCTTTGCGGATGTAAACAACAACTATTGTCGAGGTAAAAGGACTTAACTTCTGTATTCGGAATGGGAACAGGTGTTTCCCCTTTTATTAATAACCAAGGTTCTTTCAAAACTAGATAAACATAAACTTTAAGAAATTCTTTATTAAAATCAAAGTCAATGGATCTATTAGTACTAGTAAGCTCAAAAAATCACTTTTCTTACACTTCTAGCCTATCAACCTGATAGTCTTTCAGGGATCTCATAGGGAAATCTCATCTTAAAGGAGGCTTCACACTTAGATGCTTTCAGTGTTTATCCTTTCTATACGTAGCTACTCAGCTATGGCTCTGGCGAACCAACTGAAACACCAGCGGTATATCCATCCCGGTCTTCTCATACTAGGGACAGCTCTCTTCAAATTTCCAACGCCCACGACGGATAGAGACCGAACTGTCTCACGACGTTCTGAACCCAGCTCGCGTTCCGCTTTAATGGGCGAACAGCCCAACCCTTGGAACCTTCTCCAGCTCCAGGATGCGATGAGCCGACATCGAGGTGCCAAACCGCTTCGTCGCTGTGAACGCTCGGAAGCGATAAGCCTGTTATCCCCAGGGTAGCTTTTATCCGTTGAGTCACGACCCTTCCATTCGGTATCGCAAGATCACTAAGTCCGACTTTCGTCTCTGCTCGACTTGTAGGTCTCGCAGTTAAGCTCCTTTATGCCTTTACACTCTCTAAATGATTTCCGACCATTTTGAAGGAACCTTATGAACGCCTCCGTTACTCTTTAGGAGGCGACCGCCCCAGTCAAACTGCCTACCAAACACTGTCCCTCGCAATACACTTGCGTAGGTTAGAGTATAAAAAATTCAAGAGTGGTATCCCAAAAGGCGACTCCTTTTAAACTAGCGTCTAAAAATCTCAGTCTCCCACCTATTCTGTACATGAATTTCTCAAAATCAATATTAAGTTACAGTAAAGCTCCATGGGGTCTTTTCGTCCTGTCGCGGGTAATCGGCATTTTCACCGATAGTTTGATTTCACCGAGACTCTTGTTGAGACAGCGCCCAAATCGTTATGCCTTTCGTGCAGGTCGGAATTTACCCGACAAGGAATTTCGCTACCTTAGGACCGTTATAGTTACGGCCGTCGTTCACTGGGACTTCAATTCAATGCTTTGGTTTAACCCGAACATCTCCTTTTAATCTTCCAGCACCGGACAGGCATCAGCCCCTATACATCACCTCACGGTTTAGCAGAGACCTATGTTTTTGATAAACAGTCGCTTGGGCTTCTTTTCTGTGGCTTTTAACTTTTAAATAAAAGCTCTCCTTATCCCGAAGTTACGGAGCAATTTTGCCGAGTTCCTTAACAAGAGTTTTCTCGCGCGTCTTAGTATTCTCTACCTTCCCACCTGTGTCGGTTTACGGTACAGGTAAAAAAACAATTAACCCTAGAAGCTTTTCTTGAAAGTATGACATCAATCACGTTACCCTTGAATCTCATTTTTTGGAATAAAAAGACGGATTTGCCTATCTTTTCAAACTCGATCCTTTGACCCTAATCCAATAAAGGGCGTGCTTAGCCTTCTTTGTCCCTCCATCAGTTGTTTTTTTAGTGCAGGAATTTTAGCCTGCTTGCCATCGACTACGTATTTCTACCTCGCCTTAGGACCTGACTAACCCAGGGCGGACGAACCTGCCCCTGGAAACCTTGGGTTTTCGACGGATAGGATTCTCACCTATCTTTTCGTTACTTACACCGGCATTCTCACTTCTGATTTCTCCACCACTGCTTCCGCTATAGCTTCAACGACATCAGAACGCTTCCTCTACCATATTCAATTATATTAATTAATATCCGTAGCTTCGGTATAATGTTTAAGTCCCGTTAAATTTTCGGCGCAAAGTCATTAGACTAGTGAGCTATTACGCACTCTTTAAAAGATGGCTGCTTCTAAGCCAACTTCCTAGCTGTTTAAACATCTTCACTTCCTTTTTCACTTAACATTAATTTAGGGACCTTAGCTGACGGTCTGGGCTCTTTCCCTTTTGACCATGGACCTTATCACCCATAGTCTGACTGCTGATATTTTTTTCATAACATTCGGAGTTTAATTGATATCAGTACCCCGAGGTGGAGCCATCAATCATTTAGTGCTCTACCTTCATGAAAACATTAAATCAACGCTAGCCCTAAAGCTATTTCGAGGAGAACCAGCTATCTCTGAGTTCGATTGGAATTTCACCCCTAGCCACAAGTCATCCAAACACTTTTCAACGTGTCCTGGTTCGGTCCTCCATGTGGGATTAACCACACTTCAACCTGCTCATGGCTAGCTCACTTCAGTTTCGGGTCTATGACATACAACTAAACGCTCTTTTAAAACTCGCTTTCGCTATGGCTACGTTCCTTAAAACTTAACCTTGCTCTATATCATAACTCGCCGGTTCATTCTGCAAAAGGCAAGCCATCACTCATTAACGAATTCTGACTAATTGTAGACATACAGTTTCAGGATCTATTTCACTCCCCTCCCGGGGTTCTTTTCACCTTTCCCTCACGGTACTAGTTCACTATCGGTCACTAAGGAGTATTTAGCCTTAGGAGATGGTCCTCCTATCTTCCGACAAGATTTCTCGTGTCTCGCCGTACTTTTTGATACCCTAGATAAAAAAGTTTCTTTACAGGACTATCACCTTCTTTGGTGTTTCTTTCCAAAAACTTCAAGTTATTTTTTATTTTATAACTAGTTAAGTGGTATCTGGCTGTTCCGCGTTCGCTCGTCACTACTAGCAGAATCGTTATTACTTTCTTTTCCTACAGTTACTTAGATATTTCAGTTCACTGCGTTCCCTTTTTGATTTATTAATCAAAAAACTACAAGTTTATTGTAGTAGGTTGCCCCATTCGGAAATCCATGGATCTACATTTATTTACAACTCCCCATGGCGTATCGCCGTTAATTGCGTCCTTCATCGGCTCTTAGTGCCAAGGCATCCACTGTATGCCCTTAATTCCTTCAATTTTTTATTTGAATTTTTAAAGTTACGTTTATCTACTTTTCAAAGAACTTTTTTTAAGTAAAAATTATATTGGTGAGCCTAAATGGACTTGAACCACCGACCTCACGCTTATCAGGCGTGTGCTCTAACCAACTGAGCTATAGGCTCTTTTGACTCTTTTTACCTAAAAAGAAAAACTTATTTAATCTAAGTCTTTCAAAACTGAAGATGATGATTTATTTTCCTTAGAAAGGAGGTGATCCATCCCCACCTTCCGGTAGGGATACCTTGTTACGACTTAACCCCAATCATCGACCCTACCTTAGACAGTTCCCTTTTCTTACGAAATTAAGCCACTGCTTTTGGGTATTGTCCACTTTCATGGTTTGACGGGCGGTGTGTACAAACCCCGAGAACGTATTCACCGCGACATGCTGATTCGCGATTACTAGCGATTCCAACTTCATGAAGTCGAGTTGCAGACTTCAATCCGAACTGAGACTGCTTTTTTGAGATTGGCTAAAAACTCACGTTTCAGCTACTCTTTGTAACAGCCATTGTATCACGTTTGTAGCCCAGATCATAAGGGGCATGATGATTTGACGTAATCCTCACCTTCCTCCAATTTTTAATTGGCAGTCTCGCTAAAGTCCCCACCTTTACGTGCTGGTAACTAACGACAAGGGTTGCGCTCGTTTTAGGACTTAACCTAACATCTCACGACACGAGCTGACGACAACCATGCACCACCTGTATCCCTGATAACCTCCATTATATTTCTATAACTTTGCAGAGTATGTCAAGACCTGGTAAGGTTTTTCGTGTATCTTCGAATTAAACAACATGATCCACCGCTTGTGCGGAGTCCCGTCAATTCCTTTAAGTTTCATACTTGCGTACGTACTACTCAGGCGGAGTACTTAATGTGTTAACTTCAGTACCAAGTTTTACCCTGACACTTAGTACTCATCGTTTACGGCGTGGACTACCAGGGTATCTAATCCTGTTTGCTACCCACGCTTTCGTGCCTCAGCGTCAGTAAAGACCCAGCAAGCCGCCTACGCTTCTGGTGTTCCTCCATATATTTACACATTTTACCGCTACACATGGAATTCCACTTGCCTCTATCTCACTCTAGTTAGGCAGTTTCTATAACAAAACAACGTTAAGCGTTGAAATTAAATTATAGACTTAACTAACCGCCTACGCACCCTTTACGCCCAATAATTCCGGATAACGCTCGCCCCCTATGTCTTACCGCGGCTGCTGGCACATAGTTAGCCGGGGCTTATTCATTGAATAGCGTCAAGATAGTTTTTCCACTATTTTTCTTCTTCAATAAAAGAACTTTACATACCGAAATACTTCATCGTTCACGCGGCATTGCTCGGTCAGAGTTTCCTCCATTGCCGAAAATTCCCTACTGCTGCCTCCCGTAGGAGTTTGGGCCGTGTCTCAGTCCCAATGTGGCTGTTCAACCTCTCAGTCCAGCTACACATCATAGTCTTGGTAAGCCATTACCTTACCAACAAACTAATGTGGCGCAAGCCCCTCTTTAAGCATACCTTTTTTTAGGAGGTCTTTTAAAAACAAAAAGATGCCTTCTTGTTTCCTATCCAGTCTTAGCAAATGTTTCCATTTGTTATCCTCGTCTTAAAGGCAGGTTACTTACGTGTTACTCACCCGTTCGCCACTAAAACTCTTTGCAAAGTTTCCGTTCGACTTGCATGTATTAGGCATGCCGCCAGCGTTAATCCTGAGCCAGGATCAAACTCTTAGTTTTGTAAGATTATTCATCTTATAATAACAAAAAATTCGTTTTTTTGATAAAAAAATTAATTACTAAATATCATCTTCAGTTTTCAAAGAAATAAATCAAATAAATATAATGGTGAAGGGGGATGGATTCGAACCATCGTACCTTTACGGAGCAGTTTTACAGACTGATGCGTTTAGCCACTTCGCTACCCCTCCCGACACAAAAATAAAAAAAATGATTACAATTTATTTTAACATATTTTTTTAAAAAAATATAATTATTAAATAAAAAAATAAAATTTTAATAATTAAAAATATTCTAAACTTTTTTTAATTCTTATTTTGTCATCTTTTTCTTTTAAAACGGCTCTTTTGTCATATTTTTTTTTGCCTTTGGCTAAATAAATCTCTAATTTTAATAAATTACGAACAGATATAATTTTAACAGGGATCAAACTAAAACCCTTTTTTTTTATTTCGCCTTTAATTTTTAAAATTTCTCTTTTATTTAATAAAAGCTTTTTTTTTCTTGTCTCATCATGATCAAAGCTATTACATAAATTATATTTAGAGATTAACATATTAAAAACAAAAATTTCATTATTTTCAAAATTAACATAAGAATTTTCAAAATTAACTTTTTTTAATCTAATAGATTTAACTTCGTTACCTAATAATTTAATACCTGCGATATATTTTTTATCTAAAAAATAATCATAAAAAGCTTTTTTATTAGCAAGAATAGTTTTTATCATTATTTTATATCACTTCATATTTTTTTATTTTATAATTTTTTATCAATTTATAAAAAATTAATTATTTTTTAATTTTAGATATTTATTTAAAGCATTTTTTATAGTTTCAAAAGCTTGTGATTTACCTTCTATACCTTCTATAACAACAGATTTATTTTCTAAATCCTTATAATACAACAAAAAATGTTTTATTTTTTCTAAAATAGAAGTAGGTAAATTTATAATATCTTGATAACTTTGCATAGAAGAATCTTTTATAGGGACAGCTATTATTTTTTCATCTAATTCACCGTCGTCAATCATTTTAACAACTCCAATAGGTCTACATTGGACTAAAACAAACGGATCTAAAACTTCCTGAGATAAAACAAAAACATCTAAAGGATCTTTGTCATCACAATAAGTCAATGGAATAAAACCATAATTAGCAGGATAAACAAAAGAAGATTTTAAAAAACGATCTAATTTTAACAAACCTGTTTCTTTATCTATTTCGTTTTTTTTATTACTACCTTGTGGAATCTCAATTAAAACAATAAAATCATTTGGAGTGATTCTTTTTGAATCGATATTATCTAAACAAATCATAATTTACGCCTTCAAATAAACTTATATTTTTTAAAACCATATAAATTTATTTTTTGTATTTTTTGAAAAAAAATTTTTTTATTTTGAATTATATTTATATTCAGATGATTAAAAAAATAATCCTCTTTTTTGTCTGGATCTAAAATAACAATTTCATCTATTAATTTTAAATTTTCTTCATTTCTAGACATATTTTTAAAAATTTCATAAAAACAAAAATAAAAACTATTGTTTTTTTTCTGCTCAATTTTTAAAACAAAACCTATTGTTTGATGTTCTTTTTCGGTAGAAATTTTAAATTGCATTTCTTTAATTGGTTTTGGTTTTCGACAATCTATTTTAAAATGAATAAAAAAATGTTCAGGAAACAAATGAGAAACTATTGTTCTTATCAAATTAAAAAGAAATTTTTTTTCTAAATCTTCGATATTAGTATTTTCGATAATACTTTCAAAAAAAATTTCAAAAGAAACATCTAATTCTTTTTTTTTAATATTCTTGTTTTTAAAAATTTCATTTAAATGCTTTAAGTATTCTTGGAAATGTTTTTTTAAAATATGAATATCTTCTTTTTTAAAATTAATAACTTCTGAAACTAAACTTAAAATAGAATAACCTGACATTAGACAATTACAAAAAGAAATATTAACCGATTCAATATATTTTTTATCTAAATCTTTAAAATAGAAATACCCTAAAGAAGGATCTTTTTTTAATAAAGAAAAAAAATAAACAATTTCTAAACCTGTTTTATCATATTTATCGTCAATAAATTCTTCTTTTAAACCTGAAATATTAAAAAAATCAAATAAAAAATCTATTTTAGGTATATGATGTTCAAACAAACTGAAAATAAATTGTTTAATATTAAAACACTCTTCAAAAGATTCACAAGGAACAGCGTGAGAACCTGGAATACTATAAAACAATCTTACTTTTTTAGAAAATATAGATCCTAAATCATGTTTCCAAGTTATCGAAGGATATTTTGTTTTAATATTTGTTTTAACGAATTGTTCTTCTAATAAATTTTGAGTTTCTTTTTTAGATAAATCTTCTGAATTATTAACTTTTTTTTGTTCTGAACTTGTTTTTTTCTTTTGTTCATTATCTTTTGTATTTTTATAAGTAACAATTTCTTCTTTTTTAATGTCTTTATCTTTTTTTGGAGATTCTATTTGTGATTCTTTTGGATTCTCCAAAAGAACTTTATAATTTTCTTTTTCAGGAACAACTCCTAAAACCAAAAAATTTAAAAACAAAAAAGGACAAATAAAAAAAGAAAAATAAATTTTATTTAAAACAAAATTCTTCTTATTCAATTGATTTTTTCTTTCTAATATTGATTTTTTTATATTTTAATAAAAAATAAATCAATAAAAAAAATAAAATATAATAAATTTTTTTAAAAAATCAACTCTTAAATTAAAATTTTAATTTTAATGGTGGCTCCGGGCAGAATCGAACTGCCGACACGAGGCTCTTCAGGCCACTGCTCTACCGACTGAGCTACAGAGCCTCCTTTATAAATAAAAAAAATTCATATATAAATGGCGGTCTGGACGGGAATCGAACCCGCGATCTCCTGCGTGACAGGCAAGCATGTTAACCGCTACACCACCAGACCTTTATTTATTTTTGAATTTATACATTCAAATTATTTTTTTTAATTGGTTGCGGGAGAAGGATTTGAACCTCCGACCTTCGGATTATGAGCCCGACGAGCTACCAAACTGCTCTATCCCGCGATATTCATCAAATTTAAAAAATATTTTTTTAAAAAATTGGCGGAGAAAGAGGGATTCGAACCCCCGCATCCTTTCAGATCTTCCAGTTTTCAAGACTGGCCCCTTCAACCACTTGGGTATTTCTCCAATTTTTTCAAACAATGGTGGACCTGGCAGGATTCGAACCTACGACCAACCGGTTATGAGCCGGTGGCTCTAACCAACTGAGCTACAGGTCCAATCCAATAATAATATTGGTAGCGGCAGGGGGATTCGAACCCTCGACCTCACGGGTATGAACCGAACGCTCTAACCAACTGAGCTATACCGCCTCTTTTTTATTATTTTATTTTTATTAGTTTATTTTTATATTATAACATCTTATATTTTATTTTTTTAAAAAAATGGTGGAGTTTAGCGGATTCGAACCGCTGACATCCTGTGTGCAAGACAGGTGCTCTACCAACTGAGCTAAAACCCCTTTTTTTGTGGTACCTAGAGCCGGACTTGAACCGGCACGGCTTTAAACCATGGGATTTTAAGTCCCACGTGTCTACCAATTCCACCATCCAGGCAAAAAAATATTTCTTTAAGAAAATATAAAAAATTATTAATGGTGTCCCGTAAAGGACTCGAACCTTTGACACCTTGATTAAAAGTCAAGTGCTCTACCAACTGAGCTAACGGGACAAAAATATTTTTAATATACACATTCTGGTGCCAAAAACAGGAATCGAACCCGTAACCTACTGATTACAAGTCAGTTGCTCTACCTATTGAGCTATTTTGGCAATTTTTTACAATTTCCAAAAAAATGGTAGAGGATGAGGGACTTGAACCCCCGACATTCTGCTTGTAAGGCAGACGCTCTCCCAACTGAGCTAATCCTCTTTTTTTAAGTAAACCTTGGCTAACTCTATCTTTGCGGATGTAAACAACAACTATTGTCGAGGTAAAAGGACTTAACTTCTGTATTCGGAATGGGAACAGGTGTTTCCCCTTTTATTAATAACCAAGGTTCTTTCAAAACTAGATAAACATAAACTTTAAGAAATTCTTTATTAAAATCAAAGTCAATGGATCTATTAGTACTAGTAAGCTCAAAAAATCACTTTTCTTACACTTCTAGCCTATCAACCTGATAGTCTTTCAGGGATCTCATAGGGAAATCTCATCTTAAAGGAGGCTTCACACTTAGATGCTTTCAGTGTTTATCCTTTCTATACGTAGCTACTCAGCTATGGCTCTGGCGAACCAACTGAAACACCAGCGGTATATCCATCCCGGTCTTCTCATACTAGGGACAGCTCTCTTCAAATTTCCAACGCCCACGACGGATAGAGACCGAACTGTCTCACGACGTTCTGAACCCAGCTCGCGTTCCGCTTTAATGGGCGAACAGCCCAACCCTTGGAACCTTCTCCAGCTCCAGGATGCGATGAGCCGACATCGAGGTGCCAAACCGCTTCGTCGCTGTGAACGCTCGGAAGCGATAAGCCTGTTATCCCCAGGGTAGCTTTTATCCGTTGAGTCACGACCCTTCCATTCGGTATCGCAAGATCACTAAGTCCGACTTTCGTCTCTGCTCGACTTGTAGGTCTCGCAGTTAAGCTCCTTTATGCCTTTACACTCTCTAAATGATTTCCGACCATTTTGAAGGAACCTTATGAACGCCTCCGTTACTCTTTAGGAGGCGACCGCCCCAGTCAAACTGCCTACCAAACACTGTCCCTCGCAATACACTTGCGTAGGTTAGAGTATAAAAAATTCAAGAGTGGTATCCCAAAAGGCGACTCCTTTTAAACTAGCGTCTAAAAATCTCAGTCTCCCACCTATTCTGTACATGAATTTCTCAAAATCAATATTAAGTTACAGTAAAGCTCCATGGGGTCTTTTCGTCCTGTCGCGGGTAATCGGCATTTTCACCGATAGTTTGATTTCACCGAGACTCTTGTTGAGACAGCGCCCAAATCGTTATGCCTTTCGTGCAGGTCGGAATTTACCCGACAAGGAATTTCGCTACCTTAGGACCGTTATAGTTACGGCCGTCGTTCACTGGGACTTCAATTCAATGCTTTGGTTTAACCCGAACATCTCCTTTTAATCTTCCAGCACCGGACAGGCATCAGCCCCTATACATCACCTCACGGTTTAGCAGAGACCTATGTTTTTGATAAACAGTCGCTTGGGCTTCTTTTCTGTGGCTTTTAACTTTTAAATAAAAGCTCTCCTTATCCCGAAGTTACGGAGCAATTTTGCCGAGTTCCTTAACAAGAGTTTTCTCGCGCGTCTTAGTATTCTCTACCTTCCCACCTGTGTCGGTTTACGGTACAGGTAAAAAAACAATTAACCCTAGAAGCTTTTCTTGAAAGTATGACATCAATCACGTTACCCTTGAATCTCATTTTTTGGAATAAAAAGACGGATTTGCCTATCTTTTCAAACTCGATCCTTTGACCCTAATCCAATAAAGGGCGTGCTTAGCCTTCTTTGTCCCTCCATCAGTTGTTTTTTTAGTGCAGGAATTTTAGCCTGCTTGCCATCGACTACGTATTTCTACCTCGCCTTAGGACCTGACTAACCCAGGGCGGACGAACCTGCCCCTGGAAACCTTGGGTTTTCGACGGATAGGATTCTCACCTATCTTTTCGTTACTTACACCGGCATTCTCACTTCTGATTTCTCCACCACTGCTTCCGCTATAGCTTCAACGACATCAGAACGCTTCCTCTACCATATTCAATTATATTAATTAATATCCGTAGCTTCGGTATAATGTTTAAGTCCCGTTAAATTTTCGGCGCAAAGTCATTAGACTAGTGAGCTATTACGCACTCTTTAAAAGATGGCTGCTTCTAAGCCAACTTCCTAGCTGTTTAAACATCTTCACTTCCTTTTTCACTTAACATTAATTTAGGGACCTTAGCTGACGGTCTGGGCTCTTTCCCTTTTGACCATGGACCTTATCACCCATAGTCTGACTGCTGATATTTTTTTCATAACATTCGGAGTTTAATTGATATCAGTACCCCGAGGTGGAGCCATCAATCATTTAGTGCTCTACCTTCATGAAAACATTAAATCAACGCTAGCCCTAAAGCTATTTCGAGGAGAACCAGCTATCTCTGAGTTCGATTGGAATTTCACCCCTAGCCACAAGTCATCCAAACACTTTTCAACGTGTCCTGGTTCGGTCCTCCATGTGGGATTAACCACACTTCAACCTGCTCATGGCTAGCTCACTTCAGTTTCGGGTCTATGACATACAACTAAACGCTCTTTTAAAACTCGCTTTCGCTATGGCTACGTTCCTTAAAACTTAACCTTGCTCTATATCATAACTCGCCGGTTCATTCTGCAAAAGGCAAGCCATCACTCATTAACGAATTCTGACTAATTGTAGACATACAGTTTCAGGATCTATTTCACTCCCCTCCCGGGGTTCTTTTCACCTTTCCCTCACGGTACTAGTTCACTATCGGTCACTAAGGAGTATTTAGCCTTAGGAGATGGTCCTCCTATCTTCCGACAAGATTTCTCGTGTCTCGCCGTACTTTTTGATACCCTAGATAAAAAAGTTTCTTTACAGGACTATCACCTTCTTTGGTGTTTCTTTCCAAAAACTTCAAGTTATTTTTTATTTTATAACTAGTTAAGTGGTATCTGGCTGTTCCGCGTTCGCTCGTCACTACTAGCAGAATCGTTATTACTTTCTTTTCCTACAGTTACTTAGATATTTCAGTTCACTGCGTTCCCTTTTTGATTTATTAATCAAAAAACTACAAGTTTATTGTAGTAGGTTGCCCCATTCGGAAATCCATGGATCTACATTTATTTACAACTCCCCATGGCGTATCGCCGTTAATTGCGTCCTTCATCGGCTCTTAGTGCCAAGGCATCCACTGTATGCCCTTAATTCCTTCAATTTTTTATTTGAATTTTTAAAGTTACGTTTATCTACTTTTCAAAGAACTTTTTTTAAGTAAAAATTATATTGGTGAGCATAAATGGACTTTAAACCTCAAAACCTTTTACCTAAAAAGAAAAACTTATTTAATCTAAGTCTTTCAAAACTGAAGATGATGATTTATTTTCCTTAGAAAGGAGGTGATCCATCCCCACCTTCCGGTAGGGATACCTTGTTACGACTTAACCCCAATCATCGACCCTACCTTAGACAGTTCCCTTTTCTTACGAAATTAAGCCACTGCTTTTGGGTATTGTCCACTTTCATGGTTTGACGGGCGGTGTGTACAAACCCCGAGAACGTATTCACCGCGACATGCTGATTCGCGATTACTAGCGATTCCAACTTCATGAAGTCGAGTTGCAGACTTCAATCCGAACTGAGACTGCTTTTTTGAGATTGGCTAAAAACTCACGTTTCAGCTACTCTTTGTAACAGCCATTGTATCACGTTTGTAGCCCAGATCATAAGGGGCATGATGATTTGACGTAATCCTCACCTTCCTCCAATTTTTAATTGGCAGTCTCGCTAAAGTCCCCACCTTTACGTGCTGGTAACTAACGACAAGGGTTGCGCTCGTTTTAGGACTTAACCTAACATCTCACGACACGAGCTGACGACAACCATGCACCACCTGTATCCCTGATAACCTCCATTATATTTCTATAACTTTGCAGAGTATGTCAAGACCTGGTAAGGTTTTTCGTGTATCTTCGAATTAAACAACATGATCCACCGCTTGTGCGGAGTCCCGTCAATTCCTTTAAGTTTCATACTTGCGTACGTACTACTCAGGCGGAGTACTTAATGTGTTAACTTCAGTACCAAGTTTTACCCTGACACTTAGTACTCATCGTTTACGGCGTGGACTACCAGGGTATCTAATCCTGTTTGCTACCCACGCTTTCGTGCCTCAGCGTCAGTAAAGACCCAGCAAGCCGCCTACGCTTCTGGTGTTCCTCCATATATTTACACATTTTACCGCTACACATGGAATTCCACTTGCCTCTATCTCACTCTAGTTAGGCAGTTTCTATAACAAAACAACGTTAAGCGTTGAAATTAAATTATAGACTTAACTAACCGCCTACGCACCCTTTACGCCCAATAATTCCGGATAACGCTCGCCCCCTATGTCTTACCGCGGCTGCTGGCACATAGTTAGCCGGGGCTTATTCATTGAATAGCGTCAAGATAGTTTTTCCACTATTTTTCTTCTTCAATAAAAGAACTTTACATACCGAAATACTTCATCGTTCACGCGGCATTGCTCGGTCAGAGTTTCCTCCATTGCCGAAAATTCCCTACTGCTGCCTCCCGTAGGAGTTTGGGCCGTGTCTCAGTCCCAATGTGGCTGTTCAACCTCTCAGTCCAGCTACACATCATAGTCTTGGTAAGCCATTACCTTACCAACAAACTAATGTGGCGCAAGCCCCTCTTTAAGCATACCTTTTTTTAGGAGGTCTTTTAAAAACAAAAAGATGCCTTCTTGTTTCCTATCCAGTCTTAGCAAATGTTTCCATTTGTTATCCTCGTCTTAAAGGCAGGTTACTTACGTGTTACTCACCCGTTCGCCACTAAAACTCTTTGCAAAGTTTCCGTTCGACTTGCATGTATTAGGCATGCCGCCAGCGTTAATCCTGAGCCAGGATCAAACTCTTAGTTTTGTAAGATTATTCATCTTATAATAACAAAAAATTCGTTTTTTTGATAAAAAAATTAATTACTAAATATCATCTTCAGTTTTCAAAGAAATAAATCAAATAAATATTTTTTAAAATTTTTGTCAATAAAAATAAAAAACAAAGACAATTTATTATAACATATAAAATAAAAATATCATGAAAAAATATCAAACATTTTTTGAAAATATTTATAATTTTTTTTTATTTAATTTTGCATTATTATTTTTTATTTAAGACATTTTATTATAACATATAAAAATCAAAAATATTATTTTTTTATAACTTATTTTTATTTAATAAATTAAATATCATGTTCAAAGAAATATCTTGAACAAAATATTCTAAAATTTTAACAAAAATAGGAAATTGATTCAAAATAATTTTTAGATTATCTGAAGAAAACGAACTTAAAACATATTTTTCCAAAGAAAATAAATTATTATAACCGACTCCTATTTTTAATCTTTTAAAACTTTCTGTTTGCAAGTTGTCTATTATATTTCTTATACCGTTATGACCACCATGACTGCCTTTTTCTTTTAATTTAAAACGACCTTCCGGGAGATAAATATCATCATGTATAATTAAAACATCTTTTATATTTATTTTATATTTGCGGCAAAAAGATTTTATAACAGCGCCTGATAAATTCATATATTTTTGTGGTTTTAATAATATAGCCGAAATATTTTCTTTTTTATATTTATAAACTAAACCAGACAACTCTTTTATATATTCTAAATTATTATTTGTTAAACGTTTAACAAAATAATCAACCAACATAAAACCTATATTATGCGGAGTATTATCATAAACATCACCTGGATTGCCTAAACCAACAATAAGTTTCATTGTTTTTTTCCTTTTATATATTAAATATTTTTAAATATAATTTATTATTAAAAAACAATAAATAAAATAAAAAAAACAAAAATAAATATTTTTGTTTTTTTTATTTGAGAAAAATAATATTTTATATTATTTTATTGAATTCTTCTTTTTTATTATAAAATTTATAAATAGTATCAAAAAGCAACATAACAAAAATACATAAAGATAAATAAAAATAATGTTTAATTCCTATTCCGATTGTGCCAAAAAAATTATTCAAAAAATCAATTTTTGTTGATATTAAAACAAATAAAAATAATTCAGACCAAATACCGAAATATAAAAGAAAATTCTTTTTTTTAACAGTTTTCCAGAAATAAATTTGATCAGAACGGCAAGCTAAAACATTTCCTATCTGAGCGAAAATAACAGCTCCAAAAGCCATAGTAGAGGCAAATTTAAAATTAGGATCTTTTACTAATTCTGTTAAATTCATTATTTTGACATCTTTAAATATTTTAAAACTATAAGAACATAAAAAAAATATTAAAGCTAAAGTTCCCTCAACGATGCCTAAAAAACCATAACTTCTTTTTAATAATTTTTTATCTAACAAACGATCGTTTTTTGTAATAGGTTTTTTTGTTAATAAATTTTTTTCAGGTTCTTCAGCGCCTAATGCAATAGCCGGAACCAAGTCGGTAATTAAATCTATAGCTAAAATTTGCATAACAGTTAAATAAAGTGGGACACGAAATAAAGCCATAAAAATAATTGGGAAAATTTGAGGAATATTGGAACAAAATACATAAGTTATAAATTTCTTTATATTATCATAAATACAACGAGCTTCTAAAAGAGCTTTAGGAATTTTAGAAAAATTATCATCTAATAAAATTATATCAGCGGCATCACGCGTAACATCTTTTCCTGATTTTCCCATCGCAATTCCTATATGAGCGACTTTCATAGCTAAAATATCATTAACTCCATCGCCAATAACACCTACTATTTCTTCATTATCTCGATAAGCCTGAATAATTCTTAATTTATGTTGAGGAGTTGCGCGAGAAAATAATATAGGTTTTGATTGTTTTAAAGTTGTTTTCAATTCTTCTTCTGATAATTTATCGATTTCATCACCATTTATATCTAAATATTCATCATTTTTAATAATTCCCACTTGTTTACTAATAGATACAGCTGTAGGTCCATAATCACCTGTAATAACAGTAATTTTTAAACCAGCTTTATATAATTGTCCAACCGCTTCAAGTGCACCAGCTTTAGGTGGGTCATAATTAATAACTAGTCCTAAAAACACCATATCTTTTTCTTCATGATTGTTTTCTTCGGTATTTATTTTTTTGTAAGCTATAGCTAACAAACGATAACCTTTTTTAGATAAATCTTCATTCTGTTCTATAAAAAAATTTTTTTCTTCAGAAGTAAAAGAAGTAACTTGATTTTGATCATATTTTAAAATACATTGTTTTAATAAAACACTAGGAGCACCTTTTATAAATAAATATTTTTCATTCAAATCATAATTTTTTTGAGATATATTTTTTACTAAAACACTCATTTTTTTATTTTCAGAAGAAAAAGGATTTGTTTTTTCAATATGGAAATTTTTTCTAATATCATCAATATTAAGACCATACTTTGTAGCAGCTATCAATAAAGCGCCTTCTGCTGAGTTTCCTATTATCTGAAATTTATCTTTATTTTCAGGATCTTCGATAATGTTACTTTCGGAACACATAATAGAAGAAATAAGAATTTTATTCAAAACTTTATCATACATTTTTTTATCAAAATTTTGAAATTGTCCTGCTTTATCTAAACCATTACCTGTAACATCGACTGAACCGCCAAAAAATAAAAATTTACTACAAGTTAATTTATTTTCTGTCAAAGTACCTGTTTTATCTGTACAAATAACAGTAGTAGAATTCAATGTTTCTACAGAAAATAATTTTTTAATCAATACTTTATGTTTTGCCATTCTACGAGAACCAATAGCCAAACTTAAATTAATAGTAGGTAATAATCCTTCCGGAATATTAGCTACTAACATCCCTAAAGCTACGATAATAGAAGCTTTAGCTGCGCTTCCCAAATTTGTAGAAGAGCTTTGATAACGCCATAAACAAATAAAGAAAACTAATGTCGCTAATGAAGAAGCTATTATACTAATAACCTTAATAACTTTATAAATCTCTTTTTCAAGAGTACTTATTCCTTTATCTAGTTGCGAAGATAAATGAGAAATTTGTCCGATTTGTGTTTTATCGGAAACAGAATAAACAATAGCTTTAGCGCTTCCCTGAGTAACTGTAGAACCTGCATAAACTAAATTAGCAGCATCAGAGATAACAAAATTTTTATTATCATTAGCTAAAGAAGTTCTTTTTAAAGGAATAACTTCTCCTGTTAACATAGAATTATCAACATAAAAATCATTAGTCTCAATCAATCTAGCGTCGGCAGGTACAGTAGAACCTATATCTAAAAAAATTATATCTCCGATTGTTAAATTAATAGCATCAATAAATTTTACTTCTTTATTACGATAAACTTTAATTTTTTTAGGAATCATATTTCCTAAATCAGATAAAATCTTTTCTGTTTTATACTCTTGAAAAAAAGAGAAAACACCATTAACAATTACAACTGATAAAATGGCTATTCCTACCGCTATCTCTGAAATAATAAAAGCTAAAAAAGACGATACTAATAATAAAATAGCAAACATAGAAGTAAATTGTTTGATAATTTTCTTTAATATACTATTTTTTTTATTAGATTTAATAATGTTAAGACCATATAAAGAACATCTTCTTTTAACTTCGTTATCATTTAAACCATCTAAACTTGAACCAAAATGTTTTAAAACTTCCTCTGGTGTTAAATTACTTATTTCTAAAAGATCATGATTTTCCATAATTTTGTATAATTCCTCTTTTGTTAAAAAAAATATTTTTTTTAATTTGTAAAATAAAAATTAATCGTTAATATATTAAAATAAATTTTTATAAATAAAATTTATTAATGTTTTTTTTTAAAAAAACATTAAAATATAAAATTATTTTTTTAGAAAATATTAAATATTTCAGTTATATATTAACATCATTTTTCAATAAAATCTTATATTGTTTTAAATATTTTTGATATTTATCTTTTTCTTCTTTAATTTTTTTAGAATTAGCTTTTTCTAAAAAAGACTTATTATTTAAAATATTTTCACTTCTTTTAAGTTCTGATAAAAGAATTTCTTTTTGTCTAATGAAATTTTTTTTCATTTCTATATTATTTTTATTCCAAAATTCTCTATCTATCCAAATAGAAATATCAGATTCCGATTCTAAACAAAAATATTTTTTCTCTGTTATATTATCATGAGATAATTCTAATTGATTAACTTGAAAAAACTTAGTTAAAGAAGGGATAAAAATAACTAAGTTTTGAAATTGTTCTTCATTTGTTTTGATATATACTTTAAATAAATCTTTTTTTTGAATTTTATTATTTTTTTTCCAATAACGGACTTTAGTGATTAATTTTTTAAAAATCTGAAATTGTTCAAAATCTTTTGAATTGGAATAATTAATTTTAGGCCAATCAGAATGAACAATAGATTTATTTGAAGTAAATTTTTCATAAATGGCATCTGTTACAAAAGGCATATGTGGATGTAATAATTTTAAAATATTATGAAAAACAAAAAGTAAAAATTTTTGCGAATTCAAGTTATTTTTTGTTTCTTTTAAAAATATTTTCAAAAATTCTAAATACCAATTGCCAAAATCTTCCCAAACAAAATGATACAATAATTCTCCTATTGTGTTGAATTCATATACTTTATATAAATTATTAATTTTTTTAATTAATTGAGAAAATTGGAATAATAAAGCTTTTTCAGGGAATAATAAATTTTGCAATTCGAAATCAATATCTCTAATAGTTAAATTAAGTTCGAGCCAACGACCAATGTTCCAAATTTTATTAATGAAATTCCAACTATTCATAATTTTTGCCTTATCATAACATAAATCAGAACCATTTGAAACACTAGTAGTCAAAAACCATCTTAAAGTATCCGCGCCATATTGTTCAATAATATCTTTAGGAATAATACCGTTTCCTTTAGATTTTGACATTTTTTGCCCTTTTTCATCTCTTATCAAACCATGTAATAAAACATTTTTAAAAGGTGTTTGATTAGTTAAGTGAAAACTTTGGAAAGCCATTTTAGCCACCCAAAAAGTTAAAATATCGTAACCTGTAACTAAAACATCTAAAGGGAAACGTCTTTGGAAGAAAGGTTCCTTAATATTAGGCCATTCTAAAGTTATTAAAGGCCATAAAGAAGAAGAAAACCAAGTATCTAATACATCAGAATCTTGAACAAAACCATTGCCAGGATCTGATTCTTGAATTTTAATTTGATCATCTTTGTACCAGACAGGGATTGAATGACCCCACCATAATTGTCTAGAAATACACCAATCTTCAGGGTCTTCAAGCCATGCGTTGAATATTTTTAGAAATCTTTTAGGAAAAAAATTAATTTTATTTTCTTTCAAAAATGATAAAGATAATTCTTTGGATTTTAAAAACCATTGTAAAGATAACCTTGGTTCTATGACAGCGCCTGAAATGCTAGAGAAACCAACCATATGAAGATGTTTTTCTATTTTAGAAACTAAATTCATTTCTTGTAAATCTAATATTAATTTTTGACGACACTCTAAAACAGTTAAATTTTCATATTTTTTAGCTATTTTATTCATAGTGTTGTTTTTGTTTATACAAGAGATAAATTTTAAATTATTTTTTTTTCCTATTTGGAAATCATTTTCATCATGCGCAGGAGTTATTTTGACTATACCTGTTCCGAATGTTATATCTACCGATGAATCAGCAATAACATCAATGTGAGAATTAGTATACGGAACCACAACTTTTCGATCAATAAAAGAATTATATCTTGAATCTTCAGGATTTACCGCCAAAGCTTGATCAGCGAAAATAGTTTCTGGCCTGGTAGTAGCAACTTCTAAAAAAATATTAGAATCATTGACTAAAAAATATTTTAAATAAAAAAAATTTCCTTCTACTTGTTTATGTTGAACCTCGATATTAGATAAGGTAGTTAAAAGACAAGGATCCCAATTAATAATTTTATAATCACGATAAATTAAATTATCTTTATATAATTTAATAAAAACTTGTGTTACTGCCTTTTGAAAAGGTGGATCTAAAGTGAATTTTTCATATTTATAATCCATAAATAATCCTAAATCAGACCATTGTTTCCGAATAATATCAGAATATTCTTCTTTCCATAAAGAAGCATATTTTAAAAAAAGTTCTTTAGTTATATCTTTCTCTGAAAAACCTTTTTCTTTTAACTTTTGTTTAATTTTGGCTTGTGTAGCTATACCTGCGTGATCCATGCCAGGTAAAAAAAGAACGTCATATCCTGACATTTTCTTATTTCTTATGATAATATCTTGTAAAAAATTATTCCAAGCATGTCCTAAATGTAGCTGTCCTGTTATATTAGGGGGAGGTATTGCAATAGTGAAAGCTTTTTTATTCAAAACATTTTCGGTTTGAAAATGATTTTCATTTAACCATTTTTGATATCTATTTTTTTCTATTAATTTAAAATCATACTTAGATTTCATAATATTATTATATTTAATTTTAAACCTTATTATTGGTACAAAATAACTTATACAAAATAATATTTATTATAACATTATTATTATTATTTTGTTATTAACTAAACGATTATAAAAAAAATTATATTTAAAATAATTTGTACTTATATTTTATCATGAATCAAATTGATAATATTGATTAATCCTTCTTTATTTTTACAAGATAATAAATGCATTGAAATTTCTGGATAACCCAATTCATTGAAAATTGTTTTAATCTGATTTAATCTATGATTAATCTTATTCAATAAAACTTTATCTTTTTTATTTAAAATCAAAATAGGTTGTAAATTATTTCGATGTAATATTTTAAAAACTTCTAAGTCTAAAACGGTTGGACCTACTTTGAAATCTATAAGTTGGAAAATAATTTTAATAGATTTATTTTTTTGTAAAAAATCACTAATAAGTTTCATAGTATTTTGTTTTATAGTAAAATTTCTTTTCATATAACCGTAACCAGGAGAATCTACTAAATAAAAAGAATTATTTAATAAAAAATAATTTAAATGTATTGTTTTTCCTGGCTTTTTAGATGTGAAAGCCATTTTCTTATTATTGGTTAAAGAATTAATAAAAGAACTTTTACCTACATTACTTCTACCTATTAAAAAAATTTCAGACAATATCGGTAAAGGTCTATTTTTTAAATCAGTAACACTTTTAACAAAAAAAGATTTTAAAATCATTTTATATTGCCTTTTTTATTATAAAGAGTTTAAACTGTTTTTTTTATACTCTAACAAAAGAAAATTAGAAATTAAAACAAACTTTATTACCTTTAATATATCATAAAAAAAACATTTTTCAACAACTTTTTTTAAAAAAGAAAAAAATGCAAAAAAAGAAAAGAAAATCTTATCTAAATCTAATATGTAATATATATTAAAGCTTTTTTTAAAAAAATAGATATAGATTAGATTTTATATTTTGTATTTTTATTAATTATTTTAAAGAGAGGATAAAAAAATTATGAATCATTCACAAAAAACTTAATTTATTATTATTTTTTGATGTTTTTTTAAATTTTTTAATCATTTTTAACATATTTTTCTTTTTTTACGAAAATCATTTGAAAAAGTGGATTGATAAGAGATTGATTTTTAAAAAAATATTAATTTTAATAAAAAATATAAAAATTCACCACAAAAAACTCTCAAAATTGATATTTTTTTATTAAATCTTATTTTTTTCATTCCTTAAAAAAATATCTTATTTTAATTTTTTTTAATAAAATAATTAAATAAAGTGTTGTTAGGTATTAAATAATTATTAAATTTTAGCTTTGTTTCGTTGTTATAATTAAAAATATAGTTATCAATAACAACTTATCACTTCTTTTTTTAGTTAATTTTATGCAATTCTCAAAACTAAATGTCTCTAATTTGAGGTTTGGAAAGAAATATTTAACGGGGGAGTTTTGTTATGGAGACGATTTTTGAGAAAAAGATGCTATTATACCTAAACTTTTTAATTTATTTTGATATTTAAAGAAGTATAAACGCTGCCTTTATCTGAATGTAAGATGCTATTTAAAGAGATATTATAAAGTAATTTGTTAAAGTATCAAAAATTAATTTCATATTTGGTTTATCTGGTATCTTGATAAATTAATGACAGTCGATAAATACAATATTTTATTTTTATATTATATATAAGTTATATCGATTGATATTTTGGAATAAAGGTAGCCAGTTTTAAAATTATCTTCAAGATAGTTAGGAAATAAAAGATCGTTTATTTCTTTTTTTCTTTTTGACTAATTTATGGCGTTTTTTAATCCGATATTTGTTTTGTAAATCTTTATTTAAACCAATATAACCGCTTAAATTAATAACGAGTTTCTTTTTTTTTTTTTTTTAATTCTTAAACATTTGTAGGTATAATTTTTAGCTATTAAATCTTTTAATTTATCTATCAAATCTTTTTTTAAATTTTTTTTATTTTCTTGTTATTTAATAATTTTAAAATAACTATAATAAATGGCCTTATTTAATTCTGAGGTCTTCAAAAGATATTTAAAAGTGTATGTATTTTTATTTTCATTAATAAATTTAATAAAAGGTTTTTTATCTTTTTGAAGGGAAGTTTGTTAGAGTTCATAAAAAACAGTTTAACTCAACTAACTTCAAAAGCGCTTATAATACATTAGTAAAGAAAAAAAGACATAAACACAAAACTTTAAACCTGCTTACTAAACCGATCCAAATAAAGAAGGAAATTGCCGACACCCAAAAAAACTTTATTAAAAACATACACTTTAATAAAAAAATAAATAAATTCCAATATTTTCAAAAAGAAAATAAAGAAAAACCTGTACGAATAGATGAAATCTATAAAACATAAAAACCAACTTTTAAAGTTGGTTTTTATTTAAAATATCAAGGCTAAAAATGAATCTATAATAACTAAAAAATTTAAATGTTATATTTATTTATTTTTTTAAATTAAAGTATTATTTAAATAATATTTTTTTTGTAATTGATAAGTATCTAATAATTATGTTTTAAGATTAATTTTTTGATCTAGTAAAGAAATAAAATTAGCGATTTTGGTTTGTGTTCTTTAAGAGAAGGAAATTTATTGTTTAATTTTAAAAATTTATTCATATCAGACGAAATACGTCCACTTGAATTTCCTTGATTAATTATTGTGTAATATTTTTTCAAAGCATAATCGGTAGTAATCCAAAAATGAAAAAATAACACAGACATTAAAGAATTATCTAAAATATAAATTTTATAAGAAGAAGAAACTAAATATTTTTGCTTTAAAAAATTAAAGCAAATAGTCTTTCTGTCTAAATGTTGTGGACAAACAACTAAATCTTTGGGATGAGCTATTTTATAACCAATATCTTTTTTACTAGCTAGGGCCTAAACCAAAAAATGTGTACTATAAATAAACAAACACATATGTTATCATTGTTAATTAATGAAAAAATCAATTTCTTTTTTTAGAACAAGTTATGATGAAAAAAGTGGATTCTGATGTTTGTTTTATTTTTGAGCATCATTTCTAAAATTAAATTTCTTTTTGTTATTGGGTTTTTATAATTTAAAATCGTAATCTAATATATTATCTTTGTTGTTTTCGAACCAAGATTCTTCCGATAGATCTTGTAAACGGTAACCAAACAAAAAATTAGAAAAAAAATTTAAAATTTGTTTAATTTTGTCACTATCTAATTTTAAATAATTTATATTATCTTTATCTACTGTGTTTAAGGATAACAAGAATAGTTTATGAATTCTTAAACTATTGATCCATTCAGTAATAGTTTGAATCTCGTTTTTTAATGTTACTTTCCGAATGGCTCGATCTTCGTAGTCTATTTTTAAATCTTTAATGTTTTTATGGTCTTGATCTATCTGTTTCATTTTATTTTCTATTTTATTTTTCAAATTAAGTATATTATCTATAGTATTTTTAGGAAATATTTTTGCTTTTTTTATATCTTCTATAACTTGATTTTTATTGGCGTTATCTGGGGGAAATATTTTACACATTCCTTTTATTAGTCCATCTATTTTGTTTTCATTTTCATTTATATTCTGTTCCAAGATACGTTTAATTGTATAGATCACAGACCAATTTTCGATGTCTCCTCTTATTTTTTTTGATTCCAACTCTTCGATAACATGAACAATGTTATCTTCATCTATTGTATTGTTAATTTCACCTTTAAAATTATTTATATATTTTTCAAATTTTTCTATATATTCTTTAAAATTATTATCATTTATGTCCGCTTTTGATTCCATTTCTACATTGAAAACTGCAACAAGTAAATTTTTTTTTAATTCAGGAATTTTTTCTATATATTCACTAATTGAGTTTTTACCGATTAATTTAGATATTTTTTGAAAAAATTCTTTCTTTAATTGATCCTTATTTTCCTTCATGTATTTTATAGCTAAAAATTTTATATATATTCTTGTATATGCTATTTTTATTTTTTTTGGGATTATTTTATTTTTTATTTCTTCTGCTAGTTGTTTAAGTTTTTCATTAAAGTCGTTTTCCGAAATAACTTCTGTTTGTATTCCTAATATTTGTGATATTGTTTTATTATTATTTTGTTTTTGTATATTGTTTTGTATATTGTTTTGTATATTGTTTTGTATTATTTTGTATATTGTTTTTGGTATATTATTTTGTATATCTTTTTTTGTTTCATCGTTTATATTTTCGAAAATAAAATTATATTGTTGCATAATGATAATTAATTTTTGTATTTTATCATTTTCAATCTCTTTTTTAAGATTTATTTGTAATGATTTAAATCTTTCTAATTCATCTTCTATTTCGTCTTTTATCGATTCATTTATCGATTCATTTATCGATTCATTTATCCATTTATTTATCGAATCAATTATATATTGCAATTTTGCTTGTTGAATTTCAAGTGAATATTGCAATATATTTTTAAAATTTACATCCAAGTTGGAATTTTGTCCATTATTTGTATTTCCCTCTTCATCTTTTAATTCTACCAATTTTACCAATTTTGTTAATTCTTCTTCTAACTTTTTCAATGATTCATTTTTAATAGGCATTTCTCTTAAATCGTCTGATTCTTTTGTTTGTAAATTTAAAATTTTTTTTAAAATGTTTTTTGTTTTATCCCAATAAAATTGAATATCTTTGTTTAATACTCTTTTAAGTTTTAAATTTATGAAATTTATCTTTTTAGCAGTTGGTTTAGACTCATTGCTGTTGGAATTTTGTGATTCTACTAATAATTCTTTATATTGTTCACAAATTTCGATTGTTTTTTCAATCTTTGTTGTTGTTGTTTCTTTAATACTTTTAGAATCAACTGTTTGATAATGAGATATTTTTGAATCCATATGAACTAAATTACATCTTAAAGCATAAAATTCTTCATTCAATAAAAACAAAGGTTCTTGAGTTTTGCATTCGGCTTCATTTAGAAATTTAATATATTTTTTTTCATTGCCCTTTGCTGTGTCGCCCGGGTTTTTAATATTTATACAAAGATCAGGGATTTTAACAAGTTCTGATAACGCTTCATAATAAAGGTTATCTTTTGTTTTTTGTTTAATTAATTTAATCACGTATACAATTATATTTCTTTTAGGATTTAAATCTTTTGCCGAATTGCTTTTGTTTAACACTTTTAACACTTTTTCTTGGGTGTGGTCATCTATCAATTCTTTTAATTTTTTGTTTATTTCTTCCAAACGAAAATTTTGAATTTCGTTTGAAACACTGTATTCTATTTTATCATCCTTTTCATTTTGTAAAATTAATTTTAAAAATAATTTTTTAAATTTATTTACTTCAGGAATTTCAAATCTAAAACCAATTATTTTTTTATCTATATTATTATTTTGAATTTCTTTAATTTTTTCATCACTAAAATACCAATAACAGTTTTCAGGATTTTCATTTAAATATTCGATAATTCGATCTATAGATTCATCCTTAAATGTATTACATAAATTTAAAAAATTATTAGACATATAATTGTTACCATACTTACCTTGAATAATTCATTTAACTATAAATTAACTCTATTATCAACAAAACTAGTTGCGCTGTTCCATTTTTTTGGACATATTTTAATTTTAAAATTGTTCTTTAAAACTTAAAATTAAGTAGATAATTTCATATCTTTTCAAACTAACAAAGTTGTTTTTAATTAAATTAAAAAGTGTCTAAAGTTTTTTAATAATTTGCTAGTTTCAAAAGATATTTTTTTCAATATTTTACCCTTCCATATATATAGTTAGGTAAAAAAAGTTAAAAAGGTGTCTACAAAATAAAAAGAAAATAATCTTTTATATAATTTTAATATTTTTCTTAAAAAAAGGGTGCAGAAAAGTAACCTTTTTTATAAGGTTATATTATTTATGTAAATTTAACTAATAATTTATCTAAGAGTTTGAAAATATTGTAAAGGGGATAAATTATTTAATTTAGTTAAAAGCCATTTATGATTCCAAAAAGAAGGAAATTGATTAATTATTTTTGTGATTTTTGGAATTGTTTTTTGAAATAAAAAAGGATGACGATGATATAAAATACTTTTCATTTGGCCGAACAGATTTTCAATTACTGCGTTATCACGTGGAGTGGCTTTGCGGGACATGCTGATTAAAAAACCTTTTTTAGTTAGGATTTGTTGAACTTTTAGAGATTGATAAACTGAACCTTGATCAGAATGAATAATACAAGGTTTTTTTAATTTAGGTAATTTTTGGATTGTTTTTAATACTAAATCTTTATTTTGACAATTAGAAGTATGTGAAGCGATAATTTGATTATTAAAAGAATCTATAACACAAGAAAAATATAAAAAACCTTGAGGAGTTTTAAAATAAGTAATATCAGTGAATAGTTTTTGTAGGGGTCGAGATGAAATAAATTCTTGATTGATTAAGTTAGGTACTATTTTAATTTTATTTTGTAAATTATTTTTATAATGATGTTTATTTTTTTTAATTCTTAACCGACAAAAAATATTTTTTTCTTTCATAATGAGATAAACTTTTTTCTTAGTAATTGATTCATTGAAAGTTTTTTGGTATAAAACAGTAATTTTATGATGACCGAAAAAATATTCATGATTACAACATAAAGCTTCGATTCTTTTTTGTTGCAAAAGGTATTTTTCTTGTTTTAATTTTAATTGTTCTTTAATTTTTAACCAGTAATAATAAGTACTTCTTTTGATTTGGATAGTTTTTAAAATGGTAGTAAGATTTAAGTTATTTTTAAATTTTTTAACCAAATTAAAAACTATTTTTTTATCAATTTTAGTTATTTTTTCAATCATTTTTTGCAATAATTTGAATTTTTGTTTTAATTTTTTCATTATTAAACACTATTTACCTTATTTTTTTTGATTATATTAATAATTATAATTCAAAAAGGTTTTTAAATCAAAAAAATACCATTAATTTGTTTTATTTTTTAGTTTTGCGCTGATGAAATTGGTAAGGTTTGAAAAAAAAGGGGGGCAGCGTAATGGGGGGATTCTTTATTATTTTTCTTTTTATTATGTATTCTTTTTATTTTTGTTAGCGCTCCAGCGCTTATATTATTTGATTTATATTTTTATAAACAATCTTTTTCCAATGGAAAGGGTTTTAAAAAAGAGATGTTATTTATATCGATAATTAATAATGATTTAAAAAAAAGATATATCGACAATATCAAATATCGAATATCATTATCATTATCGATATAAAATATCAAATATCACTTGTTATAAAAGCTTGTTGCAAAAAGGGTTTTTGGGGGCAGTAAAGTGTCAGTAAAGTGTCAGTAAAGTGTCATAAAAGTGTCATAAAAGTGTCATAAAAGTGTCATAAAAGTGTCATAAAAGTGTCATAAAATTGTTAGTTAAATAATTTGTTTTGTTTTAGATATATATTTATATTTGGGATGTAATTTTCTGATGCGATATCCTCGTTTATCTTTGGTAATAAAGAATTTAATGTGTTTTAAATCTTCTAAGCGATAATAAATAATATTTAAACCTTTTTTATAATTGCTTTTTAAAGGTTTATCATATTTATCTTTTTTATGATTATCTAATTTAAATAATTTTAAAGTATCTAATTTATTGATATTGATTTTGCTCATTAATTCTTTTATTTGGTTTTTGGTTTCATTTTTATAATTGATTTGGAAAATATTAAATTGATGTTTAAGGGTATTATTTTGAGTTTTAAGAGGGGTTGAAGGGTTAAGTAATAATTTTGTATTGTCATCTACTTTTATGGCTTTAATTATGTCTATTTTGTATTTTTTAATTTCTTCTAAGATTTTTGGATCTATAAATAAAGTTTGATTTTTAGGGCGATAATTAGCTTCTTGGTAGGTATTTTTCTTTTTGGAATGATTAATAATGGTGAGGTTAATTAAATCTTCTTTTAAAGTTTTCAAAAAGTGTTTGATTTGTTCTAAATCAGTGGGAGTATTTTGTTTATTAATTTCACCTCCGATTCTAATTTCTTGATTGGTATTGTTTTGCATTATTTTATTTCTCCTTTTTTTAAATTAATTAATAAATTATTCGTTAATTACTTCTACTTTATCTTTGCCAAAGTAATATATAGCTAAATCTACTATTTGTTTCTTTTTGGCCGCTTCGTAAGAAATATATGGGTCTAAGAAACATTTTTGATAAGCTTGGATTCCATATTGTTTAAATAAATCATCGACATCTTTACAAGTTTGATTATAAGGTGGTAAAATGTGTCTAATTTCATAGATAATATTTTCTTTTTTTAATTGTTCACCTAATAATTCACTACGTTTTTTTCCTGTTTCGTCATTGTCTAAGGCAATAATGATTTTAATATTTTCTTTTTTAAGAATGTCTATTTGTGTTTGAGAAAATAATTGTGTGACACAAATTAATCCCACAACGTTTTTAATTCCATTTTGCCAACAACTAATGACATCAAAAAAGCCTTCATGAACAATCATAATTTTAGTTTGTTTAATGCAAGGGAATGCTTCAAAGAAACGATAACTAAAATGAAAAGTGGGGGTTTGGCTGAAATTATTAAGAGATTGATATTTGGGTTGAAAATAGCTAGTATCGCAAAAATGGTTTTGATAAAAGTGAAATGTTTTAGCATATCCATTTTCAATCGGGATAATGATAGAACCATGAAAAGTATCATGATAATATTTTTTTCCTTTGAAATTAGTTTTTTCTTTGATAAAACCATATTCTACTAATTTATCAATATTAACATTTTTCTTTTTTAAGAAATTGATTAATCTAAAAGATAATGGTTTATTTGATAATGGAGCATAACCTAATTTAAATTCTTTAATTGTTTCTAAATTTAATTGGCGCTTTTGTGTTAAATAATCTAATCCTATTTTCCTTTCATCATTTTGATTGGATGTTAACAAATAATTATAATAATCTCTTATTTGATTAAATAAGGGAGATATTTCTTTGAATAATTGTGTTTTTTTGATATTAATTTCTGTTTCATCTATTGGGTTATGGGGTTTGGGAGGATGATATTGTAATTTGAAAGGGTTGGAGGATATTGAGGTGTTAGTTTTTTCTTTATTTGTTAAGATTTCAAATTTTTGAGAATGCATAAAATTTAAAATCTTTTTGACTGCATCGTTAAAGTTTGTGATTCCACGAATTTCTTTATAAACATCAATAATGTCAAAATCGCGACAACATTTCCAACAGTGAATGTTATTGTTATCATTTATATGACAAGTTGTTGGATTTAGACCTTGATGGATGGGACAAGGAAAACGATATTTGCTGTTGAAGTTTGATGGGAGGATGTTTAATTTTTTTAATAAAACTATCATGGGGAAATTAGTTTTGATGTAGTTAATTTTTTCTTGATTATTCATTTTTTTACTCCTTAAAAATCTTCTATTTGGTAAGGTAAAACATAACCTACTTCTTGAAAAGTTTGAGTTGTCATTTTAAAATGATAGACTAAAGTTTTTTTAGTTCCGCTGCGATTTTTTTTAATATTTACTTCAATTATTTTTTGATTATCATTGTCATCAGCTTCTAAATATAGTTGATTTAAGGTTGAAGTATAGATATTTAGGGGTTTGGTGGTATTTTTTTTAATATTTGGGTTAAATTCAGACATAATTAATACTATGTCGGAATTGGTTTCAATTCCGCCAGAGCCTTTTAGTGCGGTGATTTCTGGGGATTTTCCGTTATAATTAGAATAAGTATCTCTTGAAAATTGAGATAAAATGATAATGACAATTTTTAATTCGATGGCGATTTCTTTAATTTTGGTCATGATTTCATCAATGGCTAAACGGTCATTATCCATTTTATTACTCGCTTTTGTGATTTGAAGGTGATCAATGACTACAATTTCTATTTTGGATTCTAAATGAAGACGATACAATAAATCAACAATATAATTAATATTTTTTTCTTGGTCATAACTAAAAGATAAGTTGATATTAGTAAAAAATTGTTTTGCTTGTATCATCTTTTTCGTATAGTGTTGTTGTGTGATATTATCAAAATTTTTATCTAAAATAACATCTAAAGGAATTTGAGTTTGATTAGATAATAAACGATTTAGGTTTTCTTCTGAAGTCATTTCAAAAGAAAAAACCAACATATAAGGATAATGTTGGTTTTCTTGGTATTTAGTTTTGGCTAAATCTAAAAGAAGATTATAGATAAAAGATGTTTTACCTAAACCAGTATAGCCTCCAATGGTGATGATTTGACCTTTTTTGAACCCTTTAGTGGCTTGGTTTAATCCTTTGAAAGTGTCTGATAAACGATAATATTCTTCTTGGATTTTTTGTTTGGAAATGTTGTCGGTTTCAAAGACTTCGGGATAAAGTTTTGTCATTTGGTTCAAGGTTAATAAAGTTTTATCTTTTTTGTTTGGGATAAGATTAATAAAATTTCTTAATTTATCAAAGATTTCTTGGTAGTATAAATGCTTATGATAAAGATCTTGATTATCAAAAGAAGGGTTGATTGTTTTTATTAATTGTTGAAATAAAGTTTCTTGGGTATAAGTATGTTTTAAATTTTCTAAAAGATGTTCATTATGGATATTATTATTGTTTAAAAACATCAAAGATTCATTATTAAAATTTTCTTGAGGATAATGAGTTTGAAGATAAGTTAGTAATTCTTTAATAATTGTCTCTTTGGTTTTGATTTTATCCCAAGGATGAGTTGATTTTTTTTCTAAATATAAATATTTTAAAGCGTTATATATTTTTTGGTGATTGGATTTGGTTAAATATTTAGGGTTGATTATTTGACAATAAAGTTTTAATTTGTTCCACTCCCCTTTTTCGATGTAATTAATAATTTGAATTAAGGCTTGGTGTTCGTTAGTTAACATTTTTATTTAACTCCTTCTTTTTAATTAAATTAATATTGGGAAAAGTGATGAATTCATTCATTAGTAAGGTTTTTAAGAAGAGATTAGCATTATCAGAAAATAAATTAATTACTTTATTAATTGACTGTACTTTACCGTTTTTAATTTTATTATTGAGTTTTTGAGTTTCAACTTCATCGTTTGTTAATAAATAATATTCAAAACGAGTGTCTAGTTTTTTTAGTTGTTGTGCTTCAATGATGGCTTGTTTGTATCGTTCACGAAGGCAAGTTTTGAAATTGAAGGCGATAATGCGTTTGGTTTGTGTGAATAAAACCAAGTCGAATTTGATGTCGGGGATGAAAAATAAATATGATTTAGGATATAAACATTTAATTCCTTTATGGTTTAAATAAAGCAAAATCAGGTATTCGTTAATTTTTCCGCGAATTGATTTTTGGGATTGGGAACAAAAGTTGTTGGTTTCGAAATAATGATTTAATTGAATGTGATTACTTTTCATATATTTATCAATAGTAAGATTCAAAGTTGCTTTGTTGAAAATAAGCTTTATGATTTGAACTGATTTTGAGTTGGTATTTAATTGGTTGATATTAATAAATTCTTGGTTAGTTAACATTTTTAAATTCCTTTCTAAATAAAAAAGACCCTTTTTGAGGGTCTTTGGTTTGTTTTAATAGATTTTTTTAGTACGCCAAGTAATAATTCCATCTTTATGAATTGTTTTGATTTTGCCGTTGCGAAAATAGATATATAAATTACCGTTTTGACATTTTTTCTTTATGATTTTTTTCATTTTATATCTCTTATTAATTTCATAATTTTAGTAACATTTGATTGAAGGGAATCAATACCATTTAGAATTAATTGTTTATTGTTTTGATAATGAGTTAAATAATGATAATAACCTTTATGGACAGTTTGGTGATAAGTTAAGGATTTTTGTTCGATAATATCTAATTGATGGTTTTTTTGGGTTTGTTTTCTTTCTTTACCAATAAGAGGATTAATATCTAGATAAATTAATAAATGAGGTTTAATAAATAATTTTTTATGAGTGATATCAAAAATTTCTTTTAAATCGAAACAAGATTTTGTTTGTTTAAGATAAGGAAATAATTGGTAGGCATATGTTGATGGTAACCAACGGTCTAAGATTATGAGTTGATTTTGTTTTAAATGAGGATAGATGAGTTCTTTTTGGATTTGAGCCATATTAGTGATGCTAAGATAAAAACGAGTAATGTAATCAACTTGGTTATAATTTAAAAATAAATTTCTTATTTCTGTTCCAATAGAACTACTTCCTAAACCTTGATAAATTTTATTATTTATTTTTTGTTTTTTTAGTTTTTGTTGTAATTCTTGAATTAAAGTTGTTTTGCCGCTACCATCTAGTCCTTCAAAAACTATAAGTTTCATTTTTTTCTCCTTTAATTGGGTTTTAGATAATAAAAAAAGACTCTACAAGAGAGTCTTTTAAATTGTTATTTAAAGCTTAATTCAATTCTTTTGGGTGGGGGAGTGGTGTTATAAAAATTATAAAAAATATTAGAATTACCAACACAATTATGACCATTAACAATCCAATCATCAGAGAAAAAACCTGGGACATATTGATACCAACATGTATTTCCGTTTTCATCATAAATAATTCTCGATGTTTTTCCAAATTTATTTCTTATTTCTTGAGCTGAATAAGAACATCCATATTGAATGTAACATTGCTTTAACCAATTTATATAAGCATTACGATATTGTTCGGCGAGTTTAATTTGGAGTGTATCATTACAAACTACAAAATAAATACAATCATCAGTTTCTAAACATTGGAATATTTTTTTAATTTGAAAAGGAATATCTATTTTTTTATAAGAAGGAGAAGTTATTTCAATATCCCAATTTCGCTTTTCTGTTTCTTCTTTATATTCACTTTCTTTTATTAAAGGAGGGAAAGTATAAAGGTTGTTTTCTCTTTTCCAATCTCGGATAGTTTGATAAGGGTCTAAAGAGTCAGGGAGTTCAATAATTTTTTTTCTTTTTTGAACATTAAGGAAGAAAAGATAGATGTTTTTGGCACCATTTGAGAGTTTTGTTAAGTCTTCGATAGTATATGATTGAGATTTAATAATATCTTCTTTTATTTGATTGATGCTTTCATTAATTTCATTAATGCTTTCTTGATAGACAGTTTTGAAATGTGTATCTTCACATGAATTTTGTTTTATTATAACTTCTTGTAGAAATTCTTGTTTCCATTCTAATCGGTTTCTTAGAGATTGTATATTTCGATTTTCAGATAATAACCTTATGCCGTCATCAAAATAAATGGCATCAATTTCAAATTCAAATAAAAATTTTCCAAAAGGTAAAGGCAATACTAATCCAGTATGAGGTGTTGCGTTATAACAACCTAGTTTAATTAGTTTTGGTTCTTTAATGATGTTGTTTTTGATTAAATAATTATTAATTGCTTCTTCTTTGTTTTGGTCAGCAAACATTTCAATTATTATTAATTCTATATTTACATTTTCTTCTTGAGGTTTTTGTTTTGTATCCCAAAAGACAAAGGCTTCTTTGATGGCTATTCCGTAATCAAGGAGTTCTTCTAAGGTGAATTCATCATCTTCATCAGGATATTTGATATTAAAAGGGTTATGTCTTGGTTTGAAATAAGCCCCAATTAAACCTGAAGGAGGGTTTTTGAGTTTAGCGTCGAAGAAAGTGTAATCATAAGGATTGTAGGAAGGCTCTTGAAGGAAATAGATAGAAGCTTTGATATTAAAATATTTTAAGATATCAGGGATGCTTTCTTTGGATAAAACAGGAATGTCATATCTTTTCATTTTGGGTTGGGTCGCTAACCATTCTTGTTGAAGGGTTTGGTAGTCAGATAGTTTTATTTTTGATTTAGATTGATGATGAAAATAAGGATGAGCGGAGATAGAAGGACAACAAATCAAAAATAATAATAAATAAATAATGATGAAATATTTAGATAAAAGGAATTTTGATTGATTTTGACATAATTGTTTACCTCCTTTTTTTGTTTTTTGTTATTGTTTTACCAAAATATGTGTGTGTTAAATAAAAAAGACCCTTGGGAGAGGGTCTTGTTAATAAGATTTTTGAGTTAATTTTTTTTAATGTCTTCCATTATTATTGTTGTTTTGTTGATTTGAGGTGTTGTTTCTTGTTTCTCTTTCTCGTTGAAATTGATCTCTGAGAATTAATTGTTGATTTATTGCATTTATTTGGTTTGAAATTCGTTCTATATCTGCTGCAATATTTTGCATTCTACTTAAACGTATTGTATTATTTAAACTTAAATCATTAAAATTATTATTTAACTGTTGTATTAAATTATTTTGTTCTTCTGTAAGTTGTCTCATTCTTACATCTAAATTTATCCCAGGGGAAGCATATAACATATTGTTATCAAACATTAATAATCCTAAAAAAATGATAAAAAATAGACTAAACAAAGATAATTGTTTTTCTAATTTAATCATTATTAACGACTCCTTTTATTTTTTATCCCTCAGTCGAGGTAATGTCATAGAGTTTGTTTAATCCAGAAATAATTAAATCTTTATATTGTAATTCAGCATTTTTATATCGTTTTTCTAAATCTTGTTTGGATTCTTTAGAATCCTTTAACCTACTTTTGTATAATTTTTGGTCACTTTCTAATATGCCAATTTGAACGTTGATTTTGCCGATTTCACCAACTATTTTTATTACTTCATCTTGGAGTTTGTCGATTTCAGCTTCTAATATTCTTTTATTTTCTTCTCTTTTTTTTCTAACTTCTTCGGGTTGATTAGGTAAATATTTAAATTGTTTCCGAACTTCTTTTTTTTGATTAATTATTTTATTTTTATCGGCTTGATCTTGTTCTAGTTTTTGTTGTTGTGGTTTTAAAGCTTCTATTTGAGGTTGAAGAGAATTTAATTGTGCTTGGTATTCATCGCATTCAGTTTGTTTTTCATCTACCCATGTTTTTTGTTCGTTTAAGGAATTCAATGATAATTGCCAACTATTTTTTAGTTTATTGATTTGGGTTTTTTCTTCTTCAGAAAGGTCATTTGGTAGTAAGGTATTTTCATCGGATTCTGAGAAAACATAAGTTTTAATTTGGTCGAAACGAGCAGCAGTGGTTTTAATTTTCGGTTGGGGTGTTTCTTCCGTAGAACGTTTTATTTTTGAAGGGATTTGTTGGGGTTTGTTCTCTAAAGGAGATAAATAATTTTTTTCGTTTTGATAATCATTAAATCCTTGATTAATGCCTATGATAATTGCTATTACGAAAGGTAAAATGATAACAATAGTTACTAAATGTTTTTTAAAAAAATTATTATTCATAAATTTCATTTCCTTTCTGATAATAGTGATTATTATCAAATATTGAAATATGAATATATCACTATTATACAATTTTAGGGATTAAATGTTTAAGGAAAATTATTTTTTATTTGGAATCATTATCATTTCAGGGATTTTACCAATTCGTCTAGCTTGCAGGCGTTGTTGAGCACGAGCGTAACTCGGATTTTTTTGTTTTAATTGTTCTTTTAAATCATTCACGTCTTCTTTTTTAGTTTCTAATTCTTCTTCTAATCTATCTTGTTTTATTTCTAACTTATAAATATCTTTTATGTCTTTTTGTTTATGTTTTAATTCTTCGATGATGGTTTCATATTCACCGATAACTGATTGTTCTTTTTGGGCTATTCCGCGAACTATTGATCTAGAATATTCTAATTCTTGTTCTAAATTATTTTCATTTTGACGAAGTTTATAATCACCTAATTTTTTTTCGTAATCTTTGTAGTCGGCGTCAAGTTTGGCTAAATCACGGTCGATGTCTTGAGTATACATTTTTAAAGCTTCTTCGGTAATCATTGGTGGATGTTCTTTGTTTTCTTGCGCGACTTCATTATATAAATGCCACAAACGGTGGCCTTCGTGAAGAACTAAAGTAGCTTTTGACATACCTTGAGCGAACTTACGTGTAAAAGTAACTGATTTGCCTAAAATTTTCATACCATATTTAGCGGGGATTAAGTCAGTTACTTTATCAAAAGCTTTGAATCCCCATTTTACTATGTTTCCAGCTGATGCTTCATGTTCTTTTTCATAGGTTTGCATGCGGTTATGCATTTCGCGATATTTTATTTTTAGGGATGTATATAAATCTTTTTCTAAATCGATTTTATCTAGTTTTTTCTTGACTGCATCAATTTCTTTTTGGATTTCGGCATGACGTTCTTCAACTGATTGGATTTGATTATATAATCTTTTTTCTCCTTCAGTTAAATCTTTATATTGTTCTTCTAACATTTTTTTAAATTTTTCAGCACGAGATAACATATTTTGGTATTTTTCTTGGGTTGCTTCTAATTTACCAATTTGAGAATTTATATCAGATATTTTACCAACTATTTCTTCTACTTCATCTTGTAGTTTTTCAATTTGTGCTCTTAATCTAATTTTATCGTCAGGAGAAGCTAATTTTTCTTCTTCTTGTTTTTGTTTAATTTCTTTTTCTTTGGCATCTTTATCTTTTTCTAACTGAGTTAGCTTGCCTTTTAAGATAGTGATGTTACCTGTTGTGTTTTTTAATTGTTCTTTTATTTCTTTAATTTTTGTTTCATTTTGTTCTAACAATTCATGGATTTGTTCTTTTTGTTTTTGGGAGGATTCTTGGGCATTGTAGAGTTCTTTTAATTCATCTTCACATTTTTTTAATTCACTTTCCCAATTAGTTTTTAATCCTTTGTAATTATTTATTGTATTTTCGTATTTATCGATGGCTTTGTCGATTTTATTGACTAATTGCCCTGCATATTTAGATGATGGTTCTGTTTTATGAAAGAAACATAAATAAATGAAACTTAAAATACCAATTATAATTAAAAAATAAGTTAAATAGCCTTTCCATGATGTTGTTGATTGTTGAGTGGGTGAAAGTTTTCTTTTAAAGAAAACAAATAGACTAAAGATGGTAGTGGCTATTAAAAACCAGGTGAAATAAGATTTAAATGATAAAAATCCTTTGATTAAGTCAAATGGTGTTAACATATATTATTCATCTCCTTTTTGGTTTTTTTCTATTTGGTCTAATATATTTATATTAGGAGAAATTATCATTTTATATGCTTGTTTTAAATCTTCTTTGTTGATTTCATTTCTTCTAGTTTCACCTTGACCTCTGTTTTTCGCAAAGATTGTTACTGTTGTTTTTAAGAGGTTTTCCAAAGTACGATTGGCTTGTTTGAATTGATGGTTTGGCGGTAATATTTCTAAAGCTTCGTTAATGACTTCATATAAGTATTGTTTGGCTTCTTCACTATAAGGGTTTTTACGTTTGTTGATTAAAAATTCTAGGAATTGTTTTCTTTCTTCTTTGTTGCCTGGTTTGACTTCGATATTGTAAGTGAATCTTGATTTGATGGCATCATCGATTTGGTTAATGTGGTTTGTAGCTCCAATGATGAAAATAGGTTTTTCAGGGTTGTTTTTAAAAGATGTCAATTCAGTTTTGAATTGATTCACAACATTGGCAATTTCTGAATCAGTTTCTAAAGTGCTTAAATCAGTAAAGATAGTTTCGCATTCATCTAAAAAGATGATTGCGCCATTGTTTTGGGCTGCTTCTTCGCGAGCTGTCATAAATAAATCTTTGACTAATTGAGGGGCGATACCTTTGTATTTTTGTGAGAATAAAGAGCTGCTTACTTCAAAGAAGGGTAAATTAGTTTCTTTGGCTAAGGATCTTGCGAGAGTGGTTTTTCCTGTTCCAGGGGCTCCATACATTAAAATACCTAGAGGAGATTCGATTTCTCCAATATTTTGGTAGTTTTCTTTGTTGTTGAGATAATCAATAAATCCATCTAATGCTTGTTTTTCTTCTTTGAAACCGATTAGTTGGTTGAATCCTGGGAATTTATTGTTGTTAGAAGGTTTAAATAATAATTCTTCTTGGTTATCGTTCGGGATTATTGTTTTTTCTTGTAATTCTGATGAAGAAAAAGTTTGAATTTTTTCTGGTGATGAATTATTTTTAGTTATTTGGTCTTCTAAATATTTTTTAGTTTCTTGGTTAGTTTTGTTTTGGGTTTCTAATCTTTTATGATGATTTAGGATTTGGGTTTGATTTTCGATTAAAGCTTGATGGTGGATCCAAACTTGAATTCCTAAAAATAAAATGATAGATGTTATAATGATTATTATTAAATTAGTTGGATTTAAATTTTTATTTTGATTTTTTTTAATATTCATTTTCATATTAATACCTTTCTGAAAAATAAAAAAAGACTAATACAAATTTTGTTTAGTCTTTTAATATTTTATTTTGCTAATTGAGCAATTTTGTTTTCGATAGTTTGATTTCCGCCTTCGAAAGATTTACCTTGGGAATCGACTAATTCGTAATCACAAATTAATTCTAATTGAGGGTTTTTGGAATTGATGATTTCTTTTTGTTCGATGCTAATTTGAATTTTAATAATTCCAATACCTTTGTCGTTTAATATCATTTGGGGACGTTTTGTGTCGTCATAATCATTGTTATTAACTTTGAGGCTTATGTTTAAATATTTTTCTGGGTTGTTAAAGGATTGGTTAGTGTTATATTGGGTTGATAATTTTAAATATAAGGGTATTGAAATATCTATTCCATTTGAGTTAAGGATTGCTTCGTGTTCGATAGTAATTAAGTGATTGTATTTTTTTTGGCTTAAGTTAGGAATTGAAATCGGCAAAAGTATTTGATTTTCGTTGTTGCCACCCGTTCGTTCAACAGTGAAAATAGGAAAATCATTTATTAAATTTATTTTTTCTTTTCTTTGTTTGTTAAAGTAATCGTTTAAAGCATAAATTGAGATAATTGAGAAAAATAGAACAATTACAAATGTTATGATAATTAATATTTTATTTTTATTTTGTGTTTTCATTATTTGTTTCCTCCTGAAAAAATTGTTTTAATTAAATCAATAAAATTATTGATTCCTGTTGTTAACCAAGGGATTTGGTTTTGGTAATAAATAACGTTGACATGTAAAATAAAATATAAAATGATAGTTAAATAAGTAATTATTTTTAATAAATTTAGTTTATTGATATTAGGAGTTGGGGGTGAAATGTGATGATTGAGTTTTTTTGTTTCTGGGATTGATATTTTTTGATTTGGGTTTTGGGTTTTGGTTAATTTTTTATTTGGTTTTTTAGTGATAATTATTTTTTTTGACATGTTTTTTCTCCTTTGTATTAATTATTTATTTCTTTGTTACTTTCTAAATTGTTTTTTTCTTAATAATTATTTTTGGTTTTTTTGGATTTTCATTTTTAGTTTCCTTTCTTTTTTTTATATTTTAAATTTACTTAATTTTTTTAAATAAGTTGTCTGTTGTAATTCTTGTTTATTGAGTTTTAATAATTCTAAATACTTTTTGCCGTCTGCAATCATTTGGTTAATAAAATTATTATCTTGATAAACCCTAACAACATGATAATTAGTGTCATTAAAATAAACAAAGAAATAAGCGAATTTAGATTGAGAACAATATAATTGACATTGAACTTGCGCCCAGTAATTAGAAGGGATTTTTTTATGTGAAAAGAAACCATTCCAAGTAGAGGAGATGTTGTTATTTTCATCTACATAAGGACATTTAATTTCTAATAAAGTGTTGGTTTGTTCGTTATAACCGTCAAGACTTGCAGAAAACATATCTAAAGTATCATCAGTAAAGATGGTATCAGGGAATTTTAGATTAGTTATTTTTTCAAAAAAAGTTCTCGCTAGGGGTTCGGTTTTGTTGCCGTGTTCGGTGAATTTATTGCTTGTAAATGTTGTTCCAAATATTTTGTCATGTATTAATTGTTCTAAACTTCTAAATTTGTCATTTCCTGTAATACTTCCTATTTCAGAGGCATTGATATATTTTTTGCGATGATTATACCACTCAGAAGTTCGTTGGTTTAAATTATTAATTTTCATTTAATTATTTTCACTTTCTAAATTATTTTTTTCTTTTGAATTGTTATTTGGGTTTGGAATAATTGAAGATGATTTATTGGGTTTGTTATCTTTTTTAGTTTCATCTGTTTTATTAATTTCTGGTAATGGAAAAAAATTAAAAAAGATTTTTTTGATAATAAACATTAAAGCAGTTGCGAATAGGGCGCCAACGATAAATCCAATGGCGAAATTAAGTTCATTCATTTTCATTTTCCTTTCCGTGAGGTTTGTTGTTGTTTTTTAATTTTAGTATTTTTTTTCTTGCTTTTTTCTCTTGCCAATGAGCAACTTTTACTTTTTGCACTTCTAATTGGGATTGGAGTTTTTCTTGGTTTTCATTTATTTTATCTAGTTTTTTTAATAACTGTTTTTCTAAATATTCTTGTTTGGCGTTTTGGATTTCTAAATTTTGGAGTTTTTTGTTGGGGAAAAAGAGGCCTAAAATCAAATCTTTGACGAAAATCAAAATATTTGCAATTAATTTAAAAATAGGTTTGAAACCAGAGACAATAAGAATAGTGAAAATCGTTGTTTGGATTCCGTCTATTCTTCGTTCAAGGATTTCGGTAGTGCTAAATCCTTTAGAGTAATTTAAGATAAAATTGCTAATTGTTGCAAATAATGAAAAAATAAACATAATTTATTCTCCTTATTTTAATTTAAGGTTTTTGACTTCATCTTTAATAGTTTTAGAAAGTTTAAAATTTACCACAGTTTTTGTAGGGATTTTGAGTTTTTTACCTGTTTGGGGGTTTCTTCCCACGCGGGCTTTTCTTGATTTTAAGATGAATTTGCCAATTGAAGGTGATAATACCACTTCTTCGTTGGATGTGATTGCTTTGATTAAAGCATTTTCGAACGAGTTGTAAAAATCTTGGGTTTGAGTAACCGAAGTTTTATGCATTACTGCGATAGTTTTGATTAATTCTTTTTTTGTCATTTTAGTGACTCCTTTTTAATTTTGGGTTGGGGGGTTATTATCTAAAAAGATAACATTGTTTAAAATAACTTTAGTATTGGTTTTGTTTTGGTTTTCGTTATTAGTGTATTTTTGAATAGATAATGTTCCTTCTATATATATTTTTGAACCTTTGTGTAAATATTTACTCATGTTTTCTGCTTGATTACGAAAGGCAACACAGTGGATGAATTGAACTTTATCTTTATTGTTGATAGCTAAGTTGAAATCAATTTTTGTGATTTGTTCATTATTAATATGAATGTATTGTGATTCTAGGGCGTTAGTGATGCGGCCGATTAATTGAACTTTATTTAACATTTTTTTATTTCTCCATTGGTTTTTTAGGTTTTAATTTTAGAATAGCTATTTTTTTGATGTTGATTATTGTTTGAAGTTTTAAATTTATTTTTAGCGCGATCTCTTGGTTGGTATGAGGTCGTTGATAAGTTTCGTTGATGTTGTCTAAAGTGATACCAAAACTTAAACAAATAATATTAAATCCTGTTTTACTTAATTTCTTTTTTAGTTTTTTTAACAAACATTCGTGATTTGTTTGTTTTAACCATAATTGATGAGGATTGGGGTTGCTGATTTTATAAGGTTGATATTTTTCTTCTTGAAAACTAATATTGTTTGGTTTAGTAGATTTTTGTGGGATTGAAGGAGAATAACTTTTTCTTATTAGTTCATTGATTTCAGATTTAATTGTTGGTTTTGCATAGGCGATAAAGTCATAACCTAAATCTTGGTAATTACTTAGGGCTTTCGTTAATCCTAAAACTCCTTCTTGATATAAATCTTGTTTTTGGAGCAATTTAGGATAATATTTAAATTTACCAACAATTTTATTTATTAATGGCAAATGAAGATCAATTAATTGATCTCTTATTTCTAAATTCTTTTTATTTTTTAAAAAATCTTTAAATAATTTTTTTCTTAACATTTAATCCCTTTCTAAAAACGTTTTTAGAAAAGATATGAAAATTAATTTTATTCTTAGAGAATAAAAAAAGACTAACTTAATAGTTAGCCTTAAAGAAATTTTAAAAAACAAAAAGTGTCTAAAGTTTTGGAACACTTCAATTATCCCTGGGCAAGTTCTTTCTGAATGATGAATGATTTTACTTGCTAATGCCAAAGCTTGAGAATTACCTTCAATTGCTTGATTTAATAATTAATTACCATTTCTGAAAACAAATCAGATGAAATATTTAAAATAACTTCGCCAACAAAACCATCAGTTGGCATTTTTTTAATAATTATTGGCGAAAGCTTTCTTAAAATTTTTTTCATTATTCTATTTGTTAAACGAGAATACTAAAAAGTATCATTAAATTTATTTAATTATGACATATTTTTATGATCTAATAAAGTTTGTTTATTTGTATCATCTATTTTCCGAAAACAATACATATGATAATAACCCTTACCTACCCATCTTAAATCAATAAAGTCATAAAAAATAGTTTCTTTCTTTTCTTTCACCGTTGCCAAAATAACCCGCTAATAAATCATCATCTGAATCTTTGAAATTCTATTAAATATTGTTATTTTTACTGTAATTATATGAAGGTTATCGTTTACAGTATACTTAAAAATTAGAATCAATATTTTTTTAATAAAATTTTGTAAATATTTATTTTTTATATTTTCTTTTATTTTTTTTCATAAAAAATTTAAATAATATTATAATCAATACGTATTGGAGCCAATAAAAATTATTTTTTATCCAAGAATATAAATGATCATATTTATCTGTTGTTTTATTTTTTATTTTATAATTTTTAACAAAAGATAATATTTTATTATCAATTTCTTCTTCTGATATTTTTTCTTTTTTTAATTCATTTTGAACCATTAATATTGCCCCTTTATTTATTAATTCAATATCTTCATTAATAAAATCAGATCCTAAAATATTATCTATCAAAATATAATTTTGAATATTATTCAATATTTTCTTATTTAAATTATTTTTTATTTTTTCAATTTGATTTTGAGATTCTCTATTCAGGGTATCAACTATTTCTTCTAAATTTAAATTTTGATAGAACAATTCTTTTTTAGTTTTATTTTCTAAATAAACAACTATTTTATCTTTTTCTAAATGAAAATTAATATTTATTTTATCTATTATATTTTTCCATTTTTTTTGAAAAATTTCATCATTATATTTATTTTCTATTTCTTTTATTTTTTCTTTAATTTGTTTTAAAGAAAAATTTTTAAACATTATTAAATTTTTTTCTGTATCTTCTTTAATTTTATCTTTTAACTGTTCTATTTCTGTTTTTGAAAAAATTTCTTCATTAAGATTTATTTTTTGAATATAAAAATCAATTTTTTCTTTTAAAGATGATTCTAAGTTTTGATTTAAACTTTGTTCCATATCATGAATAATTTTATTTTTTATTTGTTCGAAATTGATAAAAGTATTTGAATTTAATATTTCTTCTATTTTTGTTTTTATTTTATTTTCAATATATAAATTGTTTTCAGAATCCGCCAAATTATTTATTTTAGTCAAATAACTATTAACATCAAAAAATAATCTTTTTTTTATATCGTCGATATATTTAATTATTTCTTTTGTTATGCCTTCTTTATTTATTGCTATTTGTGAATGCATTTGTGATATTTGATCATTAAAAACATAATCATATTTTAAAAAAGAATACATATTTTGGTATTTGTTTACAATGTCATCAATCATTATTTTATTTTGTTTAATTTTTTCTATATCCCAAATAAAATAAATTTTTTGATCTTTGGTTTTGACAGCTTCATCTAAAATATCTTCTATAGAAGAAATACTTTTTATTGATTTATTTTGTTCGTTTTTTTGTATATTTTCGAAATAAAAACCTATTAAACCTTCAGGTATAGGATTTTCTGATGAATAAAAATTTTTTATTTGTTCTAGTCCATCTTTTGATATTTCTACTTCTGAAAATTCATTTTTATTATTTATATTATATACAAATTTCTTATGAACATCATATTTTTCTTTTATTAAAGAAAAAAATCCTTTTCTTTTATCAAGTTCTTCGCTATCTTTAAAAATATGTTCAATCGCTATATTTTTATATTCTGTAATATCAAATAATTCATTTCTATTATGTTTTTCATGTTTATGATTTTCCCAATTTATTTTTGATTGTGGATCGATAATCCTTTTTAAAACAGTTTCTAAATCGATAGGTAAAATATTCAAATGTTTGTGTTGATTTGTCGCAATTACAGCGGATTGTTCTAATAATTCTATTAATTTTCTAGCTGTCCTTAAATAATCTAAATTAGAATCAACAATCATTTGGGTTAAAATATCTAAATATTTATAAGCTCTTAAATCTAATTTATATTTTTTAGATAACGTTTTAAAAAACATATTCAAATCTTTTTCAGACCATAAACCGATTTCAATTAATTTATTAAAACGACTTAAAATAGAATCATCAATTTCATCTTTAAAATTTGTAGTACCAATAACAAAAACTGGTTTTTTCGGATCTGTTTGAATACCTTCTATTTGAGATAAAAAAGCAGTAATAACATTACCATGATCTGAATTCAAACCATCGCTATTACGTTTTCGAAAAGCCACTTCGCATTCATCTATTAAAACTATACTAGGAGCGTTTTTTCTAGCCTCTTCAAAAAGTTTTTTAATTAATTGTGGTGCTTCTCCAACATATTTTCTAGAGAAATCATCTGATGATACAGCAAAAAAAGGTAACCCAGCTTCTTTAGCGAATACTTTTGCTAAAAAAGTTTTTCCTGTTCCTGGCGGTCCATATAATAAAACTCCTTTAGGGGATTTACTATTTCCCATTTTTTTATATAATTCTGTATTTTTTAAATGAGTTAAACTTTCTTTTAATTGTTGTACAGCGACTTCTGAACCTATAACATCTTTAAAATTAGGAAATTTATCAGTTTTTTGAACAAAACTATCTAATAAATTATTATTTATTTTTTTATTTTCTTGTTTGCTATTTATTTCGTGTATAAAACGAAATACTTCTTTATTCATATCACCTATATTACGCATTGACTCCAAAACTAAACGAGTAAATAATGTATTATCTTTTAATGAATTTTCTATTTTATTTTTATACTCTTTTAAATCAAATTGATTTTGTTCTAAAGAATGCAATGTTCGATCTATTTTTGATTCTAATAATGTTTTTTCATGTTCGTTCAAAATTTGATTTTGTTTTAATTTATCTTTTTGTTTGTTTAAATCAATTCCTAATAATTCATTTTCTTCTTGTAATTTATTTAAATTATCGCTTTTTAAAGATATATCATCTTGTAATTTTTTAATTTTCGCTTCTAATTCTTTTATTTCTTGGTTTAAATTATTTTTTTCTGTTTCTGATAAATTTTTATTTTTTAATAATTCTTCTGCATTAAGTTTTAATTGTTTTTCTGTTTGTTCTATTTTTTTACTTAAAGATGATATTTCTATATTGTTATTTTTTATTTTATCTTTTAAATTATTAATTTTTTGTTCTTTTTTAGCAATAATTATATTTTGATTTTCAATTTTTTCATTTAATTTATCTATTTCATCTTGTAAAAGTTTTAATTGATCTGAATTTATTTTTAATTGTGAAATCTGATTATCAATAATATTTTTTAATTTATTTTTTTCTAATTCATTCATTTGTATAATTTGTTCAATTTCTTCTTTTTTGTTTTTTAACGCATTTGATAAAGAAAAAATTTCTTGTTTATATTCTGTCAAATTATCTTCTTTTGTTTGAATTTGTTCTATTAAAGTGTTTATATTAATTTTATTTATTTCAATTTCTCTTTGTAAATTTTTTTTTTCTGTTTCTGATAATATTTTATTTTCATCAATTTCTTTTTGTTTATTTTCAATTTCTTCTTTAAAAGAATTAATTTGTCTATTTAAAGAGAATATAATATTTTTTTTAATTTCTATATTATCTTTAATTTGTTCAATTTGAAATTGTTTTTGTTTTATTATATTTTCTTGTATTAAAATAGTTTCTTTGATTTCTTTAATTTCTTGTTGATTATGTGCTAAAAATTGTTCTATTTTTTTAATTTTAGAAATATTTTCTTCTAATTTTCTGTTTAATATTTCTTTTTCTTGTTGATTTAAAGTTTTTATTTGAATTATTTCTTTTTGTTTATCTTTTAATTTTTCCTTTAAATCATTAATTTCTTCATTGTTAGAATTTAAAATAATTTCTTTACGCATTAATTTATTTTGGAAATATTGAATATCGATTTGTAATTGACTTATCTCATTTTTTAATTTATTTTGGAAAAACATAAAACCTTGTTTTTGGTTTTGTAATTCTTGTTTTTTTTTATTCAATTCTATATTTTTAGAATTAATATCTTGTTTTAATGAATAGATTTCATTTTCTTTTCTTTTTGAATTGATTTCTAAATTATTAATTTTTTCTTCTTGCATTTGTAATTTAGTTTTATAATGTTCTAAATTATTATGTAATTTTCCGATTTTTTGTTCAAAGTCGTTTATAATTTTTTTTAATTCATTAATGTTTTCTATTTTATTTTTTATACTTTCTTGTAAAAAATTTTTTTCTTTTTGATTAAATTCTTTAATTTCTTCTATTTCTTGAAATTTGATTTTCAATTCTATCGATATATCTTTAATTTTTTGTTCTTTCGAGTTCAAAAATAACTCTTGTTCTTGTAATTTTTGATACAATAATTTTAATTCTTTATTAATTTTATCAATATTGTTTTGTAAAAGATTTTTTTCTTCTTGTGATAAAATTTGATGTTCTTTTAATTTTTCTTCATATTTTTTCAAAAAATTGTTTTTTGTTTGTATTTCTTGATTTAATTGTTTAAAATCAATATTTTTATTTAAAATTTCTAATTTTAATTGTTCAATTTCTTTTGTTTTCTCTGTAATGTTGTTTTCTTGTGTTTGTAATAAATCATCATATTCTTTTATTTTATTTTTTAATTGTTTTATAATTTGGTCATTAACGTTTATATTTTTTTGAATATTTAATTCTTTTTCTAAAATCATAATTTCTTCAAAAACATTTATTAAGAAATTAATTTTTGATTTAGAAATAAATTCGGTATTAGATGGTTGCCAATTTTTCCAAAAAAATCCTAAATTTGAATCGAAATTGTTTTTTTTGTGTTGAAGATATTTTTCGTAATTTGTAAAATCTACTTTATCAGCTATAAAAACAAATACAAAATTATTTATATCATAAACTGTTTGTTCAAAAACATCAGGAAATTCATTTATTATATTATATCGATCTAATAAATGAATTTTTTCTTTTATATTTTTTTTAGATTCCTTATAATAAATAGGATTATCAAATTCTTTTGTTATCTCTTCCAAAACCTTTTTTAATAATTCAGGATTATTATTTAATTTCGGAAAAATAAATTTTAAACGTTTTATAGAATTAGATTCTTGTTCTAATTCTTCTGAAATTTTTTCCCCATATAAATAAATTTTATTGTATAACGGAGAATAAAATATTATCAATATAAAAATAAAATTAGATAATATTTTTATTTTTATTGTCATTTTTTTAGAAATTTTCTAAAAAAAATCTAATTATTTTAATTTTAATAATCGGATTTTTTATTATTTAAAAAATAAAATATTTATATTTATTCTTTTTATAAAAAAATTTTTTCTATTTATTTTTATATTATTAAATAAATAGAAAAAATTTTTTTATTTTTATAATTGTTTTAATATTGTGTTTGTTATATCTTGTATAGTTTCAAGACCATCTTTTATTTTAATTTCAAAAATTTTATTCATTTTTTTGTAATATTCTACTAAAGGAAAGGTTTCACTTTTATAAATAGATAAACGTTGGTTAAAAGTATCTAAATTATCATCTTTTCTTTGTATTAAAACACTATTATCGTTGTCGCATAAACCATTTATCTTTGGATGTTTTTTTTCTTTATTATAAATTTCACCACATTGAGTGCAAACTATTCTCCCCATCATTCTTTGTTCTAATATTTTTTCTTCAACATTAAAATAAAATACTTTTTTTAATTGAATATTTCTTTTTTTAAATTCTTCTGTTAAAAATTGAGCTTGATTAATATTTCTAGGATAACCATCCAAAATAAAACCTTTTTTTATTTTATCTTCGGTTAAGGTTTCGCTAACCATGGAATTAGTTATTTGATTTGGAACTAATAAACCTTGATTAATGTAAGAAATAACTATCTTCCCTAATTTTGTCTTTTTTTTAAAATTTTCTCGAAAAATATCACCTATAGAAATATGATGAATAGATAAACATTTAGATAAAATTAAAGATTGAGTTCCTTTTCCTGAGGCGGGGGGGCCTATCATTATTATTATATTCACTCTTTTATTCCCTTTGTTTATATAAAAATATTATAAAAATAATTATTCTTTTTAATATTTTTATATAAATACCACATATAAAATAATATAAAATATATAACAAAATAAAATAAAAATAAAAATATTTAAAAACGATTTTAAAAAATAACTTTTATTTATATAAAAGTTATTTAAAAAAAGATAAAAGATATAAAAAAACAAAATATATTAACTATATATTTTGTTAATAATACATTAAAATATATATCATATAAAATTAAAAATTTTAATAAAAATTTTTAATTAAAATAAAATATTTTTATATATTTGTTCATTTTTTATAACAATTTGTTTTAAAAAAAAAAAAAAATAAACAAATAAAAATTTCATAAATAATTTTAAAATGTAATATATTATAATTCAAACAATAAATTATAAGAAAAAAACAAAATCTTCAACATTTATTTTAAATTTTTTAATTTTTTCTGGTACATTTATTATATCTTTTTTTCCTACAGCTAACAAAATAATAGGAATATAATCATTAGAGATATCAAATAAATCATTTATTTTATCAAAAGAACATCCTCCTATAAAACAAGCATTATAACCTAAATTTTGAATTGTTAAAACAAAATGTAAAGAAATAATACCGCATTCTAAAAAAGTTTCATTTTGGATCCTTGTATCACTTATTGTATTATAATATTTTTTAATTTTATTTAAAAAAACATTCTTTTGTTCTTTAGTGATTTCTTTATTTAATAACTTTTGTTTATAAATATATTCCGCAGATTTTGTTTTATTTAAATTACCGCATATCAACACCATAGAAGAACTAGTTTCTAATTGATCTTTATTACCTTGGATTATTGTTTTTAATTTGTTTTTATTTTTTTTATCTTCAATAACAAAAAAAACCCAAGGTTGTAAATCGAAAGAAGAAGGGGTATAACGAATTTCATCAAAAATTTGATTCCATTTTTCTTTAGAAATTTTATGATTTTTTTTAAATAATCTTACTGTAGGAATACGCATAATTTATTTTTCTTTCTTTTGAAAATTTAATATATTTTTTTCAAAAAAATAATTGAAAATTATAAATAATTTTGATAATATTCGTCAAATTTTTCTTCTCCTATAGATTGTTCATTATTATTGTTTTCTATTGTTTCGTATATTTTATCAATTAAAAGTTTTATTTTTTCTTTTTTGTTATCCAAAATTTTTAAAGCTTTTTTGTAAGAATTATCTATAATTTTTCTTATTTTGTCTTCGTTATTTTCTGAACCCAAAAGATATTCATTTTCAAGATTGGAATTAGAATTAGGATCAATTTCTGTATTAGAATAAATTTCTGTCCATTTCATTTTGTAGTCTTTAACCATACATTTAGCTAGTTCCTCGACTTTTGATACATCATCTCCTGAACCTATACTAATATCCTTATTAAAAACTTTTTCCGCCGCTCTTCCGCCTAACAAAACTATTATTTTCTTAAGAAAATCTGTTTCAGTCATCATATCATTATCTTCTTTAGGAATACTTATAACATAACCACCTATATTTTGTCTGGAACTGAAATTGATTCTAACAACTTTTAATCCTAATTCTTTGGCGACAAAAGCGTGTCCTAATTCATGCGCGATAATTCTTTTTTTATATTCTTTTGATCCTTTATTGTTGTCATCATTAATAGGGCCTATTATTATTTCATCAAAAGAATCATAAATTTTATTTATTATATTACCTTCATTCAGATTCGAAACATTATTTTTTAAAATTTCTTTAACCAAAGAATAAATATCAGAAGGAGTAAATTTCATTTTTTTTAAGGTTTTTACTAAATTGTCATATTTTGATTCTACAGATGGTTGTTCTAAGAGTGTTTGAATTTGTGTTTTATTTTTTTTTCTAAAAAAATATTTAAAAAGTTCTTTTATCCCTTTTTCATTAGGGGTTGTTAATTTTAAATGTTTTCCTAAACGTCCTTCTCTTTTTAAAGCATCATCTATTATGTTCATTCTATTAGTGGCTCCGATGACAATCCCATAAGGACCTTGTTGTTCTTTATTACCAGAACTAAAGCCATCTATTTCAGATAATAAAGCATTAAAAGCGTGTTCTGATTCTTTATTATTAATTTCTTCAGCATGATCACTTCTTTTAGCGCCGATAGAATCAATTTCATCAATGAAAATCAAAAAATATTTTTGGTTTTTTTGTTTAGCTACTTCTTTAGCGTATGAAAAAATTTTTCTAACACGAGCTGCCCCTCTACCTACATACATTTCGACAAAATCAGAACCGTTAATTTCAAAAAAAGGCGCTAGTCCTTTTAATGAACCGGCTAAACATTTAACTAAATAAGTTTTTCCTACACCAGGTTCGCCATGTAATAAAATTCCTCTTGGAATATCATTTGCTTTGGATGGATCTTTTATAACATCAATTATTTCTTTTGTTATATTATCTTTTATTTCTTCATAACCTACAAAATCATCTTCAATAGTTAAACACTTATTATCCGGGATTTTAACTTCTTTTTCTTTTTCCCATTCATTATTTGAGTATGGTTTTTGTTTAATACCAAAATCAAAAGGAACAATATAAATAAATAATAAAAAAAGAAATAAAATTTCTAAAATTAATTTAATTTTGGATAATACATTATTTTTAGGCGCGGGATAAAATATAAATTGTGGTGATTCTTTTATTTCTTGTTCCATTTCTGGTTGTATTTCTTGTCGATTATAATTCATTTATTTTATTCCTTTTTTTAATTTATTTTTATCTAAAAAAAATTTTAATAAATGTTTTTCTTTTTTTTGAATTTTAGTTTCTTTATAATTAAAAGGCAAAGGGACTGAAGTGTTAAGAGTTATTAAAGAACGATTAAAAAACACTTTTTCTTTATATTGGATAAATTTATTTTTGATTTTTTCATTCATTTTTTCTAAATTATCAAAAATATTTTCTAAATTGTGAAATTGATTTAATATTTTAGTAGCGGTTTTAGGACCTATCAAAGGAATCCCTTTGATGTTATCAGAACCATCTCCGACAATACTTTTAAAATCAACTATTTGTTTAGGTTTTAAAAAAAATTTTTCTTCTAATTTTTTACTATCGTAATAAATAACATTTTTTAAACCTTGTTTTATCAAAGCTACACTTATATTATTATCTATCAATTGCAGAAAATCTTTATCACTAGAAAAAATAACAACACAAATATTATTTTCACTTGCTTGTTTAGCGATAGTTCCGATAATATCATCAGCTTCAAAACCGTTTTCTGAACAATATCTAACCCCTAATAAATTTAAATATTCTTTTATCAAAACAATTTGATCAATCAAAGATTGAGGTGTTTTAGAACGTCCTTTTTTGTAGGATTCATAAATTTCATGTCTTTTAGTTTTCTTTTTAGAATCGAAAGCGACACAAATATAATTTTCTGTTTGTTCTAAAATTTTTTGAAACATATTTTTAAAAACTATTAAAGCGTTTACATCTTGATTATCTTTGTTTTGCATTAATGTTTTGTTTTTATAATAAGTCGCGTAATAAGCTCTAAAAACTAATGAGTTTCCATCTACTAAAACTAATTTATGCATATTTTTATTTTTTTGTTTCTCCATCATAAATATTTTATTTTAAAATAAAATATTTGATTTAATTAAGAAATTTTTTTAATAAATCTTCAGGATTTTCTAAATCATTAAGATCAAAATTCTCCATTTGTTTAGAAATCTGTTTTTGTTTTTTGATAAATTTAATTAAATTATTGATATCACTCATTTGACTACCTGAACCTTTAACAATTCTTGTCCGTCTTCTATTGTTGTTTTCGATTAATTGAGGTCTATTTTTTTCTTCTTCAGTCATGCTTTGAATAATGAATTTAAATTTTTTAATAAAATCATCATCCATAGAAGGCATATTTTTTAATTTAGAAGCCATACCAGGGATAAATTGTAACATTTTTTTCATAGAACCTAATTTTTTTAATAATTCTAATTGTTTTAATAAAGTGTTGTAATTATAATCTTCATCTAAAATTTTATTCAAAATATCCATATTTTGTTTTGTATTTATTTTTTCTTCTACATTTTCGATAAGAGTAGAAATATCACCCATATCTAAAAGTCTAGAAGCGATGCGATCCGGATGAAAAATTTCAAAATTATTATCATTATGTTTTTCAGAAGAAGATATAAATTTAATAGGTAGTTTAGTTACGTATTTCATAGATAAGGCAGCACCGCCTTTAGTATCGGCGTCCATTTTAGTTAAAATAATACCTGTAGCTTCTATTTGTTCATGAAAACTTTTCACAATATTAACTGATTGTTGACCTAAAAGAGAATCTGCTATTATCAAAACCTCAGAAGGTTTAAATTGTTTTTTTATATTTTGGATTTCTTTTATCATTTCTAAATCGATATTAAGGCGACCAGCTGTATCTATAATAACCGTTTGGAAATCATTATCTGAAGCGTATTCAACACCTTTTTGAACAATGTTTTGAACGTTTTTATCTTCTGAACTAAACACTTCTATATTTATTTTTTCACCAATAGATTTTAATTGTTGGATAGCGCCAAATCTATAGATATCAGCAGCAATCAATAAAACTTTTTTTTGCATTTTATTTTTGATAAAAAAAGATAATTTTCCTGCTGTTGTTGTTTTTCCGCTCCCTTGTAAACCTACTAAAAGAATAATATCTAAACTTTTGTTTAAATTTAAAGGAATATTTTGATGACCTAAAATTAATGTAAAAACTTCTTTTATAATTTTGATTATTTGTTCCTGAGGTTGAAGCCCTTTTAAAACTTCTGTTTTTAAAGTTTTTTGTTTTATTAATTCGTTTAATTCATTAACAACATCATAATTAACATCAGCTTCTAATAAAGATAAACGAAAATCTTGCATAATATTTTCGATATCTTGTAAATTAATAATTTTTTTTCCTCTAATTTTATTAACAATTTTAATTAAAGAATCGTTTAAAAAACTCATTTATTTTTATACCTTTTTACGAATATTAAAATCAAATTTTTTTATATATGATCAATCTTGGAATAAATTATCGATATATTCATTGATATCAAAAATCATTAAATCGTTTATTTTTTCACCCACAGTTATATATTTTATCGGCAAATTATATAATTGTTTTATAGCTAAAATAAATCCACCTTTAGATATCCCATCAAACTTAGTTAAAATAATATTTGTTAAAGAGACTGTTTTGTTAAAAATTTCAAATTGTTTTAAATTACTTTGTCCCGTCATAGAATCTAAAATTAAAAAAGTTTCATAAGGGATACCATTAATTTGTTTATCAATAACTTTTTTGATTTTTTCCAATTCTTTCATTAAATTAACTTTGTTTTCTAATCTACCAGATGTATCACACAAAACAACGTCAAATTTGTTTTTTTTAGCATAATTTAAAGCTTCAAAAAATAAACTCGAAGGAGTGATCGAACCTTCTTTATAAAAAACTTCAGTATCACTTTCTTTACCCCATTGTTTTAGTTGTTCTACCGCTCCTGTTCTGAAAGTATCACCTGCAACTAACAAAATTTTTTTATTTTCGTTTTTAAATTTAAAAGCTAATTTACCAATAGTAGATGTTTTTCCTACGCCATTGACACCGACAAATAAATATACTTTTGGTTGATTTACACCTATTATATTCTTTTTTTTAATAGAAGTATCATTTTTTTGATAAAAATCAATAAGAATTTTTTTTACCAAAGGTAATAATTCCGCAGATTTGGTAATTTTTTTTATTTTTATTTGATTTTTTATTTCTTTTATCAAAGAAGAAGCTGTTGATACACTTATATCTGATTTAATAAATAAAATCTCTAATTCATCTATTAAAAGGGAATGAATATTTTCTTTTTTAAAAATATTTTGACGCCACTTAGAAAAATTATATTCTGACCTATCAATGAATGAAAATATTGAATTTTTAGATTCTTTTTTTTTAAAAAAATTAGGAATATTTTTGTAAGATTTTAAAATTTTTTTTATTTTTTTAAACACAATTTATACCTTTTTATAAAATTATTTTTTTAAACTAACAACTTTTTTACATTTCGGAAAACTATTACATCCTAAAAAAAGACCGTATTTACTTCTTCTTTCGACTAAAAAATCACCACATAAATCGCATTTTTGTTGAGTTATTTTGGGTTTGTTTTTTTGAATCGTTTCGTAAGCTGTTTGAAAAAGCTTTTGAAACAATTTATAAAAATTTTGTAAAATGATTAATTTATTTATTTTACCACAAGAAATATCATCTAATTCTTTTTCCATTTGAGCGGTATAATTAACATTAATTAAAGAAGAAAAAAATTTATCTAAAAAATCTTTAGTGATGGTTCCTATTTCGGTAGGGATAATTTGTTTATCTTCTATTTGAATATAAAATCTTTTTTTTAAAATTTCAATAATCGAAACATAAGTTGAAGGTCTACCTATTTTTAAAATTTCTAATTTTTTAATCAACGAAGCTTCATTGAAGCGAGCAGGAGGAGTTGTTGTTTTAGGAATTATTTCAATTTTATTAGGAATATATTCTTGATTAACTTTTAAATTAGGTAAAAAATTATTTTTGAAAGAATTATTCAAAGCTTTATAATAACCTTCAAAAATCATTTCTTGTCCTTCTGCTAAAAATAAAAATTCATCAATTTCAAAAAACAATTGATTTTTATTAACAATAGCATTTGACATAAAACTCGCCAAAGTACGTTCATAAATTAATTTATATAAAGAAAGTTCATATTTATTTAAATATTGAGTTAAATCTTCAGGAATCATTGTTATATTAGTTACTCTAATAGCTTCATGAGCATCACCAATGTTATTTATTTCTTTTTTTGTTTTTAAAATTCCTAAATATTCTTTTCCGTATCTTTCTTTAATAAATTTTTGGACTTTTTCAGAAAATTCTACAGATATTCTAAAAGAATCAGTCCTCATATAGGTAATTAAACCGATTCTTTGACCGTTTAAATCAATCCCTTCATAAAGTTTTTGAGCAATTGACATTGTATTTTTAGCTGAAAAAGAAAGTATTTTAAAAGCTTCTTGTTGTAAGGTAGCGGTAATAAAAGGTTGAGGAGGTTTTTTTTGTTGTTTTTTATTTTGAATTTCTTTTAAAACAAAAGGTCTAATTCCAATTTGTTTAACAATTTTTTCTGCTTCCTCTTTCTTTATTTTATAACATTTTGGCGTTATAATCAAATCTGCTTTAAAATTTTCAAAATGCGCTTTTATTAAATTATATTCTTCGGGAACAAAATTATTACGTTCTTGTTCCAATTCAACAACCAATTTTAAGGCAACAGACTGTACTCTCCCAGCGGAAGAAGATTTTATTTTTCGAACTAAATATGATAATCTAAAACCAATAATTCTATCTAATATTCTTCTTGTCTCTTGAGAATTTACTAAATCTTTTTTTATGACACAAGGATTAGCGAAAGCTTTTTGAACGATATCTTTAGTTATTTCATTAAATGAAACTCTATTTTTTTCTTTCTCATCTAATTTTAATATTTGCGCTAAATGCCAAGCGATTGATTCGCCCTCTCTATCAGGGTCGGTAGCTAAAAAAACTTTTTTATTTTTAGTTTTTTTAATTAATTCATCTACTGTTTTTTTTTGTTTGTCTATGATTTGATAATTAGGTTCAAAATTATTTAAAATATCAATTCCTAATCTATCTTTACCAGTTAAAGATAAATCTCTAACATGTCCTTTAGAATATAAAACTAAAACATCCTTTCCTAAAAAACGACTAATAGTTTTAGCTTTGGCAGGAGATTCTAAAATAATAACTGTATTCTTCATAACTGTTATCCTCCTTTTTTTATTAAAAAAAATAATCATTTATTTATTTAAATAAATGTTGTAATTCTAAATCATAATTAATTTTTTGAAGCGGATTATTTTTTATTTTATTAAAAATAAAATTGAATAAAAAATTTTCTTTTTGATTATTATTTTTTTGTTTTGTATTTATTTTATTTATTATTGTTTCTAATAAATTTTCTTTTTTTAATTCTGTTTCAGTTAAAGAAAAAAGTTTTTGTGAATAAAAAGGATAATGTTTGCCTAAATATTTTAAAAAATAAATGATTATTTCTTCTTTCGGGACTAGAGTATCTTTGATACAGTTACAAATAGCCAAAGAATAACCTATTTCTGGATAATCAAATCTCGGCCATAAACAACCTGGAGTATCTAATAACATAATGTTTTGTTTTGTATTAATCCATTGTAATTTTTTAGTAACACCTGGGGAATTAGCTGTTTTAACAACTTTTTTTTCTGATAAGCAATTAATTAAAGTAGATTTTCCTACATTCGGAACACCTACAATCATACATTTGATTATTTTTTTTATTTTAATGTTTTTATTTTCTAATATTTCTTTAATTTTAGGATATATTTGATTAATATTCCATCTATATTTAGAATCAATATTTAAATAATATATTTTTTTTTGATTTAAAAAATTAATAAAAAAATTATTTTTTTCTAAATCTCCTAATTTACTTTTATTTATTAAAATTAAAAAAGGTTTATTATTTAATAATTTTAAAAGTTGAAAATTAATGCTTGAAAAAGGAATTCTAGCATCTATTATAACCAAAATACAATCTATAAATTTTAAATTTTTTTGAATTTCTTTTAAAGTTTTGTGCATATGGCCCGGAAACCATTGAATGTTAACCATAACAATTATACTTTTTTTTAGTTTTTATTATTTTTATTCTCATTAAGTTCTTTTTCTATTTCCTCCATTAAATCATTCAAATTTAATTCTGATTTAAATATTGTTTTGCTATAAATTTTATAAATTTCTTCTCCTAAAATTAATATAATTGTGTCTCCTATTTTAGTTAAAATTTTATTATAAAATAATTTAAAAAATATTTTTTTTGTCCAATGAAAAGGATTTATAACATTAACTACATTAGAAATACGACTTAAAACTTTATTAGTTTTTTTATATTTTTGGATATATTTTTTTTCTAATATCGATTTTCTCAATAATATTATTTTTTTTAAAGTAATTCTTCTGAAAAGAAATAGAATTTTTTTGTTAAATAACTCATCAACTCTATCATGAATATATTGAACTAAAATTAAAACTTCATCAAGGGTTAATTCTAAATAAGGAAATGAAGAATCAGGATAAAATTTAGAAGATATTTCTAAAATCAATTCTTGGCAATTTTGAAATAAATGTAAAAAATAATCATCATTTTTTTTTTGATTTTCTTCTTGAAATTTTTTTTGTTTTTTTTCAATTAATTCCAGCATATCTTTTTTAGAAAAATTATTATTTTTAGTTTCTTTGATATTTTTTTTTTTATTGAAAGTACGTATCATAGAGAATGAATATAATAATAAAAAAACTAAAAAACCAGAAAAAAAACCTGTTAAAAAAGCGACAAAAGTAGAAAAATATTGTCTAAAGAATTGTAAAAATTTTTCTATAATTTCTTGATAAGAATACATTTTGTTTCAACAACTCCTCTAAAAATGGATAAATAACTTAATTATATTTAATTAATAATTTATATTTTATAAAATAAAAAATTACTATATTTTGCTAAAAAAAATAATTTTATCCCTTATATAAACCTATATACATTTTTTTAGATTTCCCTAAAACATTATTAACATAAAGATGAGGAATCCAAATAATATTATTTTTTTGATCTATTATTAACCAAAAATTATCTCTTTTATTTAAAGGGATTTTAGAATTAATAAAAAATTTTTTTAATTTTTGAGTTCCAAAAGTAAATTTCAAAACATCTCCTGGTCGTCTTCTTCTTAAAATTAAAGGAGTTGTGATATTTTCTTCATCATAAAATATTTTTTGTTTTATAAAACAATCTAATAATAAATTATCACTATCAGCAACAAATAATAAAGGTTTGGGGGAAGGTTCTATTTGTTTATTTATATTTTTTACTCCCCACCAAAAAAAATTATATTCTTTGATTAATTGCCATTCAGAATTAAAATAATATTTTCCATTAGGTTTATATTTATTTTTTAAAAAAACGACTAGATTCGTTATTAAATGAAAATTCGATTTTATTTTTTTTTCTTCTAAAAAAAATAAAATAATATCTTTTTGAATTACGATATCTAATTTTAAAAATAAATTTAAATCAAAAATATTATTTTTCTTTTTTTGAGCTATAAAAAGATGAGTTTCTTTTCTAATGAAATCATGAACTTCTTTAAATTGAATATGCATTTTTTTAATATTATTTAAAAAATTATGCATTTCTTTAAAATGAGGTATTATTTGATTCCTTATTTTGTTACGAGTATATATATTTAATTTATTTGTGTAATCTTCTAAAAAAGGAACGTTATTTTTTTTAGCATAATCAATGATATCTTGTTTAGTAACATATAAAAAAGGTTTAATGAAATAAAAATTATCTACATAATTTGATAAATGCATCCCACTATAACCTAAAATAGAGCTACCGCGAGATATTTTAAATAAAAAAGTTTCTGCCAAATCATCCAAATGGTGCGCTGTTATTAAATAAAAAGTTTTGTAATAAGAAGCTACTTCTTTTAATTTTCTTTTTCTTAATATTCTAGCTTTATTTTGGAAATCTTTTTTTTCTATATTTAATTCAAAATAATTAAAAGGGATTTTTTTATTTTGGCAATAACTTTCTATTAAAACTTTATCTTTTAAAGAATTAGAACGCTGAAGATGATTAAAATGAACAACAACTAAATGATATTCTAAATTATAAAGATAATCTAATAATACCATAGAATCAACGCCGCCACTGACAGAAATTATATAAATCTGCTTTTTATTTAATTTTAAACACAAACTCAGACTCACAATATAACCTTTTTTTATTTTTTATTATTATTTACTTTTTTCAATTTTAAAATATTTAATTGTTCTTCATCAACTGAACTAGGGCTTTTCATCATTAAATCTTGGCCACTTTGATTTTTAGGAAAAGCTATAACATCTCTAATATTATTAGTTTTAGTAAATAACATAACTAAACGATCTAACCCTAAGGCTATTCCTCCATGCGGAGGAGCACCATATTTTAAAGCTTCATTGAAAAAACCAAAATTGTTATCTATTGTTTCTTTTTTTAATCCTAATTTTTCAAAAATAAATTCTTGTACAGGATATTGGTAATTTCTCAAAGAACCACCACCAATTTCATAACCGTTCCAAACCAAATCATAAGAATTAGATTTAACTTTTTCAGGAGATTGATATAATTCTTTTATATCTTTTGGTGCTGTAAAAGGATGATGAGAAGAATAATATTTATTTTCTAAACTATCAAATTCAAACAAAGGAAAATCTATCACCCACAACAAAGATTCTTTTTGATTATTTAACAAATCTAATTTTTTGGCTAATTCAATTCTTAAAAAACCTAAAGCTTGTAAAACTTTTTTAAGAGGATCAGAATCAGAATAACAAACAAAAAAATAAACTTCTTTTTCTGATAAAAAAGATTTCTCTTTAACAAATTTACTTAAATAACCTTTATATAAATTATCTTTTTTTTCTATAAAATTTAAATTTAATTTAAATTTTTCTTGAAATTGTTTTTTATATAAATCGATTTGTTTTCTAGAAAAATGATTTGGATTTTCTTGGATATTGATTTTAATCCCTTTTATTTTTTGTTTTATATTATCGTTTATTAAAAAATTAGGATCAAAAAAAGAAGTGAAATCTTTAATTTTTAAATCAAACCTTAAATCTGGTTTATCTGTTCCATATAAATTTAAAGCTTCATCGTAAGTCAATCTATAAATAGGAGTTTTTAAATCTTTTTTTAAAATTTCTTTAAAAAGATTTTTAATAATAATTTCTGTTATATTCATAACTTCTTCTTTGGAAAAAAAAGAAGTTTCTATATCTATTTGAGTAAATTCTGGTTGTCTATCAGATCTTAAATCTTCATCTCGAAAACAACGAGCTATTTGAAAATATCTTTCAAAACCAGCAATCATATATAATTGTTTAAAAAGTTGAGGAGATTGCGGCAAAGCGTAAAAATAATGAGGGTGAATTCGGGAAGGAACCAAATAATCTCTCGCACCTTCAGGAGTAGATTTTGATAAAATAGGAGTTTCTAATTCTAAAAAATCATTATCTAAAAGAGTTTTTCTAATATTTTGTGTGATTTGATGACGTTTAATTAAATATTGTTTTTGTTTTTCTGTTCTTAAATCTAGATAACGATATTTTAAACGATGTTCTTCTAAAGATTCTGTTTTCCCAAAAACATTCAAAGGTAAATCTTGAGATTCTGATAAAATAGTTAATTTTTCTACTGAAATCTCAATTTCTCCTGTTTTTAATTTATTATTTTTACTTATTCTTTCTATAACTTTACCTTGGACTTCTACTACACTTTCTATTTTGATAGAAGCAATTTCTTTATATTGAGGATTATCTTTTTCAATGACCAATTGAACTACTCCAGAAAAATCTCTCAAATTTAAAAATATTTTACCACCTATATTTCTTTTGATTTGAATCCATCCTTTGAGTAAAACTTTTTCATTTCGATTTTCTAATGTTATTTCGTTATTAGAATAAGTATATTTTGTTTTCATTGAATTTTTAATTCCTTTTTTAAAAAATTTATTATCTGATTTTTGTCCAAAATATAGTTTTTTTTATCTGAAATTTTTTTAATTGTGAATTGATTATTTTTAATTTCTTTTTCACCTATAAACAAAATATAAATAGGTTTGTTTTCTAAAATTTTAAAAAATTGTTTATTAAAATTTAAAATTTTATAATTCATTTCGGCTTTTATTTTATTTTGTCTTAATTTTCTCAATAACATAAAAGCTTCTGGTATAACTTTCTCATCTAAAATAAATAAATATAAATCTAAATAAGGTTTTATAAAATTATGAAAACAATTTTGTTCCTCTAAAGTTAATATAAAACGTTCCATTCCGATAGCGAAACCTATACTATTCTTTTCAGAACCATTAAATTCTTTAATAAGACTGTTATAACTTCCGCCACCTCCTAGAATTAATTTTTTTTTATTATCATTAGAAGAATAAGCGATTTCAAAAACAATATCTGTATAATAATCTAAACCTCTCACTAACTTTAGATCAATTTCAAAACAAATTTTAGATTTATCTAAAAGCTCAATAATTTTTTCAAATTTATTTTTAGCTGAGGTCGTTAAATAATCAAAAAGTAAAGGAGAATTTTTTAAAAATTGTTTATTTACGCATTTTTTACAATCAAAAATCCTTAAAATATTTTGATTTATTCTATCTAAGCATAAATCACATAATTGATTTTTATTTTCTTTAATATAAGGGATAAAATCTTTTAAAAAAGAAGTAAGTGATTCAGGATCTCCCAAAGTATTAATTATAATTTTATAATTATTAAAAGAAAATATTTTAAATAAATCATCTATTAAAAAAAATATTTCTATTTCGGATAATAAATTTTGCGTTCCAATAACTTCGCATCCAAATTGATGAAATTGACGATAACGTCCTTTTTGAGGTCTTTCATAACGAAAAAAAGGTCCATAATAATAAAATTTATGTAATTCATTTTTTTTATCCATTTTATTTTCAACATAACTTCTAACTATTGAAGCGGTTCCTTCGGGTCTTAAAGCTATTTTTCTACCTTTTTTGTCTAAAAAATGAAAAATTTCTTTTAAAACCATTTCTGAATATTGGGCAGAACGTTGAAAAACTTCGGAATATTCTAAAATAGGAGTCCTGATTTCGCAAAAATTATATTTATCAAACAAATGTTTAATTTTTTTTTCTACAAAATGCCATTTATCAATTTCATCAAAAATTAAATCATGAGTACCTTTAATTTTTTTCATAATTAATTTAAATGATTCCTCTATAAATTTTGTAAATATTACTTAATTTTGATAAATGAACAATTAATTTATTTATTTCATCAATGTTATTGACTAAAATTTTGAATTTAATTATGGATTGTTTAGTTTTATTATTGTTATTGACATTCATTTGGGTAATATTAATCGATAAAGAATGAATTTTATCGTTTATTTCTTTTAAAAGTGAAGAGCTATTAGCAGCAATTAAGAAAAGCCAAGCAACATATTTCAATTTAGAAAAGCTATTCCAATAAGCAGAAATCATTTTGTTATGGTCATATTTTTCTAAATTAGGACAATTTATTCTATGAATAGTGATTCCTTTATTTTTAGAAATAAAACCAACAATTTCTTCATTAAAGACAGGATAACAACAATTTGCTAATTTTAATTTAATATTATTTATCCCTTCGACGATAACATCAGTATCTTTACAAGAGGAAATTTTTTTATTTTCTTCTGAAATTTTATTTTGCAACTGATTTTGTTTATTTTTGATAAAAGAATTAATTTTAGCAATAACAGAATTGCAATTAATTTTTTTGTTAGCGATTGCTAGATATAATTCATTTGTATTTTGGATGTCTTGTTGGTAAAAATTTTGTGATATAAAAGATGAATCAATTATAAAATCTATTTTATGATTAGATAATTCTTTATCTAATAAATCTCTTCCTATTTTAATTAAATGAGTGTTATCTTTGTTTTCTTTATTTAAATGTTTTTTGATTATTTTTTTGGAATAACTTGTTTGAACTATTTTTAACCATTCTTTTTTTACACGATAAACATTTTTATTAGTTTTTATAGAAACAATATCGCCATTTTGTAATATATATTCTAAAGGAACAATTTGTTTATTGACGATTGCTCCTGTCATTCTAAAACCAATATCAGAATGAATTTTAAATGCAAAATCAATAGGAGTTGAACCTTTAGGGAATTCATAAACTTCTTGTTTAGGAGTAAAAACATAAACGTTTTCATTTAAAATATCATTTTTGATAGCATTAACAAAAGTTTGAGAATTTTTATATAATTCATCTTCAGAATCTTTAGTTATTTTAATTAATTCTTGATACCATTTTAATTTTTTTGCAATTTCTAATTGTTTATCTTCTTTAGAATAAATTTTATCTTCTTTATAACTCCAATGAGAAGCGATACCGTTTTCAGCAATTTCGTTCATTTCTTTAGTTCGGATTTGTAATTCAAATAAGGTGCCATCTTTAGATAAAACTGTATTATGCAAAGATTGATATAAATTAGGTTTAGGTACCGCAATATAGTCTTTAAATCTCAAAGGTAAAGGAGAATAATGGTTATGAATAATTCCTAAACAACGATAACAAGAGTCTATATCGTTGACAACAATTCTGATCGCTAATAAATCAAAAATTTCTTCAAAACTTAATTGTCTTTTTTGCATTTTTTTATAAATGCTATAAATGTTTTTGCTACGTCCACTAATAAAAAAATCTTTAATACCAGAATCATAAAATAATTTTTTAATATTGAAAATAATTTTATTAATCGATTTTTCTCTTTCGTTTTTTTTAATTTTTATCAAATGAGAAATTTGATAATATTTTTGAGGATTGATATAACGAAAAGCTAAATCTTCTAATTGTGATTTGATTTGAAATAAACCTAAACGATGAGATAAAGGGACATAAATGGCCAAAGTTTCTTCAGAAATACGTTTTTGTTTATCAACTCTAATTTGTTGCAAAGTTTGCATATTATGCAATCTATCCGCTAATTTTAAAAAAACTACACGAATATCATTCACCATAGCTAAAAACATTTTTTGTTGATTATCTGTTTGAGTTTGATGCTGATTAAAGACAATTTTAGTTAATTTGGTAGCGTTTAAAACTATATTAGCAATATCATCGCCTATAAAAGATTTTAATTCATCAAATGTTAAATCAGTGTCTTCTAAAACATCATGTAATAAAGCTCCCATTAAAGTATTAGGTTCGCTTTTTAAATCAGCTAAAATTTGAGTTACACAAATAGGATGAATAATAAAATCTTCGCCGGTGATTCTTTTTTGATTTTTATGTTTTTCTTTAGCTAATAAATAAGATTTATTAATTTTATCCAAAATATCTTTATTTTTGATATAAGAAGAAATAGTTTTGATTAATTTTTGATATAACTCAAATTCATCTTTATTATTATTTAAATTATTTTCTAGCAACAAATTCAAATTAAGAGACCTCAAATATTTTTTTATATATTTTTTTTACAAAAATATAAAATAAAAAAACGATTTAAACATATAACATTTTTTTTTTAAATAAATAAACTTTTTTTATAATTCCTGCGCCTAAACAAACATTTCCCTTGTAAAAGGCACAAACCTGACCTGGAGTAACTGATTTTATTTTTTGTGGATATTCAACTTCGATCATATCTTTATTTATAAAATGAATTTCCACTTCCTGCATAGGTTGACGATAACGAAATTTAGCTACTAGTTTTATTTTATCATTTTCTTTGTAATAATCATTATCTCTCCATACTACATCAGTAACTAAACAAGAATCACTATATAAATATTTGCTATCTTTATCTTGATCTACATAAAGAGTATTAGTTTTTAAATCTTTTCCGACCACAAACCAAGGAGATTGATTTTTTTTATTTACTTTTAAATTTAATCCTTTTCTTTGGCCGATAGTATATTTAATAACTCCTTCATGTTCTTTTAAAAAATTACCATTCATATCTTTGATAGGTCCTTTTTTAGGAGTTAAATAATTATTTAAAAAAGAAAAAAAATTTCTTTCTCCGATGAAACAAATTCCAGTTGAATCTTTTTTATCAGCTGTAACTAATTTTTCTCTTAAAGCTATTTTTCTGACTTCTTTTTTTAATAAATCTCCTAAAGGAAAAATAATGTTTTTTAATTGTTTTGTTTTTAATTGAGATAAAAAATAAGTTTGATCTTTGTTTTCATCTTTAGCTCGAACTAAAGAAATTTTATTATTTTCAGAAATAACTTTAGCGTAATGCCCCATCGCAATATAATCTGGATTAAATTTTTGTGCATATTTGATAAAGGTTAAAAATTTAATTTTATTATTACATAAAACATCAGGGTTAGGAGTTAAATTATTTTTCAAACCTTCTAAAAAATAATAAAATACTTGATCCCAATATTCTTCAGAAAAATCTACTTTATGACATTTGATACCTAATTGCTCAGACACTTTCAAAGCATCTTTATAATCTTTTTCTTGAGGACAAATATAATTATTAAGATTAGGGTTACCTTCTATATCATAATTTAAACTACTATCCCAATTACGCATAAAAATAGCTTCTACTTCGTAACCACTTTGTTTTAAAAGAAAAGCAGCTACACTACTATCTACGCCGCCAGACAAACCTATAATTACTTTTTTTTCATATTTATCGCCTTTCTTGTTTAATTAATTTTAATTTTTGAGAATAAAAATATATAATTTATTTTCTATATAAATAAAAAAATAATTAAAAAGAATATAATTTAAAATGATATAAATAAAAATTTATCTATTTCAAATTATATATAATTTGAAATATTTTTTTATTTAAACAAAATATAAGTAAATTATACCATAAAAACATTAATAATTATTATATTCGCTTCATAAAAAGATTTAAAAATAAATTAAAATTTTAATTTTTCTAATTTCTTTTTCTAAAATCAGATACATTGAAACTTTTTTTGATATTTTCGAACAATAATCATTTACATTATTATTAACTTAATTAAATAAAGAAACTTTCGATAATATAGTTTTTATTAGATTTTTATTTATAAAATTGAATTTATTAATGGATTTTTTATTATATAGTTTATTTTTTTATATCATTTTAAATATTATTCTTAAAAATTTAACCAATATATAGTTATAAAATTCACTTATTTTTAAGTATAATTTTTTTATTTTTTTGATGTTTATCTAAAATAAATAATTTTTTTATTAGATAATTCATAAATTTAATGATTTTTGATAAATAATTCAATAAAATTTAATAATAATCATTTATCATTTTTTTAATTACTTTCAATTATTTATTAGCTTATGAGATTGATTTTAAAATCGCTATAATTTTTGCTTTTAGTTGGTTTTCTAATTTTTTATAATAAACTTTGTTTTTTTCAAATTTTTTCTAGTAAATTTTTCTTTTTTAATATTGAAAAACTTTTAACTTTTTTATTGTATGAATATTTTTTTTATTTTTTGATGAATTCTTTTTAGTTATAAAAATGATAAAAACAACAAATAAAATTATTATTAAATAAAATTGTTTTTCTATTTTTTTATTTATCGAAACTAAGTTTATATTTTTTTCTTTGTTTTTATTTTTTAATTCTTTATTTATTTGTTCTAATTTTTCTTTCATTTGGTTTTCTAAAACTAATTCAGTTTCTAATTTTTCTTTTTCTGTTCTCAATTTAGTTAATTCTTTTAATTGAGTTTCTATTTTTTCTTTGTCTAATTTAGAGGTTGTTTTGATTTCATTTAATTCTTTTAATTCAGTTTCTAATTTGGCTTTTTCTATTCTCAAGTCAGTTAATTCTTTTAATTGAGTTTCTGTTTTTTCTTTGTCTAATTTAGAGGTTGTTTTGATTTCATTTAATTCAGTTTCTAATTTTTCTTTTTCTGTTCTCAATTTAGTTAATTCTTTTAATTGAGTTTCTATTTTTTCTTTGTCTAATTTAGAGGTTGTTTTGATTTCATTTAATTCTTTTAATTCAGTTTCTAATTTGGCTTTTTCTATTCTCAAGTCAGTTAATTCTTTTAATTGAGTTTCTGTTTTTTCTTTGTCTAATTTAGAGGTTGTTTTGATTTCATTTAATTCAGTTTCTAATTTTTCTTTTTCTGTTCTCAATTTAGTTAATTCTTTTAATTGAGTTTCTATTTTTTCTTTGTCTAATTTAGAGGTTGTTTTGAAAGGTATATAGTATGCTGCTGATAATTTTTTAAAACTATTTGTTGTCATGTTTAACAAAAACAAAACAAATATAAAAAAAACAATACAAATCTTAAAAATTATTTTTTTAAAAAAAATTGCATTCAAAATATACATCATATATATCCTTTTTTTATTTTTATTATCGAATTATAAATTTTATATTAAATTTTAAAAAAAATATAAAATTTATTTACACATTTAATAATGGTATCATAAAAATAATTAAAAAAATAATTAAAAAAATAATTAAAATTTAAAAAAATAAATTTTAAAAAAATATTCAATATTAAAAAAAAATAATTAAATTCAAAATTAATAAATAATAAGAATATAAAAACTAAAATAAACTAATCTTATAATAAAATTAGAGGATTAACGTTGTTATACAAAAAAACCTCATTACTTACAAAAGTTGGTTGTAAAATTTCAGTGCATAAATTAGAAAATTTAATTTTCAAATCAAGAGGATTCACTTGATTAGCGTTATCACAAAAAAATAAATAAGGATAACTTGATTCACCTTGCGTTTGAGTGGTTAATTCAAACAATTTACGAAAGTTAATTGAACTTTTAGTTATATTTAACTAAAATATCGCGTCAATGATCCGTGTCAACTGCGATATCAGCAATTTTTTCACCATATTCTGCAAAAACAGTGCGAAGACAAAAAAGTATATATCGTTTTGTTTTTAGGAACCAATTCGATCATTTTGAGGTATTCCAAAACTTTAGACACTTTTTGTTTTTTAAAATTTATTTAAGGCTAACTATTAAGTTAGTCTTTTTTTATTCTCTAAGAATAAAATTAATTTTCATATCTTTTCTAAAAACGTTTTTAGAAAGGGATTAAATGTTAAGAAAAAAATTATTTAAAGATTTTTTAAAAAATAAAAAGAATTTAGAAATAAGAGATCAATTAATTGATCTTCATTTGCCATTAATAAATAAAATTGTTGGTAAATTTAAATATTATCCTAAATTGCTCCAAAAACAAGATTTATATCAAGAAGGAGTTTTAGGATTAACGAAAGCCCTAAGTAATTACCAAGATTTAGGTTATGACTTTATCGCCTATGCAAAACCAACAATTAAATCTGAAATCAATGAACTAATAAGAAAAAGTTATTCTCCTTCAATCCCACAAAAATCTACTAAACCAAACAATATTAGTTTTCAAGAAGAAAAATATCAACCTTATAAAATCAGCAACCCCAATCCTCATCAATTATGGTTAAAACAAACAAATCACGAATGTTTGTTAAAAAAACTAAAAAAGAAATTAAGTAAAACAGGATTTAATATTATTTGTTTAAGTTTTGGTATCACTTTAGACAACATCAACGAAACTTATCAACGACCTCATACCAACCAAGAGATCGCGCTAAAAATAAATTTAAAACTTCAAACAATAATCAACATCAAAAAAATAGCTATTCTAAAATTAAAACCTAAAAAACCAATGGAGAAATAAAAAAATGTTAAATAAAGTTCAATTAATCGGCCGCATCACTAACGCCCTAGAATCACAATACATTCATATTAATAATGAACAAATCACAAAAATTGATTTCAACTTAGCTATCAACAATAAAGATAAAGTTCAATTCATCCACTGTGTTGCCTTTCGTAATCAAGCAGAAAACATGAGTAAATATTTACACAAAGGTTCAAAAATATATATAGAAGGAACATTATCTATTCAAAAATACACTAATAACGAAAACCAAAACAAAACCAATACTAAAGTTATTTTAAACAATGTTATCTTTTTAGATAATAACCCCCCAACCCAAAATTAAAAAGGAGTCACTAAAATGACAAAAAAAGAATTAATCAAAACTATCGCAGTAATGCATAAAACTTCGGTTACTCAAACCCAAGATTTTTACAACTCGTTCGAAAATGCTTTAATCAAAGCAATCACATCCAACGAAGAAGTGGTATTATCACCTTCAATTGGCAAATTCATCTTAAAATCAAGAAAAGCCCGCGTGGGAAGAAACCCCCAAACAGGTAAAAAACTCAAAATCCCTACAAAAACTGTGGTAAATTTTAAACTTTCTAAAACTATTAAAGATGAAGTCAAAAACCTTAAATTAAAATAAGGAGAATAAATTATGTTTATTTTTTCATTATTTGCAACAATTAGCAATTTTATCTTAAATTACTCTAAAGGATTTAGCACTACCGAAATCCTTGAACGAAGAATAGACGGAATCCAAACAACGATTTTCACTATTCTTATTGTCTCTGGTTTCAAACCTATTTTTAAATTAATTGCAAATATTTTGATTTTCGTCAAAGATTTGATTTTAGGCCTCTTTTTCCCCAACAAAAAACTCCAAAATTTAGAAATCCAAAACGCCAAACAAGAATATTTAGAAAAACAGTTATTAAAAAAACTAGATAAAATAAATGAAAACCAAGAAAAACTCCAATCCCAATTAGAAGTGCAAAAAGTAAAAGTTGCTCATTGGCAAGAGAAAAAAGCAAGAAAAAAAATACTAAAATTAAAAAACAACAACAAACCTCACGGAAAGGAAAATGAAAATGAATGAACTTAATTTCGCCATTGGATTTATCGTTGGCGCCCTATTCGCAACTGCTTTAATGTTTATTATCAAAAAAATCTTTTTTAATTTTTTTCCATTACCAGAAATTAATAAAACAGATGAAACTAAAAAAGATAACAAACCCAATAAATCATCTTCAATTATTCCAAACCCAAATAACAATTCAAAAGAAAAAAATAATTTAGAAAGTGAAAATAATTAAATGAAAATTAATAATTTAAACCAACGAACTTCTGAGTGGTATAATCATCGCAAAAAATATATCAATGCCTCTGAAATAGGAAGTATTACAGGAAATGACAAATTTAGAAGTTTAGAACAATTAATACATGACAAAATATTTGGAACAACATTTACAAGCAATAAATTCACCGAACACGGCAACAAAACCGAACCCCTAGCGAGAACTTTTTTTGAAAAAATAACTAATCTAAAATTCCCTGATACCATCTTTACTGATGATACTTTAGATATGTTTTCTGCAAGTCTTGACGGTTATAACAAACAAACCAACACTTTATTAGAAATTAAATGTCCTTATGTAGATGAAAATAACAACATCTCCTCTACTTGGAATGGTTTCTTTTCACATAAAAAAATCCCTTCTAATTACTGGGCGCAAGTTCAATGTCAATTATATTGTTCTCAATCTAAATTCGCTTATTTCTTTGTTTATTTTAATGACACTAATTATCATGTTGTTAGGGTTTATCAAGATAATAATTTTATTAACCAAATGATTGCAGACGGCAAAAAGTATTTAGAATTATTAAAACTCAATAAACAAGAATTACAACAGACAACTTATTTAAAAAAATTAAGTAAATTTAAAATATAAAAAAAAGAAAGGAAACTAAAAATGAAAATCCAAAAAAACCAAAAATAATTATTAAGAAAAAAACAATTTAGAAAGTAACAAAGAAATAAATAATTAATACAAAGGAGAAAAAACATGTCAAAAAAAATAATTATCACTAAAAAACCAAATAAAAAATTAACCAAAACCCAAAACCCAAATCAAAAAATATCAATCCCAGAAACAAAAAAACTCAATCATCACATTTCACCCCCAACTCCTAATATCAATAAACTAAATTTATTAAAAATAATTACTTATTTAACTATCATTTTATATTTTATTTTACATGTCAACGTTATTTATTACCAAAACCAAATCCCTTGGTTAACAACAGGAATCAATAATTTTATTGATTTAATTAAAACAATTTTTTCAGGAGGAAACAAATAATGAAAACACAAAATAAAAATAAAATATTAATTATCATAACATTTGTAATTGTTCTATTTTTCTCAATTATCTCAATTTATGCTTTAAACGATTACTTTAACAAACAAAGAAAAGAAAAAATAAATTTAATAAATGATTTTCCTATTTTCACTGTTGAACGAACGGGTGGCAACAACGAAAATCAAATACTTTTGCCGATTTCAATTCCTAACTTAAGCCAAAAAAAATACAATCACTTAATTACTATCGAACACGAAGCAATCCTTAACTCAAATGGAATAGATATTTCAATACCCTTATATTTAAAATTATCAACCCAATATAACACTAACCAATCCTTTAACAACCCAGAAAAATATTTAAACATAAGCCTCAAAGTTAATAACAATGATTATGACGACACAAAACGTCCCCAAATGATATTAAACGACAAAGGTATTGGAATTATTAAAATTCAAATTAGCATCGAACAAAAAGAAATCATCAATTCCAAAAACCCTCAATTAGAATTAATTTGTGATTACGAATTAGTCGATTCCCAAGGTAAATCTTTCGAAGGCGGAAATCAAACTATCGAAAACAAAATTGCTCAATTAGCAAAATAAAATATTAAAAGACTAAACAAAATTTGTATTAGTCTTTTTTTATTTTTCAGAAAGGTATTAATATGAAAATGAATATTAAAAAAAATCAAAATAAAAATTTAAATCCAACTAATTTAATAATAATCATTATAACATCTATCATTTTATTTTTAGGAATTCAAGTTTGGATCCACCATCAAGCTTTAATCGAAAATCAAACCCAAATCCTAAATCATCATAAAAGATTAGAAACCCAAAACAAAACTAACCAAGAAACTAAAAAATATTTAGAAGACCAAATAACTAAAAATAATTCATCACCAGAAAAAATTCAAACTTTTTCTTCATCAGAATTACAAGAAAAAACAATAATCCCGAACGATAACCAAGAAGAATTATTATTTAAACCTTCTAACAACAATAAATTCCCAGGATTCAACCAACTAATCGGTTTCAAAGAAGAAAAACAAGCATTAGATGGATTTATTGATTATCTCAACAACAAAGAAAACTACAAAAATATTGGAGAAATCGAATCTCCTCTAGGTATTTTAATGTATGGAGCCCCTGGAACAGGAAAAACCACTCTCGCAAGATCCTTAGCCAAAGAAACTAATTTACCCTTCTTTGAAGTAAGCAGCTCTTTATTCTCACAAAAATACAAAGGTATCGCCCCTCAATTAGTCAAAGATTTATTTATGACAGCTCGCGAAGAAGCAGCCCAAAACAATGGCGCAATCATCTTTTTAGATGAATGCGAAACTATCTTTACTGATTTAAGCACTTTAGAAACTGATTCAGAAATTGCCAATGTTGTGAATCAATTCAAAACTGAATTGACATCTTTTAAAAACAACCCTGAAAAACCTATTTTCATCATTGGAGCTACAAACCACATTAACCAAATCGATGATGCCATCAAATCAAGATTCACTTACAATATCGAAGTCAAACCAGGCAACAAAGAAGAAAGAAAACAATTCCTAGAATTTTTAATCAACAAACGTAAAAACCCTTATAGTGAAGAAGCCAAACAATACTTATATGAAGTCATTAACGAAGCTTTAGAAATATTACCGCCAAACCATCAATTCAAACAAGCCAATCGTACTTTGGAAAACCTCTTAAAAACAACAGTAACAATCTTTGCGAAAAACAGAGGTCAAGGTGAAACTAGAAGAAATGAAATCAACAAAGAAGATTTAAAACAAGCATATAAAATGATAATTTCTCCTAATATAAATATATTAGACCAAATAGAAAAAAACCAAAAAGGAGATGAATAATATATGTTAACACCATTTGACTTAATCAAAGGATTTTTATCATTTAAATCTTATTTCACCTGGTTTTTAATAGCCACTACCATCTTTAGTCTATTTGTTTTCTTTAAAAGAAAACTTTCACCCACTCAACAATCAACAACATCATGGAAAGGCTATTTAACTTATTTTTTAATTATAATTGGTATTTTAAGTTTCATTTATTTATGTTTCTTTCATAAAACAGAACCATCATCTAAATATGCAGGGCAATTAGTCAACAAAATCGACAAAGCCATCGATAAATACGAAAATACAATAAATAATTACAAAGGATTAAAAACTAATTGGGAAAGTGAATTAAAAAAATGTGAAGATGAATTAAAAGAACTTTACAATGCCCAAGAATCCTCCCAAAAACAAAAAGAACAAATCCATGAATTGTTAGAACAAAATGAAACAAAAATTAAAGAAATAAAAGAACAATTAAAAAACACAACAGGTAACATCACTATCTTAAAAGGCAAGCTAACTCAGTTAGAAAAAGATAAAGAAGATAATGAAAGAAATATTAAAGCAACGGAAGAACAAATAAAAAATACTACTGACAACGTTGAAATGCAAAAATTGCGAAAAAGATTAGAAGAACTGCGAACCCAAGAAGGTAATATAATCAAACAAATCTCAGAAATCAAATCTGAAATCGAAGGACTAGAAAGTAAATACAGTTTGTACTCCGAACAAATCCGACATATGGAAGACTTAAAACAAGATTTAGAAAAAAGATACGATACATTAAATAATGATGAAAAGTCTTTTTTTAATAGCATTAAATCCAAAGAAAAAATACAATCCGAAATCAAAACCAACATTTATCAAATCACCAAAAAACTTGAAGAAATCAAATTAGAAAAAGATTTATATACATCCCTAAAAATAAAATATCGCGAAATGCATAACCGCATGCAAACCTATGAAAAAGAACATGAAGCATCAGCTGGAAACATAGTAAAATGGGGATTCAAAGCTTTTGATAAAGTAACTGACTTAATCCCCGCTAAATATGGTATGAAAATTATGGGCAAAGCAGTTACTTTTACACGTAAGTTCGCTCAAGGTATGTCAAAAGCTACTTTAGTTCTTCACGAAGGCCACCGTTTGTGGCATTTATATAATGAAGTCGCGCAAGAAAACAAAGAACATCCACCAATGATTACCGAAGAAGCTTTAAAAATGTATACTCAAGACATCGACCGTGATTTAGCCAAACTTGACGCCGACTACAAAGATTACGAAAAAAAGCTAGAAGAATATAATAATCGCATAGAACAAGATAAATTAGGTCAAGAATTACAAAATTCTGAAAAATTAATTAAAAATAATAAAGATGAATTCAAATCTTGGATCATCGAATATAAAAAAATTACCGATGAATTAATCCAACAACGAAAAAAAATAATAGGAATAAACGAATTAAACAAAAATGAATACAATTTAACCTTAGATTTAGAAAAAGTTCAAGATGAAAAAGCCATAATTGAAGATGAATATTTTAGACAAAGAAATCCCAACTATGCCCGCGCCCAACAACGCCTTCAAGCTAGACGAGTTGGTAAAATCCCTGAAATGGTTATGATACCAAATAAAAAATAATTTTCCTTAAACATTTTATTCATAAAATTATATAATAGTGATATATTCATATTTCAATATTTGATAATAATCACTATTATCAGAAAGGAAATGAAATTTATGAATAATAATTTTTTTCAAAAACATTTAGTAACTATTATTATCACATCTCTTTTTGGAATAGCGATTATAATTGGTTTTTATCAAGGATTTAATGATTATCAAAACGAAAAAAATTATTTATCTCCTTTAGAGAACAAACCCCAACAAATCCCTTCAAAAATAAAACGTTCTACGGAAGAAACACCCCAACCGAAAATTAAAACCACTGCTGCTCGTTTCGACCAAATTAAAACTTATGTTTTCTCAGAATCCGATGACAATACCTTACTACCAAATGACCTTTCTGAAGAAGAAAAAACAGAGATTGAAAAAATAAAACAAAAACTAATTAATAATTTAAAATTTTGTAAAGATTGTCGTCAGCCTTGGATTGACGAATACCAAACAAAAATAAACAACTTAGAATCCCAACGCCAACCCCTAATTTCTCAAATCGAAGAACTAAAAAAACAATTAACATCATTAGAACAACAATTAAAAATAGTTGCAAGTGAAAAAAAAGAAAAAGAAAAATCAGTTTTTCAATTGTGGGATGAAACTCAAAGACCTGCATTAGAAGAACTGCGAACCCAAGAAGGTAATATAACCAAACAAATCTCAGAAATCAAATCTGAAATCGAAGGACTAGAAAGTAAATACAGTTTGTACTCCGAACAAATCCGACATATGGAAGACTTAAAACAAGATTCAATTAAAAGTTTAAATAGGGATATCGAACAAGATAAAAAAACAGCTGAATCTTCCCTCAACTCCATCTACACAATCACCTCGACTGAGGGATAAAAAATAAAAGGAGTCGTTAATAATGATTAAATTAGAAAAACAATTATCTTTGTTTAGTCTATTTTTTATCATTTGTTTAGGATTATTATTTATTGTTGATAACAAACAGGTTATGGGTATGAATAATAATCCATCCCAAAATAATTCAAATGGCGATAATAATATAGATGAGTATAGGATTTTTCAAAATTTATTATCTATACAAGAAAGAACAATTCAACAAATTATTAATGCTCTTAGAAATCATAATTCAGAAGTTGAAATTAATACTTTGTTAAATCAAAGCGAACAAATACACCAACAAATAATAACTCATCAACAAAGACAACTCAATAATCAGCATCAATTTATGATAAATTTTGAACGCAATATAACAAAAATTCAACTTGAAAGAGAACATTTATCATTAATACAAGAAATGAATACAGCTATTAATAATATACCCATTTATGCTTCAACAGAACAAATTAACGTGCTAAGAAATATTCAAATAAGAATGGACCAAAACCGAAGACAAATAAATATTATAATTCAACAATTACAAAATAATCCAAATCCACCAAATAACAATCGAAGACGATAAAAGAAATAAAAAAAATTAGAAAGTAGGTTTAAAAAATGAAAAATAATAATCAAATTAATGTTTTTGATATTGCTAATTATTTAATTAGCCAAACGGATACTAATAAATATAAAATTTCCAATATGAAAATTAATAAATTATTATATTACATTCAAGGTCATTATATAGCCCAAACAGGAAAAACACTTTTTCCAGAAAAAATTGAAGCATGGTTGTTTGGTCCTGTTATTTTAAATATTTACAGTGAATTTTTCAATTTTGTTGATAATCCAATTCCTAATGATTATGTTTGTAAAGGTGCTAGTAAAAACGAATTAACTACAGAAGCTAAAGAAATTATTGAAAAAGTAATTAATAAATATTCTTCTTTCAGTGCCAGAGAATTAAGTGTTAAAACTCATGAAGAAGTTCCATGGAAAGAGGCTTATAATCCTCGTAAAAAATGGCAAAATAACATCATTACTCACCAATTATTAGAAAAATTTTTTAAAGATAATATAATTTAATTGTGTAAGGGGTAAATTGCTGTTTGAAAAATTTAAATAAAGATAATTTTGAAGAAATTATCAAAACAATTCATAGTGTTTGTGTTAGTATTTCTAGAACTAAAAACTTAAGAAAAAATAACAATTCTAATCCACAAGACACTGAAGCTATTTATAGAGATAATATTTTTGTACAATTAAACAGTTATCCTTCTTCGTTCGAAAATTTCGTTAATTGTGAAGCTAACAATAATCATGGCAAAACAGATATTATAATACCTTTTAAAAATGAAAAAAAGTACATAGCAGAATGTGCTACTTTAAAAGAAAAAGATTGTGGTTATAAAATTGAAAAAAAATATAAACAACTAATTTATAATACAACAGAAAAAGATAACAAAATTTCATTAATTTTTTTTGTTTTAAAACGAGAATTTAAACCTAATCAAATTTTAGAAGAAATTGAAAAAATTATTAAAAAACAAAGCAATAATAATAATTTTCATAATAAACAAATAAAATATAAAAATAGTGATTGGATTATAAAAACAAGAGTAAAACAATTCCCTGAAATAGATTTTTATATTCATATTGGGGTTTATAATTTTTTTTATGATGAGAAATATTCTAAAATTCAAAAATAAATTCCTCTAAAACGCATTATTTTGCTCCTCTCGCTGTGATTAAATTACAATTAATTTTTTAAACCTTAGGGATTGATTTATACACCCTTAAATCCAATTTAGCCTCTAAGTGACCTTCAAAAAACCTTGTAAATACGTATTTTTAATTTTTACAATTTTGGCATAAATTAAAACGGATCATTTTTAAACCTAATTTATAACCACCCCTCTAGTTGAGGGGTATTTTTTTATACCCAAATCACAAAAAAAAGGAGGTAACCAATTATGTCAAAATCAATCAAAATTCCCTTTATCTAAATATTTCATCATTATTTATTTATTATTATTTTTGATTTGTTGTCCTTCTATCTCCGCTCATCCTTATTTTCATCATCAATCTAAATCAAAAATAAAACTATCTGACTACCAAACCCTTCAACAAGAATGGTTAGCCACTCAACCCAAAATGAAAAGATATGACATTCCTGTTTTATCTAAAGAAAGCATCCCTGATATCTTAAAATATTTTAATATCAAAGCTTATCTTTATGATATTTCAACTCCCTCCTACAATCCTTATGATTACACTTTCTTCGACGCTAAACTCAAAAACCCTCCTTCAGGTTTAATTGGGGCTTATTTCAAACCAAGACATAACCCTTTTAATATCAAATATCCTGATGAAGATGATGAATTCACCTTAGAAGAACTCCTTGATTACGGAATAGCCATCGAAGAAGCCTTTGTCTTTTGGGACGCAAAACAAAAACCTCAAGAAGAAAATGTAAATATAGAATTAATAATAATTGAAATGTTTGCTGACCAAAACAAAGAAGAAGCAATTAATAATTATTTAATCAAAAACAACATCATTAAAGAACCAAAACTAATTAAACTAGGTTGTTATAACGCAACACCTCATACTGGATTAGTATTGCCTTTACCTTTTGGAAAATTTTTATTTGAATTTGAAATTGATGCCATTTATTTTGATGACGGCATAAGGTTATTATCTGAAAATCGAAATATACAATCTCTAAGAAACCGATTAGAATGGAAACAAGAATTTCTACAAGAAGTTATAATAAAACAAAATTCATGTGAAGATACACATTTCAAAACTGTCTATCAAGAAAGCATTAATGAAATTAATGAAAGCATCAATCAAATAAAAGAAGATATTATTAAATCTCAATCATATACTATCGAAGACTTAACAAAACTCTCAAATGGTGCCAAAAACATCTATCTTTTCTTCCTTAATGTTCAAAAAAGAAAAAAAATTATTGAACTCCCTGACTCTTTAGACCCTTATCAAACTATCCGAGATTGGAAAAGAGAAAACAACCTTTATACTTTCCCTCCTTTAATAGAAGAAAGTGAATATAAAGAAGAAACAGAAAAGCGAAATTGGGATATTGAAATAACTTCTCCTTCTTATAAAAAAATAGATATTCCTTTTCAAATTAAAAAAATATTCCAATGTTTAGAAACTGATGATTGTATTTATTTTGTAGTTTGTAATAATGATACACTCCAAATTAAACTCGTCGAACAATATCGTGATGCTTATATAAATTGGTTAAAGCAATGTTACATTCAATATGGATGTTCTTATTCAGCTCAAGAAATAAGAAATAAATTTGGAAAAACATCGAGAATTATTTATGATGAAAATGGAAATACATGTTGGTATCAATATGTCCCAGGTTTTTTCTCTGATGATTGGATTGTTAATGGTCATAATTGTGTTGGTAATTCTAATATTTTTTATAATTTTTATAACACCACTCCCCCACCCAAAAGAATTGAATTAAGCTTTAAATAACAATTTAAAAGACTCTCTTGTAGAGTCTTTTTTTATTATCTAAAACCCAATTAAAGGAGAAAAAAATGAAACTTATAGTTTTTGAAGGACTAGATGGTAGCGGCAAAACAACTTTAATTCAAGAATTACAACAAAAACTAAAAAAACAAAAAATAAATAATAAAATTTATCAAGGTTTAGGAAGTAGTTCTATTGGAACAGAAATAAGAAATTTATTTTTAAATTATAACCAAGTTGATTACATTACTCGTTTTTATCTTAGCATCACTAATATGGCTCAAATCCAAAAAGAACTCATCTATCCTCATTTAAAACAAAATCAACTCATAATCTTAGACCGTTGGTTACCATCAACATATGCCTACCAATTATTTCCTTATCTTAAACAAACAAAATCTTGTTTCGATTTAAAAGAAATTTTTGATATCACTCATAAAAAATTATTTATTAAACCTCATTTATTAATTTATCTAGATATTAATCCTCTTATTGGTAAAGAAAGAAAACAAACCCAAAAAAACCATCAATTAGATATTATCGAACAAAAATCCTTAACTTATCACCAAACTGTCCATAAAGGTTATTATCATTATTTAACTCATTATCAAAACAATAAACAATTAATTCTAAATGGTATTGATTCCCTTCAATCAAATGTTACTAAAATTATGAAATTAATAAGAGATATAAAATGAAAAAAATCATAAAGAAAAAATGTCAAAACGGTAATTTATATATCTATTTTCGCAACGGCAAAATCAAAACAATTCATAAAGATGGAATTATTACTTGGCGTACTAAAAAAATCTATTAAAACAAACCAAAGACCCTCAAAAAGGGTCTTTTTTATTTAGAAAGGAATTTAAAAATGTTAACTAACCAAGAATTTATTAATATCAACCAATTAAATACCAACTCAAAATCAGTTCAAATCATAAAGCTTATTTTCAACAAAGCAACTTTGAATCTTACTATTGATAAATATATGAAAAGTAATCACATTCAATTAAATCATTATTTCGAAACCAACAACTTTTGTTCCCAATCCCAAAAATCAATTCGCGGAAAAATTAACGAATACCTGATTTTGCTTTATTTAAACCATAAAGGAATTAAATGTTTATATCCTAAATCATATTTATTTTTCATCCCCGACATCAAATTCGACTTGGTTTTATTCACACAAACCAAACGCATTATCGCCTTCAATTTCAAAACTTGCCTTCGTGAACGATACAAACAAGCCATCATTGAAGCACAACAACTAAAAAAACTAGACACTCGTTTTGAATATTATTTATTAACAAACGATGAAGTTGAAACTCAAAAACTCAATAATAAAATTAAAAACGGTAAAGTACAGTCAATTAATAAAGTAATTAATTTATTTTCTGATAATGCTAATCTCTTCTTAAAAACCTTACTAATGAATGAATTCATCACTTTTCCCAATATTAATTTAATTAAAAAGAAGGAGTTAAATAAAAATGTTAACTAACGAACACCAAGCCTTAATTCAAATTATTAATTACATCGAAAAAGGGGAGTGGAACAAATTAAAACTTTATTGTCAAATAATCAACCCTAAATATTTAACCAAATCCAATCACCAAAAAATATATAACGCTTTAAAATATTTATATTTAGAAAAAAAATCAACTCATCCTTGGGATAAAATCAAAACCAAAGAGACAATTATTAAAGAATTACTAACTTATCTTCAAACTCATTATCCTCAAGAAAATTTTAATAATGAATCTTTGATGTTTTTAAACAATAATAATATCCATAATGAACATCTTTTAGAAAATTTAAAACATACTTATACCCAAGAAACTTTATTTCAACAATTAATAAAAACAATCAACCCTTCTTTTGATAATCAAGATCTTTATCATAAGCATTTATACTACCAAGAAATCTTTGATAAATTAAGAAATTTTATTAATCTTATCCCAAACAAAAAAGATAAAACTTTATTAACCTTGAACCAAATGACAAAACTTTATCCCGAAGTCTTTGAAACCGACAACATTTCCAAACAAAAAATCCAAGAAGAATATTATCGTTTATCAGACACTTTCAAAGGATTAAACCAAGCCACTAAAGGGTTCAAAAAAGGTCAAATCATCACCATTGGAGGCTATACTGGTTTAGGTAAAACATCTTTTATCTATAATCTTCTTTTAGATTTAGCCAAAACTAAATACCAAGAAAACCAACATTATCCTTATATGTTGGTTTTTTCTTTTGAAATGACTTCAGAAGAAAACCTAAATCGTTTATTATCTAATCAAACTCAAATTCCTTTAGATGTTATTTTAGATAAAAATTTTGATAATATCACACAACAACACTATACGAAAAAGATGATACAAGCAAAACAATTTTTTACTAATATCAACTTATCTTTTAGTTATGACCAAGAAAAAAATATTAATTATATTGTTGATTTATTGTATCGTCTTCATTTAGAATCCAAAATAGAAATTGTAGTCATTGATCACCTTCAAATCACAAAAGCGAGTAATAAAATGGATAATGACCGTTTAGCCATTGATGAAATCATGACCAAAATTAAAGAAATCGCCATCGAATTAAAAATTGTCATTATCATTTTATCTCAATTTTCAAGAGATACTTATTCTAATTATAACGGAAAATCCCCAGAAATCACCGCACTAAAAGGCTCTGGCGGAATTGAAACCAATTCCGACATAGTATTAATTATGTCTGAATTTAACCCAAATATTAAAAAAAATACCACCAAACCCCTAAATATCTATACTTCAACCTTAAATCAACTATATTTAGAAGCTGATGACAATGATAATCAAAAAATAATTGAAGTAAATATTAAAAAAAATCGCAGCGGAACTAAAAAAACTTTAGTCTATCATTTTAAAATGACAACTCAAACTTTTCAAGAAGTAGGTTATGTTTTACCTTACCAAATAGAAGATTTTTAAGGAGTAAAAAAATGAATAATCAAGAAAAAATTAACTACATCAAAACTAATTTCCCCATGATAGTTTTATTAAAAAAATTAAACATCCTCCCATCAAACTTCAACAGCAAATATCGTTTTCCTTGTCCCATCCATCAAGGTCTAAATCCAACAACTTGTCATATAAATGATAACAATAACATTCACTGTTGGAAATGTTGTCGCGATTTTGACATTATTGATGTTTATAAAGAAATTCGTGGAATCACAAACTTTAACGATGCAGTCAAAAAGATTTTAAATTTTATGCATTCTCAAAAATTTGAAATCTTAACAAATAAAGAAAAAACTAACACCTCAATATCCTCCAACCCTTTCAAATTACAATATCATCCTCCCAAACCCCATAACCCAATAGATGAAACAGAAATTAATATCAAAAAAACACAATTATTCAAAGAAATATCTCCCTTATTTAATCAAATAAGAGATTATTATAATTATTTGTTAACATCCAATCAAAATGATGAAAGGAAAATAGGATTAGATTATTTAACACAAAAGCGCCAATTAAATTTAGAAACAATTAAAGAATTTAAATTAGGTTATGCTCCATTATCAAATAAACCATTATCTTTTAGATTAATCAATTTCTTAAAAAAGAAAAATGTTAATATTGATAAATTAGTAGAATATGGTTTTATCAAAGAAAAAACTAATTTCAAAGGAAAAAAATATTATCATGATACTTTTCATGGTTCTATCATTATCCCGATTGAAAATGGATATGCTAAAACATTTCACTTTTATCAAAACCATTTTTGCGATACTAGCTATTTTCAACCCAAATATCAATCTCTTAATAATTTCAGCCAAACCCCCACTTTTCATTTTAGTTATCGTTTCTTTGAAGCATTCCCTTGCATTAAACAAACTAAAATTATGATTGTTCATGAAGGCTTTTTTGATGTCATTAGTTGTTGGCAAAATGGAATTAAAAACGTTGTGGGATTAATTTGTGTCACACAATTATTTTCTCAAACACAAATAGACATTCTTAAAAAAGAAAATATTAAAATCATTATTGCCTTAGACAATGACGAAACAGGAAAAAAACGTAGTGAATTATTAGGTGAACAATTAAAAAAAGAAAATATTATCTATGAAATTAGACACATTTTACCACCTTATAATCAAACTTGTAAAGATGTCGATGATTTATTTAAACAATATGGAATCCAAGCTTATCAAAAATGTTTCTTAGACCCATATATTTCTTACGAAGCGGCCAAAAAGAAACAAATAGTAGATTTAGCTATATATTACTTTGGCAAAGATAAAGTAGAAGTAATTAACGAATAATTTATTAATTAATTTAAAAAAAGGAGAAATAAAATAATGCAAAACAATACCAATCAAGAAATTAGAATCGGAGGTGAAATTAATAAACAAAATACTCCCACTGATTTAGAACAAATCAAACACTTTTTGAAAACTTTAAAAGAAGATTTAATTAACCTCACCATTATTAATCATTCCAAAAAGAAAAATACCTACCAAGAAGCTAATTATCGCCCTAAAAATCAAACTTTATTTATAGATCCAAAAATCTTAGAAGAAATTAAAAAATACAAAATAGACATAATTAAAGCCATAAAAGTAGATGACAATACAAAATTATTACTTAACCCTTCAACCCCTCTTAAAACTCAAAATAATACCCTTAAACATCAATTTAATATTTTCCAAATCAATTATAAAAATGAAACCAAAAACCAAATAAAAGAATTAATGAGCAAAATCAATATCAATAAATTAGATACTTTAAAATTATTTAAATTAGATAATCATAAAAAAGATAAATATGATAAACCTTTAAAAAGCAATTATAAAAAAGGTTTAAATATTATTTATTATCGCTTAGAAGATTTAAAACACATTAAATTCTTTATTACCAAAGATAAACGAGGTTATAGAGTTAAAAAACTCCATCCTATGTATAAATATATATCTAAAACAAAACAAATTATTTAACTAACAATTTTATAACACTTTACTAACAGTTTTATAACATTTTACTAACAGTTTTATAACACTTTACTAACAGTTTTATAACAGTTTTCGTCTCTCAATTTACCTGTTAAAAACTAGCTTTTATAACAAGTGATATTTGATATTTTATATCGATAATGATAATGATATTCGATATTTGATATTGTCGATATATCTTTTTTTTAAATCATTATTAATTATCGATATAAATAACATCTCTTTTTTAAAACCCTTTCCATTGGAAAAAGATTGTTTATAAAAATATAAATCAAATAATATAAGCGCTGGAGCGCTAACAAAAATAAAAAGAATACATAATAAAAAGAAAAATAATAAAGAATCCCCCCATTACGCTGCCCCCCTTTTTTTTCAAACCTTACCAATTTCATCAGCGCAAAACTAAAAAATAAAACAAATTAATGGTATTTTTTTGATTTAAAAACCTTTTTGAATTATAATTATTAATATAATCAAAAAAAATAAGGTAAATAGTGTTTAATAATGAAAAAATTAAAACAAAAATTCAAATTATTGCAAAAAATGATTGAAAAAATAACTAAAATTGATAAAAAAATAGTTTTTAATTTGGTTAAAAAATTTAAAAATAACTTAAATCTTACTACCATTTTAAAAACTATCCAAATCAAAAGAAGTACTTATTATTACTGGTTAAAAATTAAAGAACAATTAAAATTAAAACAAGAAAAATACCTTTTGCAACAAAAAAGAATCGAAGCTTTATGTTGTAATCATGAATATTTTTTCGGTCATCATAAAATTACTGTTTTATACCAAAAAACTTTCAATGAATCAATTACTAAGAAAAAAGTTTATCTCATTATGAAAGAAAAAAATATTTTTTGTCGGTTAAGAATTAAAAAAAATAAACATCATTATAAAAATAATTTACAAAATAAAATTAAAATAGTACCTAACTTAATCAATCAAGAATTTATTTCATCTCGACCCCTACAAAAACTATTCACTGATATTACTTATTTTAAAACTCCTCAAGGTTTTTTATATTTTTCTTGTGTTATAGATTCTTTTAATAATCAAATTATCGCTTCACATACTTCTAATTGTCAAAATAAAGATTTAGTATTAAAAACAATCCAAAAATTACCTAAATTAAAAAAACCTTGTATTATTCATTCTGATCAAGGTTCAGTTTATCAATCTCTAAAAGTTCAACAAATCCTAACTAAAAAAGGTTTTTTAATCAGCATGTCCCGCAAAGCCACTCCACGTGATAACGCAGTAATTGAAAATCTGTTCGGCCAAATGAAAAGTATTTTATATCATCGTCATCCTTTTTTATTTCAAAAAACAATTCCAAAAATCACAAAAATAATTAATCAATTTCCTTCTTTTTGGAATCATAAATGGCTTTTAACTAAATTAAATAATTTATCCCCTTTACAATATTTTCAAACTCTTAGATAAATTATTAGTTAAATTTACATAAATAATATAACCTTATAAAAAAGGTTACTTTTCTGCACCCTTTTTTTAAGAAAAATATTAAAATTATATAAAAGATTATTTTCTTTTTATTTTGTAGACACCTTTTTAACTTTTTTTACCTAACTATATATATGGAAGGGTAAAATATTGAAAAAAATATCTTTTGAAACTAGCAAATTATTAAAAAACTTTAGACACTTTTTAATTTAATTAAAAACAACTTTGTTAGTTTGAAAAGATATGAAATTATCTACTTAATTTTAAGTTTTAAAGAACAATTTTAAAATTAAAATATGTCCAAAAAAATGGAACAGCGCACATTATAAATTTATATTTTAAAATATTATAATTTAAAATTTTCCAAATTATAATATTTTAATTTTTATCATTATTAATTAATTTAAAAAAATATTTTCAACCCAAGACTCATTCGGATGAGTCTTTTTCTTTTTAACTAAAAAAATTTTTAAAAAAAATTAAAGATAAATTTGTTAATAAAAAAAAGAAAACCAATTACTGAAATAGAAAAAAATACTAAATATAACGTTTAAAAACATTTGAATTTTTAATAATTATTTGATAAAATTAAAATATACTATTGTGTATTTTTTTATTTCGATGAATAATTATTATTTCTGATATAATTTATTTTAATAAATAAAAATTTATAATTAAATTTGCAAAAATGAGTATAATAAAATGGAATCTAATTTAATTAAAATTAATGAATATTAATAGAATATTAAATTTCCTTTTCTTATTAAAAAAATAATTTTCATAAATAAGAACAAAAGTCCAAAAGGAGAATTTTATAAAAAAAATGAAAACATATGAAATTATGTATATTTTAAGTCCTAATTTAGATGAAAAACAAGTAAATAATATCGAAAAGAATATTAATAATATTTTTGATAAAGAAGGAAAAATATTAGAATATAAAAAACCAGAATTAAAAACATTAGCTTATAGTATAAAAAAATTTACTCAGGGTTTTTATATTAATTTTTTAGTTCAAGCTGATAATGAAATGATCAAAGAATTTAATAGAATAGTGAATATTACAGAAGAAATCATTCGTTATATTGTATTAAAAAAAGAAGATAATAAAGAGTTATGATTAATAAAGTTATTTTAGTAGGTAGAATAACAAAAGATCCTGAATTACGTTTTGTTAATGTTGATATTCCTTTAGTTAAATTTGTTTTAGCTGTTAACAGAAATTATGTTAATTCTTCAGGTATAAAAGAAGTTGATTTTATTCGTTGTTCTGTTTGGAACAAACAAGCGGAAAATTTAGCTAAATACATTTCTAAAGGAACTATGTTAGGTATCGAAGGAAGCATCAGAGTTACAACTTCTGAAGTTAATAATCAAAAACAATTTTTTGTAGATGTTCATTGTGATAATATTCAATTTTTAGAATCTAAAAATAAAAGAGATAGTAATCAATCAAATTATTACGATGATGAATATAAAAAAACCGAAGATAAGAATTACTCACATCAAAATAATGAACATTCTTCAAACGACAAAAAATTAATTATTGATAATAACGAAGACTTGCCTTTTTAATTTTTTATAAAACATTTAAATTAATAGGAATAAAAAAATGCAAAAAAATAAAAAATATTTTAAAAAACGTCGCAAAGTATGTTATTTTATTCAAAACAAAATAACTAAAATCGATTTTAAAGACGTAGAATTATTGAATAAATTTATTACTAATAGAGGGAAAATTTTACCAAGTAGAGTAACCAACACTTCTGCAAAAATGCAAAGACGTTTATCGCAAGCTATTAAAAGAGCACGTCATATGGCCTTAATCCCTTTTATTGTTAATTAATTAATATAAAAAGCTATTGAATATTTTATATATAATATCGCATTAGCTTTTTTTATTATTTTTTTTATATTTTTTTATCTAAAATATATCATTATGAGAAGAGAGTTTTTTAATTCAATTATGTATAAAAAAATTATAAAAAAATTTTTTTATTATAGAAAAATTATATTAATATTTTTTTGGATAATTTTAGCTATACATATTATAATTAGTGATTTTCCTAGAATAATAGAATTAATATACAATCAATCATTATTTTCAGAAATTAAAAATACTATTTTATTGTTATTTTTAAGTTTTTTCGGTAAGATAATTTTTATTTTGATTTTTATTTGTATATATTATAATGTTCGTCATTTTTTTGAAATTAAAAAAATAAATGAACGTCTTAATTTATGGACTAATCTTTCTTATTCTGTTAATCAGGTAGGAGAAGAAGTTTTTAATGATTTGCCTATCGGTATTGTTTTGATTGATAACACCGAACATAAAATCCAATGGATTAATAATTACGCCGATGTTATTTTAAATAAACCTACCTTAAACACTCCCTTATATAAAGTTAATGAAACATTGAGTAATTTATTAAATTCTTCGGAAAATAAAACTATTTTATATACAGAAAAAGCAACTTTCGATTGTTTTTATAATAAAGAAATTAATGTTTTTTATTTATTTGACACAACTGAAAGAGAATATATAAAAAAACTATATAAAAATAAAACACCTACATTAATCTTTGTATCTTTGGATAATTTAGAAAATTCTTTAAAAAATCTTGATATTTCTGAACAATCACAAATAAAAGTCGAATATTTAAGTGCTTTATCTGATTTTTTTGATATTTATGATAGTTATTTAAAACAATTATCAGATGATAAATTTTTGATTTTGTTAAACTATGATAAATTGATGAATATTATAGTTAATAAATTTGATATTTTAGAGACAATTCGACTTATATCTAAAAAATATAAATTAAAAATAACACTTTCTATTGGGGCAGCTTGTTATAATTTATCTTATAACAGCTTATCGAATTATGCTCAAAACGCTTTAGAATTAGCTAAAAAAAGGGGCGGCGACCAAGCAGTTGTTAATATAGAAAATCAAAAAATTCAATATTTCGGTGCCACAAATACTAATTTTTTAGAATACGAATCTAAAATATCAGCTAGAGTTAATTCAGAAATGATTGAAGAAATTTTACATAAACATGATAATTGTTTTATAATGGGGCATATAAATCTGGATTTAGATTCGTTAGGTTCTATGATTGCTTTTTATAAAATAGCCTCAAACATTATTAAAAACAAACAACATTATTTAATTATTGATGAAGAAAAAAATGATTTTAATTTTAAATTAATTTATCAAGATTTGATTACAGAAGAAAAAAAATTAGCTAAACAAATTATCACTACCAAACAAGCTTTAAAAATGATCGATGAAAAGTCTCTTTTAGTAATTGTAGACACTCAAAATGAAAATATTGTTAGTAGCCCAGAATTATTAAAATTAACTTCTCAAATTATTATTTTAGATCATCATAGAGCGAATGAAAAAGTAATTAATAGTATTTTTTCTTATGTCGATCCTTATGCTTCTTCTACTGTAGAAATTTTAATGGAAATTATTAGTTTTTTAAAATATAATATAAAATTCACCTCTTTAGAAACAAGTGTTATTTATGGCGGTTTAATAATAGATACTAATTATTTCACTTATCGCACAAGTCCAAGAACTTTAGAAATCGCCTCTAAATTAATTTCTTTAGGAGCTGAAATCTCTAAAATTAAATTTTGGTTAAGAACAGAATTAAATCAAATTTTAGAAATGAATAAATTGATTTCTGAAATGGAAATTTATATGAATAAGATCGCTATTATTAAAAAAAATGATATTTGTGATAACAGAAGTTTTTTAGCTAAAGTTTCGGAAAATGTTTTAAATATACAAAATATTGACGCTGCTTTTACTATTGCTAGATTGAAAGATGGTCGAATAGGTATAAGCGCTCGCTCTTATGATCGAATAAATGTTCAAGTTATTATGGAACAAATGGGTGGTGGCGGTCATATAAATAGTGCAGCTACTCAAATCGAAAGCAATGATTTAGAAGGTGCCATCGATACATTAAAGAATATATTATATTTAGAATATAAAGAGAGTTTAAAAAATATGAAAATTATTTTGTTAGAAGATATAAAAAATAAAGGTAATAAAAACGAAATTATTAAAATAAATTCTGGTTATGGTAATTTCTTAATTAAAGAAAAAAAAGCTCTTTTGGCTACTGATGATAATATTAAAGAAATTAAACAAAAAATTAAATCAGAAGAAGAAAAAGTAAAAAAACATAATTTATTGATGCAACAATTAAAAAATGATATCGATAATAAACAAATAGATATAATGACTACAATCGGCCCTAAAGGAAAAATATACGGAAAAATAACTTTGAAACAAATCATGGATACATTTTATGATAAACATAATATTATGATTGACAAAAAAAAATTATTTTTAGAAAGTGAAATAAATTCTTTAGGAAAATATAAAGTAAATGTCTTTTTGACAAAAGAAATTAATGCTTATTTTTTTGTTAATGTTAAAAGTTTAGAAAAAAAATAATAAATCGGATGTTAAAATATGAGTCAAAATACTAAATTACCTTTCCATTTAGAGGCGGAACAATCTATTTTAGGGATTATTTTTTTAGATAATTCCAAATTAAAAACAGTTGTAGAAGTATTAAATACAGAAGATTTTTTTAATCTTGAACATCAATATATTTATGAAGCGATGAAAAATTTAGATCAAAGTAACAAAAGTATTGATTATTTTTCTGTTAATGCTGTTTTAGAACAAAAAAAACATAAAATAGAAAACGGAAAAAAGTATTTGATAGAATTAAGTGAAAACATCCCTTCTATATATCATTTAGACACTTATATCGAGTTTGTACGTGATGCCGCTTTAAGAAGAGAGGTTATCATGACTATTTCGAGTATTTATAACGAAGGCGTTAGTAATCATGATATAGATTTTCAAAATTATTTAAATAACGCTGAAGAAAAATTATTTGCAATAGCTAAAAAAAAACAAACTAGTAACCTTATAGAAATCAATCAATTATTAACAGGGTTAGAAAAAAAAATATTTTATAATCAAAAAGAAAAGAAAGTTATCGGTTTGAGTACTGATTTTAGTTCTTTAGATGATGTTACTTTAGGTTTTAAACCTGAAGAACTTATTATTTTAGCAGCCCGCCCTTCCATGGGTAAAAGTACTTTTATGTCTAATTTAGCCGTCAATATTTCACGAAGAAATAATAAAGCTTTTGTAGTTCTTTTTAGTTTAGAAATGTCTAATGAACAATTGTGTACTAGAATGATAAGTGCAGAAAGCGGAATCCCTCATAAACAAATTCAATTAGGAAGATTAAATAACGAGGAATTAAAATTATTAGAATTTTCTTCTGTTGAATTAAAAAATTTAAATATTTTATTTAATGATTCTGCAAGTGCTAATATTTTAGATATTAGATCACAATGTCGTAAAATGAAAAATCAAAATAAATTAGATATTGTTATTATTGATTATTTACAATTAATTGGGAAATCAAATAGACATAATAGTAGAAATTTTTACAATCGTCAAGAAGAAATAGCTGATATTTCCAAAAGTTTAAAACAAATGGCTAGAGAATTAAAAATACCAGTTTTAGCTTTATCTCAATTATCTCGTGAAGTGGAAAAAAGAGAAGATAAAAGACCTATTTTATCAGATTTAAGAGACTCTGGTAGTATTGAACAAGATGCAGATATAGTTATGTTTTTATATCGACCTGATTATTATGATAAAGAAAAAAAACATGATATAACTAATAAAATTGTCACTTCTGAACTAATTATATCTAAAAATAGACAGGGAGCAGTAGGAATTAGAAAATTTAATTTAGATTTAAGTTGTTTGAAATTTACCGAAGTTAATTTATTTTAAAATTTAAAAAGGAGATATTATAATATGTTGGAACAACTTAAAATTATAAAAGAAAAATATTTGAATTTACAAAAACAAATGTTAGAAAACAAACAAATATTTAATAATATTGATTTTTTAAAAAAAATAAATAAATTAGAAAAAATTGTTTTTATTTATGATGAATATCTTAATTTAGAAAAAGAATTAAAAAATACAGAAATATTGATACAACAAAACGATAAAAATGAATCGGAACAAAATGATTTATTATTGTTAGCAGAAGAAATAAAAAAAAATTTAGAATCTCAAATGGAAATTAAATTGGAAAAATTAAAAACAATATTATTTAACCAAAACCAAAACGACGATAGAAGTGTTATAATGGAAATTAAAGGAGCGGTAGGCGGGAACGAATCTAATCTTTTTGTATCAGATTTATTTCGTGCTTATACAAAATATGCTGAAAGTCAAAATTGGAAAATAGATATTATCAATTTAAACCCAAGTTTAAAAAACGGTATCATTTCTGTAGAAATGATTATTTACGGCGAAAATATTTTTTCTTTTTTAAAATATGAATCAGGCATCCATAGAATTCAAAGAGTTCCTGAAACAGAAAATAAAGGAAGAATACATACTTCTACAGCAAGAGTGTTAGTTTTGCCATACGTAGAAGAACAAAAATTAGATTTAAATTGGAACGATATTAGAGTAGATACTTTTAACGCTAGCGGTCCTGGCGGCCAATCAGTAAACACCACTAAATCAGCAGTTCGTTTAACTTATTTGCCTACAGGAGATAGTGTTGCTTGTCAAATAGGCAAAAGCCAACATCAAAACAAAGATAAAGCTTTTCAACTGTTAAAAAATAAAGTTTTTGATAAAATTATATCGAAAAAAAATGAAAAACAAAATAAAATAAAAAAAGATTTTATCGGCACAGGGGCAAGAAGTGAAAAAATAAGAACTTATAATTATGCTCAAAATAGAGTCACAGACCATCGTATTAATTTAAGTTTACAAAAATTAGATTTTTTTATGGAAGGAAAAATTAATTTAATTATTGAACCTTTAATAGAAGAATTAAAGAAACAAGAATTAAAAGAAATAATTTAATGAATGATTTTAAAAGATAAAATTATTATTTTCCCTACTGATACAGTTTATGGCATCGGCTGTTCTATTTACGATTATAAAAGTTTACAAAAAATTTATAATATCAAAAAAAGACCTTCTCATAAACCAATAATTGTCTTATGTTCTTCTTTAAAACAATTAAAAAATATAATAGTTTTAGACGATAAAATTCAAAAAATAAATGATTTTTTTTGGCCCGGCCCTTTAACTTTGATTGTGAACACTCAGCAAAATTATTTTAATTATGAACAGGAAAAAAAAATAGGTATCAGAATACCTAATCATCCATTGGCTTTAAAAATTTTAGAACAAAACGGTCCTTTAAGAGTTACTTCGCTTAATATTAGTGGCGAAAAACCTTTAAATGATTATAAACAAATCAAAAAGGAATTTTTTAATAAAGTAGATTTGATTTACCCTAATGAACAAAATTTATCTTGTATAAGTTCTACAATTATCGATACTACATGTGGAGAATGGAAATATATAAGGAAAGGCGAGATTACTTTAGAATCCATTAAAAAAATCATATATTAATAATTTGTTTTATTAAAAAATTTTTAAAACCATCAATGGGATTTATAGTCCCTTTTTTCATTTGGTGATATAAATCAAATAAAATTAAAAATAAATTTTGTATTTTTTCTGTTGATGCTAATTTAGCTTCGTTAATTAAATAAAAAGTTTTTTGAGGGGAATATTTTAAAATCTCGGATATTTGATTGTTTGTTTTTTTTTTGTTTATCAAATATTTAATATTTATAATTTGTTCTAGTTTATTTAGTATTTGATAAATAATAAAAAAAGGGCTTTCTTTTTTATTTATTAATTTTTCGAATAATTCTAAATTGTTTGTTTCTTTATTATTATTTATAATCGCATTAATTAATAAAAAAATATTTTGTTCTTGCGATGATGCAAAAAGTTTTTCTGTAATCGAAATATCTTGGATATTTTTGCTTTCGTAGTTATATATTTTATTTTTTTGAATTTCTTCTTTTAATAAAAATAAATCATTATTTGTTTTTTTAATTAAAAAAGTGATAATTGAGTTTTTTATTTTAAAACCATCTTTTTCAAATGAGTCCTTAGTATAATCAAATAAATGTTTGAAAGAAAATTTATTTTGTTTGGTGATATCAAAAAAAGGATATATTTTTTTTCTTAATTCAGTCGGGAAATTATTTTTTTCTTCATGAATATAAATGATAATGTTTTTTTGAGGATTTTTAAAAAAATCTAATAAAAAATCAATATTTATTTTTTTTTTCCAAAAGATTATAGAAAGGTTTTCTATAAAAAGAACTTTTTTATCATAAAAAAAAGAACTAGTATATAATTCTCCGGAAATTTTTCTTATCATTTGGAAATAATTATTATTATCAATAGAATAAAACAAAAAATGATAATTTTTTTCTTTACAAATTTGTTTTATTTTGTCTTTAGTTTCTTTTAGAAAAAATTCTTGATAATTTATTAATAAGTTTAGATTTTTAATTTCCATGTTAAATTTCTCTTTTATAAAATATAAAAAAATTATTTTATTACACGTGGGTGATATTTAAAATAAATTTTTTTCAAATATTTTTGACTGATATGAGTGTAAATTTGGGTAGTCGAAATATCTTCGTGTCCTAGAATATTTTGTAAAGTTCTCAAATCTATTCCGTTTTCTAATAAATGAGTCGCGAAAGAATGTCTTAATGTATGAGGAGAACAACGAATATCTAAATCAGCTTTTTTAGCTATTTTTTTGAAAATTTTATAACAACCTTGACGTGATAATTTTTCTCCTTTTTTATTTAAAAAAACAAAAAAATTTTTTTTATTTTTTATCAATCCGCAACGTCCTTTTTTTAAATATTGATTTAATATTTTAAAAGAATGTTTTGTGATTGGCACTATTCTTTCTTTAGAACCTTTACCTTGTATAATAAGATAAAATCGTTTTTCTTTTACATTAGACAAAGTTAAATTTAAAATTTCAGATATTCTTAAACCTGAATCATACATTAACTCGAATAAAGCTTTATTTCTCAAAGAGATAAAATTATTTTTTTCATGATTGGTGCATTCTAAAAAACGAAAAACTTCTTTTAATGATAATATAGAAGGTAATTTTTTATCTATTTTAGGAATTTTTAAAACTAAAGTAGGGTTATGATCTGTTTCTTTTTCTAAAATTAAAAAAGAATGAAATTTTTTAATAACGATAATTTTGCGAGCTAAACTTTTACTACCTATATTAAAAAAATCATTCATATTTTCTAAAAATAAAGAAATATCTTTTTGAGTTATTTGTTTTATATTTTTTAATTTTAAATTAATTTTGATAAAATTTAAATATTGGTTGATATCACTTAAATAAGCCGAAACAGTATTAGGAGATAATAATAATTCATGTTGAAGATATGTTTTAAAATTTGATAAAAAATTTTTCATTTTTTAATTCAAACTTTCTTAAATTTAAAAAACTACTTTTTGTTTTTTAAATATTTTGATAAATGGCGAGATTTAAATTTAATAGAATGTTTTATTTTTTAAAAAAATTTAAACAACGTTTGCATAAATCATCTAAATTTTTATTTTCTATAACGTTCCAACATCGAGGGCAAGGATTGCCTGGCATTTTGATAATTTCAATATTTAAATCTTCTGAATTTATTATTTCTAATTGTGAAACCATTAATAATTGGTGAAATTTTTCTTTAATTTTTAAAGAATTTAACATTTGTAAATATTTATAAGGTAATTTTAAAATTAATTTAGCTTGTAAAGATTTATTTATAATTTTATTTTGCCTGTTATCTTCTAATTTTTTTAATATTTTTTCTCTTAAAATAAAAAATAAGTTATAATCTTCTTTTAATTGAACTAAATCTTTTTGTTTTTGATTGAAATCAACTATCCAATTTTGAATTTCTTTTTGAGTAGGCAAAGATTCTAAGTAAATATCTTCTTTTTTTTCTCCAGATAAATATTGATATATTTCAGAAGTTGTATGAGGGATTATAGGAGTTAAAATTTTTAAACATAATATTAAAATATCATAAATATTTGATTTGATAATATTTTTTTCTTTATTATCTTCTTTTTCAATATATAAAATATCTTTGCTAAAATCTAAATAAAAAGCACTCATTTTATTCACTATAAAAGGATACAATAAACTCATGATTTTTTCCAAATTATAATTTTCATAAGATTGAATTATTTGTAATAAAATATTATTAAATTCTAGAAGGAATAATTGATCAAATAAATTTCTTTCATCGAAAGGGATATAATTTTGACTAGAAGGATGAAAATTATTTAAATTTCCTAACATAAAACGGAAGGTATTTCTTATTTTTTTATATTTTTCTTCTATTTGTTGTAAAATATTTTTATCTAATCTTACGTCTATATTATAGTTAATATGAGCTACCCATAATCTTAGAATATCAGCGCCTTTTTGTTGAATAATTTTTAAAGGATCTATGACGTTATTAAGAGATTTACTCATTTTTTGCCCCGAACCATCTAAAACAAATCCATGGGTGATTATTTTTTTATAAGGGGTTTTATTTGAAGCGGCTACAGAAGTAATTAAAGAGGAATTAAACCAACCTCTATATTGATCTGCGCCTTCTAAATAGACATCAGCTGTAAAAGAATTATTAAATAATTTTTTATATACACTATAAGTTGTTCCTGAATCAAACCATACATCTATAATATCTGTTTCTTTATAAAAGATATTATTTGGACTTTTTTCGTTTTTATAATTAGGAGGTAATAATTGTGCAGGTTGCCATTCTAACCAAATACTTTTACCATGTTTTTCAAATAAATCAGCAACATGTTCGATAACTTTTGTGTCTAAAATAGGTTCATTGTTTTCTGTGTAAAAAATAGGAATTGGTGTACCCCAATTTCTTTGTCTACTAATAACCCAATCTTTTCGATCTTTAATCATGTTGAACATTTTAATTTCACCCCATGAAGGAAACCATTCAACTTTTTTTATTTCTGATAATAATTTTGGTTTTATTTTTTCAATGTTTAAAAACCATTGTGGGATAGCTAAAAAAACAACTGGTTTTTTTAATCTTTCGTCATGAGGATAAGAGTGGGTTATTGTCTCTGAAAGAATAATTAATTTCTTTTCTTTTAAATCTTCAACAATTTGATAATTAAATTCATCATAAAATAGATCTTTGTATTGTTTAGTGTTTTCGCTCATTAACCCTTTTTTATTAATAGATAAAAGAATATTTAAATTATATTTTTCGCTTAATAAAAAATCATCTAATCCGTGACCTGGCGCTATATGAACTAATCCTGTTCCTTCTGTATCTGAAACAAAAGTATCTAAGACAACTTTTCCTTTGTTATTAAATATTTTATTTTCGTAAATAAAATCTTTTAGAAACGCTCCTTTGAAAGTTTTGATAATTTCTACTTCGTTCCAATTAAATTTATCTTTTAATTTTTCTAAAACAGAAACGCCTAAAACATATTTTTTGTTTTGTATTTTTATAATATGATAATCTTTTTCTGGATGAACACAAATAGCCACATTAGCTGGCAAAGTCCAAGGAGTAGTGGTCCAAACTAAAAAATACGCATCTTTAAAGATATCTTTTCTTAATATCGGAAAAAGAATATAAATGGATAAAGATTGTTTATTTTTATATTCTATTTCGGATTCGGCTAAAACAGATTGTAAAAAAGGAGACCAATAAACAGGTTTTAATTTTTTAAAAATTAATTTTTGTTCAATCATTTTGCTGAATATTTTTATTTCTTCAGCTATAAAAGAATTATCCAAAGTTAAATAAGGTTTTTCCCATTGACCTAAGATTCCTAATCTTTGAAACATTTCTTTTTGTTTTTTTACATAATTTAAAGCTGTTTCTGCGCATTTTTCTAGAAATATTTTTTTAGATGTTAATTTATTTTTAGAATTTTTTTTTAAAACAGTTGTTTCTATTGGTAACCCGTGGCAATCCCAACCAGGGATATAAGGGGCATAAAAGCCTTGCATTGTTTTAAAACGGATAATAAAATCTTTTAAAATTTTATTTAAAGCGTGCCCAATATGGATATTTCCATTAGCATAAGGCGGCCCATCATGAAGACAGAAATTATTATTATTTTGGTTTTTGTTTAAAACTTTAGAATATAAATCAATTTTTTTCCAATAATCTTCTATTTCAGTTTCTTTTTGACTTAAATTCCCTTTCATAGGAAAATCAGTCAAAGGCATTGATAAAGTATCTTTGTAATTTTTCTTTATCATAAAAAAACTCCTTTAATATAAATAAATCAATTTGTGTTTTAAATTTATTGATTTTTTTAAAAAAAATAATAAAAATTAATTTTTATTTTGTTGTTTCGATACATTAAAATAAAAATGAATTATATCTCCATCTTGAACTAAATAGTTTCTGCCTTCTAATCTTAATTTTCCATTTTCTTTTATTTTAGAAAAATTCGGAAAATTTTTCAAATCTTCATAATTATAAATTTCCGCTTTTATAAATCCTTTTTGAAAATCACTATGAATTAATCCAGCGCATTCAGATGCAGTCATACCTTTAATAAAAGACCAAGCTCTTGTTTCTGTTGGACCCGAAGTGAAATAAGTTTGCAACCCTAAGAGTTTATAACTGTTTTGGATAATTTCTTCCAAAGCACTTTTTTTTAAATTTAAATTTTGTAAAAAACTTTTTTGTTCTTCGATATCTAAAGTAGAAATTTCTTTTTCTAATAAAACACAAACAGGTATGAATTTTCTTTTTTTTTCTTCGCTATATTTGGACATTTTTTTAAAAAATAAATTATTTTGTAAATCATTTAGATCGTTTTCTTTAAAATTACCAATATAAATCATTGGTTTTAAGGATAATAAATTTAAGCTTTTGATTATTTTTAATTCTTTTTCATTCAAATCTATTTCAGAAATATTCATCATTTCTTTTTCTAAATGATTTTTTAATTTGTTTAATAATTTAATTTCATCTAAATAACATTCTTCTTTTGTTTTTTTTGTTTTATTTAACTTTAATAAACGTTTTTCTATTTGTTCTAAATCAGAAAGAATTAATTCTATTTCGATTATATTACTTTCTTCAACTGGATCTATTTTGTCGTATACATGAATGATATTTGGATCTTCAAAACATTTAACAACATGACAAACGGCATCCACATCTTTAATATGACCTAAAAATTTATTACCTAATCCCTCACCTTTAGAAGCGTTTTTTACTAGACCAGCAATATCCACGAATTGTATTTGAGTTTGTATAACTTTTTGAGATTTAAATGAATGAGCTAAAAAATTTAGACGGTCGTCTGTAACAGATACTATTCCAACATTGGGTTGGATAGTTGCGAAAGGGTAATTCGCTTCTAAAACATTCATATTAGTTATAGTGTTGAATAAAGTTGATTTGCCTACATTAGGTAATCCTATAATTCCTAATTTCATAATTTTAACCTTTTTTAATTTTAAATATATTTTTTTATATTTTGAATTTTATATATTATTTTTTGAATCAATATAATATTATTTTTAATTAAATACTATAATATATATTTTAACTTAAAATAATATATTTTTTTGTAAATAAAATAAATATTGATAAATTAGTGTATTTTGAATTTTTGTATAATGATATTTATTTTTTATAATTATTTTAATTTAAATTTATATAACTGTTTAAAAGTATTTATTTTAAGTTTTAAGAGTATTTAAAGATGGAACGAAATAAAATTATTTATTAGTAAATATAATTATTTGTTTACTTCATTATTAGTTAAATATAATTGTTATATTAAAATTTTTTTAACTAAATTCAATCTATTACAAAATTATATTTAATCATCTAATTTTCTTTTTTTAAAGATATAAATTTTTATAAAAAAACAATATAAGAATATATTATTTGCTTTTTTTGTTTTTTTTATTAAAATTAAAATAAGTTTTAAAAATTATAAAAGAAAGAAAATTATAATATGTATAATAAATCACAAAAAAATGAATATGAAGTAGATACTGTCGTAAAAACTGGTTGTGCATTCGGTATAGTTTTTTCTGTATTAGGTATAATTTTGGGAATTTCGATGATATTTTATTTCTTGTTTTTTAATTTTTTTAATAATGATTATATATCAAAGATAATATTGATAATATTTGTGACGTTTTTAGTAATATTAATTTTTTTATCAATTCTTTTTTTAATTTTGTTTCTTAGAATTTTTCAAGGAAAAGCATCTCCAAATACAAAAATGGTTGTCGGAATACTTTATTGTGGTTGCGTTGCAGGAATTTTAATTTTAGTTGGAAAATACGAACCAAAATTATATAATCGAACCAAATAATCTAACGGTTTCAAATTAAAAAGTACGGAATTAAAAAGACCTTTCGAAAAAATAGTAATTTCTTTTTATTATGTCAAATTATTATAACTATATAAAAAAAATATAATAAAAACTTTTTTAACCTTGCGCCAATTCCATAAATATAGTCTTTATTTATATATAAATCTTTGGGGTGTTTTGTTTTTTTGGACATTTTTTAAAATTATTTTTATTCAAAAATTAAAATCAAAAGTAAATTTCATATCTTTTCAAAATAACAAAATATTTACTAAAATTTATAATTGTTTGTTTTTTTATAATTCGCTATTTTCAAAAGATATTTGATTTTTGATTAATTTCTCTCTATCTATTATTAAAGGAAAAAAAGTTGAAATCTCGCATCAAAATTAATATTTTTTCATTTTTTTTCGAATTTACTAGTTTTAAGAGTTTTTTGGTTTTTTACCCCTCTATATATTATTAAGGCAAAAAAATCGCGAAAGTCACATCAAAATTCATTTTTTTTCGAATTTAATTACTTTAAGAGGTTTTTGGTTTTTGATTAATTTCCCTCTACTTATTATTAAGGCAAAAAAACCATGAAAGTCTATTTTTTTTTGTTAAAAAAATTAATCTAAAAAATAGTTAGAAGTTTAGGTAAAAAAAAGACCAATTGTTAGTTAGTCTTTTTTTTGGATTATTTTATTTTGTTTTAGAAATAAGAATTTTTAATTAAGAGATTGGATATATTGAATTGGAGATAAAGTGTTTAATTTAGATAAAGGCCATTTTTGATTCCAGAATTTAGAAAACAAATTTAATATTTTTTTAACTTGGAAAATTGGTTTTAAAAATTAATAAAGGGTGACGGCGAAATAAAATACTTTTCATTTACCCAAATAGGTTTTCGATTACAGCGTTATCGCGGGGTGTGGCTTTTCGGGACATACTTACTAAAAAACTTTTTTAGAGAGAATCTCTTGATTAAGTACGTAACAATTCGTTAGTATGTAATTTTTCAATTTTTATTTTATTTTTTTTTTTTTTTTGCAAAACAAAAATAAAAATAAAAAAATGAAAAGGAATTTAAAGAAGATGATTTATTCAAAAAGTGAAACAAAATCATTTATTTATAGATGGTTTATGCTAATTGTCGGTGCAGTTGTTTTAGTATGGGCTTAAAACCGTTTTATAGATAATTAAAAATTAAATCTCATAAAAATTATCATTACGATATTTTAACTAATATTTTATATATTAATCAACAAAATTTTGATATTATTTTTTATCATTTAAATCAATACTTTATTCAAAATAATATTCAAAATAAACATTTTCAACTTATTAACAAACAAATAGAAAAAAATAATTTAACAAACAAAAAAAACAACAATATCATTCCGCCTATTTTAAAAGTTAATTATCGCAATCCCGATGTTCGATTAGTTTGCGAAAATTTAAAAACTATTCCTTTGTCTAAAATTTCGAATTGGAAAGTTCAATTTAAAGATAAAATTCCAGTTGATAATAAATATTTTACTAATTTGCTCTATCAAAAAAAGCATAATATTTTGTTCGTTGTTGAAAGTTTAGAAAAAGTTTTGAAATCTTTTTTAAGTTTTAAAAATCCAACAAAAGTATTTTTTAAAAAAGAAGTAGATATAAGAAAAATTAAAAGTCCGTTAAAATTAAAAATTTAATATATTTTAACGGACTTTTTCACCCCATTTTTTAGGAAAATATGAAAATATTTGATTTTTTTTGGTACAAATTCCAACTTTTAAAAAATTAAAAAAAAGAAAATCGCGCTTTATTTTTCCATTTTTTGGTTAAAATAAATTTTTCGTAAATTTTGTTGTGTGAAATTACAATTTCCAGGACGTTATATATTAAGAAGAAGTTAGTTAAAAAAGGAAAAATTATTAAAATGAAAAAAATCAAAAAATATGTAGATATTATCGCCGATGTTAAGAAAAAGTTAGAATTTTTTTTAATTAATAAACAAGAAATAAATAGTTCTATCAATAAAAATAAAGAATTAACCAAAGAAAATGAAAAATTATTTGACACTATTATTTATGAATTAGAACCTTTGGTTAAAAAATTTATGACAAGAATTGAAAAATTTCCAAATTTTGTTAAAAAAGAAGATCTAGAACAAGAAGGGATATTTTTTGCTATAAAATTTTTAAAAAATTTTGATGGGAATATTAATTATTTTTTTATCAATATGAAAACTTATATTATGAAACAAATATATAACTTTTTATATAACCCGATAAGCGTCCATCATAAGGTTGATAGCGAAATAATATTGCGGAATCATAAAAACGAAGTTATTAAAGACATAACTTTTTTCGCAGATTTATCGTCAGAGGATGGGCGAATCGAAGCACAACAAGATTTTTTTGATTATACTCCAACAGATCCAGCTAAATTATATAAACGATTAGTAAAATGAGAATTTGTTATTGAAAAGTTGCGAAAATTATTAACCAAATTTGAATTCGCGACTTTCGTTGTTAGATATCAAATTAGAGTCGCAGATATTAATGGTGATGAACAAATACCTGATGAACGAGAAGAAATGATAGAAAAAATGAATTTACTTTTTCCACGTTCTAAATTTGATGGTGATAAATTTACTGAATATCTTGAATCAGCTCATCGAAAAATTCGAAATCATCCTTATTTTTTAAAAATTAATTTTTTAAAATCTTTATTTAATTAATTTATTTGACCTGGTTGGATGTCCTTAAAAGCCACAATTTTTAAAAAATATCATTTATACATTTTCTTAGAATGTAATTATTAAAAGAAAAAGACCTTACGAAGAGGGTCTTTTTCAAAAAGATTTTCATTAAAATAATCTATCTCATAATTTTTAAGGTAAAAAAAAGAAGTTGATATTACCGGCCGCCATCACTTTTGTCAAAACTATACATAATAGCATAAAATATTAAATTAATCAATAAAAAAATCAAAAAGAATAAATAATAATAAAAATGATTAGACCAAAAAGTATTTTCGTGATAATAATCTTAATTTAATTATTTAAATCATCGTTTTGTTATTTTCGCATAGTATAAATATTCTAATAATTATAACTTTAATATTATTAAAATATACTAAAATTAAAAAATAAACATATATAAACAATATTTATTTAAAATATTTTAGATATTAGATTATAATTAATATAATTTTAAAATATTATATTATATCGATTAAATATTAATAAATATAAATTAAAAATAAATAAAATAAAAAAATTAAGGAGGTTCTGTATCATTTCAATAAATTCTTATTTTTTAATTATTATATTTTTTGCATTATTAATATTTAATTATTTGTTTTGTTCTAATTTAATTCATGCTCGCGGTTATTTTTATAAACAATTGGGACATGAAATAAAAATAGGTCATTCAATAGTTTTAAAAGAAGAATGGTTAAAAACTCAAAAACCAACAATAAGATATGATATTTCTGTTCCGGAGAGTAAATATATTAATAATGTACTTGAATGTTTTGATTATAAAATTGAACCTCTTAGAACATTATCTTGTTATAATGGTTTTGGCAAAAATATTTTATCTTATCATTTAAAAAATCCTCCTAATGGTTTGATCGGGGTTTATTTAAAATCTAGAAATAATATTTTTTCAGAAGAATATCTTTCAGGAGATTATTTATTTTCGTTAGAAGAAATTTTACAAAATTCTTTATCCATTTCAGAAATTTTTCTTTTTTGGAATAAAAGTATTAATTTAAAAAAAAGAGAACCAATAATACATTTTATCGAAATGGATTTTTATGAAAACGAAGAAGAAAAAATAAAATCTTTTGTAAATAATTTTTTAATGGAAAGAAAAATAATTTCTAAACCTATTTTTGTAAAATCAAATTGTTATAATATTGCTTCACAAAAGGGAATTATATCTCCTTTACCTGTTAATTCTTTTTTAGGCGATAAAAAAATTAATATTGTGTATTTTGATGAAGGAATTAGAATTTTAGAATATATTTATTCTAGCATTAATGATTTGTTAAATTTATCTAATGAAGCTAAAAATATTTATTTATTTTATTTAAAGAAAAAAATTCCTTTAGAACCTCCAGTTTATATATCTCATAGAATGGCCAAACCTGAAAGCTATATATTTTATGATTAATTTAAAAAAGATTCTTGACTTTTATTAAATTTTTTCCTGTTTTTAAAATTTAAACACTTTTAATTTTTGAATATTTTTTAAGAATAACTAAAAAGTTATTCTTTTTTAGACTAAATAATTTTATATTTTTTCTGAATAAAGAATCATTTTTTGAATATTTTTAAATTTTTTTGTGTCATTTTTAAAAGTGTTAATTCCACGAATGCGCTGTTCCATTTTTTTGGACATATTTTAATTTTAAAATTGTTCTTTAAAACTTAAAATTAAGTAGATAATTTCATATCTTTTCAAACTAACAAAGTTGTTTTTAATTAAATTAAAAAGTGTCTAAAGTTTTTTAATAATTTGCTAGTTTCAAAAGATATTTTTTTCAATATTTTACCCTTCCATATATATAGTTAGGTAAAAAAAGTTAAAAAGGTGTCTACAAAATAAAAAGAAAATAATCTTTTATATAATTTTAATATTTTTCTTAAAAAAAGGGTGCAGAAAAGTAACCTTTTTTATAAGGTTATATTATTTATGTAAATTTAACTAATAATTTATCTAAGAGTTTGAAAATATTGTAAAGGGGATAAATTATTTAATTTAGTTAAAAGCCATTTATGATTCCAAAAAGAAGGAAATTGATTAATTATTTTTGTGATTTTTGGAATTGTTTTTTGAAATAAAAAAGGATGACGATGATATAAAATACTTTTCATTTGGCCGAACAGATTTTCAATTACTGCGTTATCACGTGGAGTGGCTTTGCGGGACATGCTGATTAAAAAACCTTTTTTAGTTAGGATTTGTTGAACTTTTAGAGATTGATAAACTGAACCTTGATCAGAATGAATAATACAAGGTTTTTTTAATTTAGGTAATTTTTGGATTGTTTTTAATACTAAATCTTTATTTTGACAATTAGAAGTATGTGAAGCGATAATTTGATTATTAAAAGAATCTATAACACAAGAAAAATATAAAAAACCTTGAGGAGTTTTAAAATAAGTAATATCAGTGAATAGTTTTTGTAGGGGTCGAGATGAAATAAATTCTTGATTGATTAAGTTAGGTACTATTTTAATTTTATTTTGTAAATTATTTTTATAATGATGTTTATTTTTTTTAATTCTTAACCGACAAAAAATATTTTTTTCTTTCATAATGAGATAAACTTTTTTCTTAGTAATTGATTCATTGAAAGTTTTTTGGTATAAAACAGTAATTTTATGATGACCGAAAAAATATTCATGATTACAACATAAAGCTTCGATTCTTTTTTGTTGCAAAAGGTATTTTTCTTGTTTTAATTTTAATTGTTCTTTAATTTTTAACCAGTAATAATAAGTACTTCTTTTGATTTGGATAGTTTTTAAAATGGTAGTAAGATTTAAGTTATTTTTAAATTTTTTAACCAAATTAAAAACTATTTTTTTATCAATTTTAGTTATTTTTTCAATCATTTTTTGCAATAATTTGAATTTTTGTTTTAATTTTTTCATTATTAAACACTATTTACCTTATTTTTTTTGATTATATTAATAATTATAATTCAAAAAGGTTTTTAAATCAAAAAAATACCATTAATTTGTTTTATTTTTTAGTTTTGCGCTGATGAAATTGGTAAGGTTTGAAAAAAAAGGGGGGCAGCGTAATGGGGGGATTCTTTATTATTTTTCTTTTTATTATGTATTCTTTTTATTTTTGTTAGCGCTCCAGCGCTTATATTATTTGATTTATATTTTTATAAACAATCTTTTTCCAATGGAAAGGGTTTTAAAAAAGAGATGTTATTTATATCGATAATTAATAATGATTTAAAAAAAAGATATATCGACAATATCAAATATCGAATATCATTATCATTATCGATATAAAATATCAAATATCACTTGTTATAAAAGCTTGTTGCAAAAAGGGTTTTTGGGGGCAGTAAAGTGTCAGTAAAGTGTCAGTAAAGTGTCATAAAAGTGTCATAAAAGTGTCATAAAAGTGTCATAAAAGTGTCATAAAAGTGTCATAAAATTGTTAGTTAAATAATTTGTTTTGTTTTAGATATATATTTATATTTGGGATGTAATTTTCTGATGCGATATCCTCGTTTATCTTTGGTAATAAAGAATTTAATGTGTTTTAAATCTTCTAAGCGATAATAAATAATATTTAAACCTTTTTTATAATTGCTTTTTAAAGGTTTATCATATTTATCTTTTTTATGATTATCTAATTTAAATAATTTTAAAGTATCTAATTTATTGATATTGATTTTGCTCATTAATTCTTTTATTTGGTTTTTGGTTTCATTTTTATAATTGATTTGGAAAATATTAAATTGATGTTTAAGGGTATTATTTTGAGTTTTAAGAGGGGTTGAAGGGTTAAGTAATAATTTTGTATTGTCATCTACTTTTATGGCTTTAATTATGTCTATTTTGTATTTTTTAATTTCTTCTAAGATTTTTGGATCTATAAATAAAGTTTGATTTTTAGGGCGATAATTAGCTTCTTGGTAGGTATTTTTCTTTTTGGAATGATTAATAATGGTGAGGTTAATTAAATCTTCTTTTAAAGTTTTCAAAAAGTGTTTGATTTGTTCTAAATCAGTGGGAGTATTTTGTTTATTAATTTCACCTCCGATTCTAATTTCTTGATTGGTATTGTTTTGCATTATTTTATTTCTCCTTTTTTTAAATTAATTAATAAATTATTCGTTAATTACTTCTACTTTATCTTTGCCAAAGTAATATATAGCTAAATCTACTATTTGTTTCTTTTTGGCCGCTTCGTAAGAAATATATGGGTCTAAGAAACATTTTTGATAAGCTTGGATTCCATATTGTTTAAATAAATCATCGACATCTTTACAAGTTTGATTATAAGGTGGTAAAATGTGTCTAATTTCATAGATAATATTTTCTTTTTTTAATTGTTCACCTAATAATTCACTACGTTTTTTTCCTGTTTCGTCATTGTCTAAGGCAATAATGATTTTAATATTTTCTTTTTTAAGAATGTCTATTTGTGTTTGAGAAAATAATTGTGTGACACAAATTAATCCCACAACGTTTTTAATTCCATTTTGCCAACAACTAATGACATCAAAAAAGCCTTCATGAACAATCATAATTTTAGTTTGTTTAATGCAAGGGAATGCTTCAAAGAAACGATAACTAAAATGAAAAGTGGGGGTTTGGCTGAAATTATTAAGAGATTGATATTTGGGTTGAAAATAGCTAGTATCGCAAAAATGGTTTTGATAAAAGTGAAATGTTTTAGCATATCCATTTTCAATCGGGATAATGATAGAACCATGAAAAGTATCATGATAATATTTTTTTCCTTTGAAATTAGTTTTTTCTTTGATAAAACCATATTCTACTAATTTATCAATATTAACATTTTTCTTTTTTAAGAAATTGATTAATCTAAAAGATAATGGTTTATTTGATAATGGAGCATAACCTAATTTAAATTCTTTAATTGTTTCTAAATTTAATTGGCGCTTTTGTGTTAAATAATCTAATCCTATTTTCCTTTCATCATTTTGATTGGATGTTAACAAATAATTATAATAATCTCTTATTTGATTAAATAAGGGAGATATTTCTTTGAATAATTGTGTTTTTTTGATATTAATTTCTGTTTCATCTATTGGGTTATGGGGTTTGGGAGGATGATATTGTAATTTGAAAGGGTTGGAGGATATTGAGGTGTTAGTTTTTTCTTTATTTGTTAAGATTTCAAATTTTTGAGAATGCATAAAATTTAAAATCTTTTTGACTGCATCGTTAAAGTTTGTGATTCCACGAATTTCTTTATAAACATCAATAATGTCAAAATCGCGACAACATTTCCAACAGTGAATGTTATTGTTATCATTTATATGACAAGTTGTTGGATTTAGACCTTGATGGATGGGACAAGGAAAACGATATTTGCTGTTGAAGTTTGATGGGAGGATGTTTAATTTTTTTAATAAAACTATCATGGGGAAATTAGTTTTGATGTAGTTAATTTTTTCTTGATTATTCATTTTTTTACTCCTTAAAAATCTTCTATTTGGTAAGGTAAAACATAACCTACTTCTTGAAAAGTTTGAGTTGTCATTTTAAAATGATAGACTAAAGTTTTTTTAGTTCCGCTGCGATTTTTTTTAATATTTACTTCAATTATTTTTTGATTATCATTGTCATCAGCTTCTAAATATAGTTGATTTAAGGTTGAAGTATAGATATTTAGGGGTTTGGTGGTATTTTTTTTAATATTTGGGTTAAATTCAGACATAATTAATACTATGTCGGAATTGGTTTCAATTCCGCCAGAGCCTTTTAGTGCGGTGATTTCTGGGGATTTTCCGTTATAATTAGAATAAGTATCTCTTGAAAATTGAGATAAAATGATAATGACAATTTTTAATTCGATGGCGATTTCTTTAATTTTGGTCATGATTTCATCAATGGCTAAACGGTCATTATCCATTTTATTACTCGCTTTTGTGATTTGAAGGTGATCAATGACTACAATTTCTATTTTGGATTCTAAATGAAGACGATACAATAAATCAACAATATAATTAATATTTTTTTCTTGGTCATAACTAAAAGATAAGTTGATATTAGTAAAAAATTGTTTTGCTTGTATCATCTTTTTCGTATAGTGTTGTTGTGTGATATTATCAAAATTTTTATCTAAAATAACATCTAAAGGAATTTGAGTTTGATTAGATAATAAACGATTTAGGTTTTCTTCTGAAGTCATTTCAAAAGAAAAAACCAACATATAAGGATAATGTTGGTTTTCTTGGTATTTAGTTTTGGCTAAATCTAAAAGAAGATTATAGATAAAAGATGTTTTACCTAAACCAGTATAGCCTCCAATGGTGATGATTTGACCTTTTTTGAACCCTTTAGTGGCTTGGTTTAATCCTTTGAAAGTGTCTGATAAACGATAATATTCTTCTTGGATTTTTTGTTTGGAAATGTTGTCGGTTTCAAAGACTTCGGGATAAAGTTTTGTCATTTGGTTCAAGGTTAATAAAGTTTTATCTTTTTTGTTTGGGATAAGATTAATAAAATTTCTTAATTTATCAAAGATTTCTTGGTAGTATAAATGCTTATGATAAAGATCTTGATTATCAAAAGAAGGGTTGATTGTTTTTATTAATTGTTGAAATAAAGTTTCTTGGGTATAAGTATGTTTTAAATTTTCTAAAAGATGTTCATTATGGATATTATTATTGTTTAAAAACATCAAAGATTCATTATTAAAATTTTCTTGAGGATAATGAGTTTGAAGATAAGTTAGTAATTCTTTAATAATTGTCTCTTTGGTTTTGATTTTATCCCAAGGATGAGTTGATTTTTTTTCTAAATATAAATATTTTAAAGCGTTATATATTTTTTGGTGATTGGATTTGGTTAAATATTTAGGGTTGATTATTTGACAATAAAGTTTTAATTTGTTCCACTCCCCTTTTTCGATGTAATTAATAATTTGAATTAAGGCTTGGTGTTCGTTAGTTAACATTTTTATTTAACTCCTTCTTTTTAATTAAATTAATATTGGGAAAAGTGATGAATTCATTCATTAGTAAGGTTTTTAAGAAGAGATTAGCATTATCAGAAAATAAATTAATTACTTTATTAATTGACTGTACTTTACCGTTTTTAATTTTATTATTGAGTTTTTGAGTTTCAACTTCATCGTTTGTTAATAAATAATATTCAAAACGAGTGTCTAGTTTTTTTAGTTGTTGTGCTTCAATGATGGCTTGTTTGTATCGTTCACGAAGGCAAGTTTTGAAATTGAAGGCGATAATGCGTTTGGTTTGTGTGAATAAAACCAAGTCGAATTTGATGTCGGGGATGAAAAATAAATATGATTTAGGATATAAACATTTAATTCCTTTATGGTTTAAATAAAGCAAAATCAGGTATTCGTTAATTTTTCCGCGAATTGATTTTTGGGATTGGGAACAAAAGTTGTTGGTTTCGAAATAATGATTTAATTGAATGTGATTACTTTTCATATATTTATCAATAGTAAGATTCAAAGTTGCTTTGTTGAAAATAAGCTTTATGATTTGAACTGATTTTGAGTTGGTATTTAATTGGTTGATATTAATAAATTCTTGGTTAGTTAACATTTTTAAATTCCTTTCTAAATAAAAAAGACCCTTTTTGAGGGTCTTTGGTTTGTTTTAATAGATTTTTTTAGTACGCCAAGTAATAATTCCATCTTTATGAATTGTTTTGATTTTGCCGTTGCGAAAATAGATATATAAATTACCGTTTTGACATTTTTTCTTTATGATTTTTTTCATTTTATATCTCTTATTAATTTCATAATTTTAGTAACATTTGATTGAAGGGAATCAATACCATTTAGAATTAATTGTTTATTGTTTTGATAATGAGTTAAATAATGATAATAACCTTTATGGACAGTTTGGTGATAAGTTAAGGATTTTTGTTCGATAATATCTAATTGATGGTTTTTTTGGGTTTGTTTTCTTTCTTTACCAATAAGAGGATTAATATCTAGATAAATTAATAAATGAGGTTTAATAAATAATTTTTTATGAGTGATATCAAAAATTTCTTTTAAATCGAAACAAGATTTTGTTTGTTTAAGATAAGGAAATAATTGGTAGGCATATGTTGATGGTAACCAACGGTCTAAGATTATGAGTTGATTTTGTTTTAAATGAGGATAGATGAGTTCTTTTTGGATTTGAGCCATATTAGTGATGCTAAGATAAAAACGAGTAATGTAATCAACTTGGTTATAATTTAAAAATAAATTTCTTATTTCTGTTCCAATAGAACTACTTCCTAAACCTTGATAAATTTTATTATTTATTTTTTGTTTTTTTAGTTTTTGTTGTAATTCTTGAATTAAAGTTGTTTTGCCGCTACCATCTAGTCCTTCAAAAACTATAAGTTTCATTTTTTTCTCCTTTAATTGGGTTTTAGATAATAAAAAAAGACTCTACAAGAGAGTCTTTTAAATTGTTATTTAAAGCTTAATTCAATTCTTTTGGGTGGGGGAGTGGTGTTATAAAAATTATAAAAAATATTAGAATTACCAACACAATTATGACCATTAACAATCCAATCATCAGAGAAAAAACCTGGGACATATTGATACCAACATGTATTTCCGTTTTCATCATAAATAATTCTCGATGTTTTTCCAAATTTATTTCTTATTTCTTGAGCTGAATAAGAACATCCATATTGAATGTAACATTGCTTTAACCAATTTATATAAGCATTACGATATTGTTCGGCGAGTTTAATTTGGAGTGTATCATTACAAACTACAAAATAAATACAATCATCAGTTTCTAAAAATTGGGATATTCTTTTAATTTGAAAAGGAATATCTATTTTTTTATAAGAAGGAGAAGTTATTTCAATATCCCAATTTCGCTTTTCTGTTTCTTCTTTATATTCACTTTCTTTTATTAAAGGAGGGAAAGTATAAAGGTTGTTTTCTCTTTTCCAATCTCGGATAGTTTGATAAGGGTCTAAAGAGTCAGGGAGTTCAATAATTTTTTTTCTTTTTTGAACATTAAGGAAGAAAAGATAGATGTTTTTGGCACCATTTGAGAGTTTTGTTAAGTCTTCGATAGTATATGATTGAGATTTAATAATATCTTCTTTTATTTGATTGATGCTTTCATTAATTTCATTAATGCTTTCTTGATAGACAGTTTTGAAATGTGTATCTTCACATGAATTTTGTTTTATTATAACTTCTTGTAGAAATTCTTGTTTCCATTCTAATCGGTTTCTTAGAGATTGTATATTTCGATTTTCAGATAATAACCTTATGCCGTCATCAAAATAAATGGCATCAATTTCAAATTCAAATAAAAATTTTCCAAAAGGTAAAGGCAATACTAATCCAGTATGAGGTGTTGCGTTATAACAACCTAGTTTAATTAGTTTTGGTTCTTTAATGATGTTGTTTTTGATTAAATAATTATTAATTGCTTCTTCTTTGTTTTGGTCAGCAAACATTTCAATTATTATTAATTCTATATTTACATTTTCTTCTTGAGGTTTTTGTTTTGCGTCCCAAAAGACAAAGGCTTCTTCGATGGCTATTCCGTAATCAAGGAGTTCTTCTAAGGTGAATTCATCATCTTCATCAGGATATTTGATATTAAAAGGGTTATGTCTTGGTTTGAAATAAGCCCCAATTAAACCTGAAGGAGGGTTTTTGAGTTTAGCGTCGAAGAAAGTGTAATCATAAGGATTGTAGGAGGGAGTTGAAATATCATAAAGATAAGCTTTGATATTAAAATATTTTAAGATATCAGGGATGCTTTCTTTAGATAAAACAGGAATGTCATATCTTTTCATTTTGGGTTGAGTGGCTAACCATTCTTGTTGAAGGGTTTGGTAGTCAGATAGTTTTATTTTTGATTTAGATTGATGATGAAAATAAGGATGAGCGGAGATAGAAGGACAACAAATCAAAAATAATAATAAATAAATAATGATGAAATATTTAGATAAAGGGAATTTTGATTGATTTTGACATAATTGGTTACCTCCTTTTTTTGGTTTATTTTTGGTTTTCATCGATTTTATCCTCTGCTTTATTACTTGTTTTATCTAATTCAGCAATGTTTTTATCTAATTTATCGAAGTTTTCGAACATGGTAGCAAATCGATTATTTAATTGTTTTCTAACTTCATCTAATGTTTTTTCTAATTGGTCCAAACTTTAATGTAATTCACTAAAACTACTTGAACTCCTTTGTTTTTTTATTTAATAAAGATATTCATTTCTTATTAATATTAATAGAAATAAAAAAAGACTCTTATTTAAAGAGTCTAATTATTTTATAATTATGGTTCCAAAAAGACCTTTTCAAGGGTCTTATAAATCAAAATAAGATAATTTTTATGTTGATAATATTTTAGTTATCTTCATCATTTAAATTTTTTAAAAGGTTTTTATAAGTTTTTAATTGTTCTTTTTGATTATCAATTAATCTTTTGTGATTTTCTTTTAATTTTAAGAGATTTGTTTTGTCATCATCAGTGATACTTCCTTGTAATGCTTTATCTATGTTTGTTATTTTGGTTGCATTATAATAAATTTTTTGTTTTAAATTAATTATGTTTTCTTCAATGGTGAAGTTCTGATGAGCAGGTTGATTACTACTAGTTCCTGGAAGGTTTGGATCCATTGCCATAACTGGATTAATAGTGATTAAGATAAACAATCCTAAACAACTCATTAAAAAAAATGGTAAAAGATGTAATTTATTTTTTATTAACATTATATATTACTCCTTATTTTTATTTATTCCTCGGCCGAGGTAATGTCATAGATTTCTTTTAATCCAGAAATAATTAAATCTTTATATTGTAATTCAGCATTTTTATATCGTTTTTCTAAATCTTGTTTGGATTCTTTAGAATCCTTTAACCTACTTTTGTATAATTTTTGGTCACTTTCTAATATGCCAATTTGAACGTTGATTTTGCCGATTTCACCAACTATTTTTATTACTTCATTTTGGAGTTTTTCAATTTGTGCTCTTAATCTAATTTTATCATCAGGAGAAGCTAATTTTTCTTCTTCTTGTTTTTGTTTAATTTCTTTTTCTTTGGCATCTTTATCTTTTTCTAACTGAGTTAGCTTGCCTTTTAAGATAGTGATGTTACCTGTTGTGTTTTTTAATTGTTCTTTTATTTCTTTAATTTTTGTTTCATTTTGTTCTAACAATTCATGGATTTGTTCTTTTTGTTTTTGGGAGGATTCTTGGGCATTGTAGAGTTCTTTTAATTCATCTTCACATTTTTTTAATTCACTTTCCCAATTAGTTTTTAATCCTTTGTAATTATTTATTGTATTTTCGTATTTATCGATGGCTTTGTCGATTTTGTTGACTAATTGCCCTGCATATTTAGATGATGGTTCTGTTTTATGAAAGAAACATAAATAAATGAAACTTAAAATACCAATTATAATTAAAAAATAAGTTAAATAGCCTTTCCATGATGTTGTTGATTGTTGAGTGGGTGAAAGTTTTCTTTTAAAGAAAACAAATAGACTAAAGATGGTAGTGGCTATTAAAAACCAGGTGAAATAAGATTTAAATGATAAAAATCCTTTGATTAAGTCAAATGGTGTTAACATATATTATTCATCTCCTTTTTGGTTTTTTTCTATTTGGTCTAATATATTTATATTAGGGGAAATTATCATTTTATATGCTTGTTTTAAATCTTCTTTGTTGATTTCATTTCTTCTAGTTTCACCTTGACCTCTGTTTTTCGCAAAGATTGTTACTGTTGTTTTTAAGAGGTTTTCCAAAGTACGATTGGCTTGTTTGAATTGATGGTTTGGCGGTAATATTTCTAAAGCTTCGTTAATGACTTCATATAAGTATTGTTTGGCTTCTTCACTATAAGGGTTTTTACGTTTGTTGATTAAAAATTCTAGGAATTGTTTTCTTTCTTCTTTGTTGCCTGGTTTGACTTCGATATTGTAAGTGAATCTTGATTTGATGGCATCATCGATTTGGTTAATGTGGTTTGTAGCTCCAATGATGAAAATAGGTTTTTCAGGGTTGTTTTTAAAAGATGTCAATTCAGTTTTGAATTGATTCACAACATTGGCAATTTCTGAATCAGTTTCTAAAGTGCTTAAATCAGTAAAGATAGTTTCGCATTCATCTAAAAAGATGATTGCGCCATTGTTTTGGGCTGCTTCTTCGCGAGCTGTCATAAATAAATCTTTGACTAATTGAGGGGCGATACCTTTGTATTTTTGTGAGAATAAAGAGCTGCTTACTTCAAAGAAGGGTAAATTAGTTTCTTTGGCTAAGGATCTTGCGAGAGTGGTTTTTCCTGTTCCAGGGGCTCCATACATTAAAATACCTAGAGGAGATTCGATTTCTCCAATATTTTGGTAGTTTTCTTTGTTGTTGAGATAATCAATAAATCCATCTAATGCTTGTTTTTCTTCTTTGAAACCGATTAGTTGGTTGAATCCTGGGAATTTATTGTTGTTAGAAGGTTTAAATAATAATTCTTCTTGGTTATCGTTCGGGATTATTGTTTTTTCTTGTAATTCTGATGAAGAAAAAGTTTGAATTTTTTCTGGTGATGAATTATTTTTAGTTATTTGGTCTTCTAAATATTTTTTAGTTTCTTGGTTAGTTTTGTTTTGGGTTTCTAATCTTTTATGATGATTTAGGATTTGGGTTTGATTTTCGATTAAAGCTTGATGGTGGATCCAAACTTGAATTCCTAAAAATAAAATGATAGATGTTATAATGATTATTATTAAATTAGTTGGATTTAAATTTTTATTTTGATTTTTTTTAATATTCATTTTCATATTAATACCTTTCTGAAAAATAAAAAAAGACTAATACAAATTTTGTTTAGTCTTTTAATATTTTATTTTGCTAATTGAGCAATTTTGTTTTCGATAGTTTGATTTCCGCCTTCAAAAGATTTACCTTGGGAATCGACTAATTCGTAATCACAAATTAATTCTAATTGAGGGTTTTTGGAATTGATGATTTCTTTTTGTTCGATGCTAATTTGAATTTTAATAATTCCAATACCTTTGTCGTTTAATATCATTTGGGGACGTTTTGTGTCGTCATAATCATTGTTATTAACTTTGAGGCTTATGTTTAAATATTTTTCTGGGTTGTTAAAGGATTGGTTAGTGTTATATTGGGTTGATAATTTTAAATATAAGGGTATTGAAATATCTATTCCATTTGAGTTAAGGATTGCTTCGTGTTCGATAGTAATTAAGTGATTGTATTTTTTTTGGTTTAAGTTAGGAATTGAAATCGGCAAAAGTATTTGATTTTCGTTGTTGCCACCCGTTCGTTCAACAGTGAAAATAGGAAAATCATTTATTAAATTTATTTTTTCTTTTCTTTGTTTGTTAAAGTAATCGTTTAAAGCATAAATTGAGATAATTGAGAAAAATAGAACAATTACAAATGTTATGATAATTAATATTTTATTTTTATTTTGTGTTTTCATTATTTGTTTCCTCCTGAAAAAATTGTTTTAATTAAATCAATAAAATTATTGATTCCTGTTGTTAACCAAGGGATTTGGTTTTGGTAATAAATAACGTTGACATGTAAAATAAAATATAAAATGATAGTTAAATAAGTAATTATTTTTAATAAATTTAGTTTATTGATATTAGGAGTTGGGGGTGAAATGTGATGATTGAGTTTTTTTGTTTCTGGGATTGATATTTTTTGATTTGGGTTTTGGGTTTTGGTTAATTTTTTATTTGGTTTTTTAGTGATAATTATTTTTTTTGACATGTTTTTTCTCCTTTGTATTAATTATTTATTTCTTTGTTACTTTCTAAATTGTTTTTTTCTTAATAATTATTTTTGGTTTTTTTGGATTTTCATTTTTAGTTTCCTTTCTTTTTTTTATATTTTAAATTTACTTAATTTTTTTAAATAAGTTGTCTGTTGTAATTCTTGTTTATTGAGTTTTAATAATTCTAAATACTTTTTGCCGTCTGCAATCATTTGGTTAATAAAATTATTATCTTGATAAACCCTAACAACATGATAATTAGTGTCATTAAAATAAACAAAGAAATAAGCGAATTTAGATTGAGAACAATATAATTGACATTGAACTTGCGCCCAGTAATTAGAAGGGATTTTTTTATGTGAAAAGAAACCATTCCAAGTAGAGGAGATGTTGTTATTTTCATCTACATAAGGACATTTAATTTCTAATAAAGTGTTGGTTTGTTCGTTATAACCGTCAAGACTTGCAGAAAACATATCTAAAGTATCATCAGTAAAGATGGTATCAGGGAATTTTAGATTAGTTATTTTTTCAAAAAAAGTTCTCGCTAGGGGTTCGGTTTTGTTGCCGTGTTCGGTGAATTTATTGCTTGTAAATGTTGTTCCAAATATTTTGTCATGTATTAATTGTTCTAAACTTCTAAATTTGTCATTTCCTGTAATACTTCCTATTTCAGAGGCATTGATATATTTTTTGCGATGATTATACCACTCAGAAGTTCGTTGGTTTAAATTATTAATTTTCATTTAATTATTTTCACTTTCTAAATTATTTTTTTCTTTTGAATTGTTATTTGGGTTTGGAATAATTGAAGATGATTTATTGGGTTTGTTATCTTTTTTAGTTTCATCTGTTTTATTAATTTCTGGTAATGGAAAAAAATTAAAAAAGATTTTTTTGATAATAAACATTAAAGCAGTTGCGAATAGGGCGCCAACGATAAATCCAATGGCGAAATTAAGTTCATTCATTTTCATTTTCCTTTCCGTGAGGTTTGTTGTTGTTTTTTAATTTTAGTATTTTTTTTCTTGCTTTTTTCTCTTGCCAATGAGCAACTTTTACTTTTTGCACTTCTAATTGGGATTGGAGTTTTTCTTGGTTTTCATTTATTTTATCTAGTTTTTTTAATAACTGTTTTTCTAAATATTCTTGTTTGGCGTTTTGGATTTCTAAATTTTGGAGTTTTTTGTTGGGGAAAAAGAGGCCTAAAATCAAATCTTTGACGAAAATCAAAATATTTGCAATTAATTTAAAAATAGGTTTGAAACCAGAGACAATAAGAATAGTGAAAATCGTTGTTTGGATTCCGTCTATTCTTCGTTCAAGGATTTCGGTAGTGCTAAATCCTTTAGAGTAATTTAAGATAAAATTGCTAATTGTTGCAAATAATGAAAAAATAAACATAATTTATTCTCCTTATTTTAATTTAAGGTTTTTGACTTCATCTTTAATAGTTTTAGAAAGTTTAAAATTTACCACAGTTTTTGTAGGGATTTTGAGTTTTTTACCTGTTTGGGGGTTTCTTCCCACGCGGGCTTTTCTTGATTTTAAGATGAATTTGCCAATTGAAGGTGATAATACCACTTCTTCGTTGGATGTGATTGCTTTGATTAAAGCATTTTCGAACGAGTTGTAAAAATCTTGGGTTTGAGTAACCGAAGTTTTATGCATTACTGCGATAGTTTTGATTAATTCTTTTTTTGTCATTTTAGTGACTCCTTTTTAATTTTGGGTTGGGGGGTTATTATCTAAAAAGATAACATTGTTTAAAATAACTTTAGTATTGGTTTTGTTTTGGTTTTCGTTATTAGTGTATTTTTGAATAGATAATGTTCCTTCTATATATATTTTTGAACCTTTGTGTAAATATTTACTCATGTTTTCTGCTTGATTACGAAAGGCAACACAGTGGATGAATTGAACTTTATCTTTATTGTTGATAGCTAAGTTGAAATCAATTTTTGTGATTTGTTCATTATTAATATGAATGTATTGTGATTCTAGGGCGTTAGTGATGCGGCCGATTAATTGAACTTTATTTAACATTTTTTTATTTCTCCATTGGTTTTTTAGGTTTTAATTTTAGAATAGCTATTTTTTTGATGTTGATTATTGTTTGAAGTTTTAAATTTATTTTTAGCGCGATCTCTTGGTTGGTATGAGGTCGTTGATAAGTTTCGTTGATGTTGTCTAAAGTGATACCAAAACTTAAACAAATAATATTAAATCCTGTTTTACTTAATTTCTTTTTTAGTTTTTTTAACAAACATTCGTGATTTGTTTGTTTTAACCATAATTGATGAGGATTGGGGTTGCTGATTTTATAAGGTTGATATTTTTCTTCTTGAAAACTAATATTGTTTGGTTTAGTAGATTTTTGTGGGATTGAAGGAGAATAACTTTTTCTTATTAGTTCATTGATTTCAGATTTAATTGTTGGTTTTGCATAGGCGATAAAGTCATAACCTAAATCTTGGTAATTACTTAGGGCTTTCGTTAATCCTAAAACTCCTTCTTGATATAAATCTTGTTTTTGGAGCAATTTAGGATAATATTTAAATTTACCAACAATTTTATTTATTAATGGCAAATGAAGATCAATTAATTGATCTCTTATTTCTAAATTCTTTTTATTTTTTAAAAAATCTTTAAATAATTTTTTTCTTAACATTTAATCCCTTTCTAAAAACGTTTTTAGAAAAGATATGAAAATTAATTTTATTCTTAGAGAATAAAAAAAGACTAACTTAATAGTTAGCCTTAAAGAAATTTTAAAAAACAAAAAGTGTCTAAAGTTTTGGAATACCTCATATTATCCAAGTTATTATTTAATTTACCTAAATCGCTTTTATTCTTTTTAAATCAATATTAAAAAAATATCTTTTTTAATATTATTTTTATTTTATTTTAGTTAAAGAAGGGTGAGTTATTAAAATTTGTTTGATTTTATGTGGTAGCTTAAAAGATATTGTTAATAAATCATTGGTCGCTGATATGACAATTCCTTGTCCGAATTTATTATGTTGAACCCGGTCGCCATCTTGATAAATATTATTTTTTTTTGTTTGATATTGATTAAATTTATGATTTTTATTGGTGAAAGAATTATCAGAAAATAATTTCATTTCTTTTAAAAAACATATAGGTTCGTTAATAATATGTTTACCTTTTAAAAATCTATTTTTAACACTTGTGATATATAATAATTCTTTCGCTCTTGTAATAGCTACATAGGCGATACGTCTTTCTTCTTTTTCTACGTTCTTTTTTTTATTCTCATCTGAATTGAAAAATATATTTTGTTCCCACCCTATTGCGAAAACAATTTTAAATTCTAATCCTTTTGCTTTATGAATCGACGATAAAAGAACTTTGTTACTTTGTTCTGTTTGATTTTCATTCGAACTTAAAGATATTTTGTTTAATAATATATTTAATTTTTCCAAAAAAGAACCTGTTTTTTGTTCTTCATTTTCAATAGAGAAAATTTTTTGTAAATTATTCAATCTATCTATAATTTTATCTTTTTGAGAATTTGAATCCTTATTATTTGTTTTTTGTGATAAAAGTTCGGAGTAATTAATTTTTTCGTTTATCAACTTAATAACATTATCTAAATTACATTGATTTTCATCAGAAAAAATTTTTTGTAAATCATAAAATAAATTTAAAAAATTATTAATTTTAGGTTTGATATTATCATCATCTGATAAATTTTGCATAGCTTGAAACAATGAAATATTTTTTTCATTAGCCATTTGTTCTAATTTATTTATTGTTTTTATTCCTATTTTACGAGATGGAACGTTGATAATTCTTTTTAAATCAATGTCATTATTCGGATCCATTAAAACTTTTAAATAAGAAACAAAATCTTTTACTACTGTTTGTTGATATAAAGAAGTTACGTTTTGAGCTATGTAAGGAATATTTTTTGTTATAAAAATATTTTCAATATGTTTATATAATTGGTTCATTCTATATAAAATAATTATATCGTGATAATTGTAATGATGTTTAGATATTAATTTTTTAATTGTTTCAGAAATAAATTCAGCTTCTTGATTTTCATTTATAAAATGTTTATAAATAACTGGTTCCCCTATAAAAGAATTGTTTTTTAAAACATTTTGGAAACTTTTATCTTTAGGATTGTGGTTATTTTGAATTAAAAGATTAGCTTTATCTAAAATATTTTGAGTAGAACGATAATTAAAATTTAAATTTATTTTATGAGCTTTAAAATCTCTAATAAATAATTCATTGCATAAAATATTAGCTCCTCTAAAACTATATATATTTTGATTTGGGTCTCCGACTACAAAAATAAAATTATTTTTTCCTATTAATTTTATTATATTATATTGGATCAAATCAATATCTTGAAACTCATCTATTAGAATATATTTAAATTTTTCATTATAAAAGGAAGTAATTGATTTATCTTTTTGTAACAATTGGTAACTATAAATCAACAAATCATTAAAATCTAATAAATTATTTTTTTTCAAAAACTCTTTATATAAATTAAAAATTTGTTTTTCTTCAGAAGATAAATTATCATAAGTATAATCATCATAAGGAGTAAACCATTCCTCGTTTTGCATTTTTTGTTCTAATTCATTTAAAATTTTCTTTTTAACTTCATTATTTTTTATTTTAGCAAAATTTTTTTTCAGACGACTATATTTAAAACGTTCTTTATCTAAATTTAATTTTTTAATTATATCTTTAATAACGCTTTGACTTTTACTTTCGTCAGCGATATAAAGATTATTTCCTAAATCTAAATTTAATTTAGAAATATTTTTTCTTAAAATTTGATATCCTAATGAATGAAAAGTTGAAATGGTCAAGTTATCAAAATTTTTTGGATCAACATTTTTTTTTAAACGTTCTTTCATTTCTTGAGCAGCATTATTTGTAAAAGTGATTGCTAAAATATTTTCAGCTTTTATATTCAAATCATTTATCAAATAAAGAATTCTTCTTGTGAGGGTGGTTGTTTTTCCAGTTCCAGCACCAGCATGTAAATAAATAGCTTTTTCTTTAGAAAAAACAGCTTCTAATTGATTTTGATTTAAATTTTGTGACTTAGTTTCATTCATATTTGTTAGAATTCCTGTAAAAATTTATTAATATTAATATTTTATTATTATATTTTTTAAAAAAATATCAAAACTTTTTATTTAATTTTGGATATTTCCGAAGCAACTTGAGTAAAAAATAAAAAATCATCTATATTTAAAGAACTTTTGCCTGCTAAAACACCATCTATTTCTTTTTGTTTTAAAAAATCTTCAATATTTGATTTATTAGTAGAACCGCCATAAATAATTCTTATTTTTTTAGATGCCTCTTTCGAAAATAAAGAAGATATTTTTTCACGAATTTTTGAAATAATTTCATTAGCTTTTATAGGGTTCATACTTTCTCCTGTTCCTATAGAATTAGAAGGCTCATAAGCTAATATAATTTTATCTATTTTATTTTCTGTAACATCGAAAAAGATTTTTTCTAATTGAGAATATAATAAATTTTCATCATTTTTTTCTTCATTAGAATTGACATTTGTTCCTATACATACAATAGAATAAATATCTAATTTTAAAAGTTCTTTTAATTTTAAATTAACTATTTCGTCAGTTTCATTAAAAAGAGTTCTTCTATCGTAGTGTCCTACTAAAGCGTATTTAATACCTAAAAAATGTATACTTAAAGGAGAATTTTCTCCTGTATAAGAACCTGAATTTTTATAAAAAACATTTTGAGCGCCGATTCTTAAATTTTTGCCTTCTATTTGGGATAAAACATCTAACAAAATTGTTTGAGGGAAGATTATTGTTTCTACTTTTTTTCTATCAGGGACTTTATTGTTTATTTGGTATACAAAATTTAAAGCTTCATCTTTGCATTTGTTCATTTTCCAATTGCCCGCGATAATTATTTTTTTCATTTAAATTTTTTCCTTTATTTCCATTTACTCATAAAAAGAAGATAGAACTTTTAATATTTTAACTGTTTCAGGTTTATCATTTAATAAATAATATTTTTTGTCTGTAGATAAATAAAAAGCATCCCCTTTTTTCAAAAAATATTGTATTTTATTCAAAATTAAAAGCACTTCCCCTTCCAAAACAAAACCAAATATATCTTCTTTGGGTTTATTATTCATAGTTGTTTGTCCTTGATATTCTATTTCTATAATAATTGGTTCAATATTATATTTGGTTATCGAAGGGAAAAGATGAAAAGTGGTATTTTTTAATTTAGGATTTTTTTCTACAAAAAAATCATTTTTTTTATGAATCAATTCTATATTTTTTTTTTGTTTAAAAAATTCTGCTGCTGTCATTTTAAAAATTTTTAATAAAGCGAATAAAATTTTTAAAGAAGGAGAAATTAAATTATTTTCAATTTGTGAAATATATCCGTTAGTTACATTAATTTTTTCTGCTAATTGTTTTTGAGTTAATTTTTTACTTATTCTGAGTTTTCTGATTTGCGAACCTATATTCACTAATATTTGTTTCCTTATTTGAACTTTTAATTTCGATTAATAATAATTAAAAACAACCCTCCCTAAATATATAATTAATTATTTATTTTACTTAAATATTATATATCAACATTAGGATAGATTAATTTCTTTTATAATTTATTTATTTTATTTTTCTATTTTTATTATTGATAAATAGATAATCACCAAAATAAATCGAATTCTTTATATATAAATAATTTGTTTTGGATTTCATTTTTTTCTTTTTTCATTTTGCGATAATCATTTTGTTTTAGTTCTAATTTATTTGTTATATGTTTAAGAAAAGAAATTATTTTTAATTTCCATAATAAAAATATTTTTTGCAAATTAATTAATAAAAATTTTCTTTTAGTTTGATTTATTTTTTTTTCTTTTTGTTTTAAAATCTTTTTTTTATCTTTTATATATTTTTTGTTTATTTGTTTATTTGTCGCTTGTATTTTTTTATTTTTATTTAATAAATTTTTTTTTATTAAACTGTATTTTTCTTTTATAATAGTGGTTTTTTTTAGTAAAATTTTTTTTTGATTATTTATTTCTTGTTTTAAATTTTCTTTTTTATTTAAATATTCTGTTTTAATCTCTTTTATTTCTTTTTTTTGTTCTTTATTTAAATTTATTAAAGCATCTTTAAAATTTTTTTTTATCAAATTATATTTTATCGCTCTTTCGTTTGATTGAATTTCGAAAGTTTTTTTATAAAAAATAATTTTATTATTTAATTTATTTTTTTGCTTTAATTGTTTTTGTTTTAGATGATTTAAATTTGATAAATTAATATCTTCCAAAATATTTAAAAAACGATCAGATAGATATTTTATTTTTTTTTGATTATTTGTTAAAAAATTTTTTTTATCGGATTCTATATTTTGTTTCCGAATATTTATTTTATCCAATATAAAAATATATTTTTTATCTGAAATATTACTCAAATATATTAAATTATTATAAAATTTTTTACAATAATAATCTTCGTTTTTTTTAAAAAGTTGTAATAAATTGTTTAATAATGAATTTTTATATTTTGTATTTTTTTGTAAATTTAAAAATATTTTTTTTTGATAATAATTTTTTTTTATTATTTCATTATTATGTTTTTTTTTTGATTTTTTAATTATTTTTTCTTGATTGATTTTTTGTTTATTTTTTATTTTTTCTAAATGAGATAATTTTTTTTTAAAAGTTGAACAAAAATGTTCATAATTTTTTATTTGATATTCTAAATAATTATAATTTTTATTTTTATTTTGTCTATATGAGCGAATATACTGATGGATATAAAAAATATTTTTTTCAGTATATTCGATTATATATTTTAAACAAGTTATTTTATTGTTTAATTTCGATTGTTCTATTTCATTTATTTTTTCTTGAGCGTAACAATAATAATCAAATTGTTTATTTTGAATATTATTTATTAATAATTCGCATAAATTTTTTATATTAAGGAATATTTCTTTTTTTTGGTCAGGGGTCATTTGATTTAAATTTTTTTTGTAATCATCAATTAATTCTTTTATTTTTTGAAATAATTCATTTTTTTCTTTATTTTTTTTTTTTAAATCGATAATCAAATTGTTAATAAATTCGGTTTTTATTTTTTCATTTATTATATTTTTTTCTGTATTATGTTTTAATTGAAATAATAATTTTTTTGTTCTTTTTTCAAAAATTTCTTTTTTTATTTCATAATTTATTTCTTGGTTTAATTTTTGTTTGTTTTGAAAACGAACCAAATTATTTAATTCTATATCAGAATTTTTAATTTGTTCGAAATGTTCGATAGTTTTTTGTAAATATTTATAATTTAATTTAATTAATTCTGCTTTTAATTGGCTTTCTAATAAATATTTTTTTTTGTTTTGTATAAAATCTAATTGTGTTTTTTTTTCATTATATTCCAATTCATTTAAATAAAAATTAATTTGGTATTCTTGTTGAAAATAAAAATTTTTTAATTCGTTTATTTCTTCTTCTTCTTTGATATCTATATATGATAATTGATATTCTTTATTTGATTTCATTAAATCAAAATCTTTATTTATCAAATTAACTTCTCGAAGAAAAGAATTATCGATTATTTTGATTTCTTGTTTTTTTAATAAATTAAACTTTTCGATTTCTAAATTGTTTTTAATATTTTGATTTTTTTTTTCGATGTTGATAATATTTATTTGTTTACGATGACAATATTTTAAAAATATATAATTTTTATGCCATAAATATAAATTTCGCAAACATTTAAATTTATTTTTTTTATTTTTTTGTGTTAAAAAATAAAATTGTTGATATTGGTTTGGAATTTTATTTGTTAATATAAAAAACATTTGAATTTTTTTTTCTTTGAATAATTGTTTTTGTTCTTCTTTGTTTTGGTTTGTTATTTTATATAATTCTTCTTGAATTTTATTTAAAATTTTATTATTATTTTCGAATTGGTCATTCAAATTTAAATTATAATCTTCCATTTTTTGCAAATATTTATTTTGAATTATTTCAACTTTTTGTAATTTTTTTATAATAGAATCGTATTCTTTATTCATTTTTAAATTATTATTTATTTGTTCGCTTTGAAGTAATTTCATTTTTTTATCAAAAATAATTTGTTTTTCTTTTATTATTTCCTTAATTTGTATATGAAGATTTTGTTTTTTTTGAAAATAATTATTTTTTTGTTCTAAGAAATCTTTTTTTAGAATTTCTTTTTTTAAATTTTTTTCTTTTTTTGAATCTAAAATTTTGTTTAGATTAATTTCTTTTTTGGTTTGAATTTTTTTAATTTTATTTTGCAATTCATAATAGATATTCTTTTTTTCAAATTCTTTTTTTTGAATTTTTTTTTTAGTATTATTGATTAAAGCGTCATAATCCTCTAAATATATTGAAGAATTATTTTGGATATTTGTTTTTTTATTTGTTATAAGAGACATATTATAATTATGTTTTATATTTTCCTGATATAACGCGAAATCAAAATTTTGATTTATTTTTTTTTGTTCTAATGAAATTATATTTTCAAAATTATAAGTAATAAATTTTTGTTCTATTTCGTTAAAAAAATCATTTTTTTGAAGAATTAAATTTATTTGATTAATTTTTGATAATAAATCATTTTGTTTAAAATTTAAATCAGGTTCTTTTATTCGGTTGTTATTTTTATATGACAAATCCATTTAATCCAAATCAACTTTCGTTAATATATTTTATAATTTATTAAGTTTATAATCTATTAATAATATTATAATATATAATATATTTATAATATTAATTCATTTTTATATATTATAGCATACTAAAAATTTTAATTAAAATATAAAAAATGTGGCAATTCGTTTATTAAAAAAAGGATAAAAATATTTTATGTATTTTTATATTAAAGGGAAAATAACAGTTATCGAAAGAAATTATATTGTATTAGAGAATAATGATATTGGTTATCATATTTATTTCGCTAATCCTTATGTTTTTCAACTAGAACAAGAAATTAAATTATTCACTTATTTTTATGTGAAAGAAAATATTAAAAGTTTATATGGTTTTATTGAACTTCGATTTTTATATTTCTTTCAAAAATTAATTTCTGTCCCTGGGATAGGACCTAAAAGCGCTATCAGTTTTACAAATCCTATTTTATTTGAAGAAATTCAAAAAGCTATTTCAGCAAATAATGCTGTTTATTTAACTAAATTTCCAGGAATAGGAACTAAGACAGCTAAACAAATTGTTTTGCATTTACAAAATAATAATATTTCGGGAGAAGAAAAAATTGTATTAACTACGAAGCAAAAAAATGTAAAAGAAGCATTAATAAATTTAGGTTTTAAAAATACAGAAATAAATAAAGTTTTTTCAAAACTGGATTTTGAAAAAAAAATAGAAATTGTTCTCAAAGAAGCTTTATTATTAATTAAATAAAATTTATTGTTCAAATAAGGAAAATCAAAAAAATGTCAGATTCAAAAAAAGTAAATAATATTGAAAAAAATATAAATGAAAACGTAGAAAATGAAAAATTTTTGAGACCTCAAAGATTGAATGAATACTTTGGCCAAGAACAAATTAAAAAAATTTTGTTTGTTCATTTGAAAGCTTCTCAAAATAGAAAAGAATCGATGGATCATCTTTTACTTTATGGACCGCCTGGGTTAGGAAAAACTACTTTAGCTAGGATTATCGCTAACGAATTAGGAGTGAATTTTCAAATAACCAGCGGCGCTAATATCGAAAGAATAGGAGATTTGGTCGCTTTGTTAACTAATCTCCAATCAGGAGATATTCTATTTATAGATGAAATTCATAGTTTGCCTAAGAATGTAGAAGAGATTTTGTATGCAGCTATGGAAGATTATGTATTAGATTTTATTATTGGCAAAAATGAAGAAAAAAGAACTATTAGAATCGATTTACCTCCTTTTTCTTTAATAGGGGCAACGACTAAATTTGGAAAAATATCTTTTCCTTTAAGAGATCGTTTTGGTTTGATTTTAAAATTAGATTTTTATAATATAGAAGAATTAAAATTAATTTTGAATAGAACATCAAATATTAGTGGTAATAAAATAGAAAATAAAGCTTTAGAATCTTTGGCTAGAAGAAGCCGAGGCACTCCAAGAATAGCTAACCGTTTATTTCGGAGAGTGAGAGATTTTGCTGAAGTGTATTCTCCTAATAAAGTAATTACTGAACAAATTACCTTGCAAACTTTGGATAAATTACAAATAGATGAACATGGTTTAAATGATACAGATTTTCAATATTTATATAATTTAGTTCATAAATTCGATGGTGGACCGGTAGGTATCAAAAATTTAGCTGTTACGATCGGAGAAGAAGTTTTAACGATTGAAGAAGTATTAGAACCTTATTTAATTAAAAAAGGTTATTTAAAAAGAACTTCTCGCGGAAGAATCGCTACTGAAGCTGCTTTTGAACTCTTGAAAGAAAATAAATCTAAAATTTGTTTTGAATAATTTATATTTTTTTAAATATTGCTTTTTATATTTTCTTTACAACTTTTTTATATTTTGTAAAAACTTTTTTAAAATTTTGAAATAGTTTTTTATAATTTTTGATAAAAAAATATTTTTTTTATGATATCTTTAAACGATATATTGAGATAAAAATTATTTTTTATTTATAAATGATGCAAATATAAAAAAAAGGAAATAAAAAATGCATTTTAATAAAAAGAAGATATCTATATATTTATGTATTTTTTTATTTATAATATTTTTTTTAATTTTTATCGCAAAAGAAATAAGCCCAATTAATATTTGTTGCAATCATAATAATAAAGAAGAAGAAAAAGAAGATACTCCGTATTTAAAAGGAGATTCTTTTATAAATGAATATAATAAAAATTTAAAACAAAATCTATCAAAAATAAATTCTTTTGATTTTATTAAAAAATTAGCTGTTTTAGGATTAAAAAACTTTATTAAAGGTTGGAAAAAAACACAAATAGAGTCATATTGTAATATTTTTATTGCAGATCCAGAATTATTTATGGTTGAAGTGTTGAAAGGCAAATTAAAAACAGCGAGCACACCATTAATTTATGGCACTATTGATTTTATAAGCGAACAAATTAAAAAAAATATCTCTTTAACAATTCATCGTATAAAAGATTCTTCAAAAAATGATTTGTCTGTAAAAACTAGAGAAAATTTATTACCTTCAAAGATAGATCAAATTGTAATGATTGAATTTTTTAATAAAGATGATATTCATTTTTTTATTAAAGATTATAATGATACTCAAGGAGATGGTTATTGTTTTTTTCATGCTTTAGATGAATCCTTAAAACAACAAATACCTAAATGGCGAGACAAAATAATACTGGATGATGTTACAAGTGTTTTGAATTAAATTATTTATATTTTTAATATTTTTTATAATAATTATTTTTTTTATTATAGGGGGTATTTATATATCGTCAGTTTTAATTCATTATAAATCAAAAAAGAAATTCGGTGGTTGTTATTTTAGGATTTACATTCATTATTTATAAAGAAGAATTAGATAAAAACGGAAAACAAAAAGTAGATTTTAACAAAACTAGTAAAAAAAATCGTTGGAATTTTCTTTGGCTTTTTATGATTTCAGAAGCTTTACTTGTGTTATGGCTCGGAATGAAGAGAGTTATTAATTTAAAACTCATTCCTCAAGATTATATTAAAATCTTCAAGTTTATTTATAATATTGTTTTCTTTTTATTTTCGATTTATTTATTTTTGCTTTGGTGCAGTTTCACATTGATTTTTTATAATGATTTTTAGACTTCGCCAATTTCAGGGGAAATGGACAGATTTTTATTAAATTTCATTTTCTCTCGAAAACCTCAAAAAAAAGAAAATAAAAAAAGAGATAAAACATAAGGAAAAAGAAAATAAATAATCACAAATGAATTAATTCTAACTGAATAAAGTTATTTTTTTGCAAAATTAAATATCTAATGAATAATTAAGATTGACTTTCAAGTTGATCTTTTTTTTATTATTACTTCTCCACAACTTCTCATTCATCATTTGAAGTGCACGGTTACTACAAATTAACTTTATCAATTTCAAATTCAAATAAAAATTTTCCAAAAGGTAAAGGTAATACTAATCCAGTATGAGGTGTTGCGTTATAACAACCTAGTTTAATTAGTTTTGGTTCTTTAATGATGTTGTTTTTGATTAAATAATTATTAATTGCTTCTTCTTTGTTTTGGTCAGCAAACATTTCAATTATTATTAATTCTATATTTACATTTTCTTCTTGAGGTTTTTGTTTTGCGTCCCAAAAGACAAAGGCTTCTTCGATGGCTATTCCGTAATCAAGGAGTTCTTCTAAGGTGAATTCATCATCTTCATAAGGATATTTGATATTAAAAGGGTTATGTCTTGGTTTGAAATAAGCCCCAATTAAACCTGAAGGAGGGTTTTTGAGTTTAGCGTAGAAGAAAGTGTAATCATAAGGATTGTAGGAAGGCTCTTGAAGGAAATAGATAGAAGCTTCGATATTAAAATATTTTAAGATATCAGGAATGCTTTCTTTGGATAAAACAGGAATGTCATATCTTTTCATTTTGGGTTGGGTGGCTAACCATTCTTGTTGAAGGGTTTGGTAGTCAGATAGTTTTATTTTTGATTTAGATTGATGATGAAAATAAGGATGAGCGGAGATAGAAGGACAACAAATTAAAAATAATAATAAATAAATAATGATGAAATATTTAGATAAAGGGAATTTTGATTGATTTTGACATAATTGGGAACCTCCTAATTCTTTTTTTAATGTTTTTTTGTCTGACAAATGGTAAAAAGGGATAAAAAAAAGACCCTTTATAGGGTCTTTAATTAATTGAAATTGTTTTTTATTTTTCTTTTAGGGTTTATTAATCACATTTTCTTTTAATTTTGCATGGTTTTTATCAAAATAATAAATGATAACAAGCACAATGTAAAGTAACAGTATACCCATAATCATGGATAAAATCATTTTTCCATACATTTTTATAATTTGATAATATTTTTTTTATTTAAAAATCAATTTTGTTCTGGTTTTTTATTTAAATCAATTGTTTTTAATCTTTTATTTTTTGTTTTTTGTTTATTCGGAGAACATATCCATTCTTCTATTTCGCGTACAGAAGCATTTTTTAAATGAGGAATTGTTTGTCTTATATAACAAATATTTTCTTTTGTTCTTTTTGATAATTGAAAAAAATCATTTACTTCTTTTTCGCTAGGTTCATGATTTATAATTGTTTTACCTTTGTTGTTGTTTTCCATCGCCATAACTTGATTATTACTTGTGATAAATAATAATCCTAAACAACTAATTAAAAAAAATGGTAAAAGATGTAATTTATTTTTTATTAACATTATATATTACTCCTTATTTTTATTTATTCCTCGGCCGAGGTGATGTCGTAGAGTTCGTTTAATCGAGAAAGCACTAAATCTATATATTTTTCTTCGTCTGTTTTATATTTTTCTTGTAATATTCTTTTATTCTTTTCTTCATCAGTTAACATATCTTGTTGTAATTTGTAGAAAACTTTTAAGTTTAAAATTACAGTATTGATGTTGTCGATTTTACCAACTATTTTTATTACTTCATCTTCCAGTTTTTCAATTTTAGCTTGTAATCTAATTTTATCATCGGGAGAAGCTAAATTTTGTTCTTCTTGGTTTTGTTTAATTTCTTTTTCTTTGTCTTCTTTTTGTTTTTCTAAAGTTTTTTTTGATTGTTCTAAATATGTTATTTTAGTAGTAGTAAGATTTGTTTCAGATTGGTATTTATCGAATTTATTTTGGGATTCATCAATTAAAGCTTTTTGTACATTTAAATTACCTAAAGACAATCTCCACATTTTGTTAATTAAAGTAATGATTTCTTTTTCTCGCTCTGATAAATCAGTTGGTAATGATAAATAATTAGTAAGGGGTTCTGCGAAAATATAAGATTTGATTTGGTTAAAACGTTTTTGAGTGGTTTTAATTTTCGGTTGGGGGTGTTTTTTTTCTTCGGGTTCTAATGAATCTTTTTCTGGAGTTTGTCCTAAAGAAGAAAGGTGTTTACGTGGGGTTTCATCTTGACTATTTTTGGTTAAGAATATATATGAAAAAAAAGAAATTATGATGATAGAAAAAATTAAGATAATAATAGTATTTCTTTTGTTATTATTTTTTATATTTTGATTCATGTTTATTTCCTTTCTTGATAATAGTGAGGTGTTCCAAAACTTTAGACACTTTTTAATTTAATTAAAAACAACTTTGTTAGTTTGAAAAGATATGAAATTATCTACTTAATTTTAAGTTTTAAAGAACAATTTTAAAAATATATTTATTAAATTACTATATAGTATGATTAGTATTCAAATACGAAGTGTAGTGTGCTTAGGCTGCACCAAATCCGATTAATCCCTTGATTAAACATTATCGCCATCCCTATATTTAAGTCTTTTTGATAAATTGTAGTTTGGGTTTTTGTTTTGACTATGAAAAAAAGAAGAATGAGCACTGATGGAAGGGACAAAATTGAAGATAATAATTAATAACATAATTATTAATTTTTTAGATAAAGGTAATTTTGATTGATTTTGACATAATTGGGAACCTCCTAATTTGTGGTGTTATATGCGTGTTTGTTAAATAAAAAAGACCCTTGGGAAGGGGTTTTTGAATTATATAACTTAATTTAAATAAAATTCATTTAATTTATATTGCAAATCACAATATTTTTGACTCAATTTTTTAATTTTTTGGATTATTTCTTGATGTTTGTTATTAAGTTCTTCTGCTGTTGTGTTTTGATATGTTTTACTTAAATATTTTATAGCTACTTGATTTCGTTCATATGAATAATGCCATATTTTTTCGTTTATATACTTTAAAACATTAATATCAGCAAGTCTTTGATAAAGATTTAGAATCGTTTGATCTAAAATTTTTAATTGTTGTTTTAAATTAATAGTGTTTAAATCAAGTTTATTGCAATGTGAAATTTTCTTAGATATTTTTTGTTTTTTTAACAAAAGTTCATTAATTTCATTATTTATTGAATTTTGATAATTTAAATTATTATCATTCATTGCCATAACTGGATTAATAGTGATTAAGATAAACAATCCTAAACAACTCATTAAAAAGAATGGTAAAAGATGTAATTTATTTTTTACTTGTATCATTTTAACTTATAACTCCTTTTATTTTTTATCCCTCAGTCGAGGTAATGTCATAGAGTTCGTTTAATTCAGAAATAATTGAATCTTTATCTCGTAATTCAGCAGCTTCATATCGTTCTTCTAAATCTTGTTTTAACTTTTCAGCACCAGATAACATATCTTGATAATATTCTTGGTCTGCTTCTAATTTACCAATTTGAGAATTTATATCAGATATTTTACCAACTATTTCTTCTAATTCATCTTGTAGTTTGTCGATTTCAGCTGTTAATAAATCAAAATTTTCTTTTCTTTTTTTTCTAACTTCTTCGGGTTGATTAGGTAAACATTTAAATTGTTTCCGAACTTCTTTTTTTGATTGATTTCTTTTTCTTTGTCTTCTTGATCTTGTTCTAGTTTTTGTTGTTGTGGTTTTAAAGCTTCTATTTGAGGTTGAAGAGAATTTAATTGTGCTTGGTATTCATCGCATTCAGTTTGTTTTTCATCTACCCATGTTTTTTGTTCGTTTAAGGAATTCAATGATAATTGCCAACTATTTTTTAGTTTATTGATTTGGGTTTTTTCTCGCTCTGATAAATCAGATGGTAATTTAGAAGTGTCAGTAGGTTCGCCAAAGAGATAAGTTTTAATTTGGTCTAAACGAACAGCAGTTGTTTTAATTTTCGGTTGGGGTGTTTCTTCCGTAGAACGTTTTATTTTTGAAGGGATTTGTTGGGGTTTGTTCTCTAAAGGAGATAAATAATTTTTTTCGTTTTGATAATCATTAAATTCTTGATAAAAACCAATTATAATCGCTATTCCAAAAAGAGATGTGATAATAATAGTTACTAAATGTTTTTGAAAAAAATTATTATTCATAAATTTCATTTCCTTTCTGATAATAGTGATTATTATCAAATATTGAAATATGAATATATCACTATTATATAATTTTATGAATAAAATGTTTAAGGAAAATTATTTTTTATTTGGTATCATAACCATTTCAGGGATTTTACCAACTCGTCTAGCTTGAAGGCGTTGTTGGGCGCGGGCATAGTTGTGGTCTTTTTGTTTTAATTGTTCTTTTAAATCATTCACGTCTTCTTTTTTAGTTTCTAATTCTTCTTCTAATCTATCTTGTTTTATTTCTAACTTATAAATATCTTTTATGTCTTTTTGTTTATCTTTTAATTCTTTGATGATGGTTTTATATTCATCGATGACTGATTGTTCTTTTTGGGCTATTCCGCGAACTATTGATCTAGAATATTCTAATTCTTGTTCTAAATTATTTTCATTTTGACGAAGTTTATAATCAGCTAGCTTTTTTTCGTAATCTTTGTAGTCAGCGTCGAGTTTGGCTAAATCACGGTTGATGTCTTGAGTATACATATCTAAAGCTTCTTTGGTAATCATTGGTGGATGTTCTTTGTTTTCTTGCGCGACTTCATTATATAAATGCCACAAACGGTGGCCTTCGTGAAGAGTTAAAGTTACGGCTCCCATTTTTTGTGCGTATTTTCGAGTTACAGATACGGTTTTATTTAATGTTTTGATTCCATATTTAGCGGGAATTAAGTCAGTTACTTTATCAAAAGCTTTAAAACACCATTTAGCTATGTTTCCAGCTGATGCTTCATGTTCTTTTTCATAGGTTTGCATGCGGTTATACATTTCACTATATTTTCTTTTTAGGGATTCATATAAATCTTTTTCTAAATCGATTTTATCTAGTTTTTTCTTGACTGCATCAATTTCTTTTTGGATTTCGGCATGACGTTCTTCAACTGATTGGATTTGATTATATAATCTTTTTTCTCCTTCAGTTAAATCTTTTAATCGTTCTTCTAAAATTCTTTTGTAGTTTTCAGCACCAGATAACATATCTTGGTAGTATTTTTGGTTACTTTCTAAATTTTTGATTTGAAGTTTAACTTCGCTGATTTCTTCAATTATTTTTTGTTCTTCATCTTGGAGTTTTTCAATTTGTGCTCTTAATCTAATTTTATCATCAGGAGAAGCTAATTTTTCTTCTTCTTGTTTTTGTTTAATTTCTTTTTCTTTGGCATCTTTATCTTTTTCTAACTGAGTTAGCTTGCCTTTTAAGATAGTGATGTTACCTGTTGTGTTTTTTAATTGTTCTTTTATTTCTTTAATTTTTGTTTCATTTTGTTCTAACAATTCATGGATTTGTTCTTTTTGTTTTTGGGAGGATTCTTGGGCATTGTAAAGTTCTTTTAATTCATCTTCACATTTTTTTAATTCACTTTCCCAATTAGTTTTTAATCCTTTGTAATTATTTATTGTATTTTCGTATTTATCGATGGCTTTGTCGATTTTATTGACTAATTGCCCTGCATATTTAGATGATGGTTCTGTTTTATGAAAGAAACATAAATAAATGAAACTTAAAATACCAATTATAATTAAAAAATAAGTTAAATAGCCTTTCCATGATGTTGTTGATTGTTGAGTGGGTGAAAGTTTTCTTTTAAAGAAAACAAATAGACTAAAGATGGTAGTGGCTATTAAAAACCAGGTGAAATAAGATTTAAATGATAAAAATCCTTTGATTAAGTCAAATGGTGTTAACATATATTATTCATCTCCTTTTTGGTTTTTTTCTATTTGGTCTAATATATTTATATTAGGAGAAATTATCATTTTATATGCTTGTTTTAAATCTTCTTTGTTGATTTCATTTCTTCTAGTTTCACCTTGACCTCTGTTTTTCGCAAAGATTGTTACTGTTGTTTTTAAGAGGTTTTCCAAAGTACGATTGGCTTGTTTGAATTGATGGTTTGGCGGTAATATTTCTAAAGCTTCGTTAATGACTTCATATAAGTATTGTTTGGCTTCTTCACTATAAGGGTTTTTACGTTTGTTGATTAAAAATTCTAGGAATTGTTTTCTTTCTTCTTTGTTGCCTGGTTTGACTTCGATATTGTAAGTGAATCTTGATTTGATGGCATCATCGATTTGGTTAATGTGGTTTGTAGCTCCAATGATGAAAATAGGTTTTTCAGGGTTGTTTTTAAAAGATGTCAATTCAGTTTTGAATTGATTCACAACATTGGCAATTTCTGAATCAGTTTCTAAAGTGCTTAAATCAGTAAAGATAGTTTCGCATTCATCTAAAAAGATGATTGCGCCATTGTTTTGGGCTGCTTCTTCGCGAGCTGTCATAAATAAATCTTTGACTAATTGAGGGGCGATACCTTTGTATTTTTGTGAGAATAAAGAGCTGCTTACTTCAAAGAAGGGTAAATTAGTTTCTTTGGCTAAGGATCTTGCGAGAGTGGTTTTTCCTGTTCCAGGGGCTCCATACATTAAAATACCTAGAGGAGATTCGATTTCTCCAATATTTTGGTAGTTTTCTTTGTTGTTGAGATAATCAATAAATCCATCTAATGCTTGTTTTTCTTCTTTGAAACCGATTAGTTGGTTGAATCCTGGGAATTTATTGTTGTTAGAAGGTTTAAATAATAATTCTTCTTGGTTATCGTTCGGGATTATTGTTTTTTCTTGTAATTCTGATGAAGAAAAAGTTTGAATTTTTTCTGGTGATGAATTATTTTTAGTTATTTGGTCTTCTAAATATTTTTTAGTTTCTTGGTTAGTTTTGTTTTGGGTTTCTAATCTTTTATGATGATTTAGGATTTGGGTTTGATTTTCGATTAAAGCTTGATGGTGGATCCAAACTTGAATTCCTAAAAATAAAATGATAGATGTTATAATGATTATTATTAAATTAGTTGGATTTAAATTTTTATTTTGATTTTTTTTAATATTCATTTTCATATTAATACCTTTCTGAAAAATAAAAAAAGACTAATACAAATTTTGTTTAGTCTTTTAATATTTTATTTTGCTAATTGAGCAATTTTGTTTTCGATAGTTTGATTTCCGCCTTCGAAAGATTTACCTTGGGAATCGACTAATTCGTAATCACAAATTAATTCTAATTGAGGGTTTTTGGAATTGATGATTTCTTTTTGTTCGATGCTAATTTGAATTTTAATAATTCCAATACCTTTGTCGTTTAATATCATTTGGGGACGTTTTGTGTCGTCATAATCATTGTTATTAACTTTGAGGCTTATGTTTAAATATTTTTCTGGGTTGTTAAAGGATTGGTTAGTGTTATATTGGGTTGATAATTTTAAATATAAGGGTATTGAAATATCTATTCCATTTGAGTTAAGGATTGCTTCGTGTTCGATAGTAATTAAGTGATTGTATTTTTTTTGGCTTAAGTTAGGAATTGAAATCGGCAAAAGTATTTGATTTTCGTTGTTGCCACCCGTTCGTTCAACAGTGAAAATAGGAAAATCATTTATTAAATTTATTTTTTCTTTTCTTTGTTTGTTAAAGTAATCGTTTAAAGCATAAATTGAGATAATTGAGAAAAATAGAACAATTACAAATGTTATGATAATTAATATTTTATTTTTATTTTGTGTTTTCATTATTTGTTTCCTCCTGAAAAAATTGTTTTAATTAAATCAATAAAATTATTGATTCCTGTTGTTAACCAAGGGATTTGGTTTTGGTAATAAATAACGTTGACATGTAAAATAAAATATAAAATGATAGTTAAATAAGTAATTATTTTTAATAAATTTAGTTTATTGATATTAGGAGTTGGGGGTGAAATGTGATGATTGAGTTTTTTTGTTTCTGGGATTGATATTTTTTGATTTGGGTTTTGGGTTTTGGTTAATTTTTTATTTGGTTTTTTAGTGATAATTATTTTTTTTGACATGTTTTTTCTCCTTTGTATTAATTATTTATTTCTTTGTTACTTTCTAAATTGTTTTTTTCTTAATAATTATTTTTGGTTTTTTTGGATTTTCATTTTTAGTTTCCTTTCTTTTTTTTATATTTTAAATTTACTTAATTTTTTTAAATAAGTTGTCTGTTGTAATTCTTGTTTATTGAGTTTTAATAATTCTAAATACTTTTTGCCGTCTGCAATCATTTGGTTAATAAAATTATTATCTTGATAAACCCTAACAACATGATAATTAGTGTCATTAAAATAAACAAAGAAATAAGCGAATTTAGATTGAGAACAATATAATTGACATTGAACTTGCGCCCAGTAATTAGAAGGGATTTTTTTATGTGAAAAGAAACCATTCCAAGTAGAGGAGATGTTGTTATTTTCATCTACATAAGGACATTTAATTTCTAATAAAGTGTTGGTTTGTTTGTTATAACCGTCAAGACTTGCAGAAAACATATCTAAAGTATCATCAGTAAAGATGGTATCAGGGAATTTTAGATTAGTTATTTTTTCAAAAAAAGTTCTCGCTAGGGGTTCGGTTTTGTTGCCGTGTTCGGTGAATTTATTGCTTGTAAATGTTGTTCCAAATATTTTGTCATGTATTAATTGTTCTAAACTTCTAAATTTGTCATTTCCTGTAATACTTCCTATTTCAGAGGCATTGATATATTTTTTGCGATGATTATACCACTCAGAAGTTCGTTGGTTTAAATTATTAATTTTCATTTAATTATTTTCACTTTCTAAATTATTTTTTTCTTTTGAATTGTTATTTGGGTTTGGAATAATTGAAGATGATTTATTGGGTTTGTTATCTTTTTTAGTTTCATCTGTTTTATTAATTTCTGGTAATGGAAAAAAATTAAAAAAGATTTTTTTGATAATAAACATTAAAGCAGTTGCGAATAGGGCGCCAACGATAAATCCAATGGCGAAATTAAGTTCATTCATTTTCATTTTCCTTTCCGTGAGGTTTGTTGTTGTTTTTTAATTTTAGTATTTTTTTTCTTGCTTTTTTCTCTTGCCAATGAGCAACTTTTACTTTTTGCACTTCTAATTGGGATTGGAGTTTTTCTTGGTTTTCATTTATTTTATCTAGTTTTTTTAATAACTGTTTTTCTAAATATTCTTGTTTGGCGTTTTGGATTTCTAAATTTTGGAGTTTTTTGTTGGGGAAAAAGAGGCCTAAAATCAAATCTTTGACGAAAATCAAAATATTTGCAATTAATTTAAAAATAGGTTTGAAACCAGAGACAATAAGAATAGTGAAAATCGTTGTTTGGATTCCGTCTATTCTTCGTTCAAGGATTTCGGTAGTGCTAAATCCTTTAGAGTAATTTAAGATAAAATTGCTAATTGTTGCAAATAATGAAAAAATAAACATAATTTATTCTCCTTATTTTAATTTAAGGTTTTTGACTTCATCTTTAATAGTTTTAGAAAGTTTAAAATTTACCACAGTTTTTGTAGGGATTTTGAGTTTTTTACCTGTTTGGGGGTTTCTTCCCACGCGGGCTTTTCTTGATTTTAAGATGAATTTGCCAATTGAAGGTGATAATACCACTTCTTCGTTGGATGTGATTGCTTTGATTAAAGCATTTTCGAACGAGTTGTAAAAATCTTGGGTTTGAGTAACCGAAGTTTTATGCATTACTGCGATAGTTTTGATTAATTCTTTTTTTGTCATTTTAGTGACTCCTTTTTAATTTTGGGTTGGGGGGTTATTATCTAAAAAGATAACATTGTTTAAAATAACTTTAGTATTGGTTTTGTTTTGGTTTTCGTTATTAGTGTATTTTTGAATAGATAATGTTCCTTCTATATATATTTTTGAACCTTTGTGTAAATATTTACTCATGTTTTCTGCTTGATTACGAAAGGCAACACAGTGGATGAATTGAACTTTATCTTTATTGTTGATAGCTAAGTTGAAATCAATTTTTGTGATTTGTTCATTATTAATATGAATGTATTGTGATTCTAGGGCGTTAGTGATGCGGCCGATTAATTGAACTTTATTTAACATTTTTTTATTTCTCCATTGGTTTTTTAGGTTTTAATTTTAGAATAGCTATTTTTTTGATGTTGATTATTGTTTGAAGTTTTAAATTTATTTTTAGCGCGATCTCTTGGTTGGTATGAGGTCGTTGATAAGTTTCGTTGATGTTGTCTAAAGTGATACCAAAACTTAAACAAATAATATTAAATCCTGTTTTACTTAATTTCTTTTTTAGTTTTTTTAACAAACATTCGTGATTTGTTTGTTTTAACCATAATTGATGAGGATTGGGGTTGCTGATTTTATAAGGTTGATATTTTTCTTCTTGAAAACTAATATTGTTTGGTTTAGTAGATTTTTGTGGGATTGAAGGAGAATAACTTTTTCTTATTAGTTCATTGATTTCAGATTTAATTGTTGGTTTTGCATAGGCGATAAAGTCATAACCTAAATCTTGGTAATTACTTAGGGCTTTCGTTAATCCTAAAACTCCTTCTTGATATAAATCTTGTTTTTGGAGCAATTTAGGATAATATTTAAATTTACCAACAATTTTATTTATTAATGGCAAATGAAGATCAATTAATTGATCTCTTATTTCTAAATTCTTTTTATTTTTTAAAAAATCTTTAAATAATTTTTTTCTTAACATTTAATCCCTTTCTAAAAACGTTTTTAGAAAAGATATGAAAATTAATTTTATTCTTAGAGAATAAAAAAAGACTAACTTAATAGTTAGCCTTAAATAAATTTTAAAAAACAAAAAGTGTCTAAAGTTTTGGAACACTTCAATCTCTATAATATTTAGTTTGAATATGTCTTTATAATTAATTTTATCTAAATTTTTTCTAATTTCCTCGGATTTCTTTGAATGTGTTTTTGATTTAATAAATATTGGAACAATTTCTTTACTAATTGTTTTTATATCTGAGTTCGAATTTATTTCATTATTTTTTATTTTGTTATCAAAAATAATATTAATTATTTTTGTTAAAAAATTTTTTTAAATTTCTTCAAAATTTTTCTTTTCTTCAAAATTTTTCTTTTCGTTAATATTTTCGATCTCTTCAATTGTTAAATTTTTTAAAATTTCATGTCTAAAAAAATTTTTTATTCTTTTTACAGTTTTGTTAAAATTCTCGTTTTTTTATCAGGGATTTTTGGTATTTCAGAAAGCCGTACAAAATCAAAAATTTGTTTAATTTCTTTAATATCTGATATTAGTGATTTGTCATACACTAATTTATTTATTTTTTGAAAATATTTTTTATCAAAATTCTTGTTTTTTTTAATATATTCCATTGACAAAAACAAACTATATAATTTTGTATATACAAAATTTGTTTCAATTTTGTCATCTGATTTTTCAAATATTATAGAATATATATTTTCTGATATATTTTTAACTTTTTCATTTAATTCATTTTCATTTATTTGTATGTTTTGTTTTTGATCAGATTCATTATTTAAATTTTTTTCTTGTTATTTTTTTGGACTTAAATTATATTTATGTATATCTTCTATGGTAATCTCTTTGTTAATAAGTTTATCTTCTTGAATTTGAAAAACACAACCAAATAGTTTTTTGAAATTATTATTATTATTATTATTTAATTTTTCAAAAAGTTCTAATTCTTCTTTTAAATTTTCAAACATTTTTTCGTTATTTTTATTTTTTTTAAAGAATCATTTAAATAATCAATGTCCAAGATTGTTTCTAAAATATTTCGCATTTTATTGCAAGAATATTCAATGTCATTTTTTAATAATTTTTGAATTTTTTTAATTTTTGCGTTTATATCGTTTATTTTATTAACTTTTTCATCTTTTTCTAATTTTTCATCTGTTATATCTATTATATTTAGTTCTTTTTCTGTTTCTGTTATTTTGTCTTCGATAGTTTTGAAATCATTAGAATCACTTATTTCATAATGGGATATCATTGGATTCATATGAACTAAGTCACATCTTAAAGAATAAAATTCTTCATAAAATAAAAATAAATTTTTTTTAGTTTTTAATTCAACCTTTTTTAAAAAATCTCTATAATCTCTATAATTTGTTTCGTTATTTGTTTTTTTTAAAATTTTACAACAAAGGTCAGGGATTTTAACAATTTCTGATAAAACTTCATAATAAAGTTTATTATTTATTTTTTGTTTGATTAATTTTATTAAATAAATAATTATGTTTCTTTTTGGATTTAAATCTTTTTCTAAATTAATTTTTATTGTTTTATCGCCTCCATCTATTGTTTTATAAACTATAACTATCATCTTTTCTTTTTTTTTAATGTTTGATTTTGTAATTTTTATTTGTTTGTTATAATCTTTTTGATCATCTTTTTCATTTCATTCTTTTTTTTATTTTGTAAAATTAATTTTAAATATAATTTAACATTTTCTGAAAAATTTTTTGGATAAGTTTGAAATTTAAAACCAATTATTGTTTTTTTGAACTAATATTTATATTATTTTGGATTTCTTTAATTTTTTCATTACTAAAATACCAATAACAGTTTTCAGGATTTTCTGTTAAGTTTTTTATAATTTTTTTTCTCGTTAATTTTAGTTTATTTTTTTTATTAAAATCATCAAAAAAATTGAAAAAAATATCATACATAATTTACGCCAATTTATCCTAAGTAATTTATTTTAATATAAATTACATTCATTATATAATAAAAAAAAATTCATTTACCAATTTTAATAAAAAAAGATCATCTTTTGAAATAAAGATGATCTTTTTATTTTGTTTTTAATATTATCTAATTAATCTTATTTATTAACATCACGAGAAACATACAAACCTGTTTCAGTATTAACAATTATATTTTCGTTTTCTTCAATAAAAATAGGAACTTTGATAACTAAACCAGTTTCTAAAGTAGCGTTTTTGTAAGAAGTTGATTTTCTTGTTGTGTTAGAAGTTGTTAAAGAATCGGTTTCTACCACTTTTAAAGAAATTTTATCATCTAAAGAAATACTTAAAACTTCTTGTTTATCGTCAAAAATAACTTCTACTAACATATTTTCTTTTAAATACTTAATGACGTTATTTAATTTATCTTTTGTTATCTCGAATGATTCAAAAGTATCGGGGTCTAAAAAAACATAATTTTCATTACTAATATAAGAGAATTGTAATTTTAATTTATTAATAACTGCTTTTTCAACTTTTACACCAGCGTTAAAATTATGTTCAATAATATAACCATTTTTTAAATTTTTTAATTTGCTTCGGACAAAAGCGGCACCTTTTCCTGGTTTTACATGTAAAAATTCTATAATTTGATAAATATCGTTATTTAATTTAATAGTTTGGCCTGTTTTAAAATCGTTAGTGTTAATCATTATTTATTTCCTTTTTTAAAAAAATTTTTATCAAAGAAACTATTGTTTCTTTAGCTTGCAGTTCTAATGGGTTAATTATTTTCGCTTCTGACATTTGATTTTTGAACCATGTTTTTTGTTTTTTAGCATATTTCATAGTATGTTGGATAATTAAATTTTTAGCTTCATTTAAATTAATTTTTTTTTCTAAAAAATCTTTTATTTCTTTATAACCTATAATATTAAAATTAGCTTGAGGATGTTGTTTTAAAAGATTTTGTACTTCTTTAATAAAACCTTTTTTTAACATTTTTTCCAATCTTAATGTGATTCTTTCTTTTAAAATATTTCTATCAATATCCAAATAAATAATTAAAATATCAAATAAAGGGGTATTTTTTCCTTTTTTTTCAGATCTTAATTTTGTTTGAAATAATTGTTGATAAGCTCTTATTATACGGTGAGGATTTTTTATATCCAAAATTAAATGAGGATCTTTTTGTTTTATAATTTCTAACATTTCTTCTAAATTTAATTTTTCAATTTTAATTTTTTTCTCTTCTGGTTCTAATTCGTAATTAAAAAGAGCGGCTTTTATATAGAGTCCACTTCCTCCTACTAAAAAAGGTGTTTTAATTTTAGAAATTAATTTTCTAACATCTTTTTGAAAATTATAAATATTATAAGATGATTCTGGATCTATTTTATTTATTAAATGATGTTTTATATTTTCGGCTTCTTGTGGAGTTATTTTGGCCGAACCTATATCAAGTTTTTGATAAATTTGAATAGAATCGGCATTAATAATTTCACCTTGGAATAATTTAGCTAATTCAATAGATAAATTTGTTTTCCCTGAAGCGGTAGGTCCAGTGATAACTATAACTTTTTTCATATTTTTTTTATTTTTTTTCATATTTATTCATATAAATTATAATTTATATTTTTTATATGAATAAAAAATTATTCATTAATAATAATTTTTTTAATATTTTTTTCAGTCCCTAAGTTTAATAAAACTCCGTTCAATTGTCTTTTTCCTTCGGCTACTTTATGTTTTTTTCTTTTTGTATTTAAAAAATTATTAATTATAATTTCTTTATCTTGGCCGATTACCCCTTCATAAGGGCCAGTCATACCTGCATCAGAAATGTAAAGTGTTTTTTTGGGTAAAATTCTATCATCGTTAGTTTGAACATGAGTATGGGTGCCAACAATAGCGTCAATTTTTCCGTCAAAGTAATTAGCTAAAGCTATTTTTTCACTAGTTGCTTGAGCGTGAAAATCTAAAAAAGAATAATCATATTTTTTATGACAAATATTTAAAGTATTTTCTATTTGTTTAAAAGGGCAAAATAAATTTTCGCTTTTTTCCATAAAAATCCTTCCTAAAGCGTTCATGATTAAAATTTTTTGATTTTTATGACGAATTATTTTATAACCACTTCCTTTTAGTTCTTTTTCTTTTAAATTTAAGGGTCTAATAATATTATCTGATTCGATAAAACTATTAATACTTTTGTTTTTAAAAGTATGGTTACCCATTGTTATTAAATCAACACCAGATAGAATTAAATTTTGGTAATTTTCGTAATCTAATCCTTTTCCGTTATCAACATTTTCGGCATTCGCGATAATAATTTCTGTTTGATATTCATTTTTTAAAAAATTAATTTTTTCTATAAAATAATCTACTCCTGATTTGCCATAAATATCTCCTATGAAAAGAATTTTCATTATTTTTAAATCTCTACTTTACTATATTTTAAAATCCGTTTAATTTCTTTAATATAAAAAATTATGAAATATTGACTTCTGCTAGTTCAATAACTCTTAATTCTCTAATTACAGTTATCTGGATAATTCCGTTATAATTTATATTTTTTTTAATTTGTTTTTTAATTTGTTTCGCTATTAAAAAAGTATTCGAATCATCTACTTCATCTGTTTTTACAATGACTCTAATTTCTCTGCCAGAACGAATAGCAAAAGCTTTTTCCACTCCAGGAATATTATCAGCTATTTGTTCTAATTGAGTTATTCTTTCGATATACCTCTCTATAGATTCTTTTCTTGCGCCTGGTCTGGATGAACTGATAGTATCCGCTATAGAAACCAAAACAGCTATCGCTGTTTGAGGTTCTTGATTTTCATGATGAGAAGCTATCGCGTCAATAACTTCGAAAGGTTCTTGATATTTATTAGCTAAATCAATTCCTATTTTAATGTGATCACCTTCTATTTGATGATCTAAAGCTTTACCGATGTCATGCAAAAGACCAGCTCTTCTCGCTATAATTTCATTTTCTCCTATTTCAGCTGCTAATTTACCAGCTAAAAAAGCAACTTCCAAAGAATGTTTTAAAACGTTTTGACCATAACTAGTACGAAAATTTAATTTTCCTAATAATTTAATTAATTCTTCATCTATCATCCCTATTTTAGTTTCAAAAATAGCTTCTTCGCCTTTTACTTGGATGAATTCATCAACTTCTTGAGAATTTTTTTGAAATATTTTTTCTATATTTGCAGGATTTATTCTTCCGTCATTGATTAATTCTTCTAAAGTTTTTTGAGCTATTTCTCTTCTGATAGGGTCAAAACAACTTAGAATAACTATATTCGGGGTGTCATCAATTATTAAATCAACACCAGTTATTATTTCAAAAGTTTTTATATTTTTTCCTTCTTTACCAATTATTTTACCTTTAATTTCGTCTTTTTCTAAAAAAATCGTACTAGTATTATGTTCGTTTACGACTTCTTTGGATAATTTTTCCATGGCAGAAATTAATAAAACTTTAGCTTTGTTTGTTAATTTAAATTTATATTCTTTTTCTTTTTCTTTTTCGTATTCTATTAATTCTTGATAAGAATTTGTTTTGATTTCTTTAAAAATAATATTTTTCGCTTCTTCTTTAGTTAAAGTAGCGATTTTTTCTAATTTATTTTTTTGTTTCAATATTGTTTGTTCTAATTCAGTTTGAAGTGTTTCTAGATATTTTTGATTTTTATTTATTTTAATTAGGATAGAAAAGCCGAGTTTTGGAAAAGAATTTTTATATTCTTATCTTTATTTCGAACTAGCCTCCCACAGAACCCAGCAAGCAAGTTTCCAAGCACTAGGCTCTTTTTAATTGTTTTTTTGAAAAATTTTTAATATTATCTATTTATTTTTTTGTATTCGAAAAAACAATTAATAAATCTCTTTCGCCTTGTAATGGTTATTACCCATTTCCTTGGTAGATTCCTTATTTATTATATTCCAATAATAGTTTCAATTTTCTACGACTACTATAAGATTTTCTTTTCCCTTGGGTTAATCAAATTTGTTGATTTCATTTGATTTTTTAACTTTTTTTCTTAGTAACCTTTAGGGAGATCGAAGTTACTCTATTTATCTACGTGTTATTTTAGGTTCGATTTACATTTCTTATTTCTTAAATAAAAAAATATTATGTTTTGTCAATTCTTTTCAGAAAAGAAAAAAGAAAGATGATTTTTTTATAAAAAAACATCAATGTCTTCTGATTATTCTATTTTAAGAATTTTTTAAGATAATTTATTTCAACGGAAAATATATTGAAATATTAATCAGAACTTTTCGGAATATCAAACAACTTACCGAAAATAGGTTGAAAATTACGACATTTTAATCGATTAGGGAAATTTCATCCTTTTCCTTGATAACTGACCTCGCGTAAGCTTATTAGTTAGTTGTTTCACTTCACTACGCTTTCATGCTTTTGCTGTTGTTAAACCCTTTTTCAAGGTGATTAACCAAGCCACCATTTCTGGTTTTATGTGGTCTTCGGGAATTATCTTATCCCAAGCGATTCGTTAATTCGCCGATAAATAGGTATCTTTCGCGCCCTTTTCCTTTTCATATATCATTTCTTCTTTTACATTTAAATATTCTATTCTTTTGTTGAATAAATTTTCTCTATGAATCATTTTTTCTTCTAGATTAATAATTATTTTTCTTCTTTGATTTAAATCATTTTCCGTTTCTCTTTTTAAAGAAGATATTTTTTTTTTAGCGTCTTCGATAATTTGTGCAGAAATTAATTGAGATTTTAATATTTTTTCTGCCATTTTTTCTTCTATTTTTTGGATTTTATTTTTAATTTTCTTTTTTTGAATCATAAAATAAATCGATATCCCTAAAAAAAGAAAAATAGAACATAAATAAGATAAACCTAGGAGTATATTATTAAATATCATTATTTCTCCCTTATATTTATGTTGTTTTATATTTAAAATTAATTTATATTAAATTTAAATTAAATTTTAAATTAATCAATTTAATTATTTTTTAAAAAATTATTATTATATATTGTTGAATTATATATAATAATAATTCATATTATTTTACATTATTATTATGAAAAATTCTATTTTTATTATTTTTGAAATAGGTTTAAAACAAAAAATATTTCTTTGAAAAAGCTTTTCTTTGAAAAAGCTACTATTAGTTTTAAAAATAAATAAACCAAATCTTATTTAATTTAAGATTTGGTTTATTTAAAATTTTTAATCAACTAAATCTTCATCTTAAATTAAATTTAAAAAAAATATTTTAAAAAAAAAAAAAAATGATTTTTAGTAAAAAAATTAATTAAATATTTAGGTGGGTATAGTTTTAAATAAAATTTTAAAAAAATTAATAAAAAGAACAAAAAAAATAACTCAATCGTTACATACTGAGTTATTACAGGCTTATATTAAAAAAAATAAATAATAAAAAAAGTATATATAGTACAAAAAAAGCATTTTATCGGATTGATTTAATATATAATTCCTCTTGCATCAATTAATAAATTATTTGATTTTCCAATTTCTGCTTCTAATTCTTTAATCCTATTCAAAGCCGTGTCTCTTTCATTTGTTAATGTATTAAAAGGTTCATAAAAATAAATATTTTTTGCTTCTTCAACAACCGAATTGGGATTTTTTCCAAATTCAGCTATCTCTTGTTTAATTTCGTTTGTATATTTATGTTTAGAAATAACACCTCCAACATAAATATAAATCTAGATAAGAAGACCAGTGAAGACAATAACACTAGGGAACCAATTAACATTATATTTTTTATTTCTAAAACTAAATTTCATTAAACATTAATTACCTTTTTTATATTTAAACAACAAATTACTAAAATATTTTTGTTGTTGTTCGCAGTTATATAATATTTTTTTTTGTAATTCGATTCTTTTTTTTAAAATATGTAAAAAAGAACTTATTTTTATTTGTTCTTCAAAGGAAGGGAATGAAATAAGAAAATTATTTAACATTTATTGCTTCAGATGTTCAACACCAGCACCTCGACCCAGTTTTTTAATTTTATTTTCATGTTGTTTTAAAAAAGTAAATAAATAAAAATAATTTATTTTTTCTTGTTTCGGTTTTGTTAATTTAAAAGCAGAGTTAGTAAAATAAAAAGGCCGTTCATAATAACAAATTGAACCACAAGAGCCGGAGCGACTGATGGTGATAGTATCTTCTGGAGTGTTCATTTGATTATAATAATTACAATATTTAAAACCGCCGCCAACTACTGGATAGTTCCCATTAGCAATAAATTGTTTACGTGTCAATCGCTGTCCTCTTTCGACATTTATTAAGCCTTTTACTTCGCTGTTTGCCACTCATCCTTAAAAGGTTTGAATCTTATTTTTATCATTCTAATTCCTCCACCATTAACTCTATTATTTTTTTATATTCATTCATTTTTTCATTGAAAAAATGTTCTTCTTTTTTTAATTGAGAGTAATCGATAACTTCTTCTTCTTCAGATGAATTAATATATTGTTTAAAAAAAGTCATCAAATCATAATCATGTTTAATAATTTCTTCTTGAGAAGCGATATAAGTTTTATTGATAACGTTTTCTCTTTTAAAATACCAATTTAAAATATCATTGATATTATTTTCATTTAAAATATTTTTATTTTTTTTAGATTGAATTATTGATCCACATTCTTGGCTCGCTTCAATGAATAAAATATTTTGATCAGTTCTTTGTTTTTTAAAAACAATAATACAAATGTCAAGATCCATGTTAAAAAATATATTTGTGGGGAGATTAATAATTGTATCAATGTAATTATTTTTAATTATTTGTTGCCGGATGGTTTTTTCGATTCCATCACGGAACAAAACGCCATGCGGCAACGCTACTACACAAATGCCGTCTTTTTTTAAATAATATAACATATGTTGGATGAAAGCTAAATCGGCTCGACTTTTAAGTGTTAAACCATCATAACCTTTAAAGCGTGGATCGTTTTCCGCAACTTTGTCTTCTTTATTATTTAAATGCCATTTTTGACTATACGGTGGGTTCGCAACTATAATATCAAACCCTCCTTCGCTTTTTATAAATTCTAAATGTTGTTTATCTGGATGTGTTAAAACGTTACCACAAGATAAATTAATATTATTATAATCAACATTCATGTAATAACATATTCATGCGTGCGAGATTGTAAGTAGTGCTATTTAACTCTTGTCCATAAATGTTAATGTTTTTCTTAAAGGTGGGGTTTTGCATTTTTAATTCTTTCACAATTTTTAATAATAAAGAGCCACTCCCACATGTAGGATCGTAAATACTTAATTTTTGTTGTTTCTTTTCTATTGTTACAATTTTAGCTATTAAAGAAGCGATAGAGGAAGGTGTAAAAAACTCTCCAGAGATTTTACCAGCAGTGGTTGCGAAAGTAGCGAATAAAAAAGCAGAAACAGCGGGTAAAATATCAGCAAAGGTTTCACAAGACGCATATCAATTTGTAAGTGATGTTGTTTTTAAAATAATAGTTAACTGTGTTAATTTAATATCTATTTTTTTAGATAAATTTTTTAAAGTTTTACAATTAATAATTGTTATAAAACTATATATATTTAAATTGTTTTATCAAATTATAAAACCTTTATTAAAATATCTTCATTTTATGGTTTTATGTTTTTTAACAGTTGTTTTAACACCAATATTAGAAAAGAATAAAAAAATGGTTTTAATAACGGAAGGGAAAAAATAATAATAAATGTCAATTGTGTTTTTTAAAAATAGATATCATTCAATACGGTTTATTATTATTTCTCTTTTGTTATTTTGTTGAATATTGTTGTTTTGTTAAATAATTTAAATATAAAGTTTAAATCTAAAAAAATATTAGATAAATTAGTAGGAACAAAACAAGAGGAACAAGATAACAACAGAAGACCTTCTATTATAAAACCTCCTGATATGGGTCCTAATTTGGAGCCTATTATGTCAGCTGAGTTGATAGCAATAGAATAAGAAAGAAAACGGTTAGAAGCGGAAGCGATAGCATCAGAAGAAGAACAAATAAAAGAAGGTAAAAATTTTAAAGAAGAACGACAAACACAGGAAAGACGGTTAGCAGCACTAGAAGGAGAGAAAAGAGAACGAGAAGCAAGTAAAAAACGGGTAGTAGAAGAGAGCGAAAGAGCTAGAATGCACAATTTTAGGAGAACACAACAGCAACAACAACAAGACTCAAGCAGACTCTCGATGGGACTCTCATACCGGGTTTAGGATTCATTTAAAAATAAAATAAAATATTTAAACAAAATAAATATAAAGGAAGAATAATAATAAAAGAATGTTAAAAATTAATTTTCATTATCTAAAATGGCTACCATTTTATATTTTAATTATTCTTTCTTTTGTTATTTGTTTGAAGAAGATGAAAAAAAATATGAAAAAGATGAAAAAAAATATGAAGAAGAAGAAAAACAATATATAAATAAAATAGTAAAGCAAAAAAAGAGTTTTTTGGTAAAATATGTACATAATTGGCACGAGATTGAACCGAGATTAATTTTAAATGAAACATAATTTTTTTAATATTTTTTAATATTTTTTAAATAAAAAAAATAAAAAACCAACAAGTCCAGCCCTTTTTTAAGAGGGCGTTTTTAATATATTTCATATTTTTAATTAAATATTTTATTATATTTTTTAATATTTAATTAAAAATAATTAATGTTTTTTATACATTAGAATTTAAATAATTATTTTTTTCAAAATAATTATTTAAAAAAGCGTAGCGTTCGGTATTAAATATTTATTGTATTTTATTTCTCTGTGATTATTGTAATAATTAATATAGCGCTTTATAATGAGTTTCGTTTCTTTTTCTGTCAGCTCTTTTATTTTTTCAAATCTAAAAGTTTCTAATTTTAAATTAGATCAAAAAGACTCGATAGGAGAGTTCTGCTATGGAGAGGACTTTCTTAGAATAAGAAACTAACAAACCCATTTTTAAAAGTGTTTTTTTATATTTAAAAGAGGTGTTGATACTTCCTCGGTCGGCATGTAAAATACTATTTAAAATTAAATGAGAGGGCAGTTGTTTTAAAGTGTTGCGAATGAGATTAATATTTTGAACTTTGCTTGTTTTATAAGCAATAATTTTTTTATTATATAAATCTATAATGGCTGATAAATATAATATATTTTTTTTACCATATTTAATATAACTAACGTCAGTGCACATTTTTTTAATGGCTTGTTGGTTTTAAAATTGTCTTTAATTAAATTAGGGAATAAAAGTTTTTTTATTTCCTTTTTATGTTTTTTTGTTATTTTAGGTTTTTTTACTCTTTGAGAAACTAATTTTATTTCTTTTAAATATTTGTTTATGGTCTTTGGGTCTTTTTTAATTTGATATTCTTTTTTTAATAAATGAGTTATTCTTTTCGAACCGATGATTTGAATATTTTTTTCTTTTTTAGGTTTGAGACATTGATAATAATTTTTTTTAATTATGGTTTTTATTTTTTATATTAAGGTCGCTTTGTCTTTTTCTTTTTTTATTTGTCTTTGTATCCTTTTAAAATAATTGTAATAAGTGCTTGATGATAATTTTAATTGTTTGAGTAAATATTTTATATTGTGTTTGTTTTTTAATTGGTTGATGATTTCTATTAAATCTTTTTTATTGTCTTTGTTAAAAGCTGTTTTAAGTATAAAATAATCATCATTAGAAAGAGGAAGGGGGGTTTTCTTTTTATCCTTCCGGGCTTTCTTTTTAATTCTTCTATTGTTTTATAGTGTTAAATAATAAAAAATTAATTTCATATATTCTTATTTTCATTATTTTATTAATATTATTTTTATTTTATATTAGTTAGTTTTTTTTAAGTTTTACCTTAATTCCATATATATACATTTTGATCAAACAATTGTTTATCAAATAATTGTTTTTCGCAATCAGTTATTATTGTTTTAGAATTTCTCAAATCCCTAAAATAAAAATAAATTTCAAACCCTCCTGTTATTTTTTTTAATGTACCTATATATTCAACAGAATCATCACTTCCAATTGTCGCCAAATAATACTGTTCACTCATTTTTAGCTTTTCTAATCTCCAATTATTTATTCTCTTATTGTCAATATCAATTAATAAAATAAATTATCTTCCATTTACTACTTTTCTTTTTGATTTAAAAAATTTTTTTTCTTCAACTTCTTCTTTTTTTTCTGAAAATTGAAAAATTTTTCTTAATTTAATATATCCTGATGCTATTAAAAAAACACATATTAAAACTACAACACCTATACTAGGTAAAATCCATTTGAACCAAATATTCTGTTCATATTTATTCTTTTTATGATAATTTTTATAATAATTATTATACATTATATAGAATATATTCCTTTTCTTTTATTGTTAAAAACTCAATATAACTCAATATGTTTTTTAAATTCATCTTAACTTTAACAAAAAAAAAAAAAAAATGCAATCAATTTATATTGATAATAAAAGAATTTTTTATTTTTTGACAATGACTTTAAATATAATAATATTTATTTATTTTTACTAAATGTAAATATTATTTAAAATGTTTTTTATTGAGTTTTAAGAGTTATTTTTTTAATTATTTAGATGGTTTAGTATTAGTGTATCTGTTTTTGTTTCTTAAAAGTTAATATTTTGATATTTTTATTAGTTTTGGAGTTTTTGTTTTGTTTCAAATTAGCAATTTGTTGCAAAAAGTTACAACTCCTTTTATATATAAAATTATCTATCTTCATCTTTATATTTGTTATTCATTTTTAAATTTAATTTAAAAATGAAATTAAAAAATGTATTCAATATAATTTATTAATATATTTATTTTAACAAAAAAATCCTTTATAATGGGTATTTTTTGGTTTTTTTTAATAAAATAATTACTTCCTATAATGTATATTATGTAAACTAAATATTTTTTCAAATATTTTCTTTTAATTTCAGAAATAATAACAATAAATATATTAATAAAATGAATATTTTAACAAAACAAAAACTCCAAAACTAATAAAAATATCAAAATATTAACTTTTAAGAAACAAAAACAGATACACTAATACTAAACCATCTAAATAATTAAAAAAATAACTCTTAAAACTCAATAAAAAACATTTTAAATAATATTTACATTTAGTAAAAATAAATAAATATTATTATATTTAAAGTCATTGTCAAAAAATAAAAAATTCTTTTATTATCAATATAAATTGATTGCATTTTTTTTTTTTTTTGTTAAAGTTAAGATGAATTTAAAAAACATATTGAGTTATATTGAGTTTTTAACAATAAAAGAAAAGGAATATATTCTATATAATGTATAATAATTATTATAAAAATTATCATAAAAAGAATAAATATGAACAGAATATTTGGTTCAAATGGATTTTACCTAGTATAGGTGTTGTAGTTTTAATATGTGTTTTTTTAATAGCATCAGGATATATTAAATTAAGAAAAATTTTTCAATTTTCAGAAAAAAAAGAAGAAGTTGAAGAAAAAAAATTTTTTAAATCAAAAAGAAAAGTAGTAAATGGAAGATAATTTATTTTATTAATTGATATTGACAATAAGAGAATAAATAATTGGAGATTAGAAAAGCTAAAAATGAGTGAACAGTATTATTTGGCGACAATTGGAAGTGATGATTCTGTTGAATATATAGGTACATTAAAAAAAATAACAGGAGGGTTTGAAATTTATTTTTATTTTAGGGATTTGAGAAATTCTAAAACAATAATAACTGATTGCGAAAAACAATTATTTGATAAACAATTGTTTGATCAAAATGTATATATATGGAATTAAGGTAAAACTTAAAAAAAACTAACTAATATAAAATAAAAATAATATTAATAAAATAATGAAAATAAGAATATATGAAATTAATTTTTTATTATTTAACACTATAAAACAATAGAAGAATTAAAAAGAAAGCCCGGAAGGATAAAAAGAAAACCCCCCTTCCTCTTTCTAATGATGATTATTTTATACTTAAAACAGCTTTTAACAAAGACAATAAAAAAGATTTAATAGAAATCATCAACCAATTAAAAAACAAACACAATATAAAATATTTACTCAAACAATTAAAATTATCATCAAGCACTTATTACAATTATTTTAAAAGGATACAAAGACAAATAAAAAAAGAAAAAGACAAAGCGACCTTAATATAAAAAATAAAAACCATAATTAAAAAAAATTATTATCAATGTCTCAAACCTAAAAAAGAAAAAAATATTCAAATCATCGGTTCGAAAAGAATAACTCATTTATTAAAAAAAGAATATCAAATTAAAAAAGACCCAAAGACCATAAACAAATATTTAAAAGAAATAAAATTAGTTTCTCAAAGAGTAAAAAAACCTAAAATAACAAAAAAACATAAAAAGGAAATAAAAAAACTTTTATTCCCTAATTTAATTAAAGACAATTTTAAAACCAACAAGCCATTAAAAAAATGTGCACTGACGTTAGTTATATTAAATATGGTAAAAAAAATATATTATATTTATCAGCCATTATAGATTTATATAATAAAAAAATTATTGCTTATAAAACAAGCAAAGTTCAAAATATTAATCTCATTCGCAACACTTTAAAACAACTGCCCTCTCATTTAATTTTAAATAGTATTTTACATGCCGACCGAGGAAGTATCAACACCTCTTTTAAATATAAAAAAACACTTTTAAAAATGGGTTTGTTAGTTTCTTATTCTAAGAAAGTCCTCTCCATAGCAGAACTCTCCTATCGAGTCTTTTTGATCTAATTTAAAATTAGAAACTTTTAGATTTGAAAAAATAAAAGAGCTGACAGAAAAAGAAACGAAACTCATTATAAAGCGCTATATTAATTATTACAATAATCACAGAGAAATAAAATACAATAAATATTTAATACCGAACGCTACGCTTTTTTAAATAATTATTTTGAAAAAAATAATTATTTAAATTCTAATGTATAAAAAACATTAATTATTTTTAATTAAATATTAAAAAATATAATAAAATATTTAATTAAAAATATGAAATATATTAAAAACGCCCTCTTAAAAAAGGGCTGGACTTGTTGGTTTTTTATTTTTTTTATTTAAAAAATATTAAAAAATATTAAAAAAATTATGTTTCATTTAAAATTAATCTCGGTTCAATCTCGTGCCAATTATGTACATATTTTACCAAAAAACTCTTTTTTTGCTTTACTATTTTATTTATATATTGTTTTTCTTCTTCTTCATATTTTTTTTCATCTTTTTCATATTTTTTTTCATCTTCTTCAAACAAATAACAAAAGAAAGAATAATTAAAATATAAAATGGTAGCCATTTTAGATAATGAAAATTAATTTTTAACATTCTTTTATTATTATTCTTCCTTTATATTTATTTTGTTTAAATATTTTATTTTATTTTTAAATGAATCCTAAACCCGGTATGAGAGTCCCATCGAGAGTCTGCTTGAGTCTTGTTGTTGTTGCTGTTGTGTTCTCCTAAAATTGTGCATTCTAGCTCTTTCGCTCTCTTCTACTACCCGTTTTTTACTTGCTTCTCGTTCTCTTTTCTCTCCTTCTAGTGCTGCTAACCGTCTTTCCTGTGTTTGTCGTTCTTCTTTAAAATTTTTACCTTCTTTTATTTGTTCTTCTTCTGATGCTATCGCTTCCGCTTCTAACCGTTTTCTTTCTTATTCTATTGCTATCAACTCAGCTGACATAATAGGCTCCAAATTAGGACCCATATCAGGAGGTTTTATAATAGAAGGTCTTCTGTTGTTATCTTGTTCCTCTTGTTTTGTTCCTACTAATTTATCTAATATTTTTTTAGATTTAAACTTTATATTTAAATTATTTAACAAAACAACAATATTCAACAAAATAACAAAAGAGAAATAATAATAAACCGTATTGAATGATATCTATTTTTAAAAAACACAATTGACATTTATTATTATTTTTTCCCTTCCGTTATTAAAACCATTTTTTTATTCTTTTCTAATATTGGTGTTAAAACAACTGTTAAAAAACATAAAACCATAAAATGAAGATATTTTAATAAAGGTTTTATAATTTGATAAAACAATTTAAATATATATAGTTTTATAACAATTATTAATTGTAAAACTTTAAAAAATTTATCTAAAAAAATAGATATTAAATTAACACAGTTAACTATTATTTTAAAAACAACATCACTTACAAATTGATATGCGTCTTGTGAAACCTTTGCTGATATTTTACCCGCTGTTTCTGCTTTTTTATTCGCTACTTTCGCAACCACTGCTGGTAAAATCTCTGGAGAGTTTTTTACACCTTCCTCTATCGCTTCTTTAATAGCTAAAATTGTAACAATAGAAAAGAAACAACAAAAATTAAGTATTTACGATCCTACATGTGGGAGTGGCTCTTTATTATTAAAAATTGTGAAAGAATTAAAAATGCAAAACCCCACCTTTAAGAAAAACATTAACATTTATGGACAAGAGTTAAATAGCACTACTTACAATCTCGCACGCATGAATATGTTATTACATGAATGTTGATTATAATAATATTAATTTATCTTGTGGTAACGTTTTAACACATCCAGATAAACAACATTTAGAATTTATAAAAAGCGAAGGAGGGTTTGATATTATAGTTGCGAACCCACCGTATAGTCAAAAATGGCATTTAAATAATAAAGAAGACAAAGTTGCGGAAAACGATCCACGCTTTAAAGGTTATGATGGTTTAACACTTAAAAGTCGAGCCGATTTAGCTTTCATCCAACATATGTTATATTATTTAAAAAAAGACGGCATTTGTGTAGTAGCGTTGCCGCATGGCGTTTTGTTCCGTGATGGAATCGAAAAAACCATCCGGCAACAAATAATTAAAAATAATTACATTGATACAATTATTAATCTCCCCACAAATATATTTTTTAACATGGATCTTGACATTTGTATTATTGTTTTTAAAAAACAAAGAACTGATCAAAATATTTTATTCATTGAAGCGAGCCAAGAATGTGGATCAATAATTCAATCTAAAAAAAATAAAAATATTTTAAATGAAAATAATATCAATGATATTTTAAATTGGTATTTTAAAAGAGAAAACGTTATCAATAAAACTTATATCGCTTCTCAAGAAGAAATTATTAAACATGATTATGATTTGATGACTTTTTTTAAACAATATATTAATTCATCTGAAGAAGAAGAAGTTATCGATTACTCTCAATTAAAAAAAGAAGAACATTTTTTCAATGAAAAAATGAATGAATATAAAAAAATAATAGAGTTAATGGTGGAGGAATTAGAATGATAAAAATAAGATTCAAACCTTTTAAGGATGAGTGGCAAACAGCGAAGTAAAAGGCTTAATAAATGTCGAAAGAGGACAGCGATTGACACGTAAACAATTTATTGCTAATGGGAACTATCCAGTAGTTGGCGGCGGTTTTAAATATTGTAATTATTATAATCAAATGAACACTCCAGAAGATACTATCACCATCAGTCGCTCCGGCTCTTGTGGTTCAATTTGTTATTATGAACGGCCTTTTTATTTTACTAACTCTGCTTTTAAATTAACAAAACCGAAACAAGAAAAAATAAATTATTTTTATTTATTTACTTTTTTAAAACAACATGAAAATAAAATTAAAAAACTGGGTCGAGGTGCTGGTGTTGAACATCTGAAGCAATAAATGTTAAATAATTTTCTTATTTCATTCCCTTCCTTTGAAGAACAAATAAAAATAAGTTCTTTTTTACATATTTTAAAAAAAAGAATCGAATTACAAAAAAAAATATTATATAACTGCGAACAACAACAAAAATATTTTAGTAATTTGTTGTTTAAATATAAAAAAGGTAATTAATGTTTAATGAAATTTAGTTTTAGAAATAAAAAATATAATGTTAATTGGTTCCCTAGTGTTATTGTCTTCACTGGTCTTCTTATCTAGATTTATATTTATGTTGGAGGTGTTATTTCTAAACATAAATATACAAACGAAATTAAACAAGAGATAGCTGAATTTGGAAAAAATCCCAATTCGGTTGTTGAAGAAGCAAAAAATATTTATTTTTATGAACCTTTTAATACATTAACAAATGAAAGAGACACGGCTTTGAATAGGATTAAAGAATTAGAAGCAGAAATTGGAAAATCAAATAATTTATTAATTGATGCAAGAGGAATTATATATTAAATCAATCCGATAAAATGCTTTTTTTGTACTATATATACTTTTTTTATTATTTATTTTTTTTAATATAAGCCTGTAATAACTCAGTATGTAACGATTGAGTTATTTTTTTTGTTCTTTTTATTAATTTTTTTAAAATTTTATTTAAAACTATACCCACCTAAATATTTAATTAATTTTTTTACTAAAAATCATTTTTTTTTTTTTTTAAAATATTTTTTTTAAATTTAATTTAAGATGAAGATTTAGTTGATTAAAAATTTTAAATAAACCAAATCTTAAATTAAATAAGATTTGGTTTATTTATTTTTAAAACTAATAGTAGCTTTTTCAAAGAAAAGCTTTTTCAAAGAAATATTTTTTGTTTTAAACCTATTTCAAAAATAATAAAAATAGAATTTTTCATAATAATAATGTAAAATAATATGAATTATTATTATATATAATTCAACAATATATAATAATAATTTTTTAAAAAATAATTAAATTGATTAATTTAAAATTTAATTTAAATTTAATATAAATTAATTTTAAATATAAAACAACATAAATATAAGGGAGAAATAATGATATTTAATAATATACTCCTAGGTTTATCTTATTTATGTTCTATTTTTCTTTTTTTAGGGATATCGATTTATTTTATGATTCAAAAAAAGAAAATTAAAAATAAAATCCAAAAAATAGAAGAAAAAATGGCAGAAAAAATATTAAAATCTCAATTAATTTCTGCACAAATTATCGAAGACGCTAAAAAAAAAATATCTTCTTTAAAAAGAGAAACGGAAAATGATTTAAATCAAAGAAGAAAAATAATTATTAATCTAGAAGAAAAAATGATTCATAGAGAAAATTTATTCAACAAAAGAATAGAATATTTAAATGTAAAAGAAGAAATGATATATGAAAAGGAAAAGGGCGCGAAAGATACCTATTTATCGGCGAATTAACGAATCGCTTGGGATAAGATAATTCCCGAAGACCACATAAAACCAGAAATGGTGGCTTGGTTAATCACCTTGAAAAAGGGTTTAACAACAGCAAAAGCATGAAAGCGTAGTGAAGTGAAACAACTAACTAATAAGCTTACGCGAGGTCAGTTATCAAGGAAAAGGATGAAATTTCCCTAATCGATTAAAATGTCGTAATTTTCAACCTATTTTCGGTAAGTTGTTTGATATTCCGAAAAGTTCTGATTAATATTTCAATATATTTTCCGTTGAAATAAATTATCTTAAAAAATTCTTAAAATAGAATAATCAGAAGACATTGATGTTTTTTTATAAAAAAATCATCTTTCTTTTTTCTTTTCTGAAAAGAATTGACAAAACATAATATTTTTTTATTTAAGAAATAAGAAATGTAAATCGAACCTAAAATAACACGTAGATAAATAGAGTAACTTCGATCTCCCTAAAGGTTACTAAGAAAAAAAGTTAAAAAATCAAATGAAATCAACAAATTTGATTAACCCAAGGGAAAAGAAAATCTTATAGTAGTCGTAGAAAATTGAAACTATTATTGGAATATAATAAATAAGGAATCTACCAAGGAAATGGGTAATAACCATTACAAGGCGAAAGAGATTTATTAATTGTTTTTTCGAATACAAAAAAATAAATAGATAATATTAAAAATTTTTCAAAAAAACAATTAAAAAGAGCCTAGTGCTTGGAAACTTGCTTGCTGGGTTCTGTGGGAGGCTAGTTCGAAATAAAGATAAGAATATAAAAATTCTTTTCCAAAACTCGGCTTTTCTATCCTAATTAAAATAAATAAAAATCAAAAATATCTAGAAACACTTCAAACTGAATTAGAACAAACAATATTGAAACAAAAAAATAAATTAGAAAAAATCGCTACTTTAACTAAAGAAGAAGCGAAAAATATTATTTTTAAAGAAATCAAAACAAATTCTTATCAAGAATTAATAGAATACGAAAAAGAAAAAGAAAAAGAATATAAATTTAAATTAACAAACAAAGCTAAAGTTTTATTAATTTCTGCCATGGAAAAATTATCCAAAGAAGTCGTAAACGAACATAATACTAGTACGATTTTTTTAGAAAAAGACGAAATTAAAGGTAAAATAATTGGTAAAGAAGGAAAAAATATAAAAACTTTTGAAATAATAACTGGTGTTGATTTAATAATTGATGACACCCCGAATATAGTTATTCTAAGTTGTTTTGACCCTATCAGAAGAGAAATAGCTCAAAAAACTTTAGAAGAATTAATCAATGACGGAAGAATAAATCCTGCAAATATAGAAAAAATATTTCAAAAAAATTCTCAAGAAGTTGATGAATTCATCCAAGTAAAAGGCGAAGAAGCTATTTTTGAAACTAAAATAGGGATGATAGATGAAGAATTAATTAAATTATTAGGAAAATTAAATTTTCGTACTAGTTATGGTCAAAACGTTTTAAAACATTCTTTGGAAGTTGCTTTTTTAGCTGGTAAATTAGCAGCTGAAATAGGAGAAAATGAAATTATAGCGAGAAGAGCTGGTCTTTTGCATGACATCGGTAAAGCTTTAGATCATCAAATAGAAGGTGATCACATTAAAATAGGAATTGATTTAGCTAATAAATATCAAGAACCTTTCGAAGTTATTGACGCGATAGCTTCTCATCATGAAAATCAAGAACCTCAAACAGCGATAGCTGTTTTGGTTTCTATAGCGGATACTATCAGTTCATCCAGACCAGGCGCAAGAAAAGAATCTATAGAGAGGTATATCGAAAGAATAACTCAATTAGAACAAATAGCTGATAATATTCCTGGAGTGGAAAAAGCTTTTGCTATTCGTTCTGGCAGAGAAATTAGAGTCATTGTAAAAACAGATGAAGTAGATGATTCGAATACTTTTTTAATAGCGAAACAAATTAAAAAACAAATTAAAAAAAATATAAATTATAACGGAATTATCCAGATAACTGTAATTAGAGAATTAAGAGTTATTGAACTAGCAGAAGTCAATATTTCATAATTTTTTATATTAAAGAAATTAAACGGATTTTAAAATATAGTAAAGTAGAGATTTAAAAATAATGAAAATTCTTTTCATAGGAGATATTTATGGCAAATCAGGAGTAGATTATTTTATAGAAAAAATTAATTTTTTAAAAAATGAATATCAAACAGAAATTATTATCGCGAATGCCGAAAATGTTGATAACGGAAAAGGATTAGATTACGAAAATTACCAAAATTTAATTCTATCTGGTGTTGATTTAATAACAATGGGTAACCATACTTTTAAAAACAAAAGTATTAATAGTTTTATCGAATCAGATAATATTATTAGACCCTTAAATTTAAAAGAAAAAGAACTAAAAGGAAGTGGTTATAAAATAATTCGTCATAAAAATCAAAAAATTTTAATCATGAACGCTTTAGGAAGGATTTTTATGGAAAAAAGCGAAAATTTATTTTGCCCTTTTAAACAAATAGAAAATACTTTAAATATTTGTCATAAAAAATATGATTATTCTTTTTTAGATTTTCACGCTCAAGCAACTAGTGAAAAAATAGCTTTAGCTAATTACTTTGACGGAAAAATTGACGCTATTGTTGGCACCCATACTCATGTTCAAACTAACGATGATAGAATTTTACCCAAAAAAACACTTTACATTTCTGATGCAGGTATGACTGGCCCTTATGAAGGGGTAATCGGCCAAGATAAAGAAATTATAATTAATAATTTTTTAAATACAAAAAGAAAAAAACATAAAGTAGCCGAAGGAAAAAGACAATTGAACGGAGTTTTATTAAACTTAGGGACTGAAAAAAATATTAAAAAAATTATTATTAATGAATAATTTTTTATTCATATAAAAAATATAAATTATAATTTATATGAATAAATATGAAAAAAAATAAAAAAAATATGAAAAAAGTTATAGTTATCACTGGACCTACCGCTTCAGGGAAAACAAATTTATCTATTGAATTAGCTAAATTATTCCAAGGTGAAATTATTAATGCCGATTCTATTCAAATTTATCAAAAACTTGATATAGGTTCGGCCAAAATAACTCCACAAGAAGCCGAAAATATAAAACATCATTTAATAAATAAAATAGATCCAGAATCATCTTATAATATTTATAATTTTCAAAAAGATGTTAGAAAATTAATTTCTAAAATTAAAACACCTTTTTTAGTAGGAGGAAGTGGACTCTATATAAAAGCCGCTCTTTTTAATTACGAATTAGAACCAGAAGAGAAAAAAATTAAAATTGAAAAATTAAATTTAGAAGAAATGTTAGAAATTATAAAACAAAAAGATCCTCATTTAATTTTGGATATAAAAAATCCTCACCGTATAATAAGAGCTTATCAACAATTATTTCAAACAAAATTAAGATCTGAAAAAAAAGGAAAAAATACCCCTTTATTTGATATTTTAATTATTTATTTGGATATTGATAGAAATATTTTAAAAGAAAGAATCACATTAAGATTGGAAAAAATGTTAAAAAAAGGTTTTATTAAAGAAGTACAAAATCTTTTAAAACAACATCCTCAAGCTAATTTTAATATTATAGGTTATAAAGAAATAAAAGATTTTTTAGAAAAAAAAATTAATTTAAATGAAGCTAAAAATTTAATTATCCAACATACTATGAAATATGCTAAAAAACAAAAAACATGGTTCAAAAATCAAATGTCAGAAGCGAAAATAATTAACCCATTAGAACCGCAAGCTAAAGAAACAATAGTTTCTTTGATAAAAATTTTTTTAAAAAAGGAAATAAATAATGATTAACACTAACGATTTTAAAACAGGCCAAACTATTAAATTAAATAACGATATTTATCAAATTATAGAATTTTTACATGTAAAACCAGGAAAAGGTGCCGCTTTTGTCCGAAGCAAATTAAAAAATTTAAAAAATGGTTATATTATTGAACATAATTTTAACGCTGGTGTAAAAGTTGAAAAAGCAGTTATTAATAAATTAAAATTACAATTCTCTTATATTAGTAATGAAAATTATGTTTTTTTAGACCCCGATACTTTTGAATCATTCGAGATAACAAAAGATAAATTAAATAACGTCATTAAGTATTTAAAAGAAAATATGTTAGTAGAAGTTATTTTTGACGATAAACAAGAAGTTTTAAGTATTTCTTTAGATGATAAAATTTCTTTAAAAGTGGTAGAAACCGATTCTTTAACAACTTCTAACACAACAAGAAAATCAACTTCTTACAAAAACGCTACTTTAGAAACTGGTTTAGTTATCAAAGTTCCTATTTTTATTGAAGAAAACGAAAATATAATTGTTAATACTGAAACAGGTTTGTATGTTTCTCGTGATGTTAATAAATAAGATTAATTAGATAATATTAAAAACAAAATAAAAAGATCATCTTTATTTCAAAAGATGATCTTTTTTTATTAAAATTGGTAAATGAATTTTTTTTTATTATATAATGAATGTAATTTATATTAAAATAAATTACTTAGGATAAATTGGCGTAAATTATGTATGATATTTTTTTCAATTTTTTTGATGATTTTAATAAAAAAAATAAACTAAAATTAACGAGAAAAAAAATTATAAAAAACTTAACAGAAAATCCTGAAAACTGTTATTGGTATTTTAGTAATGAAAAAATTAAAGAAATCCAAAATAATATAAATATTAGTTCAAAAAAACAATAATTGGTTTTAAATTTCAAACTTATCCAAAAAATTTTTCAGAAAATGTTAAATTATATTTAAAATTAATTTTACAAAATAAAAAAAAGAATGAAATGAAAAAGATGATCAAAAAGATTATAACAAACAAATAAAAATTACAAAATCAAACATTAAAAAAAAAGAAAAGATGATAGTTATAGTTTATAAAACAATAGATGGAGGCGATAAAACAATAAAAATTAATTTAGAAAAAGATTTAAATCCAAAAAGAAACATAATTATTTATTTAATAAAATTAATCAAACAAAAAATAAATAATAAACTTTATTATGAAGTTTTATCAGAAATTGTTAAAATCCCTGACCTTTGTTGTAAAATTTTAAAAAAAACAAATAACGAAACAAATTATAGAGATTATAGAGATTTTTTAAAAAAGGTTGAATTAAAAACTAAAAAAAATTTATTTTTATTTTATGAAGAATTTTATTCTTTAAGATGTGACTTAGTTCATATGAATCCAATGATATCCCATTATGAAATAAGTGATTCTAATGATTTCAAAACTATCGAAGACAAAATAACAGAAACAGAAAAAGAACTAAATATAATAGATATAACAGATGAAAAATTAGAAAAAGATGAAAAAGTTAATAAAATAAACGATATAAACGCAAAAATTAAAAAAATTCAAAAATTATTAAAAAATGACATTGAATATTCTTGCAATAAAATGCGAAATATTTTAGAAACAATCTTGGACATTGATTATTTAAATGATTCTTTAAAAAAAATAAAAATAACGAAAAAATGTTTGAAAATTTAAAAGAAGAATTAGAACTTTTTGAAAAATTAAATAATAATAATAATAATAATTTCAAAAAACTATTTGGTTGTGTTTTTCAAATTCAAGAAGATAAACTTATTAACAAAGAGATTACCATAGAAGATATACATAAATATAATTTAAGTCCAAAAAAATAACAAGAAAAAAATTTAAATAATGAATCTGATCAAAAACAAAACATACAAATAAATGAAAATGAATTAAATGAAAAAGTTAAAAATATATCAGAAAATATATATTCTATAATATTTGAAAAATCAGATGACAAAATTGAAACAAATTTTGTATATACAAAATTATATAGTTTGTTTTTGTCAATGGAATATATTAAAAAAAACAAGAATTTTGATAAAAAATATTTTCAAAAAATAAATAAATTAGTGTATGACAAATCACTAATATCAGATATTAAAGAAATTAAACAAATTTTTGATTTTGTACGGCTTTCTGAAATACCAAAAATCCCTGATAAAAAAACGAGAATTTTAACAAAACTGTAAAAAGAATAAAAAATTTTTTTAGACATGAAATTTTAAAAAATTTAACAATTGAAGAGATCGAAAATATTAACGAAAAGAAAAATTTTGAAGAAAAGAAAAATTTTGAAGAAATTTAAAAAAATTTTTTAACAAAAATAATTAATATTATTTTTGATAACAAAATAAAAAATAATGAAATAAATTCGAACTCAGATATAAAAACAATTAGTAAAGAAATTGTTCCAATATTTATTAAATCAAAAACACATTCAAAGAAATCCGAGGAAATTAGAAAAAATTTAGATAAAATTAATTATAAAGACATATTCAAACTAAATATTATAGAGATTGAAGTGTTCCAAAACTTTAGACACTTTTTGTTTTTTAAAATTTATTTAAGGCTAACTATTAAGTTAGTCTTTTTTTATTCTCTAAGAATAAAATTAATTTTCATATCTTTTCTAAAAACGTTTTTAGAAAGGGATTAAATGTTAAGAAAAAAATTATTTAAAGATTTTTTAAAAAATAAAAAGAATTTAGAAATAAGAGATCAATTAATTGATCTTCATTTGCCATTAATAAATAAAATTGTTGGTAAATTTAAATATTATCCTAAATTGCTCCAAAAACAAGATTTATATCAAGAAGGAGTTTTAGGATTAACGAAAGCCCTAAGTAATTACCAAGATTTAGGTTATGACTTTATCGCCTATGCAAAACCAACAATTAAATCTGAAATCAATGAACTAATAAGAAAAAGTTATTCTCCTTCAATCCCACAAAAATCTACTAAACCAAACAATATTAGTTTTCAAGAAGAAAAATATCAACCTTATAAAATCAGCAACCCCAATCCTCATCAATTATGGTTAAAACAAACAAATCACGAATGTTTGTTAAAAAAACTAAAAAAGAAATTAAGTAAAACAGGATTTAATATTATTTGTTTAAGTTTTGGTATCACTTTAGACAACATCAACGAAACTTATCAACGACCTCATACCAACCAAGAGATCGCGCTAAAAATAAATTTAAAACTTCAAACAATAATCAACATCAAAAAAATAGCTATTCTAAAATTAAAACCTAAAAAACCAATGGAGAAATAAAAAAATGTTAAATAAAGTTCAATTAATCGGCCGCATCACTAACGCCCTAGAATCACAATACATTCATATTAATAATGAACAAATCACAAAAATTGATTTCAACTTAGCTATCAACAATAAAGATAAAGTTCAATTCATCCACTGTGTTGCCTTTCGTAATCAAGCAGAAAACATGAGTAAATATTTACACAAAGGTTCAAAAATATATATAGAAGGAACATTATCTATTCAAAAATACACTAATAACGAAAACCAAAACAAAACCAATACTAAAGTTATTTTAAACAATGTTATCTTTTTAGATAATAACCCCCCAACCCAAAATTAAAAAGGAGTCACTAAAATGACAAAAAAAGAATTAATCAAAACTATCGCAGTAATGCATAAAACTTCGGTTACTCAAACCCAAGATTTTTACAACTCGTTCGAAAATGCTTTAATCAAAGCAATCACATCCAACGAAGAAGTGGTATTATCACCTTCAATTGGCAAATTCATCTTAAAATCAAGAAAAGCCCGCGTGGGAAGAAACCCCCAAACAGGTAAAAAACTCAAAATCCCTACAAAAACTGTGGTAAATTTTAAACTTTCTAAAACTATTAAAGATGAAGTCAAAAACCTTAAATTAAAATAAGGAGAATAAATTATGTTTATTTTTTCATTATTTGCAACAATTAGCAATTTTATCTTAAATTACTCTAAAGGATTTAGCACTACCGAAATCCTTGAACGAAGAATAGACGGAATCCAAACAACGATTTTCACTATTCTTATTGTCTCTGGTTTCAAACCTATTTTTAAATTAATTGCAAATATTTTGATTTTCGTCAAAGATTTGATTTTAGGCCTCTTTTTCCCCAACAAAAAACTCCAAAATTTAGAAATCCAAAACGCCAAACAAGAATATTTAGAAAAACAGTTATTAAAAAAACTAGATAAAATAAATGAAAACCAAGAAAAACTCCAATCCCAATTAGAAGTGCAAAAAGTAAAAGTTGCTCATTGGCAAGAGAAAAAAGCAAGAAAAAAAATACTAAAATTAAAAAACAACAACAAACCTCACGGAAAGGAAAATGAAAATGAATGAACTTAATTTCGCCATTGGATTTATCGTTGGCGCCCTATTCGCAACTGCTTTAATGTTTATTATCAAAAAAATCTTTTTTAATTTTTTTCCATTACCAGAAATTAATAAAACAGATGAAACTAAAAAAGATAACAAACCCAATAAATCATCTTCAATTATTCCAAACCCAAATAACAATTCAAAAGAAAAAAATAATTTAGAAAGTGAAAATAATTAAATGAAAATTAATAATTTAAACCAACGAACTTCTGAGTGGTATAATCATCGCAAAAAATATATCAATGCCTCTGAAATAGGAAGTATTACAGGAAATGACAAATTTAGAAGTTTAGAACAATTAATACATGACAAAATATTTGGAACAACATTTACAAGCAATAAATTCACCGAACACGGCAACAAAACCGAACCCCTAGCGAGAACTTTTTTTGAAAAAATAACTAATCTAAAATTCCCTGATACCATCTTTACTGATGATACTTTAGATATGTTTTCTGCAAGTCTTGACGGTTATAACAAACAAACCAACACTTTATTAGAAATTAAATGTCCTTATGTAGATGAAAATAACAACATCTCCTCTACTTGGAATGGTTTCTTTTCACATAAAAAAATCCCTTCTAATTACTGGGCGCAAGTTCAATGTCAATTATATTGTTCTCAATCTAAATTCGCTTATTTCTTTGTTTATTTTAATGACACTAATTATCATGTTGTTAGGGTTTATCAAGATAATAATTTTATTAACCAAATGATTGCAGACGGCAAAAAGTATTTAGAATTATTAAAACTCAATAAACAAGAATTACAACAGACAACTTATTTAAAAAAATTAAGTAAATTTAAAATATAAAAAAAAGAAAGGAAACTAAAAATGAAAATCCAAAAAAACCAAAAATAATTATTAAGAAAAAAACAATTTAGAAAGTAACAAAGAAATAAATAATTAATACAAAGGAGAAAAAACATGTCAAAAAAAATAATTATCACTAAAAAACCAAATAAAAAATTAACCAAAACCCAAAACCCAAATCAAAAAATATCAATCCCAGAAACAAAAAAACTCAATCATCACATTTCACCCCCAACTCCTAATATCAATAAACTAAATTTATTAAAAATAATTACTTATTTAACTATCATTTTATATTTTATTTTACATGTCAACGTTATTTATTACCAAAACCAAATCCCTTGGTTAACAACAGGAATCAATAATTTTATTGATTTAATTAAAACAATTTTTTCAGGAGGAAACAAATAATGAAAACACAAAATAAAAATAAAATATTAATTATCATAACATTTGTAATTGTTCTATTTTTCTCAATTATCTCAATTTATGCTTTAAACGATTACTTTAACAAACAAAGAAAAGAAAAAATAAATTTAATAAATGATTTTCCTATTTTCACTGTTGAACGAACGGGTGGCAACAACGAAAATCAAATACTTTTGCCGATTTCAATTCCTAACTTAAGCCAAAAAAAATACAATCACTTAATTACTATCGAACACGAAGCAATCCTTAACTCAAATGGAATAGATATTTCAATACCCTTATATTTAAAATTATCAACCCAATATAACACTAACCAATCCTTTAACAACCCAGAAAAATATTTAAACATAAGCCTCAAAGTTAATAACAATGATTATGACGACACAAAACGTCCCCAAATGATATTAAACGACAAAGGTATTGGAATTATTAAAATTCAAATTAGCATCGAACAAAAAGAAATCATCAATTCCAAAAACCCTCAATTAGAATTAATTTGTGATTACGAATTAGTCGATTCCCAAGGTAAATCTTTCGAAGGCGGAAATCAAACTATCGAAAACAAAATTGCTCAATTAGCAAAATAAAATATTAAAAGACTAAACAAAATTTGTATTAGTCTTTTTTTATTTTTCAGAAAGGTATTAATATGAAAATGAATATTAAAAAAAATCAAAATAAAAATTTAAATCCAACTAATTTAATAATAATCATTATAACATCTATCATTTTATTTTTAGGAATTCAAGTTTGGATCCACCATCAAGCTTTAATCGAAAATCAAACCCAAATCCTAAATCATCATAAAAGATTAGAAACCCAAAACAAAACTAACCAAGAAACTAAAAAATATTTAGAAGACCAAATAACTAAAAATAATTCATCACCAGAAAAAATTCAAACTTTTTCTTCATCAGAATTACAAGAAAAAACAATAATCCCGAACGATAACCAAGAAGAATTATTATTTAAACCTTCTAACAACAATAAATTCCCAGGATTCAACCAACTAATCGGTTTCAAAGAAGAAAAACAAGCATTAGATGGATTTATTGATTATCTCAACAACAAAGAAAACTACCAAAATATTGGAGAAATCGAATCTCCTCTAGGTATTTTAATGTATGGAGCCCCTGGAACAGGAAAAACCACTCTCGCAAGATCCTTAGCCAAAGAAACTAATTTACCCTTCTTTGAAGTAAGCAGCTCTTTATTCTCACAAAAATACAAAGGTATCGCCCCTCAATTAGTCAAAGATTTATTTATGACAGCTCGCGAAGAAGCAGCCCAAAACAATGGCGCAATCATCTTTTTAGATGAATGCGAAACTATCTTTACTGATTTAAGCACTTTAGAAACTGATTCAGAAATTGCCAATGTTGTGAATCAATTCAAAACTGAATTGACATCTTTTAAAAACAACCCTGAAAAACCTATTTTCATCATTGGAGCTACAAACCACATTAACCAAATCGATGATGCCATCAAATCAAGATTCACTTACAATATCGAAGTCAAACCAGGCAACAAAGAAGAAAGAAAACAATTCCTAGAATTTTTAATCAACAAACGTAAAAACCCTTATAGTGAAGAAGCCAAACAATACTTATATGAAGTCATTAACGAAGCTTTAGAAATATTACCGCCAAACCATCAATTCAAACAAGCCAATCGTACTTTGGAAAACCTCTTAAAAACAACAGTAACAATCTTTGCGAAAAACAGAGGTCAAGGTGAAACTAGAAGAAATGAAATCAACAAAGAAGATTTAAAACAAGCATATAAAATGATAATTTCTCCTAATATAAATATATTAGACCAAATAGAAAAAAACCAAAAAGGAGATGAATAATATATGTTAACACCATTTGACTTAATCAAAGGATTTTTATCATTTAAATCTTATTTCACCTGGTTTTTAATAGCCACTACCATCTTTAGTCTATTTGTTTTCTTTAAAAGAAAACTTTCACCCACTCAACAATCAACAACATCATGGAAAGGCTATTTAACTTATTTTTTAATTATAATTGGTATTTTAAGTTTCATTTATTTATGTTTCTTTCATAAAACAGAACCATCATCTAAATATGCAGGGCAATTAGTCAATAAAATCGACAAAGCCATCGATAAATACGAAAATACAATAAATAATTACAAAGGATTAAAAACTAATTGGGAAAGTGAATTAAAAAAATGTGAAGATGAATTAAAAGAACTTTACAATGCCCAAGAATCCTCCCAAAAACAAAAAGAACAAATCCATGAATTGTTAGAACAAAATGAAACAAAAATTAAAGAAATAAAAGAACAATTAAAAAACACAACAGGTAACATCACTATCTTAAAAGGCAAGCTAACTCAGTTAGAAAAAGATAAAGATGCCAAAGAAAAAGAAATTAAACAAAAACAAGAAGAAGAAAAATTAGCTTCTCCTGATGATAAAATTAGATTAAGAGCACAAATTGAAAAACTCCAAGATGAAGAACAAAAAATAATTGAAGAAATCAGCGAAGTTAAACTTCAAATCAAAAATTTAGAAAGTAACCAAAAATACTACCAAGATATGTTATCTGGTGCTGAAAACTACAAAAGAATTTTAGAAGAACGATTAAAAGATTTAACTGAAGGAGAAAAAAGATTATATAATCAAATCCAATCAGTTGAAGAACGTCATGCCGAAATCCAAAAAGAAATTGATGCAGTCAAGAAAAAACTAGATAAAATCGATTTAGAAAAAGATTTATATGAATCCCTAAAAAGAAAATATAGTGAAATGTATAACCGCATGCAAACCTATGAAAAAGAACATGAAGCATCAGCTGGAAACATAGCTAAATGGTGTTTTAAAGCTTTTGATAAAGTAACTGACTTAATTCCCGCTAAATATGGAATCAAAACATTAAATAAAACCGTATCTGTAACTCGAAAATACGCACAAAAAATGGGAGCCGTAACTTTAACTCTTCACGAAGGCCACCGTTTGTGGCATTTATATAATGAAGTCGCGCAAGAAAACAAAGAACATCCACCAATGATTACCAAAGAAGCTTTAGATATGTATACTCAAGACATCAACCGTGATTTAGCCAAACTCGACGCTGACTACAAAGATTACGAAAAAAAGCTAGCTGATTATAAACTTCGTCAAAATGAAAATAATTTAGAACAAGAATTAGAATATTCTAGATCAATAGTTCGCGGAATAGCCCAAAAAGAACAATCAGTCATCGATGAATATAAAACCATCATCAAAGAATTAAAAGATAAACAAAAAGACATAAAAGATATTTATAAGTTAGAAATAAAACAAGATAGATTAGAAGAAGAATTAGAAACTAAAAAAGAAGACGTGAATGATTTAAAAGAACAATTAAAACAAAAAGACCACAACTATGCCCGCGCCCAACAACGCCTTCAAGCTAGACGAGTTGGTAAAATCCCTGAAATGGTTATGATACCAAATAAAAAATAATTTTCCTTAAACATTTTATTCATAAAATTATATAATAGTGATATATTCATATTTCAATATTTGATAATAATCACTATTATCAGAAAGGAAATGAAATTTATGAATAATAATTTTTTTCAAAAACATTTAGTAACTATTATTATCACATCTCTTTTTGGAATAGCGATTATAATTGGTTTTTATCAAGAATTTAATGATTATCAAAACGAAAAAAATTATTTATCTCCTTTAGAGAACAAACCCCAACAAATCCCTTCAAAAATAAAACGTTCTACGGAAGAAACACCCCAACCGAAAATTAAAACAACTGCTGTTCGTTTAGACCAAATTAAAACTTATCTCTTTGGCGAACCTACTGACACTTCTAAATTACCATCTGATTTATCAGAGCGAGAAAAAACCCAAATCAATAAACTAAAAAATAGTTGGCAATTATCATTGAATTCCTTAAACGAACAAAAAACATGGGTAGATGAAAAACAAACTGAATGCGATGAATACCAAGCACAATTAAATTCTCTTCAACCTCAAATAGAAGCTTTAAAACCACAACAACAAAAACTAGAACAAGATCAAGAAGACAAAGAAAAAGAAATCAATCAAAAAAAGAAGTTCGGAAACAATTTAAATGTTTACCTAATCAACCCGAAGAAGTTAGAAAAAAAAGAAAAGAAAATTTTGATTTATTAACAGCTGAAATCGACAAACTACAAGATGAATTAGAAGAAATAGTTGGTAAAATATCTGATATAAATTCTCAAATTGGTAAATTAGAAGCAGACCAAGAATATTATCAAGATATGTTATCTGGTGCTGAAAAGTTAAAACAAGATTTAGAAGAACGATATGAAGCTGCTGAATTACGAGATAAAGATTCAATTATTTCTGAATTAAACGAACTCTATGACATTACCTCGACTGAGGGATAAAAAATAAAAGGAGTTATAAGTTAAAATGATACAAGTAAAAAATAAATTACATCTTTTACCATTCTTTTTAATGAGTTGTTTAGGATTGTTTATCTTAATCACTATTAATCCAGTTATGGCAATGAATGATAATAATTTAAATTATCAAAATTCAATAAATAATGAAATTAATGAACTTTTGTTAAAAAAACAAAAAATATCTAAGAAAATTTCACATTGCAATAAACTTGATTTAAACACTATTAATTTAAAACAACAATTAAAAATTTTAGATCAAACGATTCTAAATCTTTATCAAAGACTTGCTGATATTAATGTTTTAAAGTATATAAACGAAAAAATATGGCATTATTCATATGAACGAAATCAAGTAGCTATAAAATATTTAAGTAAAACATATCAAAACACAACAGCAGAAGAACTTAATAACAAACATCAAGAAATAATCCAAAAAATTAAAAAATTGAGTCAAAAATATTGTGATTTGCAATATAAATTAAATGAATTTTATTTAAATTAAGTTATATAATTCAAAAACCCCTTCCCAAGGGTCTTTTTTATTTAACAAACACGCATATAACACCACAAATTAGGAGGTTCCCAATTATGTCAAAATCAATCAAAATTACCTTTATCTAAAAAATTAATAATTATGTTATTAATTATTATCTTCAATTTTGTCCCTTCCATCAGTGCTCATTCTTCTTTTTTTCATAGTCAAAACAAAAACCCAAACTACAATTTATCAAAAAGACTTAAATATAGGGATGGCGATAATGTTTAATCAAGGGATTAATCGGATTTGGTGCAGCCTAAGCACACTACACTTCGTATTTGAATACTAATCATACTATATAGTAATTTAATAAATATATTTTTAAAATTGTTCTTTAAAACTTAAAATTAAGTAGATAATTTCATATCTTTTCAAACTAACAAAGTTGTTTTTAATTAAATTAAAAAGTGTCTAAAGTTTTGGAACACCTCACTATTATCAAGAAAGGAAATAAACATGAATCAAAATATAAAAAATAATAACAAAAGAAATACTATTATTATCTTAATTTTTTCTATCATCATAATTTCTTTTTTTTCATATATATTCTTAACCAAAAATAGTCAAGATGAAACCCCACGTAAACACCTTTCTTCTTTAGGACAAACTCCAGAAAAAGATTCATTAGAACCCGAAGAAAAAAAACACCCCCAACCGAAAATTAAAACCACTCAAAAACGTTTTAACCAAATCAAATCTTATATTTTCGCAGAACCCCTTACTAATTATTTATCATTACCAACTGATTTATCAGAGCGAGAAAAAGAAATCATTACTTTAATTAACAAAATGTGGAGATTGTCTTTAGGTAATTTAAATGTACAAAAAGCTTTAATTGATGAATCCCAAAATAAATTCGATAAATACCAATCTGAAACAAATCTTACTACTACTAAAATAACATATTTAGAACAATCAAAAAAAACTTTAGAAAAACAAAAAGAAGACAAAGAAAAAGAAATTAAACAAAACCAAGAAGAACAAAATTTAGCTTCTCCCGATGATAAAATTAGATTACAAGCTAAAATTGAAAAACTGGAAGATGAAGTAATAAAAATAGTTGGTAAAATCGACAACATCAATACTGTAATTTTAAACTTAAAAGTTTTCTACAAATTACAACAAGATATGTTAACTGATGAAGAAAAGAATAAAAGAATATTACAAGAAAAATATAAAACAGACGAAGAAAAATATATAGATTTAGTGCTTTCTCGATTAAACGAACTCTACGACATCACCTCGGCCGAGGAATAAATAAAAATAAGGAGTAATATATAATGTTAATAAAAAATAAATTACATCTTTTACCATTTTTTTTAATTAGTTGTTTAGGATTATTATTTATCACAAGTAATAATCAAGTTATGGCGATGGAAAACAACAACAAAGGTAAAACAATTATAAATCATGAACCTAGCGAAAAAGAAGTAAATGATTTTTTTCAATTATCAAAAAGAACAAAAGAAAATATTTGTTATATAAGACAAACAATTCCTCATTTAAAAAATGCTTCTGTACGCGAAATAGAAGAATGGATATGTTCTCCGAATAAACAAAAAACAAAAAATAAAAGATTAAAAACAATTGATTTAAATAAAAAACCAGAACAAAATTGATTTTTAAATAAAAAAAATATTATCAAATTATAAAAATGTATGGAAAAATGATTTTATCCATGATTATGGGTATACTGTTACTTTACATTGTGCTTGTTATCATTTATTATTTTGATAAAAACCATGCAAAATTAAAAGAAAATGTGATTAATAAACCCTAAAAGAAAAATAAAAAACAATTTCAATTAATTAAAGACCCTATAAAGGGTCTTTTTTTTATCCCTTTTTACCATTTGTCAGACAAAAAAACATTAAAAAAAGAATTAGGAGGTTCCCAATTATGTCAAAATCAATCAAAATTCCCTTTATCTAAATATTTCATCATTATTTATTTATTATTATTTTTAATTTGTTGTCCTTCTATCTCCGCTCATCCTTATTTTCATCATCAATCTAAATCAAAAATAAAACTATCTGACTACCAAACCCTTCAACAAGAATGGTTAGCCACCCAACCCAAAATGAAAAGATATGACATTCCTGTTTTATCCAAAGAAAGCATTCCTGATATCTTAAAATATTTTAATATCGAAGCTTCTATCTATTTCCTTCAAGAGCCTTCCTACAATCCTTATGATTACACTTTCTTCTACGCTAAACTCAAAAACCCTCCTTCAGGTTTAATTGGGGCTTATTTCAAACCAAGACATAACCCTTTTAATATCAAATATCCTTATGAAGATGATGAATTCACCTTAGAAGAACTCCTTGATTACGGAATAGCCATCGAAGAAGCCTTTGTCTTTTGGGACGCAAAACAAAAACCTCAAGAAGAAAATGTAAATATAGAATTAATAATAATTGAAATGTTTGCTGACCAAAACAAAGAAGAAGCAATTAATAATTATTTAATCAAAAACAACATCATTAAAGAACCAAAACTAATTAAACTAGGTTGTTATAACGCAACACCTCATACTGGATTAGTATTACCTTTACCTTTTGGAAAATTTTTATTTGAATTTGAAATTGATAAAGTTAATTTGTAGTAACCGTGCACTTCAAATGATGAATGAGAAGTTGTGGAGAAGTAATAATAAAAAAAAGATCAACTTGAAAGTCAATCTTAATTATTCATTAGATATTTAATTTTGCAAAAAAATAACTTTATTCAGTTAGAATTAATTCATTTGTGATTATTTATTTTCTTTTTCCTTATGTTTTATCTCTTTTTTTATTTTCTTTTTTTTGAGGTTTTCGAGAGAAAATGAAATTTAATAAAAATCTGTCCATTTCCCCTGAAATTGGCGAAGTCTAAAAATCATTATAAAAAATCAATGTGAAACTGCACCAAAGCAAAAATAAATAAATCGAAAATAAAAAGAAAACAATATTATAAATAAACTTGAAGATTTTAATATAATCTTGAGGAATGAGTTTTAAATTAATAACTCTCTTCATTCCGAGCCATAACACAAGTAAAGCTTCTGAAATCATAAAAAGCCAAAGAAAATTCCAACGATTTTTTTTACTAGTTTTGTTAAAATCTACTTTTTGTTTTCCGTTTTTATCTAATTCTTCTTTATAAATAATGAATGTAAATCCTAAAATAACAACCACCGAATTTCTTTTTTGATTTATAATGAATTAAAACTGACGATATATAAATACCCCCTATAATAAAAAAAATAATTATTATAAAAAATATTAAAAATATAAATAATTTAATTCAAAACACTTGTAACATCATCCAGTATTATTTTGTCTCGCCATTTAGGTATTTGTTGTTTTAAGGATTCATCTAAAGCATGAAAAAAACAATAACCATCTCCTTGAGTATCATTATAATCTTTAATAAAAAAATGAATATCATCTTTATTAAAAAATTCAATCATTACAATTTGATCTATCTTTGAAGGTAATAAATTTTCTCTAGTTTTTACAGACAAATCATTTTTTGAAGAATCTTTTATACGATGAATTGTTAAAGAGATATTTTTTTTAATTTGTTCGCTTATAAAATCAATAGTGCCATAAATTAATGGTGTGCTCGCTGTTTTTAATTTGCCTTTCAACACTTCAACCATAAATAATTCTGGATCTGCAATAAAAATATTACAATATGACTCTATTTGTGTTTTTTTCCAACCTTTAATAAAGTTTTTTAATCCTAAAACAGCTAATTTTTTAATAAAATCAAAAGAATTTATTTTTGATAGATTTTGTTTTAAATTTTTATTATATTCATTTATAAAAGAATCTCCTTTTAAATACGGAGTATCTTCTTTTTCTTCTTCTTTATTATTATGATTGCAACAAATATTAATTGGGCTTATTTCTTTTGCGATAAAAATTAAAAAAAATATTATAAATAAAAAAATACATAAATATATAGATATCTTCTTTTTATTAAAATGCATTTTTTATTTCCTTTTTTTTATATTTGCATCATTTATAAATAAAAAATAATTTTTATCTCAATATATCGTTTAAAGATATCATAAAAAAAATATTTTTTTATCAAAAATTATAAAAAACTATTTCAAAATTTTAAAAAAGTTTTTACAAAATATAAAAAAGTTGTAAAGAAAATATAAAAAGCAATATTTAAAAAAATATAAATTATTCAAAACAAATTTTAGATTTATTTTCTTTCAAGAGTTCAAAAGCAGCTTCAGTAGCGATTCTTCCGCGAGAAGTTCTTTTTAAATAACCTTTTTTAATTAAATAAGGTTCTAATACTTCTTCAATCGTTAAAACTTCTTCTCCGATCGTAACAGCTAAATTTTTGATACCTACCGGTCCACCATCGAATTTATGAACTAAATTATATAAATATTGAAAATCTGTATCATTTAAACCATGTTCATCTATTTGTAATTTATCCAAAGTTTGCAAGGTAATTTGTTCAGTAATTACTTTATTAGGAGAATACACTTCAGCAAAATCTCTCACTCTCCGAAATAAACGGTTAGCTATTCTTGGAGTGCCTCGGCTTCTTCTAGCCAAAGATTCTAAAGCTTTATTTTCTATTTTATTACCACTAATATTTGATGTTCTATTCAAAATTAATTTTAATTCTTCTATATTATAAAAATCTAATTTTAAAATCAAACCAAAACGATCTCTTAAAGGAAAAGATATTTTTCCAAATTTAGTCGTTGCCCCTATTAAAGAAAAAGGAGGTAAATCGATTCTAATAGTTCTTTTTTCTTCATTTTTGCCAATAATAAAATCTAATACATAATCTTCCATAGCTGCATACAAAATCTCTTCTACATTCTTAGGCAAACTATGAATTTCATCTATAAATAGAATATCTCCTGATTGGAGATTAGTTAACAAAGCGACCAAATCTCCTATTCTTTCGATATTAGCGCCGCTGGTTATTTGAAAATTCACTCCTAATTCGTTAGCGATAATCCTAGCTAAAGTAGTTTTTCCTAACCCAGGCGGTCCATAAAGTAAAAGATGATCCATCGATTCTTTTCTATTTTGAGAAGCTTTCAAATGAACAAACAAAATTTTTTTAATTTGTTCTTGGCCAAAGTATTCATTCAATCTTTGAGGTCTCAAAAATTTTTCATTTTCTACGTTTTCATTTATATTTTTTTCAATATTATTTACTTTTTTTGAATCTGACATTTTTTTGATTTTCCTTATTTGAACAATAAATTTTATTTAATTAATAATAAAGCTTCTTTGAGAACAATTTCTATTTTTTTTTCAAAATCCAGTTTTGAAAAAACTTTATTTATTTCTGTATTTTTAAAACCTAAATTTATTAATGCTTCTTTTACATTTTTTTGCTTCGTAGTTAATACAATTTTTTCTTCTCCCGAAATATTATTATTTTGTAAATGCAAAACAATTTGTTTAGCTGTCTTAGTTCCTATTCCTGGAAATTTAGTTAAATAAACAGCATTATTTGCTGAAATAGCTTTTTGAATTTCTTCAAATAAAATAGGATTTGTAAAACTGATAGCGCTTTTAGGTCCTATCCCAGGGACAGAAATTAATTTTTGAAAGAAATATAAAAATCGAAGTTCAATAAAACCATATAAACTTTTAATATTTTCTTTCACATAAAAATAAGTGAATAATTTAATTTCTTGTTCTAGTTGAAAAACATAAGGATTAGCGAAATAAATATGATAACCAATATCATTATTCTCTAATACAATATAATTTCTTTCGATAACTGTTATTTTCCCTTTAATATAAAAATACATAAAATATTTTTATCCTTTTTTTAATAAACGAATTGCCACATTTTTTATATTTTAATTAAAATTTTTAGTATGCTATAATATATAAAAATGAATTAATATTATAAATATATTATATATTATAATATTATTAATAGATTATAAACTTAATAAATTATAAAATATATTAACGAAAGTTGATTTGGATTAAATGGATTTGTCATATAAAAATAACAACCGAATAAAAGAACCTGATTTAAATTTTAAACAAAATGATTTATTATCAAAAATTAATCAAATAAATTTAATTCTTCAAAAAAATGATTTTTTTAACGAAATAGAACAAAAATTTATTACTTATAATTTTGAAAATATAATTTCATTAGAACAAAAAAAAATAAATCAAAATTTTGATTTCGCGTTATATCAGGAAAATATAAAACATAATTATAATATGTCTCTTATAACAAATAAAAAAACAAATATCCAAAATAATTCTTCAATATATTTAGAGGATTATGACGCTTTAATCAATAATACTAAAAAAAAAATTCAAAAAAAAGAATTTGAAAAAAAGAATATCTATTATGAATTGCAAAATAAAATTAAAAAAATTCAAACCAAAAAAGAAATTAATCTAAACAAAATTTTAGATTCAAAAAAAGAAAAAAATTTAAAAAAAGAAATTCTAAAAAAAGATTTCTTAGAACAAAAAAATAATTATTTTCAAAAAAAACAAAATCTTCATATACAAATTAAGGAAATAATAAAAGAAAAACAAATTATTTTTGATAAAAAAATGAAATTACTTCAAAGCGAACAAATAAATAATAATTTAAAAATGAATAAAGAATACGATTCTATTATAAAAAAATTACAAAAAGTTGAAATAATTCAAAATAAATATTTGCAAAAAATGGAAGATTATAATTTAAATTTGAATGACCAATTCGAAAATAATAATAAAATTTTAAATAAAATTCAAGAAGAATTATATAAAATAACAAACCAAAACAAAGAAGAACAAAAACAATTATTCAAAGAAAAAAAAATTCAAATGTTTTTTATATTAACAAATAAAATTCCAAACCAATATCAACAATTTTATTTTTTAACACAAAAAAATAAAAAAAATAAATTTAAATGTTTGCGAAATTTATATTTATGGCATAAAAATTATATATTTTTAAAATATTGTCATCGTAAACAAATAAATATTATCAACATCGAAAAAAAAAATCAAAATATTAAAAACAATTTAGAAATCGAAAAGTTTAATTTATTAAAAAAACAAGAAATCAAAATAATCGATAATTCTTTTCTTCGAGAAGTTAATTTGATAAATAAAGATTTTGATTTAATGAAATCAAATAAAGAATATCAATTATCATATATAGATATCAAAGAAGAAGAAGAAATAAACGAATTAAAAAATTTTTATTTTCAACAAGAATACCAAATTAATTTTTATTTAAATGAATTGGAATATAATGAAAAAAAAACACAATTAGATTTTATACAAAACAAAAAAAAATATTTATTAGAAAGCCAATTAAAAGCAGAATTAATTAAATTAAATTATAAATATTTACAAAAAACTATCGAACATTTCGAACAAATTAAAAATTCTGATATAGAATTAAATAATTTGGTTCGTTTTCAAAACAAACAAAAATTAAACCAAGAAATAAATTATGAAATAAAAAAAGAAATTTTTGAAAAAAGAACAAAAAAATTATTATTTCAATTAAAACATAATACAGAAAAAAATATAATAAATGAAAAAATAAAAACCGAATTTATTAACAATTTGATTATCGATTTAAAAAAAAAAAATAAAGAAAAAAATGAATTATTTCAAAAAATAAAAGAATTAATTGATGATTACAAAAAAAATTTAAATCAAATGACCCCTGACCAAAAAAAAGAAATATTCCTTAATATAAAAAATTTATGCGAATTATTAATAAATAATATTCAAAATAAACAATTTGATTATTATTGTTACGCTCAAGAAAAAATAAATGAAATAGAACAATCGAAATTAAACAATAAAATAACTTGTTTAAAATATATAATCGAATATACTGAAAAAAATATTTTTTATATCCATCAGTATATTCGCTCATATAGACAAAATAAAAATAAAAATTATAATTATTTAGAATATCAAATAAAAAATTATGAACATTTTTGTTCAACTTTTAAAAAAAAATTATCTCATTTAGAAAAAATAAAAAATAAACAAAAAATCAATCAAGAAAAAATAATTAAAAAATCAAAAAAAAAACATAATAATGAAATAATAAAAAAAAATTATTATCAAAAAAAAATATTTTTAAATTTACAAAAAAATACAAAATATAAAAATTCATTATTAAACAATTTATTACAACTTTTTAAAAAAAACGAAGATTATTATTGTAAAAAATTTTATAATAATTTAATATATTTGAGTAATATTTCAGATAAAAAATATATTTTTATATTGGATAAAATAAATATTCGGAAACAAAATATAGAATCCGATAAAAAAAATTTTTTAACAAATAATCAAAAAAAAATAAAATATCTATCTGATCGTTTTTTAAATATTTTGGAAGATATTAATTTATCAAATTTAAATCATCTAAAACAAAAACAATTAAAGCAAAAAAATAAATTAAATAATAAAATTATTTTTTATAAAAAAACTTTCGAAATTCAATCAAACGAAAGAGCGATAAAATATAATTTGATAAAAAAAAATTTTAAAGATGCTTTAATAAATTTAAATAAAGAACAAAAAAAAGAAATAAAAGAGATTAAAACAGAATATTTAAATAAAAAAGAAAATTTAAAACAAGAAATAAATAATCAAAAAAAAATTTTACTAAAAAAAACCACTATTATAAAAGAAAAATACAGTTTAATAAAAAAAAATTTATTAAATAAAAATAAAAAAATACAAGCGACAAATAAACAAATAAACAAAAAATATATAAAAGATAAAAAAAAGATTTTAAAACAAAAAGAAAAAAAAATAAATCAAACTAAAAGAAAATTTTTATTAATTAATTTGCAAAAAATATTTTTATTATGGAAATTAAAAATAATTTCTTTTCTTAAACATATAACAAATAAATTAGAACTAAAACAAAATGATTATCGCAAAATGAAAAAAGAAAAAAATGAAATCCAAAACAAATTATTTATATATAAAGAATTCGATTTATTTTGGTGATTATCTATTTATCAATAATAAAAATAGAAAAATAAAATAAATAAATTATAAAAGAAATTAATCTATCCTAATGTTGATATATAATATTTAAGTAAAATAAATAATTAATTATATATTTAGGGAGGGTTGTTTTTAATTATTATTAATCGAAATTAAAAGTTCAAATAAGGAAACAAATATTAGTGAATATAGGTTCGCAAATCAGAAAACTCAGAATAAGTAAAAAATTAACTCAAAAACAATTAGCAGAAAAAATTAATGTAACTAACGGATATATTTCACAAATTGAAAATAATTTAATTTCTCCTTCTTTAAAAATTTTATTCGCTTTATTAAAAATTTTTAAAATGACAGCAGCAGAATTTTTTAAACAAAAAAAAAATATAGAATTGATTCATAAAAAAAATGATTTTTTTGTAGAAAAAAATCCTAAATTAAAAAATACCACTTTTCATCTTTTCCCTTCGATAACCAAATATAATATTGAACCAATTATTATAGAAATAGAATATCAAGGACAAACAACTATGAATAATAAACCCAAAGAAGATATATTTGGTTTTGTTTTGGAAGGGGAAGTGCTTTTAATTTTGAATAAAATACAATATTTTTTGAAAAAAGGGGATGCTTTTTATTTATCTACAGACAAAAAATATTATTTATTAAATGATAAACCTGAAACAGTTAAAATATTAAAAGTTCTATCTTCTTTTTATGAGTAAATGGAAATAAAGGAAAAAATTTAAATGAAAAAAATAATTATCGCGGGCAATTGGAAAATGAACAAATGCAAAGATGAAGCTTTAAATTTTGTATACCAAATAAACAATAAAGTCCCTGATAGAAAAAAAGTAGAAACAATAATCTTCCCTCAAACAATTTTGTTAGATGTTTTATCCCAAATAGAAGGCAAAAATTTAAGAATCGGCGCTCAAAATGTTTTTTATAAAAATTCAGGTTCTTATACAGGAGAAAATTCTCCTTTAAGTATACATTTTTTAGGTATTAAATACGCTTTAGTAGGACACTACGATAGAAGAACTCTTTTTAATGAAACTGACGAAATAGTTAATTTAAAATTAAAAGAACTTTTAAAATTAGATATTTATTCTATTGTATGTATAGGAACAAATGTCAATTCTAATGAAGAAAAAAATGATGAAAATTTATTATATTCTCAATTAGAAAAAATCTTTTTCGATGTTACAGAAAATAAAATAGATAAAATTATATTAGCTTATGAGCCTTCTAATTCTATAGGAACAGGAGAAAGTATGAACCCTATAAAAGCTAATGAAATTATTTCAAAAATTCGTGAAAAAATATCTTCTTTATTTTCGAAAGAGGCATCTAAAAAAATAAGAATTATTTATGGCGGTTCTACTAATAAATCAAATATTGAAGATTTTTTAAAACAAAAAGAAATAGATGGTGTTTTAGCAGGCAAAAGTTCTTTAAATATAGATGATTTTTTATTTTTTACTCAAGTTGCTTCGGAAATATCCAAAATTAAATAAAAAGTTTTGATATTTTTTTAAAAAATATAATAATAAAATATTAATATTAATAAATTTTTACAGGAATTCTAACAAATATGAATGAAACTAAGTCACAAAATTTAAATCAAAATCAATTAGAAGCTGTTTTTTCTAAAGAAAAAGCTATTTATTTACATGCTGGTGCTGGAACTGGAAAAACAACCACCCTCACAAGAAGAATTCTTTATTTGATAAATGATTTGAATATAAAAGCTGAAAATATTTTAGCAATCACTTTTACAAATAATGCTGCTCAAGAAATGAAAGAACGTTTAAAAAAAAATGTTGATCCAAAAAATTTTGATAACTTGACCATTTCAACTTTTCATTCATTAGGATATCAAATTTTAAGAAAAAATATTTCTAAATTAAATTTAGATTTAGGAAATAATCTTTATATCGCTGACGAAAGTAAAAGTCAAAGCGTTATTAAAGATATAATTAAAAAATTAAATTTAGATAAAGAACGTTTTAAATATAGTCGTCTGAAAAAAAATTTTGCTAAAATAAAAAATAATGAAGTTAAAAAGAAAATTTTAAATGAATTAGAACAAAAAATGCAAAACGAGGAATGGTTTACTCCTTATGATGATTATACTTATGATAATTTATCTTCTGAAGAAAAACAAATTTTTAATTTATATAAAGAGTTTTTGAAAAAAAATAATTTATTAGATTTTAATGATTTGTTGATTTATAGTTACCAATTGTTACAAAAAGATAAATCAATTACTTCCTTTTATAATGAAAAATTTAAATATATTCTAATAGATGAGTTTCAAGATATTGATTTGATCCAATATAATATAATAAAATTAATAGGAAAAAATAATTTTATTTTTGTAGTCGGAGACCCAAATCAAAATATATATAGTTTTAGAGGAGCTAATATTTTATGCAATGAATTATTTATTAGAGATTTTAAAGCTCATAAAATAAATTTAAATTTTAATTATCGTTCTACTCAAAATATTTTAGATAAAGCTAATCTTTTAATTCAAAATAACCACAATCCTAAAGATAAAAGTTTCCAAAATGTTTTAAAAAACAATTCTTTTATAGGGGAACCAGTTATTTATAAACATTTTATAAATGAAAATCAAGAAGCTGAATTTATTTCTGAAACAATTAAAAAATTAATATCTAAACATCATTACAATTATCACGATATAATTATTTTATATAGAATGAACCAATTATATAAACATATTGAAAATATTTTTATAACAAAAAATATTCCTTACATAGCTCAAAACGTAACTTCTTTATATCAACAAACAGTAGTAAAAGATTTTGTTTCTTATTTAAAAGTTTTAATGGATCCGAATAATGACATTGATTTAAAAAGAATTATCAACGTTCCATCTCGTAAAATAGGAATAAAAACAATAAATAAATTAGAACAAATGGCTAATGAAAAAAATATTTCATTGTTTCAAGCTATGCAAAATTTATCAGATGATGATAATATCAAACCTAAAATTAATAATTTTTTAAATTTATTTTATGATTTACAAAAAATTTTTTCTGATGAAAATCAATGTAATTTAGATAATGTTATTAAGTTGATAAACGAAAAAATTAATTACTCCGAACTTTTATCACAAAAAACAAATAATAAGGATTCAAATTCTCAAAAAGATAAAATTATAGATAGATTGAATAATTTACAAAAAATTTTCTCTATTGAAAATGAAGAACAAAAAACAGGTTCTTTTTTGGAAAAATTAAATATATTATTAAACAAAATATCTTTAAGTTCGAATGAAAATCAAACAGAACAAAGTAACAAAGTTCTTTTATCGTCGATTCATAAAGCAAAAGGATTAGAATTTAAAATTGTTTTCGCAATAGGGTGGGAACAAAATATATTTTTCAATTCAGATGAGAATAAAAAAAAGAACGTAGAAAAAGAAGAAAGACGTATCGCCTATGTAGCTATTACAAGAGCGAAAGAATTATTATATATCACAAGTGTTAAAAATAGATTTTTAAAAGGTAAACATATTATTAACGAACCTATATGTTTTTTAAAAGAAATGAAATTATTTTCTGATAATTCTTTCACCAATAAAAATCATAAATTTAATCAATATCAAACAAAAAAAAATAATATTTATCAAGATGGCGACCGGGTTCAACATAATAAATTCGGACAAGGAATTGTCATATCAGCGACCAATGATTTATTAACAATATCTTTTAAGCTACCACATAAAATCAAACAAATTTTAATAACTCACCCTTCTTTAACTAAAATAAAATAAAAATAATATTAAAAAAGATATTTTTTTAATATTGATTTAAAAAGAATAAAAGCGATTTAGGTAAATTAAATAATAACTTGGATAATATGAGGTATTCCAAAACTTTAGACACTTTTTGTTTTTTAAAATTTCTTTAAGGCTAACTATTAAGTTAGTCTTTTTTTATTCTCTAAGAATAAAATTAATTTTCATATCTTTTCTAAAAACGTTTTTAGAAAGGGATTAAATGTTAAGAAAAAAATTATTTAAAGATTTTTTAAAAAATAAAAAGAATTTAGAAATAAGAGATCAATTAATTGATCTTCATTTGCCATTAATAAATAAAATTGTTGGTAAATTTAAATATTATCCTAAATTGCTCCAAAAACAAGATTTATATCAAGAAGGAGTTTTAGGATTAACGAAAGCCCTAAGTAATTACCAAGATTTAGGTTATGACTTTATCGCCTATGCAAAACCAACAATTAAATCTGAAATCAATGAACTAATAAGAAAAAGTTATTCTCCTTCAATCCCACAAAAATCTACTAAACCAAACAATATTAGTTTTCAAGAAGAAAAATATCAACCTTATAAAATCAGCAACCCCAATCCTCATCAATTATGGTTAAAACAAACAAATCACGAATGTTTGTTAAAAAAACTAAAAAAGAAATTAAGTAAAACAGGATTTAATATTATTTGTTTAAGTTTTGGTATCACTTTAGACAACATCAACGAAACTTATCAACGACCTCATACCAACCAAGAGATCGCGCTAAAAATAAATTTAAAACTTCAAACAATAATCAACATCAAAAAAATAGCTATTCTAAAATTAAAACCTAAAAAACCAATGGAGAAATAAAAAAATGTTAAATAAAGTTCAATTAATCGGCCGCATCACTAACGCCCTAGAATCACAATACATTCATATTAATAATGAACAAATCACAAAAATTGATTTCAACTTAGCTATCAACAATAAAGATAAAGTTCAATTCATCCACTGTGTTGCCTTTCGTAATCAAGCAGAAAACATGAGTAAATATTTACACAAAGGTTCAAAAATATATATAGAAGGAACATTATCTATTCAAAAATACACTAATAACGAAAACCAAAACAAAACCAATACTAAAGTTATTTTAAACAATGTTATCTTTTTAGATAATAACCCCCCAACCCAAAATTAAAAAGGAGTCACTAAAATGACAAAAAAAGAATTAATCAAAACTATCGCAGTAATGCATAAAACTTCGGTTACTCAAACCCAAGATTTTTACAACTCGTTCGAAAATGCTTTAATCAAAGCAATCACATCCAACGAAGAAGTGGTATTATCACCTTCAATTGGCAAATTCATCTTAAAATCAAGAAAAGCCCGCGTGGGAAGAAACCCCCAAACAGGTAAAAAACTCAAAATCCCTACAAAAACTGTGGTAAATTTTAAACTTTCTAAAACTATTAAAGATGAAGTCAAAAACCTTAAATTAAAATAAGGAGAATAAATTATGTTTATTTTTTCATTATTTGCAACAATTAGCAATTTTATCTTAAATTACTCTAAAGGATTTAGCACTACCGAAATCCTTGAACGAAGAATAGACGGAATCCAAACAACGATTTTCACTATTCTTATTGTCTCTGGTTTCAAACCTATTTTTAAATTAATTGCAAATATTTTGATTTTCGTCAAAGATTTGATTTTAGGCCTCTTTTTCCCCAACAAAAAACTCCAAAATTTAGAAATCCAAAACGCCAAACAAGAATATTTAGAAAAACAGTTATTAAAAAAACTAGATAAAATAAATGAAAACCAAGAAAAACTCCAATCCCAATTAGAAGTGCAAAAAGTAAAAGTTGCTCATTGGCAAGAGAAAAAAGCAAGAAAAAAAATACTAAAATTAAAAAACAACAACAAACCTCACGGAAAGGAAAATGAAAATGAATGAACTTAATTTCGCCATTGGATTTATCGTTGGCGCCCTATTCGCAACTGCTTTAATGTTTATTATCAAAAAAATCTTTTTTAATTTTTTTCCATTACCAGAAATTAATAAAACAGATGAAACTAAAAAAGATAACAAACCCAATAAATCATCTTCAATTATTCCAAACCCAAATAACAATTCAAAAGAAAAAAATAATTTAGAAAGTGAAAATAATTAAATGAAAATTAATAATTTAAACCAACGAACTTCTGAGTGGTATAATCATCGCAAAAAATATATCAATGCCTCTGAAATAGGAAGTATTACAGGAAATGACAAATTTAGAAGTTTAGAACAATTAATACATGACAAAATATTTGGAACAACATTTACAAGCAATAAATTCACCGAACACGGCAACAAAACCGAACCCCTAGCGAGAACTTTTTTTGAAAAAATAACTAATCTAAAATTCCCTGATACCATCTTTACTGATGATACTTTAGATATGTTTTCTGCAAGTCTTGACGGTTATAACGAACAAACCAACACTTTATTAGAAATTAAATGTCCTTATGTAGATGAAAATAACAACATCTCCTCTACTTGGAATGGTTTCTTTTCACATAAAAAAATCCCTTCTAATTACTGGGCGCAAGTTCAATGTCAATTATATTGTTCTCAATCTAAATTCGCTTATTTCTTTGTTTATTTTAATGACACTAATTATCATGTTGTTAGGGTTTATCAAGATAATAATTTTATTAACCAAATGATTGCAGACGGCAAAAAGTATTTAGAATTATTAAAACTCAATAAACAAGAATTACAACAGACAACTTATTTAAAAAAATTAAGTAAATTTAAAATATAAAAAAAAGAAAGGAAACTAAAAATGAAAATCCAAAAAAACCAAAAATAATTATTAAGAAAAAAACAATTTAGAAAGTAACAAAGAAATAAATAATTAATACAAAGGAGAAAAAACATGTCAAAAAAAATAATTATCACTAAAAAACCAAATAAAAAATTAACCAAAACCCAAAACCCAAATCAAAAAATATCAATCCCAGAAACAAAAAAACTCAATCATCACATTTCACCCCCAACTCCTAATATCAATAAACTAAATTTATTAAAAATAATTACTTATTTAACTATCATTTTATATTTTATTTTACATGTCAACGTTATTTATTACCAAAACCAAATCCCTTGGTTAACAACAGGAATCAATAATTTTATTGATTTAATTAAAACAATTTTTTCAGGAGGAAACAAATAATGAAAACACAAAATAAAAATAAAATATTAATTATCATAACATTTGTAATTGTTCTATTTTTCTCAATTATCTCAATTTATGCTTTAAACGATTACTTTAACAAACAAAGAAAAGAAAAAATAAATTTAATAAATGATTTTCCTATTTTCACTGTTGAACGAACGGGTGGCAACAACGAAAATCAAATACTTTTGCCGATTTCAATTCCTAACTTAAGCCAAAAAAAATACAATCACTTAATTACTATCGAACACGAAGCAATCCTTAACTCAAATGGAATAGATATTTCAATACCCTTATATTTAAAATTATCAACCCAATATAACACTAACCAATCCTTTAACAACCCAGAAAAATATTTAAACATAAGCCTCAAAGTTAATAACAATGATTATGACGACACAAAACGTCCCCAAATGATATTAAACGACAAAGGTATTGGAATTATTAAAATTCAAATTAGCATCGAACAAAAAGAAATCATCAATTCCAAAAACCCTCAATTAGAATTAATTTGTGATTACGAATTAGTCGATTCCCAAGGTAAATCTTTCGAAGGCGGAAATCAAACTATCGAAAACAAAATTGCTCAATTAGCAAAATAAAATATTAAAAGACTAAACAAAATTTGTATTAGTCTTTTTTTATTTTTCAGAAAGGTATTAATATGAAAATGAATATTAAAAAAAATCAAAATAAAAATTTAAATCCAACTAATTTAATAATAATCATTATAACATCTATCATTTTATTTTTAGGAATTCAAGTTTGGATCCACCATCAAGCTTTAATCGAAAATCAAACCCAAATCCTAAATCATCATAAAAGATTAGAAACCCAAAACAAAACTAACCAAGAAACTAAAAAATATTTAGAAGACCAAATAACTAAAAATAATTCATCACCAGAAAAAATTCAAACTTTTTCTTCATCAGAATTACAAGAAAAAACAATAATCCCGAACGATAACCAAGAAGAATTATTATTTAAACCTTCTAACAACAATAAATTCCCAGGATTCAACCAACTAATCGGTTTCAAAGAAGAAAAACAAGCATTAGATGGATTTATTGATTATCTCAACAACAAAGAAAACTACCAAAATATTGGAGAAATCGAATCTCCTCTAGGTATTTTAATGTATGGAGCCCCTGGAACAGGAAAAACCACTCTCGCAAGATCCTTAGCCAAAGAAACTAATTTACCCTTCTTTGAAGTAAGCAGCTCTTTATTCTCACAAAAATACAAAGGTATCGCCCCTCAATTAGTCAAAGATTTATTTATGACAGCTCGCGAAGAAGCAGCCCAAAACAATGGCGCAATCATCTTTTTAGATGAATGCGAAACTATCTTTACTGATTTAAGCACTTTAGAAACTGATTCAGAAATTGCCAATGTTGTGAATCAATTCAAAACTGAATTGACATCTTTTAAAAACAACCCTGAAAAACCTATTTTCATCATTGGAGCTACAAACCACATTAACCAAATCGATGATGCCATCAAATCAAGATTCACTTACAATATCGAAGTCAAACCAGGCAACAAAGAAGAAAGAAAACAATTCCTAGAATTTTTAATCAACAAACGTAAAAACCCTTATAGTGAAGAAGCCAAACAATACTTATATGAAGTCATTAACGAAGCTTTAGAAATATTACCGCCAAACCATCAATTCAAACAAGCCAATCGTACTTTGGAAAACCTCTTAAAAACAACAGTAACAATCTTTGCGAAAAACAGAGGTCAAGGTGAAACTAGAAGAAATGAAATCAACAAAGAAGATTTAAAACAAGCATATAAAATGATAATTTCCCCTAATATAAATATATTAGACCAAATAGAAAAAAACCAAAAAGGAGATGAATAATATATGTTAACACCATTTGACTTAATCAAAGGATTTTTATCATTTAAATCTTATTTCACCTGGTTTTTAATAGCCACTACCATCTTTAGTCTATTTGTTTTCTTTAAAAGAAAACTTTCACCCACTCAACAATCAACAACATCATGGAAAGGCTATTTAACTTATTTTTTAATTATAATTGGTATTTTAAGTTTCATTTATTTATGTTTCTTTCATAAAACAGAACCATCATCTAAATATGCAGGGCAATTAGTCAACAAAATCGACAAAGCCATCGATAAATACGAAAATACAATAAATAATTACAAAGGATTAAAAACTAATTGGGAAAGTGAATTAAAAAAATGTGAAGATGAATTAAAAGAACTCTACAATGCCCAAGAATCCTCCCAAAAACAAAAAGAACAAATCCATGAATTGTTAGAACAAAATGAAACAAAAATTAAAGAAATAAAAGAACAATTAAAAAACACAACAGGTAACATCACTATCTTAAAAGGCAAGCTAACTCAGTTAGAAAAAGATAAAGATGCCAAAGAAAAAGAAATTAAACAAAAACAAGAAGAAGAAAAATTAGCTTCTCCTGATGATAAAATTAGATTAAGAGCACAAATTGAAAAACTCCAAAATGAAGTAATAAAAATAGTTGGTGAAATCGGCAAAATCAACGTTCAAATTGGCATATTAGAAAGTGACCAAAAATTATACAAAAGTAGGTTAAAGGATTCTAAAGAATCCAAACAAGATTTAGAAAAACGATATAAAAATGCTGAATTACAATATAAAGATTTAATTATTTCTGGATTAAAAGAAATCTATGACATTACCTCGGCCGAGGAATAAATAAAAATAAGGAGTAATATATAATGTTAATAAAAAATAAATTACATCTTTTACCATTTTTTTTAATGAGTTGTTTAGGATTGTTTATCTTAATCACTATTAATCCAGTTATGGCAATGGATCCAAACCTTCCAGGAACTAGTAGTAATCAACCTGCTCATCAGAACTTCACCATTGAAGAAAACATAATTAATTTAAAACAAAAAATTTATTATAATGCAACCAAAATAACAAACATAGATAAAGCATTACAAGGAAGTATCACTGATGATGACAAAACAAATCTCTTAAAATTAAAAGAAAATCACAAAAGATTAATTGATAATCAAAAAGAACAATTAAAAACTTATAAAAACCTTTTAAAAAATTTAAATGATGAAGATAACTAAAATATTATCAACATAAAAATTATCTTATTTTGATTTATAAGACCCTTGAAAAGGTCTTTTTGGAACCATAATTATAAAATAATTAGACTCTTTAAATAAGAGTCTTTTTTTATTTCTATTAATATTAATAAGAAATGAATATCTTTATTAAATAAAAAAACAAAGGAGTTCAAGTAGTTTTAGTGAATTACATTAAAGTTTGGACCAATTAGAAAAAACATTAGATGAAGTTAGAAAACAATTAAATAATCGATTTGCTACCATGTTCGAAAACTTCGATAAATTAGATAAAAACATTGCTGAATTAGATAAAACAAGTAATAAAGCAGAGGATAAAATCGATGAAAACCAAAAATAAACCAAAAAAAGGAGGTAACCAATTATGTCAAAATCAATCAAAATTCCCTTTATCTAAATATTTCATCATTATTTATTTATTATTATTTTTGATTTGTTGTCCTTCTATCTCCGCTCATCCTTATTTTCATCATCAATCTAAATCAAAAATAAAACTATCTGACTACCAAACCCTTCAACAAGAATGGTTAGCCACTCAACCCAAAATGAAAAGATATGACATTCCTGTTTTATCTAAAGAAAGCATCCCTGATATCTTAAAATATTTTAATATCAAAGCTTATCTTTATGATATTTCAACTCCCTCCTACAATCCTTATGATTACACTTTCTTCGACGCTAAACTCAAAAACCCTCCTTCAGGTTTAATTGGGGCTTATTTCAAACCAAGACATAACCCTTTTAATATCAAATATCCTGATGAAGATGATGAATTCACCTTAGAAGAACTCCTTGATTACGGAATAGCCATCGAAGAAGCCTTTGTCTTTTGGGACGCAAAACAAAAACCTCAAGAAGAAAATGTAAATATAGAATTAATAATAATTGAAATGTTTGCTGACCAAAACAAAGAAGAAGCAATTAATAATTATTTAATCAAAAACAACATCATTAAAGAACCAAAACTAATTAAACTAGGTTGTTATAACGCAACACCTCATACTGGATTAGTATTGCCTTTACCTTTTGGAAAATTTTTATTTGAATTTGAAATTGATGCCATTTATTTTGATGACGGCATAAGGTTATTATCTGAAAATCGAAATATACAATCTCTAAGAAACCGATTAGAATGGAAACAAGAATTTCTACAAGAAGTTATAATAAAACAAAATTCATGTGAAGATACACATTTCAAAACTGTCTATCAAGAAAGCATTAATGAAATTAATGAAAGCATCAATCAAATAAAAGAAGATATTATTAAATCTCAATCATATACTATCGAAGACTTAACAAAACTCTCAAATGGTGCCAAAAACATCTATCTTTTCTTCCTTAATGTTCAAAAAAGAAAAAAAATTATTGAACTCCCTGACTCTTTAGACCCTTATCAAACTATCCGAGATTGGAAAAGAGAAAACAACCTTTATACTTTCCCTCCTTTAATAAAAGAAAGTGAATATAAAGAAGAAACAGAAAAGCGAAATTGGGATATTGAAATAACTTCTCCTTCTTATAAAAAAATAGATATTCCTTTTCAAATTAAAAAAATATTCCAATGTTTAGAAACTGATGATTGTATTTATTTTGTAGTTTGTAATGATACACTCCAAATTAAACTCGCCGAACAATATCGTAATGCTTATATAAATTGGTTAAAGCAATGTTACATTCAATATGGATGTTCTTATTCAGCTCAAGAAATAAGAAATAAATTTGGAAAAACATCGAGAATTATTTATGATGAAAACGGAAATACATGTTGGTATCAATATGTCCCAGGTTTTTTCTCTGATGATTGGATTGTTAATGGTCATAATTGTGTTGGTAATTCTAATATTTTTTATAATTTTTATAACACCACTCCCCCACCCAAAAGAATTGAATTAAGCTTTAAATAACAATTTAAAAGACTCTCTTGTAGAGTCTTTTTTTATTATCTAAAACCCAATTAAAGGAGAAAAAAATGAAACTTATAGTTTTTGAAGGACTAGATGGTAGCGGCAAAACAACTTTAATTCAAGAATTACAACAAAAACTAAAAAAACAAAAAATAAATAATAAAATTTATCAAGGTTTAGGAAGTAGTTCTATTGGAACAGAAATAAGAAATTTATTTTTAAATTATAACCAAGTTGATTACATTACTCGTTTTTATCTTAGCATCACTAATATGGCTCAAATCCAAAAAGAACTCATCTATCCTCATTTAAAACAAAATCAACTCATAATCTTAGACCGTTGGTTACCATCAACATATGCCTACCAATTATTTCCTTATCTTAAACAAACAAAATCTTGTTTCGATTTAAAAGAAATTTTTGATATCACTCATAAAAAATTATTTATTAAACCTCATTTATTAATTTATCTAGATATTAATCCTCTTATTGGTAAAGAAAGAAAACAAACCCAAAAAAACCATCAATTAGATATTATCGAACAAAAATCCTTAACTTATCACCAAACTGTCCATAAAGGTTATTATCATTATTTAACTCATTATCAAAACAATAAACAATTAATTCTAAATGGTATTGATTCCCTTCAATCAAATGTTACTAAAATTATGAAATTAATAAGAGATATAAAATGAAAAAAATCATAAAGAAAAAATGTCAAAACGGTAATTTATATATCTATTTTCGCAACGGCAAAATCAAAACAATTCATAAAGATGGAATTATTACTTGGCGTACTAAAAAAATCTATTAAAACAAACCAAAGACCCTCAAAAAGGGTCTTTTTTATTTAGAAAGGAATTTAAAAATGTTAACTAACCAAGAATTTATTAATATCAACCAATTAAATACCAACTCAAAATCAGTTCAAATCATAAAGCTTATTTTCAACAAAGCAACTTTGAATCTTACTATTGATAAATATATGAAAAGTAATCACATTCAATTAAATCATTATTTCGAAACCAACAACTTTTGTTCCCAATCCCAAAAATCAATTCGCGGAAAAATTAACGAATACCTGATTTTGCTTTATTTAAACCATAAAGGAATTAAATGTTTATATCCTAAATCATATTTATTTTTCATCCCCGACATCAAATTCGACTTGGTTTTATTCACACAAACCAAACGCATTATCGCCTTCAATTTCAAAACTTGCCTTCGTGAACGATACAAACAAGCCATCATTGAAGCACAACAACTAAAAAAACTAGACACTCGTTTTGAATATTATTTATTAACAAACGATGAAGTTGAAACTCAAAAACTCAATAATAAAATTAAAAACGGTAAAGTACAGTCAATTAATAAAGTAATTAATTTATTTTCTGATAATGCTAATCTCTTCTTAAAAACCTTACTAATGAATGAATTCATCACTTTTCCCAATATTAATTTAATTAAAAAGAAGGAGTTAAATAAAAATGTTAACTAACGAACACCAAGCCTTAATTCAAATTATTAATTACATCGAAAAAGGGGAGTGGAACAAATTAAAACTTTATTGTCAAATAATCAACCCTAAATATTTAACCAAATCCAATCACCAAAAAATATATAACGCTTTAAAATATTTATATTTAGAAAAAAAATCAACTCATCCTTGGGATAAAATCAAAACCAAAGAGACAATTATTAAAGAATTACTAACTTATCTTCAAACTCATTATCCTCAAGAAAATTTTAATAATGAATCTTTGATGTTTTTAAACAATAATAATATCCATAATGAACATCTTTTAGAAAATTTAAAACATACTTATACCCAAGAAACTTTATTTCAACAATTAATAAAAACAATCAACCCTTCTTTTGATAATCAAGATCTTTATCATAAGCATTTATACTACCAAGAAATCTTTGATAAATTAAGAAATTTTATTAATCTTATCCCAAACAAAAAAGATAAAACTTTATTAACCTTGAACCAAATGACAAAACTTTATCCCGAAGTCTTTGAAACCGACAACATTTCCAAACAAAAAATCCAAGAAGAATATTATCGTTTATCAGACACTTTCAAAGGATTAAACCAAGCCACTAAAGGGTTCAAAAAAGGTCAAATCATCACCATTGGAGGCTATACTGGTTTAGGTAAAACATCTTTTATCTATAATCTTCTTTTAGATTTAGCCAAAACTAAATACCAAGAAAACCAACATTATCCTTATATGTTGGTTTTTTCTTTTGAAATGACTTCAGAAGAAAACCTAAATCGTTTATTATCTAATCAAACTCAAATTCCTTTAGATGTTATTTTAGATAAAAATTTTGATAATATCACACAACAACACTATACGAAAAAGATGATACAAGCAAAACAATTTTTTACTAATATCAACTTATCTTTTAGTTATGACCAAGAAAAAAATATTAATTATATTGTTGATTTATTGTATCGTCTTCATTTAGAATCCAAAATAGAAATTGTAGTCATTGATCACCTTCAAATCACAAAAGCGAGTAATAAAATGGATAATGACCGTTTAGCCATTGATGAAATCATGACCAAAATTAAAGAAATCGCCATCGAATTAAAAATTGTCATTATCATTTTATCTCAATTTTCAAGAGATACTTATTCTAATTATAACGGAAAATCCCCAGAAATCACCGCACTAAAAGGCTCTGGCGGAATTGAAACCAATTCCGACATAGTATTAATTATGTCTGAATTTAACCCAAATATTAAAAAAAATACCACCAAACCCCTAAATATCTATACTTCAACCTTAAATCAACTATATTTAGAAGCTGATGACAATGATAATCAAAAAATAATTGAAGTAAATATTAAAAAAAATCGCAGCGGAACTAAAAAAACTTTAGTCTATCATTTTAAAATGACAACTCAAACTTTTCAAGAAGTAGGTTATGTTTTACCTTACCAAATAGAAGATTTTTAAGGAGTAAAAAAATGAATAATCAAGAAAAAATTAACTACATCAAAACTAATTTCCCCATGATAGTTTTATTAAAAAAATTAAACATCCTCCCATCAAACTTCAACAGCAAATATCGTTTTCCTTGTCCCATCCATCAAGGTCTAAATCCAACAACTTGTCATATAAATGATAACAATAACATTCACTGTTGGAAATGTTGTCGCGATTTTGACATTATTGATGTTTATAAAGAAATTCGTGGAATCACAAACTTTAACGATGCAGTCAAAAAGATTTTAAATTTTATGCATTCTCAAAAATTTGAAATCTTAACAAATAAAGAAAAAACTAACACCTCAATATCCTCCAACCCTTTCAAATTACAATATCATCCTCCCAAACCCCATAACCCAATAGATGAAACAGAAATTAATATCAAAAAAACACAATTATTCAAAGAAATATCTCCCTTATTTAATCAAATAAGAGATTATTATAATTATTTGTTAACATCCAATCAAAATGATGAAAGGAAAATAGGATTAGATTATTTAACACAAAAGCGCCAATTAAATTTAGAAACAATTAAAGAATTTAAATTAGGTTATGCTCCATTATCAAATAAACCATTATCTTTTAGATTAATCAATTTCTTAAAAAAGAAAAATGTTAATATTGATAAATTAGTAGAATATGGTTTTATCAAAGAAAAAACTAATTTCAAAGGAAAAAAATATTATCATGATACTTTTCATGGTTCTATCATTATCCCGATTGAAAATGGATATGCTAAAACATTTCACTTTTATCAAAACCATTTTTGCGATACTAGCTATTTTCAACCCAAATATCAATCTCTTAATAATTTCAGCCAAACCCCCACTTTTCATTTTAGTTATCGTTTCTTTGAAGCATTCCCTTGCATTAAACAAACTAAAATTATGATTGTTCATGAAGGCTTTTTTGATGTCATTAGTTGTTGGCAAAATGGAATTAAAAACGTTGTGGGATTAATTTGTGTCACACAATTATTTTCTCAAACACAAATAGACATTCTTAAAAAAGAAAATATTAAAATCATTATTGCCTTAGACAATGACGAAACAGGAAAAAAACGTAGTGAATTATTAGGTGAACAATTAAAAAAAGAAAATATTATCTATGAAATTAGACACATTTTACCACCTTATAATCAAACTTGTAAAGATGTCGATGATTTATTTAAACAATATGGAATCCAAGCTTATCAAAAATGTTTCTTAGACCCATATATTTCTTACGAAGCGGCCAAAAAGAAACAAATAGTAGATTTAGCTATATATTACTTTGGCAAAGATAAAGTAGAAGTAATTAACGAATAATTTATTAATTAATTTAAAAAAAGGAGAAATAAAATAATGCAAAACAATACCAATCAAGAAATTAGAATCGGAGGTGAAATTAATAAACAAAATACTCCCACTGATTTAGAACAAATCAAACACTTTTTGAAAACTTTAAAAGAAGATTTAATTAACCTCACCATTATTAATCATTCCAAAAAGAAAAATACCTACCAAGAAGCTAATTATCGCCCTAAAAATCAAACTTTATTTATAGATCCAAAAATCTTAGAAGAAATTAAAAAATACAAAATAGACATAATTAAAGCCATAAAAGTAGATGACAATACAAAATTATTACTTAACCCTTCAACCCCTCTTAAAACTCAAAATAATACCCTTAAACATCAATTTAATATTTTCCAAATCAATTATAAAAATGAAACCAAAAACCAAATAAAAGAATTAATGAGCAAAATCAATATCAATAAATTAGATACTTTAAAATTATTTAAATTAGATAATCATAAAAAAGATAAATATGATAAACCTTTAAAAAGCAATTATAAAAAAGGTTTAAATATTATTTATTATCGCTTAGAAGATTTAAAACACATTAAATTCTTTATTACCAAAGATAAACGAGGATATCGCATCAGAAAATTACATCCCAAATATAAATATATATCTAAAACAAAACAAATTATTTAACTAACAATTTTATGACACTTTTATGACACTTTTATGACACTTTTATGACACTTTTATGACACTTTTATGACACTTTACTGACACTTTACTGACACTTTACTGCCCCCAAAAACCCTTTTTGCAACAAGCTTTTATAACAAGTGATATTTGATATTTTATATCGATAATGATAATGATATTCGATATTTGATATTGTCGATATATCTTTTTTTTAAATCATTATTAATTATCGATATAAATAACATCTCTTTTTTAAAACCCTTTCCATTGGAAAAAGATTGTTTATAAAAATATAAATCAAATAATATAAGCGCTGGAGCGCTAACAAAAATAAAAAGAATACATAATAAAAAGAAAAATAATAAAGAATCCCCCCATTACGCTGCCCCCCTTTTTTTTCAAACCTTACCAATTTCATCAGCGCAAAACTAAAAAATAAAACAAATTAATGGTATTTTTTTGATTTAAAAACCTTTTTGAATTATAATTATTAATATAATCAAAAAAAATAAGGTAAATAGTGTTTAATAATGAAAAAATTAAAACAAAAATTCAAATTATTGCAAAAAATGATTGAAAAAATAACTAAAATTGATAAAAAAATAGTTTTTAATTTGGTTAAAAAATTTAAAAATAACTTAAATCTTACTACCATTTTAAAAACTATCCAAATCAAAAGAAGTACTTATTATTACTGGTTAAAAATTAAAGAACAATTAAAATTAAAACAAGAAAAATACCTTTTGCAACAAAAAAGAATCGAAGCTTTATGTTGTAATCATGAATATTTTTTCGGTCATCATAAAATTACTGTTTTATACCAAAAAACTTTCAATGAATCAATTACTAAGAAAAAAGTTTATCTCATTATGAAAGAAAAAAATATTTTTTGTCGGTTAAGAATTAAAAAAAATAAACATCATTATAAAAATAATTTACAAAATAAAATTAAAATAGTACCTAACTTAATCAATCAAGAATTTATTTCATCTCGACCCCTACAAAAACTATTCACTGATATTACTTATTTTAAAACTCCTCAAGGTTTTTTATATTTTTCTTGTGTTATAGATTCTTTTAATAATCAAATTATCGCTTCACATACTTCTAATTGTCAAAATAAAGATTTAGTATTAAAAACAATCCAAAAATTACCTAAATTAAAAAAACCTTGTATTATTCATTCTGATCAAGGTTCAGTTTATCAATCTCTAAAAGTTCAACAAATCCTAACTAAAAAAGGTTTTTTAATCAGCATGTCCCGCAAAGCCACTCCACGTGATAACGCAGTAATTGAAAATCTGTTCGGCCAAATGAAAAGTATTTTATATCATCGTCATCCTTTTTTATTTCAAAAAACAATTCCAAAAATCACAAAAATAATTAATCAATTTCCTTCTTTTTGGAATCATAAATGGCTTTTAACTAAATTAAATAATTTATCCCCTTTACAATATTTTCAAACTCTTAGATAAATTATTAGTTAAATTTACATAAATAATATAACCTTATAAAAAAGGTTACTTTTCTGCACCCTTTTTTTAAGAAAAATATTAAAATTATATAAAAGATTATTTTCTTTTTATTTTGTAGACACCTTTTTAACTTTTTTTACCTAACTATATATATGGAAGGGTAAAATATTGAAAAAAATATCTTTTGAAACTAGCAAATTATTAAAAAACTTTAGACACTTTTTAATTTAATTAAAAACAACTTTGTTAGTTTGAAAAGATATGAAATTATCTACTTAATTTTAAGTTTTAAAGAACAATTTTAAAATTAAAATATGTCCAAAAAAATGGAACAGCGCATTCGTGGAATTAACACTTTTAAAAATGACACAAAAAAATTTAAAAATATTCAAAAAATGATTCTTTATTCAGAAAAAATATAAAATTATTTAGTCTAAAAAAGAATAACTTTTTAGTTATTCTTAAAAAATATTCAAAAATTAAAAGTGTTTAAATTTTAAAAACAGGAAAAAATTTAATAAAAGTCAAGAATCTTTTTTAAATTAATCATAAAATATATAGCTTTCAGGTTTGGCCATTCTATGAGATATATAAACTGGAGGTTCTAAAGGAATTTTTTTCTTTAAATAAAATAAATAAATATTTTTAGCTTCATTAGATAAATTTAACAAATCATTAATGCTAGAATAAATATATTCTAAAATTCTAATTCCTTCATCAAAATACACAATATTAATTTTTTTATCGCCTAAAAAAGAATTAACAGGTAAAGGAGATATAATTCCCTTTTGTGAAGCAATATTATAACAATTTGATTTTACAAAAATAGGTTTAGAAATTATTTTTCTTTCCATTAAAAAATTATTTACAAAAGATTTTATTTTTTCTTCTTCGTTTTCATAAAAATCCATTTCGATAAAATGTATTATTGGTTCTCTTTTTTTTAAATTAATACTTTTATTCCAAAAAAGAAAAATTTCTGAAATGGATAAAGAATTTTGTAAAATTTCTTCTAACGAAAATAAATAATCTCCTGAAAGATATTCTTCTGAAAAAATATTATTTCTAGATTTTAAATAAACCCCGATCAAACCATTAGGAGGATTTTTTAAATGATAAGATAAAATATTTTTGCCAAAACCATTATAACAAGATAATGTTCTAAGAGGTTCAATTTTATAATCAAAACATTCAAGTACATTATTAATATATTTACTCTCCGGAACAGAAATATCATATCTTATTGTTGGTTTTTGAGTTTTTAACCATTCTTCTTTTAAAACTATTGAATGACCTATTTTTATTTCATGTCCCAATTGTTTATAAAAATAACCGCGAGCATGAATTAAATTAGAACAAAACAAATAATTAAATATTAATAATGCAAAAAATATAATAATTAAAAAATAAGAATTTATTGAAATGATACAGAACCTCCTTAATTTTTTTATTTTATTTATTTTTAATTTATATTTATTAATATTTAATCGATATAATATAATATTTTAAAATTATATTAATTATAATCTAATATCTAAAATATTTTAAATAAATATTGTTTATATATGTTTATTTTTTAATTTTAGTATATTTTAATAATATTAAAGTTATAATTATTAGAATATTTATACTATGCGAAAATAACAAAACGATGATTTAAATAATTAAATTAAGATTATTATCACGAAAATACTTTTTGGTCTAATCATTTTTATTATTATTTATTCTTTTTGATTTTTTTATTGATTAATTTAATATTTTATGCTATTATGTATAGTTTTGACAAAAGTGATGGCGGCCGGTAATATCAACTTCTTTTTTTTACCTTAAAAATTATGAGATAGATTATTTTAATGAAAATCTTTTTGAAAAAGACCCTCTTCGTAAGGTCTTTTTCTTTTAATAATTACATTCTAAGAAAATGTATAAATGATATTTTTTAAAAATTGTGGCTTTTAAGGACATCCAACCAGGTCAAATAAATTAATTAAATAAAGATTTTAAAAAATTAATTTTTAAAAAATAAGGATGATTTCGAATTTTTCGATGAGCTGATTCAAGATATTCAGTAAATTTATCACCATCAAATTTAGAACGTGGAAAAAGTAAATTCATTTTTTCTATCATTTCTTCTCGTTCATCAGGTATTTGTTCATCACCATTAATATCTGCGACTCTAATTTGATATCTAACAACGAAAGTCGCGAATTCAAATTTGGTTAATAATTTTCGCAACTTTTCAATAACAAATTCTCATTTTACTAATCGTTTATATAATTTAGCTGGATCTGTTGGAGTATAATCAAAAAAATCTTGTTGTGCTTCGATTCGCCCATCCTCTGACGATAAATCTGCGAAAAAAGTTATGTCTTTAATAACTTCGTTTTTATGATTCCGCAATATTATTTCGCTATCAACCTTATGATGGACGCTTATCGGGTTATATAAAAAGTTATATATTTGTTTCATAATATAAGTTTTCATATTGATAAAAAAATAATTAATATTCCCATCAAAATTTTTTAAAAATTTTATAGCAAAAAATATCCCTTCTTGTTCTAGATCTTCTTTTTTAACAAAATTTGGAAATTTTTCAATTCTTGTCATAAATTTTTTAACCAAAGGTTCTAATTCATAAATAATAGTGTCAAATAATTTTTCATTTTCTTTGGTTAATTCTTTATTTTTATTGATAGAACTATTTATTTCTTGTTTATTAATTAAAAAAAATTCTAACTTTTTCTTAACATCGGCGATAATATCTACATATTTTTTGATTTTTTTCATTTTAATAATTTTTCCTTTTTTAACTAACTTCTTCTTAATATATAACGTCCTGGAAATTGTAATTTCACACAACAAAATTTACGAAAAATTTATTTTAACCAAAAAATGGAAAAATAAAGCGCGATTTTCTTTTTTTTAATTTTTTAAAAGTTGGAATTTGTACCAAAAAAAATCAAATATTTTCATATTTTCCTAAAAAATGGGGTGAAAAAGTCCGTTAAAATATATTAAATTTTTAATTTTAACGGACTTTTAATTTTTCTTATATCTACTTCTTTTTTAAAAAATACTTTTGTTGGATTTTTAAAACTTAAAAAAGATTTCAAAACTTTTTCTAAACTTTCAACAACGAACAAAATATTATGCTTTTTTTGATAGAGCAAATTAGTAAAATATTTATTATCAACTGGAATTTTATCTTTAAATTGAACTTTCCAATTCGAAATTTTAGACAAAGGAATAGTTTTTAAATTTTCGCAAACTAATCGAACATCGGGATTGCGATAATTAACTTTTAAAATAGGCGGAATGATATTGTTGTTTTTTTTGTTTGTTAAATTATTTTTTTCTATTTGTTTGTTAATAAGTTGAAAATGTTTATTTTGAATATTATTTTGAATAAAGTATTGATTTAAATGATAAAAAATAATATCAAAATTTTGTTGATTAATATATAAAATATTAGTTAAAATATCGTAATGATAATTTTTATGAGATTTAATTTTTAATTATCTATAAAACGGTTTTAAGCCCATACTAAAACAACTGCACCGACAATTAGCATAAACCATCTATAAATAAATGATTTTGTTTCACTTTTTGAATAAATCATCTTCTTTAAATTCCTTTTCATTTTTTTATTTTTATTTTTGTTTTGCAAAAAAAAAAAAAAAATAAAATAAAAATTGAAAAATTACATACTAACGAATTGTTACGTACTTAATCAAGAGATTCTCTCTAAAAAAGTTTTTTAGTAAGTATGTCCCGAAAAGCCACACCCCGCGATAACGCTGTAATCGAAAACCTATTTGGGTAAATGAAAAGTATTTTATTTCGCCGTCACCCTTTATTAATTTTTAAAACCAATTTTCCAAGTTAAAAAAATATTAAATTTGTTTTCTAAATTCTGGAATCAAAAATGGCCTTTATCTAAATTAAACACTTTATCTCCAATTCAATATATCCAATCTCTTAATTAAAAATTCTTATTTCTAAAACAAAATAAAATAATCCAAAAAAAAGACTAACTAACAATTGGTCTTTTTTTTACCTAAACTTCTAACTATTTTTTAGATTAATTTTTTTAACAAAAAAAAATAGACTTTCATGGTTTTTTTGCCTTAATAATAAGTAGAGGGAAATTAATCAAAAACCAAAAACCTCTTAAAGTAATTAAATTCGAAAAAAAATGAATTTTGATGTGACTTTCGCGATTTTTTTGCCTTAATAATATATAGAGGGGTAAAAAACCAAAAAACTCTTAAAACTAGTAAATTCGAAAAAAAATGAAAAAATATTAATTTTGATGCGAGATTTCAACTTTTTTTCCTTTAATAATAGATAGAGAGAAATTAATCAAAAATCAAATATCTTTTGAAAATAGCGAATTATAAAAAAACAAACAATTATAAATTTTAGTAAATATTTTGTTATTTTGAAAAGATATGAAATTTACTTTTGATTTTAATTTTTGAATAAAAATAATTTTAAAAAATGTCCAAAAAAACAAAACACCCCAAAGATTTATATATAAATAAAGACTATATTTATGGAATTGGCGCAAGGTTAAAAAAGTTTTTATTATATTTTTTTTATATAGTTATAATAATTTGACATAATAAAAAGAAATTACTATTTTTTCGAAAGGTCTTTTTAATTCCGTACTTTTTAATTTGAAACCGTTAGATTATTTGGTTCGATTATATAATTTTGGTTCGTATTTTCCAACTAAAATTAAAATTCCTGCAACGCAACCACAATAAAGTATTCCGACAACCATTTTTGTATTTGGAGATGCTTTTCCTTGAAAAATTCTAAGAAACAAAATTAAAAAAAGAATTGATAAAAAAATTAATATTACTAAAAACGTCACAAATATTATCAATATTATCTTTGATATATAATCATTATTAAAAAAATTAAAAAACAAGAAATAAAATATCATCGAAATTCCCAAAATTATACCTAATACAGAAAAAACTATACCGAATGCACAACCAGTTTTTACGACAGTATCTACTTCATATTCATTTTTTTGTGATTTATTATACATATTATAATTTTCTTTCTTTTATAATTTTTAAAACTTATTTTAATTTTAATAAAAAAAACAAAAAAAGCAAATAATATATTCTTATATTGTTTTTTTATAAAAATTTATATCTTTAAAAAAAGAAAATTAGATGATTAAATATAATTTTGTAATAGATTGAATTTAGTTAAAAAAATTTTAATATAACAATTATATTTAACTAATAATGAAGTAAACAAATAATTATATTTACTAATAAATAATTTTATTTCGTTCCATCTTTAAATACTCTTAAAACTTAAAATAAATACTTTTAAACAGTTATATAAATTTAAATTAAAATAATTATAAAAAATAAATATCATTATACAAAAATTCAAAATACACTAATTTATCAATATTTATTTTATTTACAAAAAAATATATTATTTTAAGTTAAAATATATATTATAGTATTTAATTAAAAATAATATTATATTGATTCAAAAAATAATATATAAAATTCAAAATATAAAAAAATATATTTAAAATTAAAAAAGGTTAAAATTATGAAATTAGGAATTATAGGATTACCTAATGTAGGCAAATCAACTTTATTCAACACTATAACTAATATGAATGTTTTAGAAGCGAATTACCCTTTCGCAACTATCCAACCCAATGTTGGAATAGTATCTGTTACAGACGACCGTCTAAATTTTTTAGCTCATTCATTTAAATCTCAAAAAGTTATACAAACTCAAATACAATTCGTGGATATTGCTGGTCTAGTAAAAAACGCTTCTAAAGGTGAGGGATTAGGTAATAAATTTTTAGGTCATATTAAAGATGTGGATGCCGTTTGTCATGTTGTTAAATGTTTTGAAGATCCAAATATCATTCATGTATACGACAAAATAGATCCAGTTGAAGAAAGTAATATAATCGAAATAGAATTAATTCTTTCTGATTTAGAACAAATAGAAAAACGTTTATTAAAGTTAAATAAAACAAAAAAAACAAAAGAAGAATGTTATTTAGATGAAATTAAATTATTAAACAAATTAAAAAATCATTTAGAAAAAGAAATGATGAATATTTCTGAAATAGATTTGAATGAAAAAGAATTAAAAATAATCAAAAGCTTAAATTTATTATCCTTAAAACCAATGATTTATATTGGTAATTTTAAAGAAAACGATCTAAATGATTTACAAAATAATTTATTTTTTAAAAAAATGTCCAAATATAGCGAAGAAAAAAAAAGAAAATTCATACCTGTTTGTGTTTTATTAGAAAAAGAAATTTCTACTTTAGATATCGAAGAACAAAAAAGTTTTTTACAAAATTTAAATTTAAAAAAAAGTGCTTTGGAAGAAATTATCCAAAACAGTTATAAACTCTTAGGGTTGCAAACTTATTTCACTTCGGGTCCAACAGAAACAAGAGCTTGGTCTTTTATTAAAGGTATGACTGCATCTGAATGCGCTGGATTAATTCATAGTGATTTTCAAAAAGGATTTATAAAAGCGGAAATTTATAATTATGAAGATTTGAAAAATTTTCCGAATTTTTCTAAAATAAAAGAAAATGGAAAATTAAGATTAGAAGGCAGAAACTATTTAGTTCAAGATGGAGATATAATTCATTTTTATTTTAATGTATCGAAACAACAAAATAAAAATTAATTTTTATTATTTTTTTTAAAAAAATCAATAAATTTAAAACACAAATTGATTTATTTATATTAAAGGAGTTTTTTTATGATAAAGAAAAATTACAAAGATACTTTATCAATGCCTTTGACTGATTTTCCTATGAAAGGGAATTTAAGTCAAAAAGAAACTGAAATAGAAGATTATTGGAAAAAAATTGATTTATATTCTAAAGTTTTAAACAAAAACCAAAATAATAATAATTTCTGTCTTCATGATGGGCCGCCTTATGCTAATGGAAATATCCATATTGGGCACGCTTTAAATAAAATTTTAAAAGATTTTATTATCCGTTTTAAAACAATGCAAGGCTTTTATGCCCCTTATATCCCTGGTTGGGATTGCCACGGGTTACCAATAGAAACAACTGTTTTAAAAAAAAATTCTAAAAATAAATTAACATCTAAAAAAATATTTCTAGAAAAATGCGCAGAAACAGCTTTAAATTATGTAAAAAAACAAAAAGAAATGTTTCAAAGATTAGGAATCTTAGGTCAATGGGAAAAACCTTATTTAACTTTGGATAATTCTTTTATAGCTGAAGAAATAAAAATATTCAGCAAAATGATTGAACAAAAATTAATTTTTAAAAAATTAAAACCTGTTTATTGGTCTCCTTTTTTACAATCTGTTTTAGCCGAATCCGAAATAGAATATAAAAATAAACAATCTTTATCCATTTATATTCTTTTTCCGATATTAAGAAAAGATATCTTTAAAGATGCGTATTTTTTAGTTTGGACCACTACTCCTTGGACTTTGCCAGCTAATGTGGCTATTTGTGTTCATCCAGAAAAAGATTATCATATTATAAAAATACAAAACAAAAAATATGTTTTAGGCGTTTCTGTTTTAGAAAAATTAAAAGATAAATTTAATTGGAACGAAGTAGAAATTATCAAAACTTTCAAAGGAGCGTTTCTAAAAGATTTTATTTACGAAAATAAAATATTTAATAACAAAGGAAAAGTTGTCTTAGATACTTTTGTTTCAGATACAGAAGGAACAGGATTAGTTCATATAGCGCCAGGTCACGGATTAGATGATTTTTTATTAAGCGAAAAATATAATTTAAATATTCTTTTATCTATTAATAAAAAAGGGTTAATGAGCGAAAACACTAAACAATACAAAGATCTATTTTATGATGAATTTAATTATCAAATTGTTGAAGATTTAAAAGAAAAGAAATTAATTATTCTTTCAGAGACAATAACCCACTCTTATCCTCATGACGAAAGATTAAAAAAACCAGTTGTTTTTTTAGCTATCCCACAATGGTTTTTAAACATTGAAAAAATAAAACCAAAATTATTATCAGAAATAAAAAAAGTTGAATGGTTTCCTTCATGGGGTGAAATTAAAATGTTCAACATGATTAAAGATCGAAAAGATTGGGTTATTAGTAGACAAAGAAATTGGGGTACACCAATTCCTATTTTTTACACAGAAAACAATGAACCTATTTTAGACACAAAAGTTATCGAACATGTTGCTGATTTATTTGAAAAACATGGTAAAAGTATTTGGTTAGAATGGCAACCTGCACAATTATTACCTCCTAATTATAAAAACGAAAAAAGTCCAAATAATATCTTTTATAAAGAAACAGATATTATAGATGTATGGTTTGATTCAGGAACAACTTATAGTGTATATAAAAAATTATTTAATAATTCTTTTACAGCTGATGTCTATTTAGAAGGCGCAGATCAATATAGAGGTTGGTTTAATTCCTCTTTAATTACTTCTGTAGCCGCTTCAAATAAAACCCCTTATAAAAAAATAATCACCCATGGATTTGTTTTAGATGGTTCGGGGCAAAAAATGAGTAAATCTCTTAATAACGTCATAGATCCTTTAAAAATTATTCAACAAAAAGGCGCTGATATTCTAAGATTATGGGTAGCTCATATTAACTATAATATAGACGTAAGATTAGATAAAAATATTTTACAACAAATAGAAGAAAAATATAAAAAAATAAGAAATACCTTCCGTTTTATGTTAGGAAATTTAAATAATTTTCATCCTTCTAGTCAAAATTATATCCCTTTCGATGAAAGAAATTTATTTGATCAATTATTCCTTCTAGAATTTAATAATATTTTATTACAAATAATTCAATCTTATGAAAATTATAATTTGGAAAAAATCATGAGTTTATTGTATCCTTTTATAGTGAATAAAATGAGTGCTTTTTATTTAGATTTTAGCAAAGATATTTTATATATTGAAAAAGAAGATAATAAAGAAAAAAATATTATCAAATCAAATATTTATGATATTTTAATATTATGTTTAAAAATTTTAACTCCTATAATCCCTCATACAACTTCTGAAATATATCAATATTTATCTGGAGAAAAAAAAGAAGATATTTACTTAGAATCTTTGCCTACTCAAAAAGAAATTCAAAATTGGATAGTTGATTTCAATCAAAAACAAAAAGATTTAGTTCAATTAAAAGAAGATTATAACTTATTTTTTATTTTAAGAGAAAAAATATTAAAAAAATTAGAAGATAACAGGCAAAATAAAATTATAAATAAATCTTTACAAGCTAAATTAATTTTAAAATTACCTTATAAATATTTACAAATGTTAAATTCTTTAAAAATTAAAGAAAAATTTCACCAATTATTAATGGTTTCACAATTAGAAATAATAAATTCAGAAGATTTAAATATTGAAATTATCAAAATGCCAGGCAATCCTTGCCCTCGATGTTGGAACGTTATAGAAAATAAAAATTTAGATGATTTATGCAAACGTTGTTTAAATTTTTTTAAAAAATAAAACATTCTATTAAATTTAAATCTCGCCATTTATCAAAATATTTAAAAAACAAAAAGTAGTTTTTTAAATTTAAGAAAGTTTGAATTAAAAAATGAAAAATTTTTTATCAAATTTTAAAACATATCTTCAACATGAATTATTATTATCTCCTAATACTGTTTCGGCTTATTTAAGTGATATCAACCAATATTTAAATTTTATCAAAATTAATTTAAAATTAAAAAATATAAAACAAATAACTCAAAAAGATATTTCTTTATTTTTAGAAAATATGAATGATTTTTTTAATATAGGTAGTAAAAGTTTAGCTCGCAAAATTATCGTTATTAAAAAATTTCATTCTTTTTTAATTTTAGAAAAAGAAACAGATCATAACCCTACTTTAGTTTTAAAAATTCCTAAAATAGATAAAAAATTACCTTCTATATTATCATTAAAAGAAGTTTTTCGTTTTTTAGAATGCACCAATCATGAAAAAAATAATTTTATCTCTTTGAGAAATAAAGCTTTATTCGAGTTAATGTATGATTCAGGTTTAAGAATATCTGAAATTTTAAATTTAACTTTGTCTAATGTAAAAGAAAAACGATTTTATCTTATTATACAAGGTAAAGGTTCTAAAGAAAGAATAGTGCCAATCACAAAACATTCTTTTAAAATATTAAATCAATATTTAAAAAAAGGACGTTGCGGATTGATAAAAAATAAAAAAAATTTTTTTGTTTTTTTAAATAAAAAAGGAGAAAAATTATCACGTCAAGGTTGTTATAAAATTTTCAAAAAAATAGCTAAAAAAGCTGATTTAGATATTCGTTGTTCTCCTCATACATTAAGACATTCTTTCGCGACTCATTTATTAGAAAACGGAATAGATTTGAGAACTTTACAAAATATTCTAGGACACGAAGATATTTCGACTACCCAAATTTACACTCATATCAGTCAAAAATATTTGAAAAAAATTTATTTTAAATATCACCCACGTGTAATAAAATAATTTTTTTATATTTTATAAAAGAGAAATTTAACATGGAAATTAAAAATCTAAACTTATTAATAAATTATCAAGAATTTTTTCTAAAAGAAACTAAAGACAAAATAAAACAAATTTGTAAAGAAAAAAATTATCATTTTTTGTTTTATTCTATTGATAATAATAATTATTTCCAAATGATAAGAAAAATTTCCGGAGAATTATATACTAGTTCTTTTTTTTATGATAAAAAAGTTCTTTTTATAGAAAACCTTTCTATAATCTTTTGGAAAAAAAAAATAAATATTGATTTTTTATTAGATTTTTTTAAAAATCCTCAAAAAAACATTATCATTTATATTCATGAAGAAAAAAATAATTTCCCGACTGAATTAAGAAAAAAAATATATCCTTTTTTTGATATCACCAAACAAAATAAATTTTCTTTCAAACATTTATTTGATTATACTAAGGACTCATTTGAAAAAGATGGTTTTAAAATAAAAAACTCAATTATCACTTTTTTAATTAAAAAAACAAATAATGATTTATTTTTATTAAAAGAAGAAATTCAAAAAAATAAAATATATAACTACGAAAGCAAAAATATCCAAGATATTTCGATTACAGAAAAACTTTTTGCATCATCGCAAGAACAAAATATTTTTTTATTAATTAATGCGATTATAAATAATAATAAAGAAACAAACAATTTAGAATTATTCGAAAAATTAATAAATAAAAAAGAAAGCCCTTTTTTTATTATTTATCAAATACTAAATAAACTAGAACAAATTATAAATATTAAATATTTGATAAACAAAAAAAAAACAAACAATCAAATATCCGAGATTTTAAAATATTCCCCTCAAAAAACTTTTTATTTAATTAACGAAGCTAAATTAGCATCAACAGAAAAAATACAAAATTTATTTTTAATTTTATTTGATTTATATCACCAAATGAAAAAAGGGACTATAAATCCCATTGATGGTTTTAAAAATTTTTTAATAAAACAAATTATTAATATATGATTTTTTTAATGGATTCTAAAGTAATCTCGCCTTTCCTTATATATTTCCATTCTCCACATGTAGTATCGATAATTGTAGAACTTATACAAGATAAATTTTGTTCATTAGGGTAAATCAAATCTACTTTATTAAAAAATTCCTTTTTGATTTGTTTATAATCATTTAAAGGTTTTTCGCCACTAATATTAAGCGAAGTAACTCTTAAAGGACCGTTTTGTTCTAAAATTTTTAAAGCCAATGGATGATTAGGTATTCTGATACCTATTTTTTTTTCCTGTTCATAATTAAAATAATTTTGCTGAGTGTTCACAATCAAAGTTAAAGGGCCGGGCCAAAAAAAATCATTTATTTTTTGAATTTTATCGTCTAAAACTATTATATTTTTTAATTGTTTTAAAGAAGAACATAAGACAATTATTGGTTTATGAGAAGGTCTTTTTTTGATATTATAAATTTTTTGTAAACTTTTATAATCGTAAATAGAACAGCCGATGCCATAAACTGTATCAGTAGGGAAAATAATAATTTTATCTTTTAAAATCATTCATTAAATTATTTCTTTTAATTCTTGTTTCTTTAATTCTTCTATTAAAGGTTCAATAATTAAATTAATTTTTCCTTCCATAAAAAAATCTAATTTTTGTAAACTTAAATTAATACGATGGTCTGTGACTCTATTTTGAGCATAATTATAAGTTCTTATTTTTTCACTTCTTGCCCCTGTGCCGATAAAATCTTTTTTTATTTTATTTTGTTTTTCATTTTTTTTCGATATAATTTTATCAAAAACTTTATTTTTTAACAGTTGAAAAGCTTTATCTTTGTTTTGATGTTGGCTTTTGCCTATTTGACAAGCAACACTATCTCCTGTAGGCAAATAAGTTAAACGAACTGCTGATTTAGTGGTGTTTACTGATTGGCCGCCAGGACCGCTAGCGTTAAAAGTATCTACTCTAATATCGTTCCAATTTAAATCTAATTTTTGTTCTTCTACGTATGGCAAAACTAACACTCTTGCTGTAGAAGTATGTATTCTTCCTTTATTTTCTGTTTCAGGAACTCTTTGAATTCTATGGATGCCTGATTCATATTTTAAAAAAGAAAAAATATTTTCGCCGTAAATAATCATTTCTACAGAAATGATACCGTTTTTTAAACTTGGGTTTAAATTGATAATATCTATTTTCCAATTTTGACTTTCAGCATATTTTGTATAAGCACGAAATAAATCTGATACAAAAAGATTAGATTCGTTCCCGCCTACCGCTCCTTTAATTTCCATTATAACACTTCTATCGTCGTTTTGGTTTTGGTTAAATAATATTGTTTTTAATTTTTCCAATTTAATTTCCATTTGAGATTCTAAATTTTTTTTTATTTCTTCTGCTAACAATAATAAATCATTTTGTTCCGATTCATTTTTATCGTTTTGTTGTATCAATATTTCTGTATTTTTTAATTCTTTTTCTAAATTAAGATATTCATCATAAATAAAAACAATTTTTTCTAATTTATTTATTTTTTTTAAAAAATCAATATTATTAAATATTTGTTTGTTTTCTAACATTTGTTTTTGTAAATTCAAATATTTTTCTTTTATAATTTTAAGTTGTTCCAACATATTATAATATCTCCTTTTTAAATTTTAAAATAAATTAACTTCGGTAAATTTCAAACAACTTAAATCTAAATTAAATTTTCTAATTCCTACTGCTCCCTGTCTATTTTTAGATATAATTAGTTCAGAAGTGACAATTTTATTAGTTATATCATGTTTTTTTTCTTTATCATAATAATCAGGTCGATATAAAAACATAACTATATCTGCATCTTGTTCAATACTACCAGAGTCTCTTAAATCTGATAAAATAGGTCTTTTATCTTCTCTTTTTTCCACTTCACGAGATAATTGAGATAAAGCTAAAACTGGTATTTTTAATTCTCTAGCCATTTGTTTTAAACTTTTGGAAATATCAGCTATTTCTTCTTGACGATTGTAAAAATTTCTACTATTATGTCTATTTGATTTCCCAATTAATTGTAAATAATCAATAATAACAATATCTAATTTATTTTGATTTTTCATTTTACGACATTGTGATCTAATATCTAAAATATTAGCACTTGCAGAATCATTAAATAAAATATTTAAATTTTTTAATTCAACAGAAGAAAATTCTAATAATTTTAATTCCTCGTTATTTAATCTTCCTAATTGAATTTGTTTATGAGGGATTCCGCTTTCTGCACTTATCATTCTAGTACACAATTGTTCATTAGACATTTCTAAACTAAAAAGAACTACAAAAGCTTTATTATTTCTTCGTGAAATATTGACGGCTAAATTAGACATAAAAGTACTTTTACCCATGGAAGGGCGGGCTGCTAAAATAATAAGTTCTTCAGGTTTAAAACCTAAAGTAACATCATCTAAAGAACTAAAATCAGTACTCAAACCGATAACTTTCTTTTCTTTTTGATTATAAAATATTTTTTTTTCTAACCCTGTTAATAATTGATTGATTTCTATAAGGTTACTAGTTTGTTTTTTTTTAGCTATTGCAAATAATTTTTCTTCAGCGTTATTTAAATAATTTTGAAAATCTATATCATGATTACTAACGCCTTCGTTATAAATACTCGAAATAGTCATGATAACCTCTCTTCTTAAAGCGGCATCACGTACAAACTCGATATAAGTGTCTAAATGATATATAGAAGGGATGTTTTCACTTAATTCTATCAAATACTTTTTTCCGTTTTCTATTTTATGTTTTTTTTGTTCTAAAACAGCATTAACAGAAAAATAATCAATACTTTTGTTACTTTGATCTAAATTTTTCATCGCTTCATAAATATATTGATGTTCAAGATTAAAAAAATCTTCTGTATTTAATACTTCTACAACTGTTTTTAATTTGGAATTATCTAAAAAAATAATCCCTAAAATAGATTGTTCCGCCTCTAAATGGAAAGGTAATTTAGTATTTTGACTCATATTTTAACATCCGATTTATTATTTTTTTTCTAAACTTTTAACATTAACAAAAAAATAAGCATTAATTTCTTTTGTCAAAAAGACATTTACTTTATATTTTCCTAAAGAATTTATTTCACTTTCTAAAAATAATTTTTTTTTGTCAATCATAATATTATGTTTATCATAAAATGTATCCATGATTTGTTTCAAAGTTATTTTTCCGTATATTTTTCCTTTAGGGCCGATTGTAGTCATTATATCTATTTGTTTATTATCGATATCATTTTTTAATTGTTGCATCAATAAATTATGTTTTTTTACTTTTTCTTCTTCTGATTTAATTTTTTGTTTAATTTCTTTAATATTATCATCAGTAGCCAAAAGAGCTTTTTTTTCTTTAATTAAGAAATTACCATAACCAGAATTTATTTTAATAATTTCGTTTTTATTACCTTTATTTTTTATATCTTCTAACAAAATAATTTTCATATTTTTTAAACTCTCTTTATATTCTAAATATAATATATTCTTTAATGTATCGATGGCACCTTCTAAATCATTGCTTTCGATTTGAGTAGCTGCACTATTTATATGACCGCCACCACCCATTTGTTCCATAATAACTTGAACATTTATTCGATCATAAGAGCGAGCGCTTATACCTATTCGACCATCTTTCAATCTAGCAATAGTAAAAGCAGCGTCAATATTTTGTATATTTAAAACATTTTCCGAAACTTTAGCTAAAAAACTTCTGTTATCACAAATATCATTTTTTTTAATAATAGCGATCTTATTCATATAAATTTCCATTTCAGAAATCAATTTATTCATTTCTAAAATTTGATTTAATTCTGTTCTTAACCAAAATTTAATTTTAGAGATTTCAGCTCCTAAAGAAATTAATTTAGAGGCGATTTCTAAAGTTCTTGGACTTGTGCGATAAGTGAAATAATTAGTATCTATTATTAAACCGCCATAAATAACACTTGTTTCTAAAGAGGTGAATTTTATATTATATTTTAAAAAACTAATAATTTCCATTAAAATTTCTACAGTAGAAGAAGCATAAGGATCGACATAAGAAAAAATACTATTAATTACTTTTTCATTCGCTCTATGATGATCTAAAATAATAATTTGAGAAGTTAATTTTAATAATTCTGGGCTACTAACAATATTTTCATTTTGAGTGTCTACAATTACTAAAAGAGACTTTTCATCGATCATTTTTAAAGCTTGTTTGGTAGTGATAATTTGTTTAGCTAATTTTTTTTCTTCTGTAATCAAATCTTGATAAATTAATTTAAAATTAAAATCATTTTTTTCTTCATCAATAATTAAATAATGTTGTTTGTTTTTAATAATGTTTGAGGCTATTTTATAAAAAGCAATCATAGAACCTAACGAATCTAAATCCAGATTTATATGCCCCATTATAAAACAATTATCATGTTTATGTAAAATTTCTTCAATCATTTCTGAATTAACTCTAGCTGATATTTTAGATTCGTATTCTAAAAAATTAGTATTTGTGGCACCGAAATATTGAATTTTTTGATTTTCTATATTAACAACTGCTTGGTCGCCGCCCCTTTTTTTAGCTAATTCTAAAGCGTTTTGAGCATAATTCGATAAGCTGTTATAAGATAAATTATAACAAGCTGCCCCAATAGAAAGTGTTATTTTTAATTTATATTTTTTAGATATAAGTCGAATTGTCTCTAAAATATCAAATTTATTAACTATAATATTCATCAATTTATCATAGTTTAACAAAATCAAAAATTTATCATCTGATAATTGTTTTAAATAACTATCATAAATATCAAAAAAATCAGATAAAGCACTTAAATATTCGACTTTTATTTGTGATTGTTCAGAAATATCAAGATTTTTTAAAGAATTTTCTAAATTATCCAAAGATACAAAGATTAATGTAGGTGTTTTATTTTTATATAGTTTTTTTATATATTCTCTTTCAGTTGTGTCAAATAAATAAAAAACATTAATTTCTTTATTATAAAAACAATCGAAAGTTGCTTTTTCTGTATATAAAATAGTTTTATTTTCCGAAGAATTTAATAAATTACTCAATGTTTCATTAACTTTATATAAGGGAGTGTTTAAGGTAGGTTTATTTAAAATAACATCGGCGTAATTATTAATCCATTGGATTTTATGTTCGGTGTTATCAATCAAAACAATACCGATAGGCAAATCATTAAAAACTTCTTCTCCTACCTGATTAACAGAATAAGAAAGATTAGTCCATAAATTAAGACGTTCATTTATTTTTTTAATTTCAAAAAAATGACGAACATTATAATATATACAAATAAAAATCAAAATAAAAATTATCTTACCGAAAAAACTTAAAAATAACAATAAAATAGTATTTTTAATTTCTGAAAATAATGATTGATTGTATATTAATTCTATTATTCTAGGAAAATCACTAATTATAATATGTATAGCTAAAATTATCCAAAAAAATATTAATATAATTTTTCTATAATAAAAAAATTTTTTTATAATTTTTTTATACATAATTGAATTAAAAAACTCTCTTCTCATAATGATATATTTTAGATAAAAAAATATAAAAAAAATAATAAAAAAAGCTAATGCGATATTATATATAAAATATTCAATAGCTTTTTATATTAATTAATTAACAATAAAAGGGATTAAGGCCATATGACGTGCTCTTTTAATAGCTTGCGATAAACGTCTTTGCATTTTTGCAGAAGTGTTGGTTACTCTACTTGGTAAAATTTTCCCTCTATTAGTAATAAATTTATTCAATAATTCTACGTCTTTAAAATCGATTTTAGTTATTTTGTTTTGAATAAAATAACATACTTTGCGACGTTTTTTAAAATATTTTTTATTTTTTTGCATTTTTTTATTCCTATTAATTTAAATGTTTTATAAAAAATTAAAAAGGCAAGTCTTCGTTATTATCAATAATTAATTTTTTGTCGTTTGAAGAATGTTCATTATTTTGATGTGAGTAATTCTTATCTTCGGTTTTTTTATATTCATCATCGTAATAATTTGATTGATTACTATCTCTTTTATTTTTAGATTCTAAAAATTGAATATTATCACAATGAACATCTACAAAAAATTGTTTTTGATTATTAACTTCAGAAGTTGTAACTCTGATGCTTCCTTCGATACCTAACATAGTTCCTTTAGAAATGTATTTAGCTAAATTTTCCGCTTGTTTGTTCCAAACAGAACAACGAATAAAATCAACTTCTTTTATACCTGAAGAATTAACATAATTTCTGTTAACAGCTAAAACAAATTTAACTAAAGGAATATCAACATTAACAAAACGTAATTCAGGATCTTTTGTTATTCTACCTACTAAAATAACTTTATTAATCATAACTCTTTATTATCTTCTTTTTTTAATACAATATAACGAATGATTTCTTCTGTAATATTCACTATTCTATTAAATTCTTTGATCATTTCATTATCAGCTTGAACTAAAAAATTAATATAAAAACCCTGAGTAAATTTTTTTATACTATAAGCTAATGTTTTTAATTCTGGTTTTTTATATTCTAATATTTTTCCTTCTTTATCAAAAATATTATTAATATTCTTTTCGATATTATTTACTTGTTTTTCATCTAAATTAGGACTTAAAATATACATAATTTCATATGTTTTCATTTTTTTTATAAAATTCTCCTTTTGGACTTTTGTTCTTATTTATGAAAATTATTTTTTTAATAAGAAAAGGAAATTTAATATTCTATTAATATTCATTAATTTTAATTAAATTAGATTCCATTTTATTATACTCATTTTTGCAAATTTAATTATAAATTTTTATTTATTAAAATAAATTATATCAGAAATAATAATTATTCATCGAAATAAAAAAATACACAATAGTATATTTTAATTTTATCAAATAATTATTAAAAATTCAAATGTTTTTAAACGTTATATTTAGTATTTTTTTCTATTTCAGTAATTGGTTTTCTTTTTTTTATTAACAAATTTATCTTTAATTTTTTTTAAAAATTTTTTTAGTTAAAAAGAAAAAGACTCATCCGAATGAGTCTTGGGTTGAAAATATTTTTTTAAATTAATTAATAATGATAAAAATTAAAATATTATAATTTGGAAAATTTTAAATTATAATATTTTAAAATATAAATTTATAATGTGCGCTGTTCCATTTTTTTGGACATATTTTAATTTTAAAATTGTTCTTTAAAACTTAAAATTAAGTAGATAATTTCATATCTTTTCAAACTAACAAAGTTGTTTTTAATTAAATTAAAAAGTGTCTAAAGTTTTTTAATAATTTGCTAGTTTCAAAAGATATTTTTTTCAATATTTTACCCTTCCATATATATAGTTAGGTAAAAAAAGTTAAAAAGGTGTCTACAAAATAAAAAGAAAATAATCTTTTATATAATTTTAATATTTTTCTTAAAAAAAGGGTGCAGAAAAGTAACCTTTTTTATAAGGTTATATTATTTATGTAAATTTAACTAATAATTTATCTAAGAGTTTGAAAATATTGTAAAGGGGATAAATTATTTAATTTAGTTAAAAGCCATTTATGATTCCAAAAAGAAGGAAATTGATTAATTATTTTTGTGATTTTTGGAATTGTTTTTTGAAATAAAAAAGGATGACGATGATATAAAATACTTTTCATTTGGCCGAACAGATTTTCAATTACTGCGTTATCACGTGGAGTGGCTTTGCGGGACATGCTGATTAAAAAACCTTTTTTAGTTAGGATTTGTTGAACTTTTAGAGATTGATAAACTGAACCTTGATCAGAATGAATAATACAAGGTTTTTTTAATTTAGGTAATTTTTGGATTGTTTTTAATACTAAATCTTTATTTTGACAATTAGAAGTATGTGAAGCGATAATTTGATTATTAAAAGAATCTATAACACAAGAAAAATATAAAAAACCTTGAGGAGTTTTAAAATAAGTAATATCAGTGAATAGTTTTTGTAGGGGTCGAGATGAAATAAATTCTTGATTGATTAAGTTAGGTACTATTTTAATTTTATTTTGTAAATTATTTTTATAATGATGTTTATTTTTTTTAATTCTTAACCGACAAAAAATATTTTTTTCTTTCATAATGAGATAAACTTTTTTCTTAGTAATTGATTCATTGAAAGTTTTTTGGTATAAAACAGTAATTTTATGATGACCGAAAAAATATTCATGATTACAACATAAAGCTTCGATTCTTTTTTGTTGCAAAAGGTATTTTTCTTGTTTTAATTTTAATTGTTCTTTAATTTTTAACCAGTAATAATAAGTACTTCTTTTGATTTGGATAGTTTTTAAAATGGTAGTAAGATTTAAGTTATTTTTAAATTTTTTAACCAAATTAAAAACTATTTTTTTATCAATTTTAGTTATTTTTTCAATCATTTTTTGCAATAATTTGAATTTTTGTTTTAATTTTTTCATTATTAAACACTATTTACCTTATTTTTTTTGATTATATTAATAATTATAATTCAAAAAGGTTTTTAAATCAAAAAAATACCATTAATTTGTTTTATTTTTTAGTTTTGCGCTGATGAAATTGGTAAGGTTTGAAAAAAAAGGGGGGCAGCGTAATGGGGGGATTCTTTATTATTTTTCTTTTTATTATGTATTCTTTTTATTTTTGTTAGCGCTCCAGCGCTTATATTATTTGATTTATATTTTTATAAACAATCTTTTTCCAATGGAAAGGGTTTTAAAAAAGAGATGTTATTTATATCGATAATTAATAATGATTTAAAAAAAAGATATATCGACAATATCAAATATCGAATATCATTATCATTATCGATATAAAATATCAAATATCACTTGTTATAAAAGCTAGTTTTTAACAGGTAAATTGAGAGACGAAAACTGTTATAAAACTGTTAGTAAAGTGTTATAAAACTGTTAGTAAAATGTTATAAAACTGTTAGTAAAGTGTTATAAAATTGTTAGTTAAATAATTTGTTTTGTTTTAGATATATATTTATACATAGGATGGAGTTTTTTAACTCTATAACCTCGTTTATCTTTGGTAATAAAGAATTTAATGTGTTTTAAATCTTCTAAGCGATAATAAATAATATTTAAACCTTTTTTATAATTGCTTTTTAAAGGTTTATCATATTTATCTTTTTTATGATTATCTAATTTAAATAATTTTAAAGTATCTAATTTATTGATATTGATTTTGCTCATTAATTCTTTTATTTGGTTTTTGGTTTCATTTTTATAATTGATTTGGAAAATATTAAATTGATGTTTAAGGGTATTATTTTGAGTTTTAAGAGGGGTTGAAGGGTTAAGTAATAATTTTGTATTGTCATCTACTTTTATGGCTTTAATTATGTCTATTTTGTATTTTTTAATTTCTTCTAAGATTTTTGGATCTATAAATAAAGTTTGATTTTTAGGGCGATAATTAGCTTCTTGGTAGGTATTTTTCTTTTTGGAATGATTAATAATGGTGAGGTTAATTAAATCTTCTTTTAAAGTTTTCAAAAAGTGTTTGATTTGTTCTAAATCAGTGGGAGTATTTTGTTTATTAATTTCACCTCCGATTCTAATTTCTTGATTGGTATTGTTTTGCATTATTTTATTTCTCCTTTTTTTAAATTAATTAATAAATTATTCGTTAATTACTTCTACTTTATCTTTGCCAAAGTAATATATAGCTAAATCTACTATTTGTTTCTTTTTGGCCGCTTCGTAAGAAATATATGGGTCTAAGAAACATTTTTGATAAGCTTGGATTCCATATTGTTTAAATAAATCATCGACATCTTTACAAGTTTGATTATAAGGTGGTAAAATGTGTCTAATTTCATAGATAATATTTTCTTTTTTTAATTGTTCACCTAATAATTCACTACGTTTTTTTCCTGTTTCGTCATTGTCTAAGGCAATAATGATTTTAATATTTTCTTTTTTAAGAATGTCTATTTGTGTTTGAGAAAATAATTGTGTGACACAAATTAATCCCACAACGTTTTTAATTCCATTTTGCCAACAACTAATGACATCAAAAAAGCCTTCATGAACAATCATAATTTTAGTTTGTTTAATGCAAGGGAATGCTTCAAAGAAACGATAACTAAAATGAAAAGTGGGGGTTTGGCTGAAATTATTAAGAGATTGATATTTGGGTTGAAAATAGCTAGTATCGCAAAAATGGTTTTGATAAAAGTGAAATGTTTTAGCATATCCATTTTCAATCGGGATAATGATAGAACCATGAAAAGTATCATGATAATATTTTTTTCCTTTGAAATTAGTTTTTTCTTTGATAAAACCATATTCTACTAATTTATCAATATTAACATTTTTCTTTTTTAAGAAATTGATTAATCTAAAAGATAATGGTTTATTTGATAATGGAGCATAACCTAATTTAAATTCTTTAATTGTTTCTAAATTTAATTGGCGCTTTTGTGTTAAATAATCTAATCCTATTTTCCTTTCATCATTTTGATTGGATGTTAACAAATAATTATAATAATCTCTTATTTGATTAAATAAGGGAGATATTTCTTTGAATAATTGTGTTTTTTTGATATTAATTTCTGTTTCATCTATTGGGTTATGGGGTTTGGGAGGATGATATTGTAATTTGAAAGGGTTGGAGGATATTGAGGTGTTAGTTTTTTCTTTATTTGTTAAGATTTCAAATTTTTGAGAATGCATAAAATTTAAAATCTTTTTGACTGCATCGTTAAAGTTTGTGATTCCACGAATTTCTTTATAAACATCAATAATGTCAAAATCGCGACAACATTTCCAACAGTGAATGTTATTGTTATCATTTATATGACAAGTTGTTGGATTTAGACCTTGATGGATGGGACAAGGAAAACGATATTTGCTGTTGAAGTTTGATGGGAGGATGTTTAATTTTTTTAATAAAACTATCATGGGGAAATTAGTTTTGATGTAGTTAATTTTTTCTTGATTATTCATTTTTTTACTCCTTAAAAATCTTCTATTTGGTAAGGTAAAACATAACCTACTTCTTGAAAAGTTTGAGTTGTCATTTTAAAATGATAGACTAAAGTTTTTTTAGTTCCGCTGCGATTTTTTTTAATATTTACTTCAATTATTTTTTGATTATCATTGTCATCAGCTTCTAAATATAGTTGATTTAAGGTTGAAGTATAGATATTTAGGGGTTTGGTGGTATTTTTTTTAATATTTGGGTTAAATTCAGACATAATTAATACTATGTCGGAATTGGTTTCAATTCCGCCAGAGCCTTTTAGTGCGGTGATTTCTGGGGATTTTCCGTTATAATTAGAATAAGTATCTCTTGAAAATTGAGATAAAATGATAATGACAATTTTTAATTCGATGGCGATTTCTTTAATTTTGGTCATGATTTCATCAATGGCTAAACGGTCATTATCCATTTTATTACTCGCTTTTGTGATTTGAAGGTGATCAATGACTACAATTTCTATTTTGGATTCTAAATGAAGACGATACAATAAATCAACAATATAATTAATATTTTTTTCTTGGTCATAACTAAAAGATAAGTTGATATTAGTAAAAAATTGTTTTGCTTGTATCATCTTTTTCGTATAGTGTTGTTGTGTGATATTATCAAAATTTTTATCTAAAATAACATCTAAAGGAATTTGAGTTTGATTAGATAATAAACGATTTAGGTTTTCTTCTGAAGTCATTTCAAAAGAAAAAACCAACATATAAGGATAATGTTGGTTTTCTTGGTATTTAGTTTTGGCTAAATCTAAAAGAAGATTATAGATAAAAGATGTTTTACCTAAACCAGTATAGCCTCCAATGGTGATGATTTGACCTTTTTTGAACCCTTTAGTGGCTTGGTTTAATCCTTTGAAAGTGTCTGATAAACGATAATATTCTTCTTGGATTTTTTGTTTGGAAATGTTGTCGGTTTCAAAGACTTCGGGATAAAGTTTTGTCATTTGGTTCAAGGTTAATAAAGTTTTATCTTTTTTGTTTGGGATAAGATTAATAAAATTTCTTAATTTATCAAAGATTTCTTGGTAGTATAAATGCTTATGATAAAGATCTTGATTATCAAAAGAAGGGTTGATTGTTTTTATTAATTGTTGAAATAAAGTTTCTTGGGTATAAGTATGTTTTAAATTTTCTAAAAGATGTTCATTATGGATATTATTATTGTTTAAAAACATCAAAGATTCATTATTAAAATTTTCTTGAGGATAATGAGTTTGAAGATAAGTTAGTAATTCTTTAATAATTGTCTCTTTGGTTTTGATTTTATCCCAAGGATGAGTTGATTTTTTTTCTAAATATAAATATTTTAAAGCGTTATATATTTTTTGGTGATTGGATTTGGTTAAATATTTAGGGTTGATTATTTGACAATAAAGTTTTAATTTGTTCCACTCCCCTTTTTCGATGTAATTAATAATTTGAATTAAGGCTTGGTGTTCGTTAGTTAACATTTTTATTTAACTCCTTCTTTTTAATTAAATTAATATTGGGAAAAGTGATGAATTCATTCATTAGTAAGGTTTTTAAGAAGAGATTAGCATTATCAGAAAATAAATTAATTACTTTATTAATTGACTGTACTTTACCGTTTTTAATTTTATTATTGAGTTTTTGAGTTTCAACTTCATCGTTTGTTAATAAATAATATTCAAAACGAGTGTCTAGTTTTTTTAGTTGTTGTGCTTCAATGATGGCTTGTTTGTATCGTTCACGAAGGCAAGTTTTGAAATTGAAGGCGATAATGCGTTTGGTTTGTGTGAATAAAACCAAGTCGAATTTGATGTCGGGGATGAAAAATAAATATGATTTAGGATATAAACATTTAATTCCTTTATGGTTTAAATAAAGCAAAATCAGGTATTCGTTAATTTTTCCGCGAATTGATTTTTGGGATTGGGAACAAAAGTTGTTGGTTTCGAAATAATGATTTAATTGAATGTGATTACTTTTCATATATTTATCAATAGTAAGATTCAAAGTTGCTTTGTTGAAAATAAGCTTTATGATTTGAACTGATTTTGAGTTGGTATTTAATTGGTTGATATTAATAAATTCTTGGTTAGTTAACATTTTTAAATTCCTTTCTAAATAAAAAAGACCCTTTTTGAGGGTCTTTGGTTTGTTTTAATAGATTTTTTTAGTACGCCAAGTAATAATTCCATCTTTATGAATTGTTTTGATTTTGCCGTTGCGAAAATAGATATATAAATTACCGTTTTGACATTTTTTCTTTATGATTTTTTTCATTTTATATCTCTTATTAATTTCATAATTTTAGTAACATTTGATTGAAGGGAATCAATACCATTTAGAATTAATTGTTTATTGTTTTGATAATGAGTTAAATAATGATAATAACCTTTATGGACAGTTTGGTGATAAGTTAAGGATTTTTGTTCGATAATATCTAATTGATGGTTTTTTTGGGTTTGTTTTCTTTCTTTACCAATAAGAGGATTAATATCTAGATAAATTAATAAATGAGGTTTAATAAATAATTTTTTATGAGTGATATCAAAAATTTCTTTTAAATCGAAACAAGATTTTGTTTGTTTAAGATAAGGAAATAATTGGTAGGCATATGTTGATGGTAACCAACGGTCTAAGATTATGAGTTGATTTTGTTTTAAATGAGGATAGATGAGTTCTTTTTGGATTTGAGCCATATTAGTGATGCTAAGATAAAAACGAGTAATGTAATCAACTTGGTTATAATTTAAAAATAAATTTCTTATTTCTGTTCCAATAGAACTACTTCCTAAACCTTGATAAATTTTATTATTTATTTTTTGTTTTTTTAGTTTTTGTTGTAATTCTTGAATTAAAGTTGTTTTGCCGCTACCATCTAGTCCTTCAAAAACTATAAGTTTCATTTTTTTCTCCTTTAATTGGGTTTTAGATAATAAAAAAAGACTCTACAAGAGAGTCTTTTAAATTGTTATTTAAAGCTTAATTCAATTCTTTTGGGTGGGGGAGTGGTGTTATAAAAATTATAAAAAATATTAGAATTACCAACACAATTATGACCATTAACAATCCAATCATCAGAGAAAAAACCTGGGACATATTGATACCAACATGTATTTCCATTTTCATCATAAATAATTCTCGATGTTTTTCCAAATTTATTTCTTATTTCTTGAGCTGAATAAGAACATCCATATTGAATGTAACATTGCTTTAACCAATTTATATAAGCATCACGATATTGTTCGACGAGTTTAATTTGGAGTGTATCATTATTACAAACTACAAAATAAATACAATCATCAGTTTCTAAACATTGGAATATTTTTTTAATTTGAAAAGGAATATCTATTTTTTTATAAGAAGGAGAAGTTATTTCAATATCCCAATTTCGCTTTTCTGTTTCTTCTTTATATTCACTTTCTTCTATTAAAGGAGGGAAAGTATAAAGGTTGTTTTCTCTTTTCCAATCTCGGATAGTTTGATAAGGGTCTAAAGAGTCAGGGAGTTCAATAATTTTTTTTCTTTTTTGAACATTAAGGAAGAAAAGATAGATGTTTTTGGCACCATTTGAGAGTTTTGTTAAGTCTTCGATAGTATATGATTGAGATTTAATAATATCTTCTTTTATTTGATTGATGCTTTCATTAATTTCATTAATGCTTTCTTGATAGACAGTTTTGAAATGTGTATCTTCACATGAATTTTGTTTTATTATAACTTCTTGTAGAAATTCTTGTTTCCATTCTAATCGGTTTCTTAGAGATTGTATATTTCGATTTTCAGATAATAACCTTATGCCGTCATCAAAATAAATGGCATCAATTTCAAATTCAAATAAAAATTTTCCAAAAGGTAAAGGCAATACTAATCCAGTATGAGGTGTTGCGTTATAACAACCTAGTTTAATTAGTTTTGGTTCTTTAATGATGTTGTTTTTGATTAAATAATTATTAATTGCTTCTTCTTTGTTTTGGTCAGCAAACATTTCAATTATTATTAATTCTATATTTACATTTTCTTCTTGAGGTTTTTGTTTTGCGTCCCAAAAGACAAAGGCTTCTTCGATGGCTATTCCGTAATCAAGGAGTTCTTCTAAGGTGAATTCATCATCTTCATCAGGATATTTGATATTAAAAGGGTTATGTCTTGGTTTGAAATAAGCCCCAATTAAACCTGAAGGAGGGTTTTTGAGTTTAGCGTCGAAGAAAGTGTAATCATAAGGATTGTAGGAGGGAGTTGAAATATCATAAAGATAAGCTTTGATATTAAAATATTTTAAGATATCAGGGATGCTTTCTTTAGATAAAACAGGAATGTCATATCTTTTCATTTTGGGTTGAGTGGCTAACCATTCTTGTTGAAGGGTTTGGTAGTCAGATAGTTTTATTTTTGATTTAGATTGATGATGAAAATAAGGATGAGCGGAGATAGAAGGACAACAAATCAAAAATAATAATAAATAAATAATGATGAAATATTTAGATAAAGGGAATTTTGATTGATTTTGACATAATTGGTTACCTCCTTTTTTTGTTTTTTGTTATTGTTTTACCAAAATATGTGTGTGTTAAATAAAAAAGACCCTTGGGAGAGGGTCTTTTAATAATAAATATAATCAATTTTAAGTTTTTAAATATTTTATAAAAAATTATTTTTCTTTATATTGCCAAAAAATATACATATTTTGAGCACCATTGCCCATTTGTTTCAACTCTTCTAAAGTATATTGGTTATCTTCATCAGATCTTGTTCCATTATCAAAAAAAACACCTAATAAATTATGAGGCGGAGTTTTAATTTTCCACATAATAGCAAAATCTGCTATATTTCCGTTATAACATGGACCATTTATTGTAAAATCAAAATATTGTTTAAATGCTTCGTGGTTTTTAAGAACATTAATGTTGGATATATTTACGTTAACAATCCTTGTATTATTTATAAATTCTTCGTTAGGGATTGCCATAACTGGATTATTACTTGTGATAAATAATAACCCTAAACAACTAATTAAAAAAAATGGTAAAAGATGTAATTTATTTTTTACTTGTATCATTTTAACTTATAACTCCTTTTGTTTTTATTCCTCGGCCGAGGTAATGTCATAGAGTTCGTTTAATCCAGAAATAATTGAATCTTTATATTGTTTTTCACCTTCTTTATATCGTTCTTCTAAAATTCTTTTGTAGTTTTCAGCACCAGATAACATATCTTGATAATATTCTTGGTCTGCTTCTAATATCCCAATTTGAACTTTGATTTTGCCGATTTCACCAACTATTTTTATTTCTTCATCTTGTAGTTTGTCGATTTCAGCTTCTAATATTCTTTTATTTTCTTCTCTTTTTTTTCTAACTTCTTCGGGTTGATTAGGTAAATATTTAAATTGTCCCCGAACTTCTTTTTTTTGATTAATTATTTTATTTTTATCGGCTTGATCTTGTTCTAGTTGATTTTTTTTAGTTATTAACGAAGGATATTGATTTTTTATTTCTTTAATTTTGAGATTATAATTATCGCATTTAGTTTGTTCTTCATCAACGCCTGTTTTTTCTTTTTTTAATAAATTCAATGATAATTGCCAACTATTTTTTAGTTTATTGATTTGGGTTTTTTCTCGCTCTGATAAATCAGATGGTAATTTAGAAGTGTCAGTAGGTTCGCCAAAGAGATAAGTTTTAATTTGGTCTAAACGAACAGCAGTTGTTTTAATTTTCGGTTGGGGTGTTTCTTCCGTAGAACGTTTTATTTTTGAAGGGATTTGTTGGGGTTTGTTCTCTAAAGGAGATAAATAATTTTTTTCGTTTTGATAATCATTAAATTCTTGATAAAAACCAATTATAATCGCTATTCCAAAAAGAGATGTGATAATAATAGTTACTAAATGTTTTTGAAAAAAATTATTATTCATAAATTTCATTTCCTTTCTGATAATAGTGATTATTATCAAATATTGAAATATGAATATATCACTATTATATAATTTTATGAATAAAATGTTTAAGGAAAATTATTTTTTATTTGGTATCATAACCATTTCAGGGATTTTACCAACTCGTCTAGCTTGAAGGCGTTGTTGAGCACGAGCGTAACTCGGATTTTTTTGTTTTAATTGTTCTTTTAAAATATTCACTTCTTCTTCTTTATATTCGAATTCTTCTCCTAATTTGTCTTTAGTTTTGTATAATTCGCCAGTGTCAGAAACTTTTTCTTGTTTATGTTTTAATTCTTTGATGATGGTTTCATATTCACCGATAACTGATTGTTCTTTTTGTTCTATTCCGCTAACTATTTCTCTAGATTGGCCTAATTCTTGTTCTAAATTATTTTCATTTTGACGAAGTTTATAATCAGCTAGCTTTTTTTCGTAATCTTTGTAGTCAGCGTCGAGTTTGGCTAAATCACGGTTGATGTCTTGAGTATACATATCTAAAGCTTCTTTGGTAATCATTGGTGGATGTTCTTTGTTTTCTTGCGCGACTTCATTATATAAATGCCACAAACGGTGGCCTTCGTGAAGAGTTAAAGTTACGGCTCCCATTTTTTGTGCGTATTTTCGAGTTACAGATACGGTTTTATTTAATGTTTTGATTCCATATTTAGCGGGAATTAAGTCAGTTACTTTATCAAAAGCTTTGAAACACCATTTTACTATGTTTCCAGCTGATGCTTCATGTTCTTTTTCATAGGTTTGCATGCGGTTATACATTTCACTATATTTTCTTTTTAGGGATTCATATAAATCTTTTTCTAAATCGATTTTATCTAGTTTTTTCTTGACTGCATCAATTTCTTTTTGGATTTCGGCATGACGTTCTTCAACTGATTGGATTTGATTATATAATCTTTTTTCTCCTTCAGTTAAATCTTTTAATCGTTCTTCTAAAATTCTTTTGTAGTTTTCAGCACCAGATAACATATCTTGGTAGTATTTTTGGTTACTTTCTAAATTTTTGATTTGAAGTTTAACTTCGCTGATTTCTTCAATTATTTTTTGTTTTTCATCTTGGAGTTTTTCAATTTGTGCTCTTAATCTAATTTTATCATCAGGAGAAGCTAATTTTTCTTCTTCTTGTTTTTGTTTAATTTCTTTTTCTTTGGCATCTTTATCTTTTTCTAACTGAGTTAGCTTGCCTTTTAAGATAGTGATGTTACCTGTTGTGTTTTTTAATTGTTCTTTTATTTCTTTAATTTTTGTTTCATTTTGTTCTAACAATTCATGGATTTGTTCTTTTTGTTTTTGGGAGGATTCTTGGGCATTGTAAAGTTCTTTTAATTCATCTTCACATTTTTTTAATTCACTTTCCCAATTAGTTTTTAATCCTTTGTAATTATTTATTGTATTTTCGTATTTATCGATGGCTTTGTCGATTTTGTTGACTAATTGCCCTGCATATTTAGATGATGGTTCTGTTTTATGAAAGAAACATAAATAAATGAAACTTAAAATACCAATTATAATTAAAAAATAAGTTAAATAGCCTTTCCATGATGTTGTTGATTGTTGAGTGGGTGAAAGTTTTCTTTTAAAGAAAACAAATAGACTAAAGATGGTAGTGGCTATTAAAAACCAGGTGAAATAAGATTTAAATGATAAAAATCCTTTGATTAAGTCAAATGGTGTTAACATATATTATTCATCTCCTTTTTGGTTTTTTTCTATTTGGTCTAATATATTTATATTAGGAGAAATTATCATTTTATATGCTTGTTTTAAATCTTCTTTGTTGATTTCATTTCTTCTAGTTTCACCTTGACCTCTGTTTTTCGCAAAGATTGTTACTGTTGTTTTTAAGAGGTTTTCCAAAGTACGATTGGCTTGTTTGAATTGATGGTTTGGCGGTAATATTTCTAAAGCTTCGTTAATGACTTCATATAAGTATTGTTTGGCTTCTTCACTATAAGGGTTTTTACGTTTGTTGATTAAAAATTCTAGGAATTGTTTTCTTTCTTCTTTGTTGCCTGGTTTGACTTCGATATTGTAAGTGAATCTTGATTTGATGGCATCATCGATTTGGTTAATGTGGTTTGTAGCTCCAATGATGAAAATAGGTTTTTCAGGGTTGTTTTTAAAAGATGTCAATTCAGTTTTGAATTGATTCACAACATTGGCAATTTCTGAATCAGTTTCTAAAGTGCTTAAATCAGTAAAGATAGTTTCGCATTCATCTAAAAAGATGATTGCGCCATTGTTTTGGGCTGCTTCTTCGCGAGCTGTCATAAATAAATCTTTGACTAATTGAGGGGCGATACCTTTGTATTTTTGTGAGAATAAAGAGCTGCTTACTTCAAAGAAGGGTAAATTAGTTTCTTTGGCTAAGGATCTTGCGAGAGTGGTTTTTCCTGTTCCAGGGGCTCCATACATTAAAATACCTAGAGGAGATTCGATTTCTCCAATATTTTTGTAGTTTTCTTTGTTGTTGAGATAATCAATAAATCCATCTAATGCTTGTTTTTCTTCTTTGAAACCGATTAGTTGGTTGAATCCTGGGAATTTATTGTTGTTAGAAGGTTTAAATAATAATTCTTCTTGGTTATCGTTCGGGATTATTGTTTTTTCTTGTAATTCTGATGAAGAAAAAGTTTGAATTTTTTCTGGTGATGAATTATTTTTAGTTATTTGGTCTTCTAAATATTTTTTAGTTTCTTGGTTAGTTTTGTTTTGGGTTTCTAATCTTTTATGATGATTTAGGATTTGGGTTTGATTTTCGATTAAAGCTTGATGGTGGATCCAAACTTGAATTCCTAAAAATAAAATGATAGATGTTATAATGATTATTATTAAATTAGTTGGATTTAAATTTTTATTTTGATTTTTTTTAATATTCATTTTCATATTAATACCTTTCTGAAAAATAAAAAAAGACTAATACAAATTTTGTTTAGTCTTTTAATATTTTATTTTGCTAATTGAGCAATTTTGTTTTCGATAGTTTGATTTCCGCCTTCGAAAGATTTACCTTGGGAATCGACTAATTCGTAATCACAAATTAATTCTAATTGAGGGTTTTTGGAATTGATGATTTCTTTTTGTTCGATGCTAATTTGAATTTTAATAATTCCAATACCTTTGTCGTTTAATATCATTTGGGGACGTTTTGTGTCGTCATAATCATTGTTATTAACTTTGAGGCTTATGTTTAAATATTTTTCTGGGTTGTTAAAGGATTGGTTAGTGTTATATTGGGTTGATAATTTTAAATATAAGGGTATTGAAATATCTATTCCATTTGAGTTAAGGATTGCTTCGTGTTCGATAGTAATTAAGTGATTGTATTTTTTTTGGCTTAAGTTAGGAATTGAAATCGGCAAAAGTATTTGATTTTCGTTGTTGCCACCCGTTCGTTCAACAGTGAAAATAGGAAAATCATTTATTAAATTTATTTTTTCTTTTCTTTGTTTGTTAAAGTAATCGTTTAAAGCATAAATTGAGATAATTGAGAAAAATAGAACAATTACAAATGTTATGATAATTAATATTTTATTTTTATTTTGTGTTTTCATTATTTGTTTCCTCCTGAAAAAATTGTTTTAATTAAATCAATAAAATTATTGATTCCTGTTGTTAACCAAGGGATTTGGTTTTGGTAATAAATAACGTTGACATGTAAAATAAAATATAAAATGATAGTTAAATAAGTAATTATTTTTAATAAATTTAGTTTATTGATATTAGGAGTTGGGGGTGAAATGTGATGATTGAGTTTTTTTGTTTCTGGGATTGATATTTTTTGATTTGGGTTTTGGGTTTTGGTTAATTTTTTATTTGGTTTTTTAGTGATAATTATTTTTTTTGACATGTTTTTTCTCCTTTGTATTAATTATTTATTTCTTTGTTACTTTCTAAATTGTTTTTTTCTTAATAATTATTTTTGGTTTTTTTGGATTTTCATTTTTAGTTTCCTTTCTTTTTTTTATATTTTAAATTTACTTAATTTTTTTAAATAAGTTGTCTGTTGTAATTCTTGTTTATTGAGTTTTAATAATTCTAAATACTTTTTGCCGTCTGCAATCATTTGGTTAATAAAATTATTATCTTGATAAACCCTAACAACATGATAATTAGTGTCATTAAAATAAACAAAGAAATAAGCGAATTTAGATTGAGAACAATATAATTGACATTGAACTTGCGCCCAGTAATTAGAAGGGATTTTTTTATGTGAAAAGAAACCATTCCAAGTAGAGGAGATGTTGTTATTTTCATCTACATAAGGACATTTAATTTCTAATAAAGTGTTGGTTTGTTCGTTATAACCGTCAAGACTTGCAGAAAACATATCTAAAGTATCATCAGTAAAGATGGTATCAGGGAATTTTAGATTAGTTATTTTTTCAAAAAAAGTTCTCGCTAGGGGTTCGGTTTTGTTGCCGTGTTCGGTGAATTTATTGCTTGTAAATGTTGTTCCAAATATTTTGTCATGTATTAATTGTTCTAAACTTCTAAATTTGTCATTTCCTGTAATACTTCCTATTTCAGAGGCATTGATATATTTTTTGCGATGATTATACCACTCAGAAGTTCGTTGGTTTAAATTATTAATTTTCATTTAATTATTTTCACTTTCTAAATTATTTTTTTCTTTTGAATTGTTATTTGGGTTTGGAATAATTGAAGATGATTTATTGGGTTTGTTATCTTTTTTAGTTTCATCTGTTTTATTAATTTCTGGTAATGGAAAAAAATTAAAAAAGATTTTTTTGATAATAAACATTAAAGCAGTTGCGAATAGGGCGCCAACGATAAATCCAATGGCGAAATTAAGTTCATTCATTTTCATTTTCCTTTCCGTGAGGTTTGTTGTTGTTTTTTAATTTTAGTATTTTTTTTCTTGCTTTTTTCTCTTGCCAATGAGCAACTTTTACTTTTTGCACTTCTAATTGGGATTGGAGTTTTTCTTGGTTTTCATTTATTTTATCTAGTTTTTTTAATAACTGTTTTTCTAAATATTCTTGTTTGGCGTTTTGGATTTCTAAATTTTGGAGTTTTTTGTTGGGGAAAAAGAGGCCTAAAATCAAATCTTTGACGAAAATCAAAATATTTGCAATTAATTTAAAAATAGGTTTGAAACCAGAGACAATAAGAATAGTGAAAATCGTTGTTTGGATTCCGTCTATTCTTCGTTCAAGGATTTCGGTAGTGCTAAATCCTTTAGAGTAATTTAAGATAAAATTGCTAATTGTTGCAAATAATGAAAAAATAAACATAATTTATTCTCCTTATTTTAATTTAAGGTTTTTGACTTCATCTTTAATAGTTTTAGAAAGTTTAAAATTTACCACAGTTTTTGTAGGGATTTTGAGTTTTTTACCTGTTTGGGGGTTTCTTCCCACGCGGGCTTTTCTTGATTTTAAGATGAATTTGCCAATTGAAGGTGATAATACCACTTCTTCGTTGGATGTGATTGCTTTGATTAAAGCATTTTCGAACGAGTTGTAAAAATCTTGGGTTTGAGTAACCGAAGTTTTATGCATTACTGCGATAGTTTTGATTAATTCTTTTTTTGTCATTTTAGTGACTCCTTTTTAATTTTGGGTTGGGGGGTTATTATCTAAAAAGATAACATTGTTTAAAATAACTTTAGTATTGGTTTTGTTTTGGTTTTCGTTATTAGTGTATTTTTGAATAGATAATGTTCCTTCTATATATATTTTTGAACCTTTGTGTAAATATTTACTCATGTTTTCTGCTTGATTACGAAAGGCAACACAGTGGATGAATTGAACTTTATCTTTATTGTTGATAGCTAAGTTGAAATCAATTTTTGTGATTTGTTCATTATTAATATGAATGTATTGTGATTCTAGGGCGTTAGTGATGCGGCCGATTAATTGAACTTTATTTAACATTTTTTTATTTCTCCATTGGTTTTTTAGGTTTTAATTTTAGAATAGCTATTTTTTTGATGTTGATTATTGTTTGAAGTTTTAAATTTATTTTTAGCGCGATCTCTTGGTTGGTATGAGGTCGTTGATAAGTTTCGTTGATGTTGTCTAAAGTGATACCAAAACTTAAACAAATAATATTAAATCCTGTTTTACTTAATTTCTTTTTTAGTTTTTTTAACAAACATTCGTGATTTGTTTGTTTTAACCATAATTGATGAGGATTGGGGTTGCTGATTTTATAAGGTTGATATTTTTCTTCTTGAAAACTAATATTGTTTGGTTTAGTAGATTTTTGTGGGATTGAAGGAGAATAACTTTTTCTTATTAGTTCATTGATTTCAGATTTAATTGTTGGTTTTGCATAGGCGATAAAGTCATAACCTAAATCTTGGTAATTACTTAGGGCTTTCGTTAATCCTAAAACTCCTTCTTGATATAAATCTTGTTTTTGGAGCAATTTAGGATAATATTTAAATTTACCAACAATTTTATTTATTAATGGCAAATGAAGATCAATTAATTGATCTCTTATTTCTAAATTCTTTTTATTTTTTAAAAAATCTTTAAATAATTTTTTTCTTAACATTTAATCCCTTTCTAAAAACGTTTTTAGAAAAGATATGAAAATTAATTTTATTCTTAGAGAATAAAAAAAGACTAACTTAATAGTTAGCCTTAAATAAATTTTAAAAAACAAAAAGTGTCTAAAGTTTTGGAATACCTCACAGGTTTGAAGAGATTAAAAAGGTTATTAATTAAAAACAATGTTATTTTTTATTAATTTAACTTTTTTAACACTTTATTCAAGGCGATTATATTTTTTATGATTTTTTCCAAAAAATTATCTTCATTACTATTGTTTGATTTCCTATATGGATTATTAATTTATTTTATTAGTTTTTTTAAATTTGTGAAATAAATATCAAATTTACAAATAGTTTTTTTAAAATAAGAATATTATTTACAGATAGATATTAATTATCTCTTATAAAATATATAATAATTCTATTTATTTTACAAATATTTACTTTAATAAAAATATTTACTTTAATAAATATGATTTATTTAATAATTTATTTAATTTATTTTTTTTAAAATAAATAAAAATATAAATGTTTGGATAAAAAATATATTATTTTTATTTATTTTAAATTTTTATGTTACAATTGTTTATGTGTAAAGTTTTAAGTTTTTTTAGATTATAAAAATACAAAATATTTTTTTTAATTTGAGTTGATTTGTATTTTATTATTTTTTAAAATTATTTTATGATATTATATATGAGTTGATTATTTATTTTATTTAATCGACAATAGTTTAGGCCCGTTGGAGAAACGGTTAACTCACATGCCTTTCACGCATGCATTCACGGGTTCGAATCCCGTACGGGTCACCAATATAAAATATAATTTATTAAGCACCCATAGCTTAATTGGATATAGCATCTGACTACGGATCAGAAGGTTAGGGGTTCGAATCCTCTTGGGTGTGCCATTTACGTTTTAATTTTTTTTAAAACGGGAAATAGCTTAGCTTGGTATAGCGCCTGGTTTGGGACCAGGAGGTCGCGGGTTCAAATCCTGCTTTCCCGACCATTAGCAAGTCAAAAAATAAGTTAATATGCGAATGTCGTATAATGGCCATTACCCTATCCTTCCAAGTTAGAGATGTGGGTTCGATTCCCATCATTCGCTCCATTAAAATAAATAATTTAATGATATTTAATCTTTTTACAAAAATAATTTAAATAAAAAAATAATTTTAATTTTTATGAATATTTTTGATTAAAAGAAAATTATTTTTTTATTTAAATTAAATTTATTTAATTTGATTTATTTATACTTTTTTGTATAATTTTTGTTATATTCAAATTTGTAAATAATAATTATTAAATTTTTATAATAATTAAATTAATTTTACGTTAAGGAATAGTTGTATATTTATGGTTGATGTTTTAAATAGAAAAGAAAACTCAAGATTTAGTAATAAAACTTTTTCTTTTAATAATAAAGAAGTATCCAAAAAATGGTATTTAATTGATGTTGAAGGCAAAACTTTAGGAAGATGCGCTACCAGAATCGCTTCTATTTTAAAAGGAAAGAATAAAAGCTATTTTACTCCTAATATTGATAATGGAGATTATGTAGCTGTTATAAATGCTTCTAAAGTTAAATTAACAGGAAAGAAGTGGAAACAAAAGATTTATTATAAGCATTCAGGTTATCCAGGAGGTTTATCTAAAATTACAGCTTTAGAAATGATGCAAAAATTTCCTACTCGTGTATTGGAAAAAGCTGTTTTTGGAATGCTTCCTAATAATCCTTTAGGACGAAAAATTCGTAAAAAATTATTTGTATATCCTAATGAATCTCATAGACATGAATCACAAAAACCACAAATTTTAGAGGCGTAAAATAATATGAATAAAAATCAATATTTCGGTTTAGGTAGACGTAAAAGTTCAGTTGCTAGAATTATATTATCAGAAGGAACTGGTAATATAAAAATTAATAAAAGAGATTTTATTGATTACATTCCTTTTAAAGAAATTCGTCTAGAAACTATTAAACCTTTACAATTAACTAAAACTTTAGAAAAATATGACGTTATCGCTAATGTTTATGGTGGCGGTTTAACTGCTCAATCAGGAGCTATTCGATTAGGAATTTCTAGATCTTTATTAGAAGCAGAACCTAATTTAAGAAGTGTTTTGAAAAAAGCTAGTTTATTAACGAGAGATTCTCGTTGTGTAGAACGTAAAAAATATGGATTTAAAAAAGCACGACGTTCTCCTCAATTTTCTAAACGTTAAATTTTAAACATTAAATTTCATTTAATAGTTTATTTTTTTAAAAAAGTCTTTTTTTATTATAAAAAGAGACTTTTTTTATTATAATTCTTTTTTTAATTAATATAAATTAATTTAATTTATATTCAAAGAGGTTATTATGGAAGAAATAAGAGTACGTTATGCACCTAGTCCTACCGGTTTTTTACATATCGGAAATGTTCGTACCGCCTTATTTAATTATTTATTTGCGCGCCATCATAAAGGTAAATTTATTATTAGAATTGAAGACACCGATTTATCGCGTAATTTAGAAAATAGCGCGAATTCTCAATTAGAACAATTAAAATGGTTAGGTATTTATTGGGATGAAGGTCCTGAACGAGGTGGTTCTTACTCACCTTATAAACAATCTGAACGTTTAGATATTTATCAAAAATATACTAAAATTTTATTAGAAAAAAAATTAGCTTATAAAGAATTTCAAAAAGATAACGATAAATTTGTTGTTCGTTTTAAAGTGCCTTTAGGTTTAAATTATGAGTTTAATGATATAATCAGAGGTAAAGTCAATTTTAAAAGTTGCGATATTGAAGATTGGATTATTATGAAAGAAAATGGTTTTCCTACTTATAATTACGCAGTTGCTATTGACGATCATTTGATGAAAATTTCCCATATATTAAGAGGCGAAGAACATATCACTAACACACCAAAACAAATAATGATTTATCAATCTTTCGGTTGGAATGTTCCTATTTTTGCTCATATGTCATTGATTTTAGATAAAAATAAAAAAAAATTAAGTAAAAGAAATAATGATGTATTTCAATTTATTGAAAAATATATTTCTTTAGGTTTTTTACCAGAGGCTTTATTAAATTTTTTATTTTTTTTAGGATGTTCGCCTAAAACTAATAAAACTATTCTTTCTTATGAAGAAATTATAAGTTTATTTGATGAAAAAAGAATAGTTAGTTCGCCAGCTATTTTCGATGAACAAAAATTATTATTTATTAATAGTCAATATTTAAAAAAAATATCTTTAACAGAATTAACAGAAAAAACTCAATCTTTTTTTTCAAAACAAAAAATTATTTTAGATTCAAAGAGATTAGAAAAAATAGTTTCTTTATTCAAAAACAGAATAAACTATATTCAGGAAATAGTTGATTTATATAATTATTTTTTTGTAAATGATAAAATAGAATCAGAAGTATTTTTATTTTTCAAAGATTATAAAGACTTATGCTTTATCCAAATATTAAATAAATTATTTTTATCATTAAATAATTTTGATTTTTTTTCTATCCAAAATATTATTATTAAATTTGGCGAATTAGTAAATTTAAAAGGTAAAGAACTTTTTTCTATGGTTAGAATGGTTTGTACAGGTAAAAATCATGGTCCTGCTTTGATTGTTTACTTAGAATTGTTAGGTAAAGATATTATTTTAAATAATATTCAAAAACTTTTAAACGCAAGTTTCAAATAATTTATTTTATGATATTTTTTTAAAAAAGAAAGAATTGTATATAAAAAAGTTATTATGTTGATAATTCATAATTCTTTAACGAATAAAAAAGAAAAATTTTATTCTTTAAATTCTAAAAAAATAAATATTTATGTTTGCGGACCTACAGTTTATGATCATTTGCATATAGGCAATATAAGACCTTTAATTTTTTTTGATTTAGTTAAAAGATATTTTTTATTTTTGAAAAAAAAAGTTCATTTAGTAGTTAATATCACCGATATCGATGATAAAATAATTCAAAAATCTATTAATGAAAAAAAATCAGAAACAGAAATATCTCAAAAATATATCGAACATTTTTTTCAATTGTTATCATTTTTAGAGATTGAAACGATTGATGATTTGCCTTTGGTCACTAATCATTTGCCAGAAATAATTTCATTTATTAAAGAATTAATGAAAAAAGGATATACATATAACACATCTAAAGGTATTTATTTCCGATCAGGTTTGATTTCGGATTATGGTTCTTTAAGTAATCAGAAAATAGATAAATTAAAACATAACGTAAGAAAAACTAATGATGAGCAAAAGAAGAATATACAAGATTTTATTTTATGGAAAAAAACTTCTCATGGCGTTAAATATTCTAGTCCTTGGTTTTCAGGAAGACCAGGGTGGCATACAGAATGTGTTTCTATGATCCAAAAGTTTTTTAATGATACTATTGATATTCACGGCGGCGGAAATGATTTAAAATTCCCACATCATGAAAATGAACAAGCTCAATTTCAAGCTGTTAATAAAAAAAAAATAGCCAATTTTTTTATACATGTAGGGCGTGTAGATTATCAAAACAATAAAATGAGTAAATCATTAGGTAATACCGTTTTGGTCAATTATTTATTGAATAAATTCGAAGCTAATATTATTAAATTATTTTTTTTATCTTATCATTATATTCAGCCTATAAATTATAATGAAAATTTGATTAATCATTTTCAAAAAAAATATCATAAAATAGTTTATAAATTAAACAAAAATAATTTTAAATTATTTTTGTTTAAGATTGAAAATAAAAAATTAGAGCAATTTTATATTGATCGATTTATTTTTTTTATGGAAGATGATTTTAATACTCCTAATGTTTTAAGTTTGATAGATGAATTATTAAAAGAAATAAATAAATCTTCGGATTTAGAAAAATTATCAAAACTTCAAAATACACTTCTTTATTTATTAAAACAATTAAGTATTTTTATTAATTTAAAAGAAATTAATCAAGAACATCTTAAAATTTATAATTTATGGGAAGAAGCTAAAAAAAATAAAGATTTTGAAAAATCTGATTATTTTAGAATTATTTTACAAAAAGAACAATTTATTTAAAAATATTTGCTATTATAAAGTTATATTTTAAATTATTAAAAAAAATTTAAAGTGTGGTATTTTCATTGATATGAATAAAAATATAGAAAAATTTAAAAAAAATCAAGATCCAATTTTACTTAATATAAAAGGGTTAACTTCGGAAGAAGTAGAAGAAAAAATAAGAAATAATCAAAAAAACAAAAATAAAGATAAATTTAACAAAAGTATTAAAGATATTCTTTTTTTTAATATTTTCACTTTATTTAACGCTTTGTTATTAATTATTACGATTATTATTATTTATATCGGAGAATGGAAACAATTATTTTTTTTAATAATTAATTCATTTAATGTTTTTATTAATATTTACCAAGAGATAAAAACTAAAAAAACTTTAGATAAAATTTCTTTATTAAAGTTAAATTTTACTAAAGTTGTTAGGAATGGAGCATTGGGAGAAGTTCTTGTCGAAAATATTGTTACAGAAGATATTTTATTTTTAGAATTGGGTTCACAAATTGTAGCAGATTCTATAATAAAAAAAGGCACTTTAGAAGTCAATGAATCTTTTTTAACAGGAGAGTCTAAATCTGTTTTTAAAAAAGAAGGAGATTTTTTATTTTCTGGAAGTTATGTTGTTTCTGGGAATGCTTATTCTAAAGTGGTTAAAGTAGATTCAGACACTTATATTTCTAAATTAACCCGCGAAGCTAAAAAATATAAAAAAATAAAAACCCCTTTATTGCGTACTTTTGATTTGTTAATTCGTTCTATTATTTTTATTTTAATACCTATAGCTTTATTTTTATCTTTATTTTGTGTTTTTGCATCAGATCAAAATACTTTTATTTTAGGAATTTGTGGCTTCGTTTTAGGAATGATGCCTATAGGATTGTTTTTGTTAACCAGCGTCACTTTATTTGTTGGTTTTGTTAAATTAATAAATAAAAAAGCTTACATAAAAGATCTTTATGGTATAGAAATGTTAGCTCGAATTGATGTTTTGTGTTTGGATAAAACAGGAACTATTACAGATGGTGCTATGACAGTGAAAAATATTTTAGACTATAACGAGTTTAATTTATTTTCTAAAGAATTAATGTTTGAAATTATTAATGCTTTTAATAATAATAATAATTCTACTCAAAATGCTTTATATGAAAAATTTTGTTCATCTTTTAAAAAACAAAATAAGATAAATAATTATGAAATAACAGAAATTCAAAATTTCTCTAGTGAAAAAAAATATAGCGCTGTAGAAGTAAAAGGTTTAGGAACTTTTTTATTAGGTGCTCCTGAATTTATTTTGAAACAAAATTTCGATAAAATTCAACAAAAATTTAACGAACAAACTCAATTAGGTTATCGTGTTTTACTTTTGGTTCAAACATATACTAAAATATCAGATATCAATGTTGATACTAATTATAATATTATATCTTTGATTTCGTTAGAAGATACAATAAAAAAAGACACTTTTGAAGTTATCGATTTTTTTATAAAAAACGGTATTCAAATAAAAATTATTTCAGGAGATAATTCGGATACAATTTCGCATATAGCGAAAAAAATAAATATTATTTCTGATGATAAAAAAGTGATTAATTTAACCAACATCAAAGAAGAAGAATTACCAAAAATAGCCAAAGATTATAATGTTTTTGGAAGAGCGACTCCTATACAAAAAAAACATATTATTGAAAGTTTCAAACAAAATAATTATAAAGTAGGTATGATTGGCGATGGAGTCAATGATATTTTAGCTTTTAAAGAAGCAGATATTTCTATCGCTATGGCATCAGGTAGCGAATCTTCGCGTAATGTAGCTAATTTAATTTTAATGGATTCTCAATTTAGTTCTTTAACAGAAGTTTTTGCCGAAGGTAGAAGAGTTGTTAATAATTTACAAAAAATTTCCATTTCTTTTTTAATTAAGAATATTTTATTTTTTTTATTAGCGATTATCACTATATTTTATAATTTATTTGTTTGGGCGATTGGAAAAGATTTTTTACCTTTCCCTCTAAAACCTTTACAATTCAATATTTTTGATACTTTTTTTGTAGGTTTGCCTTCTTTTTTCTTAGCTTTAGAAGCGAACAATAAAAAAGTGGAAAAATCTTTTGTAAAAAATATTTTGAAACAAACTTATATTTATCCTTTGATAATCACTGTTTTTTATATTTTTTGTTTGTTAATAGAAAGAAATAATGATAAAATTTCAAATTTTTTATCTTTGTTTTGTTCATTTATTTTTTGTTTTGTTTTTATACAAAATTGTCGACCTTTTAATAAATTAAAATTTATATTGGTTATGTCAGTTATTTCGTTGTTTATCCCTATATATATTTTTTTAAATCTAGATTTTATAAAAAGTTTATTTTGAAATTGACTTTAATTATGATTAAAGTCAAAAATATTTTTTTATTTATTTATTTTATAAAAATTTTTCTAAATAATATTTAGTTATGATGAAAGTTTAATATAATATGATAGTTTACGGCAAAAATGTTATTAAAGAAGTTGTCAAAAACAAAAGAATTATTTTTCAAATGTTTATAAATAATAAAATGATAGATAAAAAATTTTTTAATTTTTTAGATAAAAATAATGTTCGTTATCAATTGGTTGATAAACATCAATTGAATGAAAAAGCAAAAACCAAAGAACATCAAGGAGTGGTAGCTGAAGTTAAAGATTATGAATATAGTAATTTGTCTTTGTTTTTGGATTCTAATAAAAATCAAAAATTTTTAATTTTAGATGAAATTCATGATCCTTATAATTTTGGCGCTATTTTAAGAACTATGGAAACTACTGATTTTGATGGCGTTATTATATCTAAAAAACATCAAGTTCTTTTGACAGGGACAGTAGCCAAATCTTCTAGTGGCGCTTTGGAATATGTTAATATTTTTTTAGTAAATAATTTATATCAAACTATTTTATTATTAAAAGAAAATAATATTTTGATCATAGGAACCGATGTAGAAGCTGATTTAAATTTTGATAAAATAGATTATAATCGTTCTTTTGCTGTTATTTTAGGTAATGAAGGTTCTGGAATGCGTTTTTTATTAAAAAAAAAATGTGATTATTTTATCAAAATCCCTATGAAGGGAAAAATTAATTCTTTAAATGTAAGTGTTGCTGCTGCTTTAATTATGTACGCATCACAAAGATAAAATTTATTATATTTTTATAATTTTATGTTAAAATGTTTAAAGATTGATGTTTTTATTTTTGATTTACATTTTTTGAGGAAAAAATTTGATTCGATAATGAAAAAAAACATTTTAATTTGTAATTTATGTTTGAGTCGTAATTATCATATCAAAGCAGTTGATCGCGATAAACGTCTCAATTTAAAAAAATATTGTCCGAACTGTAATAAACATGTTTCACATGAAGAATCAAGATAATTTAAATAGGAGTTTTTAATGGTAGTACAAAATAAGTCAAAAAAAAATGATTTTATTCCTTTATTAGAAATTATTAAAGAAAAATATGGTTTATTAAATATTTTTCTAATTATTTTTTCTATATTTTTTATAGGAATTTTTAGAACAATGGCTAATTATTTACCAGAAGAAAAAAAATTATCACATTTGATTTGGTTGGGTATTTTTGTTAATTCGATTATTTTTATAATAGGTATTTTACCTTTTTGTAATATAATAAAAAAAGATTTGTTTTCGATCAATTGGCCTTCTTTTAAAGAGATCATTATCCAATTAATAAAGATTATAATTTTTGTTATTGTTTTAGTTAATTTGGTTCATTATTTTGAATTTTTTTATTCAAATTTTTTATAATATAAAGAAAAATAATAAATTATAAAAACATTAAAAAAGTATTTAAGGTATTCAATGAAAAAAAAAGAAGAAAATGAAAATTTAATAAATGAAGATTCTTTACAATTAGAAAAACAAGCAAAATGGTATATTATCCAAACTTATTCTGGTTATGATAATTCTGTTAAAGAAGATTTATTAAAACTGATGAATAGCAGTTCTAAGATGTCTCGTTTGATTTTTGAAGTGGTTTATCCTCAGGAAAAATATTTTAAAATAAAAGCTGATGGCACAAAAAAAGAAAAAGAAAGAAAAATGTTTTCTGGATATGTCTTTGTTAAAATGATTGTAACTGATTATTCTTGGTTTGTGGTTCGTAATTTACCTAAAGTTACTGGTTTTTTAGGATCTTCTTCTAAAGGGAGCAATGTTAGACCTGTCCCTTTAAGAGATAGCGAAATAAAACCTATTTTAGTTAAAATGGGTATCGTTAAGAAAACTGATTACAATCATTTAATTAATAAAAAAATAGAAATCACTAGTGGTTCTTTTGTAGGAAAACAAGGTGTTGTTACTTTTGTAGATAATAACCAAAGTATATTAGTGGTAGAAATAGATTTGTTTGGAAGAAATACTCCTGTTCAAATTCCTTTCACTTCTTATAAAGAAATTAAATAATTTTTTATATAATTTATTTTTTATTTAAATATGTTATAATTTTAAATATTTGTTTTTTGTCTTTTTTAATTTTTTTTATCTATTTTTTTAATGTTTTTATTTAAAAATAAATAATATAAATTTTATTCAAAGAGGTTTAATTTGGCAATGTTTAAAAAAATTGTAAAAACTATTAAATTACAAATTGCTGCAGGGAAAGCTAATCCTGCTCCACCAGTGGGTCCCGTTTTAGGACAAGCTCAAGTAAATATTCCTTTATTTTGTTCTCAATTTAATGAACAAACAAAAGATAAAATGGGGTTTGTTATTCCTGTTGTTATTACCGTTTACAATGATAGAAGTTTTAGTTTTATTTTAAAAACACCACCTTCTAGCGATCTTTTGAAAAAAGCTGCTAATATTGAAAAGGGTTCTTCGGATATTAAAAAAAATAAAGTAGCTAGTTTAACTTATAAACAAATAGAAGAAATAGCAAAAATTAAATCTTCTAATCTAAATTCTTATGAATTACAAGAAGCTTGCAAAATAATTAAAGGCACTGCTTTGAGTATGGGAATCGAAGTTATTGATTGATTTTATCTCGTTTTTTTATCTATTTTGTTTTACAAAAATAATTTTTATAATTTTGTAGAAAGAATTATTATTTTAGAATAAAAGTGTTTAGAGTATGAAAAGAAGTAAAAAGTATTTAGAAGCGAGTAAATTAATTGATTTTAATAAAATATATTCGTTTTCTGAAGCTATAGAATTAATAAAAAAAACTAAAATTGCTAATTTTGATGCTACAGTAGAGTGTAGTTTATCTTTGAAATTAGATCCTAAAAAGGTAGAACAAAATTTACGCGGAACTTTAATTTTGCCTCATGGTATTGGAAAAAAATTAAAGATTGCTGTTTTGTCTAAAGGTTTGAAAGCAAAGGAAGCTGAAGAAGCAGGCGCAGATCATGTCGGTGATCAAGATTTAGTAGAACGTATTTCTAAAAATTGGTTAGATTTTGATGTTTTAATATCTACCCCAGATATGATGTCTTCGATTTCTAAATTAGGACGTATTTTAGGTCCTAAAGGGTTAATGCCTAATGTTAAATTAGGAACGGTTACAAATAATGTTGCTCAGATAGTTCAAGATGTTAAAAAAGGCAGAATAGAGTATAAATTAGATAAAAACGCTAATTTACATGTTATTTTAGGAAAAATTTCCTTTGAAAAAGAACATTTATTGGATAATTTAAAATTTTTTTATGAAAATTTAATTTCTCTTAAACCTAAAACAGTCAAAGGTAATTTTATTAAATCCATGTCTCTTTCGACTACAATGTCACCAAGTGTTAAAGTTGATTTTGCGTTAATTTAAAAAAAATTAATTAATATTTTTTATTTTTGCGAATTTTGTATATCGAAATCAATGTTAACGTAACAATTATTAATTATATCGTTTTCAAAAAGAAAGGATTTTTATTTTATGATACTTCAGGCTGTTATTGAAAAAAAAAGTAAAGTAGTAGAATCGTTAGTCCAAAATATTAAAAAGTCTGGATTAATTATTTTATTTGAATTTCAAGGTTTAAAAGTAAGTGATTTTACAGAACTACGTATTGAGTTAAAAAAAATTAACAGCACCATTAAATTGTATCCTAAAAATATATTAAAAAGAGCTTTTAAAATGATGAGTTATGATAAAATATCTGAATTATCTCGCGATTCTAAAGCTTTGTTATTAGGTGCCGATGATGATGTAATCGCTCCTATTAAAATTTTATCTAATTTTGCCAAAAAAAATACATTTTTAAAAATTGTTATTGGCATTGTCGAAAATAAAATATATTCAAAAAATATGATTGATGAATTATCACTTTTAGGTTCCAAAGAAAATTTATTGGCTGTTTTATCTTCAAGTATGTTATTCTCATTAAGAGAATTGTTAATTAGTTTACATATGTTGCAAGAACAAAAAAATATAAAAATGGATAATTAAAAAAATTCATTATGATTTTATAAAATTTATATAGATAGAGAGAAATTATAAAATGAGTAAATTAGATAAAAAAACTTTTGTAGAAGCTTTAAAAAATATGACTTTATTAGAAATTAAAGAATTAGTTGACGGAATCAAAGAAGAATTCGGTATTGATATATCCAGTGCAGCTTTAGCTGGTAATGGCGGAAATAATTCTCAAAATGACCAAGCGCAAGCAGAAAAAACAAAATTCACAGTTGTTATGAAATCTTTTGGGGAAGCTAATAGTAGTAAAATCCCAGTTATCAAAAAAATTCATGAAATAATGGGTTTAGGCTTAAAAGAAGCGAAAAATTTAGCAGACACACCTAACTCTGTTTTAAAAGAAGATATCGACAAGGCAGAAGCTGAAAGTATTAAAGAACAACTAGAAAAATTAGGCGCTATTGTAGAATTAAAATAATTTTTTAAATTTAAAATATTTTTTTGTAATAAAACCTAAGTAAGAAAACTATCTTAGGTTTTTTATTATCTTTATATTTGATTTTTTTTATTTTTATAATTGGATTATTTTAGAAATGGATAATTACACGTTTGGGGGGTTTTGATTTTAAAAAAATGAAGAGATATCGTAACGTTAAATATGGTACTAAAGTAGAACGCCGTAATTATTCTAAAATAAATTATGATTTTGTTTTACCTAATTTAATAAAAACACAAATAGATTCTTTTGAATTATTCCTTACAGAAGGTATAAAAAAATCTTTAGCTGATCTTTCTCCTATTACGAGTTATAATGGAAATTTAAAATTACATTTTGATGATTTTTATTTAGAAAAACCTAAATTAACAGCTAAAGAAGCCAAAAGAATGGATTTTAGTTATTGTTCGGAATTATTTGTCGATGTAAGATTAGAAAACGTTGCAACAGGAGAAATTAAAAGAAATCGTGTTTTGATGTTAGAATTACCTTTGATAACACCTTCAGGTACTTTTGTTATTAACGGTACTGAAAGAGTAATTATATCTCAAATTATACGTTCTTCAGGTACTTATTTTACAGAAAAATTTGATGCTAAATCTAATAAAAAACGTTATGAAGCGCAAATAATACCCACAAGAGGAGCTTGGATTGAGTACGAACAAAGTAATAAAGATGTTTTATATGCTAAATTGGATCGTTCCAAAAAAATTCCTTTAACTAAATTCATTCATGTTTTAGGTTTCGATTCTCAAGAAGAAATTGAAAAAGTTTTTGGTAAAAATGAACTTTTAGAATTAAGTTTTAATAAAGATGATGATTCTAATATTGAAGACGCTATTGTAGAGCTTTATTCAAAGTTGAATCAAGGAGAAAAAGTAGCTGTTAATTCTGCTCGCGAATTTATTCGTACAAGATTATTTGATCGTAAAAAATATGATTTATCTCAAGTAGGTAGATTTAAATTGAATAAAAAATTAGATGTTTTGAAAAGAGCAGAAAACACTTATTTAACTTATGATTTGATAGATCCTGATACTGGACAAATTTTTTTTCCTAAAGATACTTTATTAAACAAACATGTTATTAATGAATTAAAAGAAAATAGAAAATTTTTTACTAAAGAATTAGTTGATTCAGAAATAAATTTAGAAAATGCAGTTAATAAAGATTATTCTGAATTTGTTTATAAAAAAAATAATAACAAACCTGAAATGTATATAACTAAACATATTTGCGATATCTTTACGGGAGAAATTTTAGTTAGCGCAGGTACTTTATTAAATTCTCAAGTAATAGAAATTTTAGAAGATAATAAAGATAATTTAGAAGAAGAAGTTATAGAATTTTTTCTAGATAATGATTGTTTAAATGGAATTTCAAATTATAGTGAAAAAAAAAGCGTTTTAAACGAAGTTTTAGAAGTTTATATTTTGGATGAATATAATAATAAAAAGTTTGTAAAAATTATAGGTAATGATCAATCTGAAAAAGGAACTAATATTTTTTTATCCGATATTATAGCAAGTATTAGTTATTATTTGAATCTTTATAATGGTATCGGACAAACGGATGATATTGATTATTTAGGGAATAGAAGATTACGATTAGTTGGAGAGTTATTAAAAAATCAATTTCGTATTGGTTTAACCAAATCTGAAAAAAATATTAAAGATAGAATGTCTATTAGTAAGTTTGATACTATCACTCCTAGTGGGTTAGTTAATTTTTCTTCTCTTTTTATGGTTATTAAAAGTTTTTTTGGTAGTTCTCGTTTATCTCATTTCATGGATCAAATTAATCCTTTAGCTGAATTAACCCAAAAAAGAAGAATTTCCGCTTTAGGAACTGGTGGTATAGATCGTGATCGAGCTGGTGTAGAAGTTAGAGATGTGCATAATTCTTATTACGGAAGATTGTGTTCTATTGAAACACCTGAAGGACCTTCTATCGGTTTGATTTCTTCTTTATCTACTTATGCTCAAGTAGATCAATATGGTTTTATCAAGACTCCTTTTTTTAAAGTTATTCATCCTTCTGACGGTGGATTGCCAAGAGTGTCTGAAGAATTCGAATATTTAACTTCTATTAATGAAGAAGATAAAGTTATTGTTTCTGCTGATTGTCCTTTAAATGAAGACAATACTTTTAAAACGAATAAAGTTATAGCTAGAAAAAATGGAGAAACTGGTATTTATGATATAAAAGATGTTTCTTATATCGATGTTTCTCCGAAACAAATAGTTTCTGTAGCGACTTCAACTATTCCTTTTTTAGAGCATAACGATGCTTCTCGAGCTTTAATGGGTACTAATATGCAACGTCAAGCTTTACCTTTGTTGGTGGCCGATTCTCCTATTGTGGGCACTGGTATCGAACATAGAGTAGTTAAGGATTCTGGTTGTTTAATTTTATCAAAAGAAGATGGAGTTGTTTCTTATGTTGATGCTCAAAAAATTATTATCAACGAAGAAGAATATTGTTTAACTAATTTCGAAAAATCTAACCAAAATACTTTAATGTTGCATAAACCTATTGTTAAAAAAAATGAATATGTAAAAAAAGGCGATATTATAGCTGACGGGCCAGCAACTTATAAAGGTGAATTAGCTTTAGGCAAAAATATAGTTGTAGCGTTTATGACTTGGGAAGGTTATAATTATGAAGATGCTATTATTATGTCTGAAACTTTAGTTCAAGAAGATGTTTATACTTCTATACATATAACTAAATATGAAATTTTTGCAAGAGAATTAAAAAAAGGTTCTGGCAAAGAACGAATTACTCGCGAAATTCCTAACGTTAGCAAAGAAGCTCTTCAAAATTTAGATGAAAATGGAATCATTATCCCAGGTTCCGAAGTAAAAGAAGGCGATATTTTAGTAGGGAAAACTATTCCTAAAGTAGTTTTTGAAATGTCACCTTACGAAAAATTAATTTATACTATCATTGGAGAAAAAGTTAACGATTATAAAGACGCTTCTTTGAGAGTTCCTTTTGGCGAAGCAGGAATTGTTCAAAGTGTAGAATATTTTTCTGTCGCTAAAGGTGATGTATTAGCTACAACAGGGGTTAATGAAATAGTTAGAGTTTACATAGCTAAAAAAAGAAAAATTAAAGAAGGCGATAAAATAGCAGGTCGTCACGGAAATAAAGGTGTTATTTCACGTATTTTACCTAAAGAAGATTTACCTTATATGGCTGATGGCACTCCTGTCGATATTATGTTGAATCCTTTAGGGGTCCCTAGTAGAATGAATATTGGTCAAATTTTAGAAATGCATTTAGGTTTTGCAGCTAAAAAATTAGGTTTAAAAATAGCTACTCCTGTTTTCGACGGTGTAGATAACGAAGATTTAGAAAATATTTTAAAAGAAGCCAATTTACCTTTGAATGGAAAAATGACTTTATATGATGGTCGTACTGGTGAACCTTATGATAATCCTATTTCTGTAGGGGTATTGTATATGATCAAATTGTCACATATGGTTGATGATAAATTACACGCCAGAAATGTCGGCCCTTATACTTTGATAACTAATCAAGCTACTCGTGGACAAGGAAGTAGTGGACCAGGAGGCCAAAGAACTGGCGAAATGGAAGTATGGAGTTTATACGGTTATGGCGCGGCTCACACTTTACAAGAATTTTTAACTGTTAAAAGTGACGATATGATAGGCAGAAATAAAACTTATAACGCCATAGTTAATGGATTACCTTTCCCAAAACCTTCTATTCCTGAGAGTTTTAGAGTATTTTCGAAAGAATTACAATCTTTAGGTTTACATGTGGAATTGATAAAAACTGATACTAAAGAAAATAAAGTTAATTATTCTTTAGTCGAAAATAACAAGGAGTAAGCTTTTTAGCTAAAGATATGGAATTAGAAAAAAAAATTAAAGATCTTTCTGTTTCTGAGTCAACTTTAGAATCTTTAAAATTAATAGAAATTCATTGTTTAAAAGATTTTAATTCTTACACTTTAAAAGAATTAAAATCTTTGTTAAATGAAAATACTTTTTCAGAAATTATTCCTATTTTAAGAGAATATTATCTACCTCAAAAGTTAGAGAATTTAAATTTAGAACCTGATGTTATTTCTATTTTGTTAAATAATCAAATTAATAATTGTTTTACTCTTTTGTATACCGATTTAGATATTTTATATAAGTTATTTGAAAACGAAAATCTTTCTTTTTATAAAGCTATTGAAGATATTTTTATTTTATATAATAAAAAACCTAAAGCAAAAAATGATGTATATGAAGATGTAATTAAAGAACAACATAATGAAACAACAAAGAACGTTTCTAAATGGTTTTCGTCTCAAAAAAAATATGGTAGCCGTGAATATGAACATTTTAAAATTCGTTTAGCTTCTCCTCATGAAATAAGACAATGGTCTTATGGCGAAATTGTGAATTACGAAACTATTAATTATCGAACTACTAAACCTGAATTTGGAGGTCTTTTTTGTCCGAGAATTTTCGGTCCTACCAAAGATTTGACATGTTTTTGTGTAAAAAAAAAGGTTTTGAAAAAATTTCAAATTTGTCCTAGATGTGGCGTTGAGATAACAGAACAAAAGGTTCGACGCGAAAGAATGGGTCATATCGAATTAGCCGCTCCTATAGTTCATACTTGGTATTTAAATAGCTCTCCTAGCAGATTAGCTGTTTTTTTAGGTATCAAAACTAAAGAATTATCTGAAATAGTTTATTATGCTTCTTATATTTTTATTTCTCCTGGACCTACTAAATTCAAAAAAAAAGATATTATATCTGAAATGCAATATGGAATTTTATTAGAAGAATATGGAGATACTTTTGTCGCTTTAACAGGTGCAGAAGCTATTAAAAAATTATTAGAAGAGTTAAATTTGGATGCTAAAATAGCAGAATTAAGAAAAGTTCTAAAAAATATTTCTAAACAAAAAAGAGATAGCATTATCAAAAGGTTAGATATTTTGACATCTTTTAATCAATCTGATAATAAACCTGAGTGGATGGTTATAGATGTTCTTCCTGTTCTTCCTGCTGATTTAAGACCTATTGTTCCGTTGGATGGCGGTCGTTTTGCAACCACTGATATAAATGATTTATATAGAAGAATTTTGAACCGTAATAATCGTTTAAAAAAACAAATAAAACAAAACGCTCCTAGATTGATTATCAAAAATGAAAAAAGAATGTTACAAGAATCTGTCGATTCCTTATTTGATAATGTTAAAGTTAATAAAAAAAATAACTTTAATATAGAAAAAAGTAAAACATTAAAATCTTTATCAGAAATTTTAAGAGGTAAACAAGGACGTTTTCGTCAAAACCTTTTAGGAAAAAGAGTGGATTATTCAGGAAGATCTGTTATTATTGTAGGCCCTGAATTAAAAATTCATCAATGTGGTTTACCGAGAATAATGGCTGTTATTTTGTTCAAACCTTTTATTCTTAATAAATTACAAGAAGCAAAAGGAATTGATAAAAAAAGTGCTACTGTTTTATATGAAAAAATGGATGAATATGTTTTTAACGTTTTAGAAGAAGTGGTTAAAGAACATCCCGTTTTATTAAATAGAGCTCCTACATTACATCGTTTAGGAATTCAAGCTTTTGAACCTAAATTGATTGACGGTAAAGCTATCAAATTACATCCTTTGGTGACACCAGCTTTTAATGCGGATTTTGATGGCGATCAAATGGCTGTTTATTTACCTCTTTCTATTGAAGCACAAGCGGAAGCACGTTTATTGATGTTGATTTCTAATAATATTTTAGATCCTAAAAACGGAAACCCTGTTTTATTCCCTTCTCAAGATATGGTTTTAGGTAATTATTATTTAACTATTGAAGAAAAACGTGATCGTATTTTAGAAGGTTTTGACGCAGAAGAGAGAACAAAACAACATCAATATAAACATCGCAACGAAGGAAAAATATTTTTCGATTTAAAAGAAGCAAAATTATCTTTTTATAATAAAGAAATTCATCTTCACACTAGAATTTTAGTTAAAGCGGTTAATGTGACTTCCCGTTTTATGGAAGAACAAAAAAACAAATATTTAGTCACTACTTTAGGAAAATTGATTTTCAATAGTATTTTGCCTTCTGATTTTGTATATATTCAAGAACCTACTGTTTTTAATTTAGAGGTTAAAACGCCAGATATTTATTTCATTTCTAAAGGTCAAGATCCGACAAAATATTTATGCGAAGCTAATTACATTGAACCTTTTAAAAAACGTTTTTTATCTATGATTATCAATCGTGTTTTTAACGAAAGCAATATTACTGAAACATCTCAAATGTTAGATAATATAAAAGATTTAGGTTTTAAATATTCTACTATCGCTGGTATTACTATTTCACATAGTGATATTAATGTTTATTCCAAAAAAGAAGAATTATTAGAAGTAGTAGAAAACAAAATAATTGAAATAGAAAACTTTTATAATAGAGGTTTTTTAACTGCTTTAGAGAAGAAAAATTTAGTTATTCAAGAATGGAAAATTGTACGCGAACAAATTCAAGAAGGATTAATGAAAGAATTTAATAAGGATAATAATTTATTCATGATAAGCGATAGTGGAGCTCGTGGTAATACTTCTAACTTTTCTCAATTATCAGGGATGAGAGGATTAATGAACAGTCCGAAAGGTGAAATTTTAGAAATCCCTGTCAAAACTTCTTTTAAAGAAGGATTGACTGTTTCTGAATTTTTTATCTCGACACACGGTGCTCGTAAAGTGTCTACTGATACCGCTTTAAAAACAGCTGAATCAGGATATTTAACTCGTAGATTGATTGATGTAGCACAAGATAACATCATCACTAAAGAAGATTGCGGTAGTGATAAAGGTAGTTATATTGAAGCTATTGAAAGAGATGGCAAAATTATTATTTCTTTAGAACAACGTATTTTTAGTCGTTACACTGCAGAAGATATTATCCATCCTATAACTAAAAAAATTATTGTTGCAAAAAATGAACTTTTATATCAAAAAAATATTGAACAAATTATTGAAGCTAATATTAAAAAAGTTAAAATTAGAAATACTTTATGTTGTAATTCAGAATTTGGTTTTTGTATTAAATGTTATGGTTTGAATTTGACCAATAATAAAAAAGTGGAAATAGGTGAGGCTGTTGGTGTAATAGCGGCTCAATCTATTGGAGAACCTGGAACTCAGTTAACTATGAGAACTTTCCATACAGGAGGAGTTTTAGCGGTTTCTGATATCACTCAAGGTTTACCAAGAATACAAGAATTATTTGAAGCTAGAAAACCTAAAGGAAAATCTATTATTAGTGAATATGACGGTATTGTTAAAGAAATAAAAAATATAAACTCTTCTTTACCTCGAATAGTTATTTCACCAAATTTTGATCCAAAAGAAGAAATAATTTATGATGTTTATTCTAATGCAGAGATTTTAGTTCAAAAAAATATGAAAGTAAAAACCGGACAACAATTAACATCAGGTTCTATCGATTTAAGAGAGTTGTTAAGAGTGACAGATGTTGAAACAACACAAAAATATATTTTAGAAGAAGTTCAAAAAGTATATCAATCTCAAAGCGTTAGTATCAATGATAAACATATCGAAATTATTGTTCGTCAAATGTTTAAACAAATTTTAATTATTTTTGAAGGAGATACTTCTTTTTTACCAGGCACAGAAACTTCTATTAAAGAATTTAAAAGAGTTAATCTTCAAATGTTAGAGCAAAATAAAAAAATGGCCGTTGGCAGACCTGTTTTATTAGGGATTACTCGTTCTGCTTTAAAAAGTGATTCTTTCTTATCTTCCGCTTCTTTCCAAGAAACTACTAAAATTTTGATTGACGCAGCTATTAAAGGGCAATCAGATCCTTTATATGGTTTAAAAGAAAATGCTATTATAGGCGGTTTGATTCCAGCAGGTACAGGAATTTTAGAATCTGTTGATTTTAAATATCCTCGTGATAAAGACAATAAATAATTTTGTTTTATACAATAAAGTATATTTTATTGTTTTTTATTATAAAAAAAGATATAATTATATGTATTAGTATAAAAAAATAATGTTTATTTTTATAAAAAAACATTATAAAAAAATAAAAAGAAATTATACAAAAAAAGGAGTTTTTTGTATGCCTACTATCCCTCAATTAATTAAAAACAGAAGAGTTAAAAAAACTTCTAAGAATAAATCACCAGCTTTAGGGTATTTTTTTAATAATTTGAAAAAAAAAGCCATTAATCGTAATTCTCCTCAAAAATCAGGAGTTTGTATTAAAGTATCTACCATGACACCTAAAAAACCCAATTCTGCTTTAAGAAAATTTGCTAGAGTAAGATTAAGTAATAAAACAGAGATTACAGCTTATATTCCTGGTATTGGTCATTCTTTACAGGAACATAGTATTGTTTTAGTTCGTGGTGGTAGAGTAAAAGATTTACCTGGTGTTCGTTATCATATAGTAAGAGGTGCTTTGGATTCTGCAGGCGTCGCTAACAGAAAACAAGGACGTTCCAAATACGGTTCTAAAAGAAACGTTACTAAAAAATAATGTTTGACATATTTTTAAAAGAAAGAGAATGAAAATTTTATGTCACGTAAAAAAAACATTTATAAAAAAAATATATCTTTAGATCCTGTTTATAATTCGAAATTAGTTACTAAAATTATTAATACCATTATGAAAGATGGTAAAAAAGGAGTAGCTAAATCTATTTTATATGGCGCTTTAGACAGAGTTAAACAAATAACTCAAAGAGAACCGATAGATGTGTTTAATGAAGCTTTAAATAATATTATGCCTATTTTAGAAGTTCGTACAAGAACTATTGGTAGTCAAAATTATCAAGTTCCTTCAGAAATACGCCCTGAAAGACGTCAGTCTTTATCATTAAAATGGTTGATCGCTAGCGCTCAGAAAAAAAATGAAAAAACAATGGAAGAAAAATTATCTAAAGAAATTATCGATGCTGCCGCTGGTATAGGCGGAGCAGTCAAAAAAAAGGAAGATACTCATCGTATGGCTGAAGCTAATAAAGCTTTTGCTCATTACCGTTGGTAAGATAAAAAAACAATAAGGAGTGCTTGTAATGGCACAAAAATTAAAAATAGATAAAGAACGAAAATTTAAAATTAATAAAGTCCGAAATATCGGAATTATGGCTCATATTGATGCTGGAAAAACAACTACAACAGAAAGAATTTTGTTTCATGCTGGTAAGATACATAAAATAGGAGAAACTCACGACGGAAAATCTCAAATGGATTGGATGGAGCAAGAACAAGAAAGAGGAATCACAATTACCTCTGCTGCTACTACTATTTTTTGGAAAGAACATAAAATTCAAATAATTGATACTCCAGGGCACGTAGATTTTACTGTTGAAGTTTCTCGTTCTTTGAGAGTTTTAGATGGCGCAGTGGTTGTTATCGATGCACAAGCCGGAGTTGAACCTCAAACAGAAACTGTTTGGCGTCAAGCTACTGAATACAAGGTTCCGAGAATTGTTTTTGTTAATAAAATGGATAAAATAGGAGCTGATTTTGAATACGCTATTGATACACTTAAAAAAAGATTAGGTGTAAAAGTTGCTGCTATTCAATGGCCTATCGGTAAAGAAAATAATTTTATTGGTATTATTGATTTATTAGAAATGAAAGCTTTTCAATATGATAATAATTCTTATTCGGAAAGTGGTAAATTCATTGATATCCCTGAAGATTTAACAGAAATAGTTAAACAAAAAAGACAAGAATTAATAGAATTATTATCTGAATTTGATGATGAATTATTAGATATGTTTTTTGCTAATAAAGAAATTAATGCAGATATTTTGAAAAAAATTATTCGAAAAGCAACTTTAGATGTTTCTTTCTTTCCTGTTTTATGCGGTTCTGCTTTCAAAAATAAAGGTGTTTTAAAAATTTTAGACGCCATGATTGATTTTTTGCCTTCTCCTATAGATGTGCCGCCTATTATAGGTTTAGATGCTGATGAAAAGGAAATAATCAGAAAACCTTTTGATGACGAGCCTTTGACCGCTTTAGCTTTTAAAATAATGACTGATCCTTTTGTAGGACGCTTAACTTTTTTAAGAATTTATTCTGGTGTTTTAAAAACAGGAACTTATATTCAAAATAATTCTAAGAACGCTAAAGAACGTGTAGCTCGTTTATTACAAATGCATGCTAATAATAGAGAAGAAATTCAAGAAGCTAATGCAGGGGATATTGTAGCTGTAGTAGGTTTAAAAAATACCACTACCGGAAATACTTTAACTTCAGAAAATGATTTTATTATTTTAGAATCTATGAATTTTCCTGAACCAGTTATTGAAATAGCGGTCGAACCTAAAACTAAAAACGATCAAGATAAAATAGCTGTTGCTTTAGGTAAATTAGCTGAAGAAGACCCTACTTTTAAAGTTTATATCAATCATGAAACAGGACAAACAATAATTGCAGGAATGGGCGAATTGCATTTAGATATTATTATTGATCGTTTAAGAAGAGAGTTTCATATACAAGCAAATGTTTCTCAACCTCAGGTTTCTTATAGAGAGACTTTAACTAAAGAAACCGTTACAGAAGGAAAATTTATACGTCAATCAGGAGGAAGAGGACAATACGGACATGTTTGTATGCGTTTTGAACCAAACGTAGGAAAAGGTTTTGAATTTGTAAATAAAATTGTAGGTGGTGCTATCCCACGAGAGTATATACCTGCTGTAAAAAAAGGTTTAGAAGAGTCTTTATCTAGTGGTATTATCGCAGGATATCCTTTTATAGATGTTAGAGCTATTTTATTTGATGGTTCTTATCACGATGTCGATTCTTCAGAAATAGCTTTTAAAATAGCAGCCTCTATTGCTTTAAAAGAAACAAAAAAAGATGGAGATTTAGTTATTTTAGAACCTATTATGAGTGTAGAAATTTTTACACCTAATGAATATGTAGGTAATGTTATCGGCGATTTAACATCTAGAAGAGGAAAATTAGAAACTCAAGAAAATAAAGGAAATGCGATTGTCATTAAATCTTTGGTGCCTTTATCTGAAATGTTCGGATATGCTACTAATTTACGTTCTAATACACAAGGAAGAGCAAGTTTTGTTATGCAATTCCATAAATATTCAAAAACACCTAAAAATATTGCTGAAAATATAATCAAAGAACGTAGTTAATAAGTTATAATAATATTTTTTTGATTAAAAAATAAAATAAATAAAAAAAAGGAATTTAAAAAAATGGCTGATGTATTTTTAAGAAATAAAGTTCATGTAAACGTAGGCACTATTGGTCACGTTGACCATGGTAAAACTACTTTAACTGCTGCACTTACTTCATATTCATCAAGTAAAGGTTTTGCAAAAAAATTAGATTACGATCAAATTGATAGAGCGCCTGAAGAAAAAAAACGTGGTATTACTATTAATACTTCTCACGTAGAATACGAAACAGAAAAAAGACATTATGCTCATATAGATTGCCCTGGTCATGCGGATTATATTAAAAACATGATAACAGGTGCTGCTCAAATGGATGTAGCTATTTTAGTTGTTTCAGCTGAAAGTGGTGTAATGCCTCAAACTCAAGAACATATTTTATTAGCTAAACAGGTAGGGGTACCTCAATTAGTTGTTTTCTTGAATAAATGTGATCAAGTTGATAGCGAAGAAATGTTTGAATTAGTAGAATCAGAAGTAAGAGATGTTTTAGCTAAATATAAATATAAAGATCCTGATAATATTCCTATTATTAGAGGTTCTGCTTTAATGGCTATTCAAGGTGACCCTAAATATACAGAAAGTATTCAAAAATTACTTGATACTTTAGACAGTTATGTAGATGATCCGGTTCGCGCTTTAGACAAACCTTTTTTAATGCCTATTGAACAAGTTGTTAATGTTAAAGGTAGAGGTGCTGTTGCTACAGGACGTGTAGAAAGAGGACAAATCAAACTTTCAGAAGAAGTAGAAATTGTCGGAATCAAAGAAAAAAGAAAATCTACTGTTATCGGTTTACAAATGTTTCATAAAAATTTAGATAAAGAAGGCGCTTTAGCTGGCGATAGTATTGGTATTTTATTACGTGGCATCAGTCATACAGATATTCAACGCGGCCAAGTTATATCTAAAGTAGGTTCTTTACAACCTCATCGTAAATTTGTTGCTAAGATTTACTTTTTAACTGCTGAAGAAGGCGGTAGAAAAACTTGTTTCGGAGATAATTATCGCCCTCAATTTTTCATTAGAACTGCCGATGTAACTGGTGTAATTCAATTAAAAGATGGAAACAAAATAGTAAACCCAGGTGACACAGCCGAACTTATTATTACTTTAATCAATTATATCGCTATCGAAACAGAAACTAACTTTTCTGTAAGAGAAGGCGGAAGAACTATCGGAACTGGAACAGTTATCGAGATATTAGAATAATTTTATATATTTTAAATAATATTAAAAAAGACCCATTTTAAAATGGGTCTTTTTTGTCAATTATTATTATTATTATTATTATTATTATTATTATTATTATTATTTAAAAAATTTAAAAAAAAGAATCAATTCCTTGAGTCTTTTTCACTTTAACAACAAATAAATGATATAATTTTTATGTAAAAAATTATTTTTGATATTTTTTTAAAAAATACTATAAAATTTAATTTTATAGAAAGTAGTTAAAAAATGCAAAACATTTTAATTATCTTATCGTCTGTTTTTATAGCGTTATCAGCTTTAAATATGTGCGTTATCGCTTTTGTCACTATCAACAAGCGATTAGACTGTGTGGTAAATGGATTCACTAGAAAATTTATTCATTATAATTACGTATTCGGTTTGATTTTAGACCCTATTGCTTTGTTAAGTGTAATTTATTTAAAATTTGGAACAAAAATTGGAAATTGGAACTCACATTGCATGGGAAAATTTCGCATACAAGATAGGAAATAGAGGTTTTTTATTCATTTTGATTTTATCTTTTATCTCTTTTATCTTTGATTTACGTGAAATAAGAAAATATTTTAATTCCATTAAAAAAAATCAGAGAAAGAAAAAGTTAAAAGAAATATTAATTGTTGGCGCTATAATTTTAGCTATTGTTTTTATTCTGTTAATTTTTTTATTTTTTTACAAAAAGTATCATAAATCAAGTTAATTAAAAAAATTTTCAATCATCTTTATTTTTTTTACTGACGTTAATTTTGATTTAGTTTCGTTTACAAAAAAAACTTATTATCGCTTTCAATTGTAAAAATTGTCTTGGCTTAAAACCGTTTTATAGGTAATTAAAAATTAGACTTTTTTTTAAAAAAAGTAAAGCAAAGTCAAAACAGACTCAATTAATTAGGACTTTTTTAATTAATATTTAAAATATTTTCTTCTAAAAAGTTTTTCAATATTAACGATCAATTCTAAAACGGAATTAAAAAACTCCAAAATAATAAGTTAATTATTAAATATTCATATTTATTAAGGATATTTATTTTGAATACAAATATTTATTTCGTCTAATTTTATCATTCGAACTAAACAAGCTAAAATTAATTCCGCAACTATAAAAAATAAAATAACAAATGATAATAATAGATAAAAAAAGATATTTTTTTCAATATAAACTAAATAAGTTAAAGACGGAATGAATATACCAAGAATAAAAGCAATAAATAAAAATTTAATAATCATTTTTTCACTTTTTAGTGCAAATTTAAACTTTTGAATACGATATAAATAGGGTTATAACAAAAGTTAATATGCTAATGTTCCTTATAATATTAAAAAACAAGTAATAATTTAACCAATAAAATTGATTATAAAAAATATCTTAAATACTTTAATTAATCCAGATTTGATCTTATTTAGAAATTTTCTTAAAATTTATTAAAACATCAAAATTAATAAATAAAAAATCTAAAATGTTATTTTTAAACTTCTTCATCATATATTTCGATAAATTTATCTATAAAAAAAGAACTAACAAAAGTTCTTTTTTTATAGATAAGAAAAATAAATATTTTAATTTAAAAATTTATTTTTAAAATAAATAAATAAATAATCTATTATTTAAAAATAATTAATTATAATTCAGTACACTCACAATATTTATAATTATATCGATTCCCTAAATGGTCTATTTTTTGTATTTTTTGTCCTTTTTTATTATATAAATATTTTTTTTCAATTTTATCAATTTTATAAAAATGATCCAATTTTAAATTTAAAAATGAATTAATATATTGGATAAATTGATTTTCGTTAGGATAAATACAACCGTAATGTGTTTTTCTAATTTTTTGGTTTTCGCTATTGTAATCATAAGTAAAAATATTTTTTTTTATAAAATTTTGTTCAAAAAGAAAAACGGTTTTTTGAATTCTTTGCCCTGCAACATTATATTCATATTTAGTTTGTATTTTATTTTTATTATTTCTTACAGCGACAATTTGATTTTTATCATTATATTCGTAAGTGTTTATAAAATTAGAATTATGAGTAGCAGTTTTATATATTAATATATCTTTGTTATTATATTTATATTTAAAAAATTGATTATCTAATATATATTTTTTATCTATTAATTGACCTTTTTCATTATAATTATATACAATTACAATATCGCCTGTTTCCGTATTTATTTTAGAAAGAGGTTTTGAAAAAAAAATATCATTTTCATAATCATTGATCAAACTATAATCTTGTTTTTTTAAATTATTTATTTTTTTCAAAATATATAACTTTAATTTATTTATTTTAGAAGATGATTCATTTGGATTCCCTTTTATATTGTAGTTTGGATTAATTAAAAATATAATAATTATCAATAATATAAAAAAATTTATTTGCCTTTTTTTATTTTTGAATTTCATAAAATGCTTTCTAATTGTTTTTTTTAAAAAATTTTTTAATATTTTATTTGAAATTTTATTTTTTATAACTTTTTAATTAATCTACACCTCCTTTTAACATCGTATAAAGTATATACCAAAATATATTTATTTATAAATACAAAATAAAATAAATTATGATGATTTTTAAATTTATAAATAAAAAAATTAATATTAATGGTATTTAATATATAAAAAAATAGTGATAAAAATTAATTTTATCGATTAATTCAATTGTCTTATAACAACTTCACCTATATAATAGCGTTGAAACACAAAAATAATAATATAAATATCAAAATAATATAAAAAAAGACTCATTTCATTGAGTCTTTTTTTAATAAAACAAAATATTTAATTTTATATAAATATCTTTATAAATTGAATAAATAACTTAGAATAAAAGGTATTATTTGTTTTTTTTTTTTTTTTAAAAGTTCAAATGTATTCAAAATATTAATATTTTTTTATTTCTTTTAAAATTTTATCAATCTTAAAATTACGAACTTTATTAATAGCTATTTTCAGATGTGTTTTCAATATTTTTTCCATTTTTTCTTCTATATTGTTATAAGTTTTTAATAATTCTTCTGAAATTGTTTTAATTTTTTGGTTTTCTTTAGTAATAAATTGTAAATTTTTTTCAATATTTTTGAAAGAATTATCTAAAATTTCGTTTTTCATTTCTAAAAAAGTATTTTTAATTTCTTCTTCTTTATAAAAAGTTATTTTTTGTTTTTTTAAATCTATAATAATTTCCTTATTTTTACGTCCTAAACATGTTATTACATTTAAAAAAAACACTAAATAAGGAGGACGAATGATGAACATATTAGGGTACGTTTTTACTTTTTTGATAGGGATATCGTTTTCTTGTTCATATTCTAATTCACTTACTAAAAGAGCGAATTCTAAATTTTTATTATTTCGATCTTTATCTAATTTAGCGAAATATCTTTCGTTTTTTTGTTTATTATTGTTGTTAGGGGTATTTGTTTTTATTTCTGTTTTCATCTCTAATAAAGCTGAAGTTAAAATTTGTTCTTTATTGTGTTGTTTGTCATAATATAACTTATAAATAAAATCACCTTTGGTTTTATTAATTTCTTCATTATCTTTATACCAACTTATGTCGTCAGCGATTAACAATTGATTTTGAATTTCGTTATCACACCATTTTTCTAAATTTTCACCAATTAATTTAGTATTATAATTTGATCTTTCTCTTTGGATGAAATCTAATTGTTGTTTTTTTTTAAGAAGAGATATTTCGTTTTTATGATGTAAATCTTTAATTTGGTTTTCATATTGTTGTGTTAACAATTGTATTTGTTTTTTATTTTCTTCTTCTAATTTTATTTTTAAATTTTTTAATTTTTCATTATAAATATTTTGTTTGATTTCGTTAAGATCCATAATCAAATTATTTTTTAAATCAATTAAATCTCCTTTTTGCCCGTCTTCTTGTAATTCTAATTCATATTCGTTCTTGATTAAAACTTTTATTTTTTTCATTTTTTTTATTTTTCCTAAAAATTATAATAAATTAATTTATATTATTTTATCATTTAATATTATATCTTAATAAAATTTATAATACGGATATTGTTTAATTGACATTTTTTACTATAATTAAAAAAAATTTTGTTCAAAATGATATAAAAAAAGTTAACTAGAATAATTTTGATAAAACAATAATATATTTATATTTTAAATTATAAAATGAATTATAGTAATATTTTTTGATTTAATAATTGATTATATTTGAAAATTTATTTTTTTAAATTTAAAATATAAATATATATTAAAAAAAATAAAATAATTTAAAAGAGGAAAAGAGAAAAAAATGAAATTTCAAGATTTTATATATGAAAGGGTAGATTTGCAAAAAGTTAAATCTAAAATTTTACCTATGATAGAAGAATTTTGTAGTGTTGATGTTAAAAAACAAGTAGAGATTATAAATGATTTTCATAAATTGAATGATAAAATAGAAACTATGTTTACTTTAGTAAATATCAGATATACTCTGGATACTAAAGATATTTTTTATCAAAATGAAAAACTTTTTTGTGACCAAAACGGACCTTTGTTAACAGAATTAAAATATAAATTTTATCAGCAAATTTTAAAAAGTAAATATTATGATTTTTTAAAAAATAAATTTGGTAATTTTTTTTGGAAAAAAGCAAAATTATTTGTTAAAACTTTTAATCCTAAAATTATTTCTTTAGTTCAAAAAGAAAATTCTTTAGTAACCGAATATCAAAAATTAATTGCTGAACCAACGATTGATTTTCAAAATAAAAAATATAATCTTAGTCAAATGGCTCCTTTTTTTGAATCTTTATCTCGACAAACTAGAAAAGAAGCGCAAAAAGCAGTATCTAATTTTTTTCAAAAAAAAGAAGATGAATATGATCGTCTTTATGATGAGTTAGTCAAAACAAGAACTGAAATGGCTCATAATTTAGGTTATGAAAATTTTGTACAATTGGGGTATGATATTTTAGAAAGAACTGATTACAGTCATAAAGAAATAGCCGTTTATAGAGAAAATATTCTTGAAATAGTTTTGCCTTTTTTCAAAGAAATGCAAAAAAGAAAAAGTGAATTTTTAGGAATAAAAAAATTAGAGAGTTACGATAAAGGGTTTTATTTTTCTAGCGGAAATCCTAAACCACAAGGGGATGCAGCTGCTAAAATAAAAATAGCTAAAAAAATGTATCAAGAAATATCACCTGAAACTAAAGATTTTTTTGAATTTATGTTAGAAAAGAATCTTTTAGATGTCGAAAGCAAACCTAATAAAGTAGGCGGAGGATATTGTACATATTTACCTATTTTTAAATCTCCTTTTATTTTTGCTAATTTCAATGGAACAAAACATGATATAGATGTACTAACTCATGAAGCCGGACATGCTTTTCAAATTTTTCAAAGTCGTAATTTGATTCCTGATTATCGTTGGCCTACTATGGATGCAGCAGAAATACACTCAATGACGATGGAATTTTTAACTTGGCCTTGGATGAAAGATTTTTTTGGTTCAGATGTAGAAAAATATAAATTCATCCATTTATCCGGAGCGGTTAATTTTTTATTATATGGAGCATTAGTTGATCATTTTCAACATGAAATTTACTCAAATCCTCAATTTAATCCTGAAAAAAGAAAACAAATTTGGCGCGAATTAGAAAAAAAATATTTACTTTTAGAAAAATACGAAGAGGATGATTTTTTAGAAAAAGGGAATTTTTGGTTACGACAAATGCATATTTTCACTAGTCCTTTTTATTATATCGATTATACTTTAGCTCAAATATGTGCTTTGGATTTTTGGAATCGAAGTCAAAAAAATTATAAAAAAAATTGGGAATTATATTTAAATTTATGTAAAAAAGGTGGATCTGAAAATTTTTTACAATTATTAAAAAATATTGGTTTGAAAAGTCCTTTTGATAAAAATCATTTAAAAACAATAGTCGATGAATGTCAAAAATATTTACAAATGATTCCGAATAATATTTTATAAATAATTTTTTTATTTTTTTTTGTTGATGCTAAAAAATTAATTTTTAAAAAAGATAAATTAATATAAAATAAATATATTTTATATTAATAACAAAAAAATCTATTATAATCATTAGTTTTAACATAAAACATAATCAAAACAAAATAAACTTATATACAAACTTTAATAAAAAATAAAAAAAAAAAAAAATTACAAAATCATTCAAAAAGTTAAAAATATTTATTTTTTGATTATTTTTTTATTAAATTTTTTAAAAAACACTATTCAAAACTCTAAAAAAATACAAAAAATTTCAAAATGAATAGAGGAAATAAAAATATTTAATAATCCAAATAACCAAAACAATCCAAACGATTATAATCTAAATAATCAAATAAAAAACAATAATTTGCGGCAACAAATAATTTCTTTATTACAATTATTATTGTCGATTTTTTTACTATTTGGAATATTTTTCAAGAAAACAAGCAAACAATAAATAACCCCCTAAGTCACTCTCCAGAGTGGCTTTTTCATACCTAAAAAAAAGCGGCCAAAACAGCTACTTTTTTTACAGGTATAGTGTTTTTTTAACCAAGCGAAATTTTCTAACGCTATTTTAAACTACAACACTTATTTATTAAAAAAATAATAATAATTTTTATTTTCAAAAGATTCGAATTAAAACTCGTTTAGGAATGTTTAAATTTGAAAAAAAGTTCAAAAATCAGTGTAGCACGAAATAATATAAAAAAAATAGATATATTTTATATTATTTACTTTAATTAATTTTATAAATAAAATTATTAAATATTTTTATTTGAATCTTTTTTTATAATGGAATTTTTTTCCATTATAAAACCGACAATAACTAAAGAAAATAAAGAAAATCCGATTCTAACTAAAAAATAAATGAAATCCCTTTTTGATTCTAATAAAGAAGATAAAAAAATTATTATTCCATCCGTTATTAACAAAACCCAAATAAAATTTATTTTATAAACATCTTTTAAAATTTTTTGAAAAATATCCATTCCACCTGTGTTATATCCTATTTTTCTGATATTACTCATTGTATAACCGATAAATAAACCAGCGATAACCGAAGATATAAATAATTGTGTAATTTTATATTTACCATCGAGATCTATCCATGATAAAAAATTATCTCTTTTATTTATCCCTATACACCAATCTAAAAAAAATAAAGAAAAATTTAAAAAAATAGCTAAAAAAAATATTCTAATAGAAAATTCTTTACCAAAAAATTTATAACTAAAGATAAAGCTAATGATGTTATATAAAAAAATCAAAAAAATTATAAGTGTTTCTTTGTTTTGCCCTTCTATTTGTTTTAATCCAGCAAAATCTAAAAATTGAACAGTTAATAAAGATAAACCGTCCAATCCTCCGTTATTTAATTTAGTACCTAAAATAAAAAAATAAATAACAAAAGCTAATAAAAAAACATTTAATAAGAGGATAAACCATTTATAAATTTTATTACTGGATGATTTCATCTGATTCTAACCCTCTATAAAATTGAATATAATAAAAAATTAATTATATATTTTCTTGTTTCAAAAAAGAATAAATAAATTCATCTAAATGGCCATCCATTACTAAATTAACTTGAAATATTTCACAATTAGTACGATGATCTTTTACCATTTGATAAGGATGAAAAACATAACTTCTTATTTGATTACTCCAACTAATATTTTTTTGATTATCTTTTAATTTTTTTTCATTTTCTTTTTTTTGCAAATTAGCTAATTCTAATAATTTTATTTTTAAAATTTGTAAAGCTTTTTCTTTGTTTTTTATTTGACTTCGTTCGTTTTGACAATTAACTACTATATTAGTTGGTAAATGTGTTATTCTGACGGCTGAATCAGTTGTATTAACATGTTGTCCGCCTGCTCCGCTACTTCGGAAAACATCAATCCTCAATTCTTCATCTTTTAAATCGATTTTAATATCTTCGTTAATTTCAGGTAAAACTTCACAAGAAACAAAAGAAGTGTGTCGTCGTAGATTGGAATCAAAAGGAGAAATTCTTACTAATCTATGAACACCTTGTTCAGATTTCAAATATCCGTAAGCATAATCACCTTTTATTAATAAGCTAACCGTTTTTAAACCGGCTTCTGCACCTTGTTGCAAATATAAAATTTTAACTTGGAATTTTTTTTTTTGCGCATATTTTTGATACATTCTGAATAATATTTCGCACCAATCTTGTGATTCGGTACCGCCAGCTCCAGGATGCAAATTTAAAATAGCATTATTTTGATCATATTCTTGATTTAATAAAATATCGATTTCAAATTTTTTAAGATCTTTTTCTAGTTTATTTAAATCTTCAACTAAGATTAAAAAATCCTTATCATCTTCTTTAGATATTTCGAACAAAATAATTAAATCATTTAATTTTTTTTCAAAATTTATAAATGAATCAATCTTTTCTTTAATTTTATGCATTTTTTTAGAAATTTTTGTAAAATCTTCTTTTTTAGACCAAAATTCAGGATCTTCCATTAATTTATTATATTCGTTTAATTGTTTTTTTTTCTCATCTAAATTTATTTTTATTTTCAGATTATCTAAAATAATTTTCAAATTTTCTAAAAGTTTATTGATTTCATATTGTTCCATGTAATTAAATTTCCTTTATAATAAATTTTTTTTTAATTCCAAGGTTTTTTAACTGCTTTATATTTTCTTTTTTTAGATTTTTTTAATATATTTTTAGTTACGTTGCCGTCATTATAAGTAAATTCTTTTTCATTATTTTCTATAAAGTCATCTTGAGATAAAGTGAATTTTAAAATAATACGTGTTATATCAAAAGAAATATTATTTATCATTTCGTTAAAAAAATTTAAACTTTTTTCTTGATAAGCTGTTAAAACATTTTGTTGACCGTAACTCATAAAATTAATACTTTTGCTAAGTATGTTCATATCAGAAATATGACGTTTGAAATAATTATCAATATTACGAATCATAACGATTTTTAAAAATTCAGAATAATAATTTTGATTATCAATAATTAATTTTTCTTTTTTTTCTTCAAGGATATGATTTACTTTATTTAAAATTAATTCTGTTATTTCTTTTTTATAAAAGTTATTCTGTTTTTTTTCAAATATTAATTCTATTTCTTCTTTTTGTAAAACATCTTTAGGGAAGAATAATTGTTCAAAATATTCTAAAAAATTCACAGAATTAGAACTAAAATCTTCTTTTTTATTCATTTTATTTAATAAAAAATAATTAATTTTTTTATCAATTGTTTTCGAAATTAAAATTTTCACTAATTCTTCTATTTTATCTTTATCAGAATTTAAAATTTCTTTTCTTTGTTGATAAATAATTTCTCTTTGTAAACCTAAAACAGAATCGAATTGTAAAATAAATTTACGATAATTAAAATTAGAATTTTCAATTTTTTTTTGCAATTTAGTAAAAAAATTAGTAAAAAATTTAAAAGATATAGGTTTTTTTTCGTCTGATTTATTTCTAGTTTTATTTAATAATTCAATTATTCTTTGTATTTTATCGCTACCAAAACGTTTAACTAAATCATCTTCTCCTGAAACAAAAAATCTAGAAAACCCAGGATCTCCTTGACGACCTGAACGACCTCTTAATTGGTTATCAATTCTTCTTGATTCATGTCTTTCTGTTCCTAAAACTGCCAAACCACCTATTTCCGCAACTCCTTCGCCTAATTGTATATCTGTACCACGACCTGCCATATTAGTTGCTATAGTTATAGAACCTTTTTGTCCCGCTTTAGAAATTATTTCCGCTTCTTTTAAAAAATATTTAGCATTCAAAAGTTCATGTTTTATTTTTCTTTTTTTAAGTTTTTGAGAAATTAATTCTGAAACTTCTACAGTGACAGTTCCGATCAAAATAGGTTGTTGTTTTTTATGTCTTTCTTCTATATCTTCTATTAAAGATTCCCATTTTTCTTCTAAAGTCGCAAATACAAAATCTGGAGCGTCTTCTCTTATAATTTTTTTATTAGTTGGTATTTCAATTACTCTTGTGTTATAAATATTAATGAATTCTTTTTCTTCGGTTTTAGCTGTTCCTGTCATACCAGATAAAATTTTATAAATTCGGAAAAAATTTTGATAAGTAATAGTAGCAGAAATTTCTGTCTCTTCTTCTATGTCGCAACCTTCTTTAGCTTCTAAAGCCTGATGTAAACCATCACTAAATTTACGCCCTTTTAAAACTCTACCAGTAAAACTATCGATGATTAAAATTTTATTATTATCAACCAAATAATCTTTATTTTTAGACATTGTATAAAAAGCTTTTAAAGCATTTTTAATACAATGTAATAAAACAGAATTATTTTCATTATATAAATTTTTTATTTGAAAAAAAGTTTCAGCTTTTTTAATACCTTCTTCAGTTAATTCAATTGTTTTAGATTCTGGTTCGATTATATAATGTGTTTCTTTTAAAATTTTTACAAAACGATTAGCGTCTCTATAAAATTGAATACTTTTCTGAGCTTTACTAGAAATGATCAAAGGTGTTCTTGCTTCATCAATTAAAATAGAATCTACTTCATCGACGATAACATAATTATATTCTTTTTTCATTAATATATTATTAATGTTAGTTTCGATATTATCTCTTAAATAATCAAAACCCAATTCACTATGAGTAGAATACATAATATCAGAATTATAAGCTATTTTTTTTTCTTCAATATTTTTTTCTTTAGTGTTTAATCCTACAGTCATTCCTAAAAAACGAAAAACATCACCTATTTCACCTTCAGATTCACGACTAGCTAAATATTCATTAACAGTAACAATATGCACTCCTTTGCCGCTTAAAGCGTGTAAATAAGCAGACATAACAGAAGTTAAAGTTTTACCTTCACCTGTTTTCATTTCTGCAATTTTACCTTTGTAAAGAACAAAAGAACCTAATAATTGAACTTTATAAGGATCTAAACCCGTAACCCTTTTACAAGCTTCTTTGGATAAAGCAAAAGCTTCTATTAATAAATCATCTAAAAAAGTTCCTTCTTGATAAAGTTTTTTTAATCTTTCGGTTTCTTTTGGGAAATCTTCATCTTTGAATTTAGAATAATCATCTTTTAATTTTTCTATTTTTTTAACTATTAAATCAATTTTTTTTAGATATTTATAAGAAAAATTAAATTGTTTTTTTAAAAAATTAAAAATCATCTTTTAATAAACCTTTCTATTAAGCGATAAAAAATATAATTTATCATTATTTTAAAAAATTTTTTTAAAAAAATTAAATATAATATTATTTTTTTAAAAAAAAATATAATTAAAATTTTTTAAAATAATGATATTTAAAATATTTTAAATATATTAAATATATTGTTATATAAAAAATAAAAAACTATGTTTAAAAAATATTAAACATAGTTTTTTATTGAAAAACTATTTATAAATTCATATTTTCTAAATATTTGATACCTGCTAAATTCAATAAACCCCATGGTTTGCTGAAATATGGCTGAAAAGAAAAATCTTTAAAGGCTAACTCATCTATAGTAGTTTTTGATTCAATTAAAACACTTAAAGTATTTATTTTTTCAGTCAAATCAACAGTAGATAAAATTTGCCCTCCTAAAAGTCTTCTTGTCTTTTTTTCAAATAAAATTTTTAACAAAACTGAATCATATCTAGGCATGAATTCTGGTCTGTTAGCGTCTTTAATAGTTATACAATCATAATCTATACCGAATAATTTAGCAGTATGTTCATTTAAACCTGTTGAAGAAATACTTAAGTCATTAATTTGTATAGAACTGGTCCCCTGCGTTCCTGAATATTTAAAAAAATTTTTTTTAATATTCAAACCTACAATAGTTCCTGTTCTAACAGCGTTAGTAGCTAAAGGAATATATATATCTTTTTTTTCCATTGGAGTGTAATAAATATTAATACAATCGCCACAAGCATATACATCAGAATGAGAAGTTTGTAAATATTCATTAACTTTTAAAGCTTTATTAGGTTCTATTTCTAATAAATCTTTGACTAAATCTGTGTTTGGTCTAAAACTAATACACATAATAATCATTTCTGTTTCATGACAATTTTTATCAGTTTGGACGTGAGTAACTAAACCATCTTTAGTTTTAAATTCTAATAATTTTTCATTTAAAGCTAATTTAACATTATGTTTTTTTAAACTTTCTTCAGCTAATGAAGTGAATTCTTTATCTAAATATTTAGGCATAATTCTATCAGCGACATCTATTAAAGTTACATCTTTATTTTGTTTAGAAAAAGATTCTGCCAATTCTACCCCTATATAACCAGCACCTATAATCGTAACTTTGTTAATTTTTTTAGTATATTCTATAATTTTATTAGCATTTTCTAAAGTCTTAGAAAATAAAATATTTTTAGATTCTATTCCTTTAATTTGAGGAACAATCGGTAAAGAACCTGTAGATAAAATTAATTTATCAAAACAATCTACAAATATTTTATTATTTTTTAAATTTTTTACAACAATTTCTTTTTTTTCTAAATCAATTTTCAAAACTTCATGTTTTAATCTTACAGTAGCGCCTAAATTAGTTAATTCTTCGCTATTAGAATAAAACAAACCTTTTTTATCTTTTACCACACCACCAACATATAAAGCTATTCCGCATGATAAAAAAGAAACATTATCGTTTTTTTCGTAAATGTTTATTTTGACATTTTTATATTTTTTAAATATTGTTCTTGTTGCGGCTGTACCTGAATGATTACATCCAATTACAATTATTTTCATTTAACTTTCGCCTTATTTATTTTTTTTAAAAAAAATAAAATTTAAAACTAAAAGTAACCAATTTAATTATAACTTAATTTTATTTAACATTACAAATATTTAATATACACAAATTATAACAATTATAAAGGTAATTGTTCTATTAATTTCAATTCATCTTTAATTATTTTATAAACAGTTTTGTTTATTTTAACTCTTTTATAAAAATCTTCTTGTGTAAATGATTTCTTTTTTCTTTCTTCAACTATATTATTAGCCGCTACCTCACCTAAACCATCTATTGTAATAAAAGGCATTATTAAAGATTTTTCATCACCATCTATAATAAAGTCAAAAGCTTGAGATTTATTTAAATCAATTGGCGAAAATTTAAAACCTCTTTTTAACATTTCTGATGCAACATTTAATGTATTTATCAGACTTTGTTCAAGGACAGTATTTTTTTCTTTTTTCTTTGTTATTTTTTCAATTTCTTTATCGATTGATTCTGGTTTTTTCAACATTATTTTATAATCGAATTGATTCAATCTTTTAGAAAAAATACAACTATAAAATAAAAGAGGATGATAAACTTTAAACCACGCAATTCTTACAGCCATCAAAACATAAGCAGCAGCATGAGCCTTAGGAAAAAGATATTTAATTTTATTTAAAGATTCTAAATACCAATTCGAAACTTCTGTGTTTTCTTTTATTTCAGATATTGTCTTGTTCCATTCTTTAGGATTTTTATTTTGTTGTCCTTTACGAACTATTTCCATAATTTCGAAAGATTTTAAAGGATTTACATTTTTTTTAATTAAATGTAACATAATATCATCACGACAACCAATAATATCATTAAAAGAAATTTCTTTAGATTCGTCCTTTGAAGAATTTCCTAAATAAGAAAAATCTCCTTTTTTATTCAGAATATCTCTTGCATTTTGTAACCAAACATCTGTTCCGTGTGATAATCCAGAAATTTTAACTAATGTTCCAAAATTAAAATTAAATTTTTTTGTTTCTTTTTTATAAATATCTTTTAACATTTGTTTGACAAATTCTGTACCGAATTCTGGAATAGCAGTAGTTGTTTCGGTTTTTGTTTCGTTAGGGAATAAATCATAAACTTTTGGATCATCAACAGGAATATTTTGATAAGATGAAAAAGGAAATTTCTCTGGATTTTTCTTTACATAATCCATAAAAAATTTAATCAAAATAGGATCATCATGACCTAAAATATCCATTTTAAATAAATTATTTTCAAAAGAATGATAATCAAAATGAGTAGTTTTCCAATTAGATTCAATATCATTTGCCGGAAATTGAATTGGAGTGATTTCGTAAATAGATTTATTTTTAGGGACAACAATAATCCCTCCTGGATGTTGTCCTGTAGAACGTTTTACGCCTTCAATCATATTAGCTCTTCTTGCTATTTCACAAACTCTAATTTCGTCTTCTAACCCTTTATCTTTAATAAAACCTTTTACATAACCAAAAGCTGTTTTTTGAGCAACTGTTTGAATAGTTCCAGCTTTAAAAACAGAATCTTTACCTAATAATTCTTTCATATGTTCGTGCGCTCGCGATTGATAATCGCCAGAAAAATTTAAATCAATATCAGGAATTTTATCACCTTCAAAACCTAAAAAAGTTTCAAAAGGAATATCTTGTCCATCTTTTGTAAATTTTTCTTTACAAAAAGGGCAATCCATATTAGGTAAATCATAACCTGATAAAACATTTTTTATATTTTCGTAATCATTATTATCTTTAATTTTATTTTTATTATAATTATTAATATATTCTTTAAAATTTTCATCTTCTTTTTCTGTTTCATTCATTTGCGTAAAAACAGTATATTGGCATTTTGAACACAAATAATGAGGTTTTAAAGGATTCACTTCTGTTATACCTAAAAGAGTCGCTACTAAAGAAGAACCGATAGAACCACGAGACCCAACTGGATAACCATTATCTATTGATTTTTTAGCTAATAAATGAGCTAAAAAATATATTGGCGCTATATTATTATTTTTTTTATTTATTTTGTCACCAATAATACTTTTTAATTCTTTTTCAGTTCTTTTTTGAACAAAAGGATGTAATTTATTTCCATATTTTTTATTCAATTCTTTTTCAAATATTTTTTTAATTTCTTCTTTTATACTTGGGATTTTTAAATTTTTAGCAAATTCATTATCTTTGAGTGAAAAAAGTTGCGAAGGAAAAATTTTAATTTTTTCAATTTGATCATTTATTAAATGAGTATTATGAATAACTAAATCTTCTCTTAATTTTTTATCTTCAATAAATTTAAAAGAATCTAACATTTCTTGTGTTGTTAATAAATAATTATCTGGTAAATTTTTTGAATCGTATTTTGATAATTTATGTACTCCTCCGCCAACTAATTTAGCATTGATATAAATTTCTCTATACATTTTATCGTAATCATTTAAATAATGAACATCACCTGTGGCAACGATAATTTTATTTTGTTTTTGAGCTTCTTTGATTATTTTTAAAATAATTTCTTGAATTATTTTTTTACTTTCATCTTCGTTTTCTGGATTTAAATCATACATAATATGTTTATAACAATTTAAAGGTTGGATTTCTATATAATCATAAAAAGAAATATTTCTTTTTAATTCTTCATCTGTTTGATTTAAAGCAGCTTCAAAAATATTACCTTCATAAGAGCCACTACCTATCAATAAACCTTCTCTATATTTTTCAAAAATAGATTTAAGTAATCTAGGTTTTTTATAAAAATTTTCAGTCAAAGCATCACTAACTAAACGAAATAAATTTTGATAACCTTTTTGATTTTTAACTAAAATATTAACATTATGAGTTCTTTCAAAAATATTATTTAAAGATTCTTTTAAATCATAAAAATGTAAAATATTTCGTTCTTCTAATTTTTTAAACATTTCTATAAGAGCTAATGCGGTAGTTTTAGAATCGAATAAAGCTCTATGGTGATTACCTTCGATTAAATCATTTTTAACTTTAAAAACTTTAGCAATTCTTTTTAACTTAAAATATTTTAAAAATTCAGAAAAATATTTTTGCGCTAAATACAAAGTATCTATATAAATAGGATCTTTAAAAGGAATATTTAATTGTTTAACTTTTTCTTTTATAAAACCTATATCGAAAGAATAATTGTGCGCTACTAAAACATAACCTTCAATAAATTTTAAAAATTTTGGTAATATTTCTTCAATAGTAGGTTTATTTTTTAAATCTTCGTCTTGAATTTGAGTAAGTTCTATAATTTGTTTATTTAATTTTATCTGTGGATCGATCAATTCATCAAAAATTTTATCTGTTATTTGACCATTTTCTATTTTTATAGCTGAAATTTCTATAATTCTATCTCTAGTTTTAGAAAAACCAGTAGTTTCGATATCGAAAACAACATAATTATGTTGTTTTAAAACAAAATTATCGAATTCAGGATATTCGTTTTGATTAGTTACAAAAATAGGTTTTTCTGATATAAAATCCATTTCTATACCTAAAATAGGTTTTATATCTTTGTTATAAATACACTTATTTATATCAGGATAAGCATATAAACCATTATAATCTGTAAAAGCGATAGCTTTATGTCCCCATCTTTGAGCTGTTTCAATATAATCTTTAGGACTATTTATAGAATCTAAATTAGACATCTTCGTGTGTAGATGCAATTCAATCCTTTTTTTTCCTTCAAAATCATCTATTCTTTCTTCGTTTAAAAGAATTGGGCTTAAAATATTATATTTTTTTGAATCATTATTTTTGAAATGGATTTGTAAAAAAAAATCGTTTTTTATAAAACTATTTTCAGATAAACGAGACCAAGAAGATAAAATTTCTATTTTAGTACCTTCTTGAAAATCTTTTTCTATTTTTTGATAATTTGTATCTTTAGGGTCACAAAATTGTTTATAAAAAATAGAATCGTCTTTTGTATATGGGTTTAATAAATGAAAAGAAAATAAAACTTTTTTATTCTTAGTTTCTTTTTTAGTTACGTTTTGAATATAACCTTGGATCCAAAAAGATTTAGAACCATATTTTTCTTTAAACTCAAGAAATTGAGAAGAATGAAAAGGGATATCAGAAAATGTTAAATACATTTTATCATTATCAACTTGTAATTTTATTTCTTCTATATCATAATCTAAATCAAAATTATAATCTTTTTTTAATAATTTAGCAAAATCATTTATTAAAGGTTTTAATTCATCTTTATCATTTGTTTTTAAATTAATTCGAAATATTTTTTTTTCAAAATCAATTTCTTCGTCTAAAAAAGGAATAATTTTATTCATTATCTTTATTGATATTTTTTCGAAAAGATATTTGAATATTTTAAGCCAAAATTTTTTATCATGATAATCTTTTAATTCAGAAAAAAGAAAACGAATATCATGTTTTAAATCTTTAATCAAATCATCAGATTTTTTTAATACAAAATCAAAAATTTCCTTTTCCAAAGTTTCTAAATAACATACATTAGAAAAATCTTTTTGTAAAGAAATATTTATAACCCATTTTTTATTCTTTGAATCAACAATAACTCCATCCAAAGAATAATTGGTTAAATTTTGTGAATTAAATTTTTGAATAAAACTTTCGAATTTAGAAGACATTTTTTTTACTCTTTTAAATTAATTTTTTTTATTTTTATATAAAAATAAAATTTTAATTGTATCAAATATACAAAAATAAAAAAAATAATATAGTTACGAATATAACTATATTTTATAATTTTTTTATTTGGTACTGATGGTCGGACTCGAACCGACATGAGTTTAACCTCGTTTGATTTTGAGTCAAATGCGTATACCGATTTCGCCACACCAGCTTTCGAAATTTAAATAATATTTATATTAATAAATTAAAAAAATAATTTTCAATAAAATTTGAAAATTTTATTTAATTTTAATATAATTAATTTTAACATAATATATAAAAATAAAATTATAATACAAAAACAAAAATTAATAAGCTCTAGCGAATAAAATAGTTTGATTAGCTTTTTTTTTAGTTACAGGACATATTTCGCTTATTAATTTTTGTTTAACCAAAACTCTAGCAGTCGCACCTGTTTCTTCTTTTATAATTTTTTCTGCTTCATTTTCGTAAACGCTCATTTTGATATAACCAAATTTTTTAATATTTGTTTTAAAATCTTCATAATTTGTAACTTCTAATATATTTTGATTTAGATGATTTAAAGCTTTTTGAAACATTGTTTCATTAATATTTTTTAGTAAAAAAGGAATTTTTTTAAATAAATCATTTATTTTAATTATTTTTTTTTCAAAATTATGTCTTATAAAAATAGTTACATTATCTTCTTTTAATTCTCTCAAACCTATTTCAATCCTTAAAGGGATTCCTTTTAATTCATAATGACTAAATTTCCAACCAATATTTTTATTTTGTTTATCTAAAAATACTTTATATTTTTTAAATAATTTTTTATAAAATAATTCAGCCATAGTTAAAACTTCTTTATTTTGAGGTTGAATAGGAATAATAACTATTTGAATAGGTGCAATATAAGGCGGAAGAACTAACCCTTCATCATCACCGTGTATCATGATTAAAGCACCTATCATTCTTGTAGAAATACCCCAAGAAGTTTGTTCTGCGTATTGAGTTTGTAAATTAGAATCTTGAAATTTGATACCAAAAGCTTTGGAAAATTTAGAACCTAAATAATGAGAAGTTCCCGCTTGAAGAGCTTGTTTATCATACATTAAAGCTTCAATAGAATAAGTTAATTCAGCTCCTTTGAATTTTTCTGATTGAGTTTTTTGTCCAGAAACAAAAGGAATTGCTAAAAGTTCTTTTCCTAATTTTTTATATAAATTTAAAATAGTTATTGTTTCTTTTAAAGCTTCTTCTTTTGAACTATGAGCAGTATGTCCTTCTTGCCATAAAAATTCTTTACTTCTTAAAAAAGGTTTATTAGTTTTTTCCCAACGGACAACATTACACCATTGATTAAATAATTTAGGTAAATCACGATAAGAAAATATTTTTTTTGCATAATATTGCGAAAATAAAACTTCAGAAGTCGATCTAATAACTAAATTTTTAACCAATGGTTCGTTATTCATTTCTTTAATCATCAAGGATTCAACAGCGAATCCATGAATATGTTCTTTTTCTTTTTGAAACAAATCTTCAGGAAATACCAAAGGGAAATAAACATTTTGATGATTAAGTTTTTTTAACTTTGAATCTATAAATTTTTTAATAGATTCCCATATAGCATAACCATAAGGTAAATAAATAAAAAAACCTTTAACATCAGAATAATCAATTAATTCTGATTTCAAACAAATTTCTTTATACCATTTGCCAAAATCTACATCACGGGAAACAATTTCTTTAACAAATTTAGAATTTTTCATACAAATCCTTTTTTAAAATTTATTTAATAAATACAAAATATTCATTAATTTTTAAAAAGATAAAAACAATTAATAAAAAAATTATATATATTATTATCTATTTTTAAATAAAAAAATATAAATCGAATATTTATTAAAAAAATAAGTATTTAAAATAAAATAAATAAAATATTTTTTCTTTAGGTGAAATATATTGATTTCATTTTAATAATTTAGAAAAGATCGGAACCGAATCTATTTGTTCCCAAGAAAATAAATTATCTTTTCTTCCGAAATGGCCTTCGCAAGCAGTTATTTGGAATAAAGGCTTTGTTAAATTTAATTTTTTGATAATTCCCGAAGGAGTTAAATCAAAATTCTTTTTAATCGTATCAATTATTAATGTTTCTGATATTTTGTTTGTTTTAAAAGTATTAATGAAAATGGCAGCAGGTTGCTTTAAACCAATAATATAAGATAATTGAATTTCGCATTTATCAACTAACTTCGCAGCGACAATGTTTTTAGCTAAATATCTAGCGATATAAGCACCACTTCGATCTACCTTAGACGGATCTTTACCACTAAAAGAACCGCCACCATGACGAACTTCACCACCGTAAGCATCTTGAATAATTTTTCTTCCAGTTAAACCTGTATCCGCGCTCGGTCCTCCGATTATAAAACTATGAGAAGGATTTATATAAAATTTAGTTTTATCGTTCACCAAATTAAAATCAACAACTGGTTTAATTACTTTTTCCATGATGACTTGTCTTAAATGTTCTTGTTTAATATTGGGTTCGTGTTGAGTTGAAACAACAATAGAATCGATATAAAGAGGGTTGTTGTTTTCATCGTAAACTAAGGTCACTTGGGTTTTTCCATCAGGTTTTAAAAAAGGAATAATTTTTTGTTCTCTTACTTCTGTTAATTTTAATGATAAATTACGAGCAATAACAAAGTTTAAAGGCAAAAAGAGATCAGTTTCTTTTGTGGCATAACCAAACATCAAACCTTGATCGTTAGCACTTTTATTTTCAACCACTTTATTAAGTTCAGAAGATTGTTCATGAACAAAATTAAAAATAGTTACTTTTTGATAACAAAAATTTTCTTTTTCATCATCATAACCTATATTTTTGATAACTTTTTTTATAATTTCATTTATTTGTTCTGATTCAAATAAAAATTTTGTTTTGATTTCTCCTAAAATAATAACTTTATTATCAGATACTATCGTTTCAATCGCGACTTTAGAATTGGAGTCATTTTTTAAATAATAATCTAATAAAGCATCTGAAATTTGATCAGCTATTTTATCAGGATGTCCTTTTGTCACAGATTCAGTACTAAATTTTTTCATAAAATTCCTTATAAATTTTAATCTTTTTTTAATGAAAAAAAATTTTTAAAAATAAAATTCACTTTCATTAAAAAAAGATATTAAACCTTTTTTTAATTAATATAGTTTAAGTTTTTTTAATAAAAAAAACTAATCAAAAACATTAATTTATTATATTTTTTTTGAAGTTTTTAATCTTCTTTTTTAATATAACAAGCTTGTTCTCTACCTTTAACTAATTTAATGAAAAATCTAACTCTGTCATTTTCTTTTAATACTTTATATTTTATTTCTTGATAATGACTTAAAGCAGCTTCTTCGTTTCCGACTACAATAGAATTACAATGGAAAAACAAATCATCTTCCAATTTTTCTCTTTCGTTTATAAATTGTTCGATTTCTGTTTCGTCTATTGAAAATTCTTCAGCTATTTGATTAAATAAAACTTCTCCCATAGGTTTAACTGATTTAATAAAACCATAACCTTTATCGATAGCATTCCATTTAACGATTCCTTCAAATGCGCTTATGCTTTTTGTATTATTTGACATTAATTAATTCTAAAACTCCTTTTTTATATAAATTAAATGAAACACCTTTTTAATTATATAATAATTAATTATAAAATTAACATTTTTTTATAATTTAAAAAAAACAATTTATATAAAAAAGAGTTTTATATGATAAAATAATAAAACAAAGAATAAATAAGCTCTTATAGTTTAATGGCAAAATGTGTCAATGGTAATGACATGATACAAGTTCGATTCTTGTTAAGAGCACCAATATTATAACAATTTATATTTTTTTGTGTTATAATTATTTCGTATTAATATTTAAAATTTAAATAATTATTTTAAAATTTGAAATCAAAATTTTAATTCGCGAATATCGTATAGTGGTTATTACTTATGCTTGCCAAGCATAAAACAGGGGTTCGATCCCCCTTATTCGCTCCATAAAAAATTATAAAAATTAAAAAATAATTAAATAAATAAAAAAAATTATCTTAATAATAAATTAAGATAATTTTTTTTATTTATTTTGAGATAAATATCTCATTAAAATATTTTTTCTTTTATTTTTTATTAATAAACTACGTTTAGAATCAAAATCTTTAGGATGTTCTTTTAAATGTTTATTTAATTCTTCTATTCCTCTCGATAATAAAGCAATTTGAACTTTAACACAACCAGTATTATTTTCGTTATCAGTATTTTCTTTAATAATTTGTTTTTTTTGTTCTTTAGTTAAAATCATGTTAATAAAATCATTACCTTTCTTGAAATAATTTTTATATTTTTAAAAACTTTTCAACATCTAAAATAAAAATAGTAGCTCCACCTATAGAAACTTCAGAAGGCAAATTAAAATAAAAGCTAAATTCATTAAAAATATTATTAGGAATTAATTGTGTTTTGGTTTTAGAATATTTTCTAAAAATTTCTAAAACTTGTTCAACTTTTTCTTTTTTTAAACCAATAATAAAAGTAACATTATTTTCTTTTAAAAAGCCTCCTTTGGTAGCTAATCTTGTATTAAAAAAATTTTCTTTATTCAAATTCATTTCAACTTGATTAGCATCTTCATTAGAAACTATTGCTAAAACTAATTTCATTTCATTACTCATAATATATATTATATATTATTTAATACGAATTTAAAACTTTAAATTTAATAATTATTATTAACGATTTTTTTTATTTATTTTTATCAAAAAAAAATATGGACATTATTTAGTTTTTAATATACATAAAAGAATAAAAAAATAATAACAAACATATTTAAATTAAAAAGTTTTAACTTGGAGTCTGTTAAATCTTTGGTTGTTCCTAAACCGTAACAGAAAATGCAGTAAGTCTAAATTTTATAAACATTAAAATTCTATTTTCAATATTATTTCATTATTACTGTTGTATTCTTTTATTTGTTTTAAATAATTATTATTATAATTATTTTTATCATCTATATAATCATATTTTATTTTTTTAATCATTTTATTGTTGCTGTCATATTCTGTTAATAATAACAAATGATTATTATCGGAACCAGTTGTATTTTTTATATAATCATAGTTTGTTTTTTTAATAATTTTATTATTGCCATCATATTCTGTTAATGCTTTTAAATGATTAAAAGGAAACAAGGAATAATTATTTAAATATTCATAGTTTGTTTTTTTAATTATTTGATTATATCCGTTATATTCTATCAATGATATCAAATGATTATTATCGGAACCAGTTGTATTTTTTATATAATCATAGTTTGTTTTTTTAATTATTTGATTATTGCCATCATATTCTGTTAATACTTTTAAATGATTACAAGGACACAAGGCAGTGTTATTTATATATTCATAGTTTATTTTTTTTATCATTTTATTATTCATATCATAGATATTTTCTTCTTTAATATGATTAAATAATGAATTAAAATTTTCTATTAAATACTTTATTGAAGTCTTTGTTTGAGGTTTTTCTTCTTTTTTATTAATTTTAAAATTTTGCATCATTTTTGTTTTTGTATCGTTATTTAAGGTTTTTGTTTCATTTAAAAATTCAAAAATTTTTTTGTATATTGTTGTTTCTTCATGTTGAGTATTTATTTTGTTCTGTTTATTTTCTATTTCTTGATTTAATTTAATTATTTCTTGTTTTGTTTGATCGATTTCTTCTTGAAAAGTTTTTGTTTGTATATTGATTACTTCAATTTGGTTATTTAATTCTTCTTTTTGTTTTTTCCATTCTTTTTCTTTTTTAATTAATTGTTTTTGTTCTTCTTCTTTTGTTTTGATTTCATTATTTAATTGTTTTTCTTTATTAATTATTTCTTCATGTTGAGTATTTATTTTGTTCTGTTTATTTTCTATTTCTTGATTTAATTTAATTATTTCTTGTTTTGTTTGATCGATTTCTTCTTGAAAAGTTTTTGTTTGTATATTGATTACTTCAATTTGGTTATTTAATTCTTCTTTTTGTTTTTTCCATTCTTTTTCTTTTTTAATTAATTGTTTTTGTTCTTCTTCTTTTGTTTTGATTTCATTATTTAATTGTTTTTCTTTATTAATTATTTCTTCATGTTGAGTATTTATTTTGTTCTGTTTATTTTCTATTTCTTGATTTAATTTAATTATTTCTTGTTTTGTTTGATCGATTTCTTCTTGAAAAGTTTTTGTTTGTATATTGATTACTTCAATTTGGTTATTTAATTCTTCTTTTTGTTTTTTCCATTCTTTTTCTTTTTTAATTAATTGTTTTTGTTCTTCTTCTTTTGTTTTGATTTCATTATTTAATTGTTTTTCTTTATTAATTATTTCTTCATGTTGAGTATTTATTTTGTTCTGTTTATTTTCTATTTCTTGATTTAATTTAATTATTTCTTGTTTTGTTTGATCGATTTCTTCTTGAAAAGTTTTTGTTTGTATATTGATTACTTCAATTTGGTTATTTAATTCTTCTTTTTGTTTTTTCCATTCTTTTTCTTTTTTAATTAATTGTTTTTGTTCTTCTTCTTTTGTTTTGATTTCATTATTTAATTGTTTTTCTTTATTAATTATTTCTTCATGTTGAGTATTTATTTTGTTCTGTTTATTTTCTATTTCTTGATTTAATTTAATTATTTCTTGTTTTGTTTGATCGATTTCTTCTTTATTATAATTTAAAAAAAATTTAGAAATGAATAAAAAGAAACTAATATTAAAAAAAATAAATATTATTATTATTAAAATAATTTTTATTAACAATTTATTTTCAAACATATTTTAAAATTCCCTTTCTAATAAAAAAAACACTTTTTTTATAAATGATTTTGTATTTTAGAAAAAGTTTATTAATGGAACTAAAAAAATTATTTAAAATATTTTTTAGTAATTTTAAAAATATAATTGTTTAATCAAAAAAATAAAAATTAAATATTTTAAAATTATACAATAAAAACATTTATGCGATTCAAAAACATAATACTACTTTTATATTTATCATCAAATTCTAATGGAAAAATAATAACCGCTTTTTTATTTTCATTATTTGGATCTTTTCTTAAAGTGCGTCCCATCGCTTGAATAAGATCAATGAAAGATTGTTTAGGTTCAAAAAAAACAATAGCATCACATTCAGGAATATCCACTCCTTCAGTTAAACAACGACAATTCCATAGTAAAAAAGGTTTTTCGTTTTTTAATTTATTTAATTTTTCTTCTCGTTCCGAAGGAGACATTAAACCTTCAATATAATCAGTTTTTAAAGAAGAATCGTATTTATGAGTATCATTAAGTGATTTTAAAATAGCCTCCATAAAAGAAGAAGCGTGTTGAGCTCTATTAACGCTGATACCGTTAACAAAAGCCAAAGCTGATTTACTTTGATATTCTTTTAAAATTTTTTGAATACCGACCATTCGTGCAATATAATTTAAATGTAATTTATTTTTAATTTTTTCAATTAAAAAATTTTCTTTATTATTTTTTATATATTTATCACCTAATAAATGATTAATAGAATCTTTAATCTCTTTAGATAATTGTGAATCAATGTCATTTAATTCTTTTACTTCAGCAAAAAGAGGGAAAACAATTTCATATTCGCACAAAAAATTCTCATCAATAGCTCGATCTATTTGATAAGAATAAAAAATCTCACCATAAAGTTCTTTATTTTTCATATCGACCATTTTTAAATTTTCTTGAAAATTATTACTTTTACGAGTTTTAGTAATATAAATTTTAACAGTGGCGGTCATATATAAAGTTTTTTTAGACTTAATATTTTCTTGAATATGTAATTGTTTTTCATCTAAAGCTTTTTGTTCTACAGTATGATGAGCTTTTCATCACAAATTATTAAATCGGTTTTGCCTAATATTTCTTTTTCTTGTTTTTCCGCTAAACGATCTTGAGATCTGTAAGTACAAAAAACAATAATATATTTAAATTTTTTTCGAAATGAATTTAAATTATCTTTTTCTAATAAGTGTTCTAAATTTATAATATGAGATTTATTTAAATCTTCTGTATTTAAGCTTTTGTTATTTTTAGAAATCATCTCATCTTCAGTACTACAAACAGGAATCACCAAGGTTTCATTATCATCCGCAGTTAAATATCTAATACTTTGTTCTAATAAACTTAACCAAGGCGCAAAGAAAAAAACTAAACCGCCTTCTGGCAATAAATTTTTGATAATATTTTTAGCGACAAAAGTTTTTCCAGTTCCGCAAGCCATTTCTAAAATACCACGATCGTTAAAACGATAATGTTCTTTAGCCGCTTCAATGGCTTCTTTTTGGTAAGGTCGTAATTGAAAAGTTTGAGAATTTTTTTGATATTCTTTTAAATTAGGATTTTCAAAAATTTCAATTTTAATATTATTTTCTTTTTTATATTTAGATATTTTTTCCTTGGCGCTATTAGTTAATTTTCCTTTACCTTTGGTTATTAAAATACCTTGAGAATAATTATTTTCAGGTTTTTTTAAAGTTTCTAAAAAAGTAAATATGTCTTTTAATTGAATATCTTGTTCCCAAGATTTAACTTGAATAGCGATTTTAGATTCAAGATCATGTTCATAAAAAGCTTCCAAATCTACTCCTTCAACACCATCTTTAAGTTTTTTAATTATCATTCCTTTAAATAAAGGATTATTTTTTAACCAATTTTGAACTTGATATTCCGTTTCTTCCCATTTTTTCATTTTTCTAAAATTAAACAAAAATAAATATTAAATATAATAAAAAAATTTTATTTAATATGTATTTTTGTTTACCTTTCTAAACCACATCTTTAAAATTTATATCTTTGACAAAATATTTAAAAAATTGAATTCATTATCACCCTAATAGGAATTTTTAAATTCATTTAGACTTTAACAAAAAAAAGCAAATAATAGTTAAAAAATACGGAACTTCTTTTTTTTTATTAACCTAAATAAACAAAAAAGAACTTTAATAAGTTCTTTTTTTATTGTTCGTAATAAAGAAGATTTGATTATTAAAATTTGTTGGATTTTATATAGCGAACGAAAAAGATATAGTTTTTTTAAAAGTGACAATTTATTTACCAAGTTTTATATTTTTAATTCAAAATCAATTTTATTAATTAAATTTATTATTTTGATCGATAAAATATATTATTATAAAATAATTACTATTTCTTGTTAAAAAACTTTTTAAAACAAAAATAAAAAAACAAACACAACGTATTATTCAAAAAAACAGAATACAAATAGATGAAATAGAATTTATATAAGAAAATAATAAAAAAAACTAAAAATAAACTATTAAATAATTACAAAAAATACTTTATTACTAAAAAGTTTATAAAAGTAAAATTTAAAATATGTTATAATTTTTAATGAATTGTAATAATTTAAAAAATATTAAAATTCCTTAGATTTAAAAATTAATATTAATTTTTTTAAACAAACATTTAAAGAAATTAATATTAATTTTTTCAATTTTAATTTTTCAATTTATAAATTTTTTATTAAAATGTTTTAATTATAAATATTCTAGATACAATGAGGTTAAAAAAATGATTGATATTAGTTTGCAAAAACTATTTTTAGAATCTGATTTGTATCCTAAATTGATTAAAAATAACATAACAAGTATAAAAGAATTAATTTTAAAAAAACCTAAAAAATATGAAAACTTTGTTTTATCTGATTGTAAAAACATATCTGATAAAAAAAAAATAAATTTATACGGCGAAATAATTGAAGAACCTATTTTTGTTAATAATATTTTCAAAAAAAAGATTAAAATGTTCAAAATTATAGTTGATTCTGGTTTTATTTTTAAAATAATCATTTTTAATAATTTTTTTTTTCAAATTATTTAAAAAATAAAAAAAAAATTTTTATTCAAGGAACATATTATTCACGCTATAAAGCTATCATAGCTTCTTTTATATCTTTGAACGGAAATATAAAAGACAAAATAAAACCTATTTATAAAATAATAGGTATATCAGATGAAGTGATTCAAAAGAAAATTGCGAAAATTATTCAACATCCAGGGTTTCAAATAAAAGAAAATTTAAACGAAAATATTTTAAAAAAGTATAATTTAATCAATAGAAAAGAAGCTTTCAAAAATATTCATTTACCGAAAAATCGAAAAATGTTAAATGAAGCAATAAAAAGATTTAAATATGAAGAAGCTTTTTTTATAATTGAAAAATGGTGTAAAGAAATTAAATTAATTCCTAAAGAACCTTTAAAATATAATATAAATTTTATTAAACAAATGATAAAAAATATCCCTTTTCAATTAACGGATGATCAAAAAAAAATAGTAAACGAAATTTATCAAGATTTTAAAAAAAATTATTCTACGAAAAGGTTAATTCAAGGAGATGTCGGTTCAGGAAAGACGATAATAGCTTTTATTGCTTCTTTAGCGGTTATTGATTTAAATAGACAAGTTTCAATGATGGCGCCTACAGAAATACTAGCTCAACAACATTATTTAAATTTTAAAAAACTTTTCCCTCAAATAAAATCTATTTTTATCACTTCAAAAAGTAAAAATAAAAAAGATATCATTGAATTAATAAAACAAAATCATTATAAAATGATTTTTGGCACTCATTTATTAGCTAATATTAATTTTAGTAAATTAGGATTGGTTATTATAGATGAAATTCATAAATTCGGTACTAATATCCAAAATAAAATTATTACAAAAAATATTACTTCTGATGTTATATATTTAACAGCAACTCCTATTCCTAAAACTTTAGCTGTTATTTATTTTGGTTTATTAAATGTTTCTGTTCTTGATAAAAAACATTCCAAAGAAAAAAATATTATTACTAAAAAATGCTTATTAAAAGAAACAATTCCTTTAATAAAAAAAAATCAAAATCGCGATGAACAAACTTATATCGTCGTCCCTGCTATAAAAGATAATAACAAAAAATTTAATATCGAGAATATAAGTATTTGGCTTAAAAATGAAAATATCACAAATATTTATATTTTACATAGTGAACAAAAACCCGAAATTAAAGAACAAACCATGCAATCTTTTACCAATGATAAAAGGGGTATTTTATTAGCTACTTCAATCATCGAAGTAGGTATTGATATCACTAATGCAACGACTATGATAATTTTAGGGGCGGAATATTTCGGTTTAAGTCAATTACATCAATTAAGAGGTAGAATTGGGCGTAATAATAAAAAAAATTATTGTTTTTTAATTTTTCACAAAGATAATGAACGCTTAGGAATTTTAGAAAAAGAAAATAGCGGTTTCAATTTAAGCAAAATTGACTTTCGAAAAAGAGGACCTGGTGATTTTGTAGGCACGAAACAAAGCGGTTTTTTAAAATATAATTTTTTAAATATATCAGAAGATTTTTCTATTATATTCCAAATACAAAAAGATTTTAAAAATTTATTAAATTTAAAAAAAGAGGTTATCTAAAAAATGATTAAATTAGCTGTTGATGCAATGGGAGGCGATTTCGCTCCTGAAATGATAGTCAAAGGAATTTTGAAAGCTTTAGAAGAGGACTCAAATTTATATATCAATTTATACGGAGATAAAGAAAAAATAGATCAAATCATAGAAAAGAATTTTAATGATTTTATAAAAAAAAGAATAAATATTATCAATACCTCTTTTTATCTTCAATCTGATATCAAAAACATAAGAGAAGAATTAAGAGATAACCCTAAAAATTCTATGTTTTTAGCACTTCAAGATGCTAAAAACGATGAAGTTGATGGTGTTGTGTCTGCCGGACCTACTCAAGCTTTAGTTTTAGCAAGTTTTTTAATGATAAAAACTATCCCATTTGCTAAAAGAATAGCTTTAGCTCCTATTTTTAATTCTTTAACAAATAAAAAAGTTATTTTAATAGATGCTGGCGCTAATGCCGAAACAGAACCAGAAAATTTATTAAATTTCGCTATTTATGCCTCTGTAGCGGCAAAAGAATTATTTCAAATTTCTAATCCTGTGGTAAAATTATTAAATATAGGTATAGAAAAAGGTAAAGGGAGAGAATTGGAAAGAAAAATTTATGATTTATTAAAAAAAGATAATCGTATTATTTTTAAAGGGAACGAAGAAACCACTAATATCTTAAATACAGAAGCAGATGTTTTATTAAGTGATGGTTTCACATGTAATATAGTCTTAAAAAGTTACGAAGGTTCATTAAAAAATTATTTTAAAATTATTAAAGATATTATGACTGAAAATTGGTTTAAAAAAATTATAAGCAAACTATTATTTGCTAAAAAATTAAAAAAAATAAAAAAAAAATTAGATTCTAAAGAAATAGGTGGCGCTATGTTATTAGGTTTGAATAAAATTGTTATTAAGGCTCATGGTAATTCCGATGAATATGCCTTTTATAAAGCTATCGTTCAAGCAAAAACTTTAATTGAAAAAAAATTTATAAATAAAATCAAAAATAAATTTAAGTTATTAAAATAATAATTATGAATTTAAAAAGATTATTCGATAGATTAAACATAAAACCTAAAAATATTCAAATTTATATTACTTCTTTGACGCACAGTTCTTACGCTAACGAAAATAATTTAACAAAAAATAACAATGAAAGATTAGAATTTTTAGGAGATTCAATTATTAATTTCTTAATGGCTAATTATTTATACAAAAAAAATAGAGATAACGAAGGAATTATGACTAAAAAAAGATCTCAAGCTGTTTGTGTTGAATCTTTGTTAATTTACGCGGAAGAAATAAAATTAAAAAAATATATTTTATTAGGCAAAGGTGAAAGAAAAAGATTTCATAATAATTATTCTATTATAGCGGACGCTTTTGAAGCTTTATTTGGAGCTATTTTTATGGATTTAGGTTATCACCAAGTAGAAAAAACATTTAATTATGTTGTTTTACCTTGTTTAAAAAAAGTTATTAATATAATTGATTTTAAAACTCAATTGCAAGAATTAATCCAAACTAATAAAAAAAATATTTCTTATAAAATCATTTCTGAAAAAGGATTGGCGCATGAAAAAGAATTTATAGCCGAAGTTTATTTAGAAAATCAATTATTAGGTAGAGGTTTTGGAAAAACTAAAAAAGCTTCTGAACAAAAAGCAGCTCAAAAAGCATTAATTAAATTAAATAAAGAAAGGAAAGAAAATAAATGTTCAAAAACCTCTATGAACAAAATTATTTAAATATTGAAAAAATTCTAATTAATAAATATAAAAATTTAGATTTAACACTACAAGAATTAATTATTTTATTATTTTTATTTAATTCTTACGAAAATAAAAATTTTTCTTCACTTTTTTTAGCTGAAAAAACTAATCTTTCTAAAAATGAAGTAGAAAATATTCTCGAAAAATTATTGAAAAAAAATTTTTTCTCTTTATCAGAAGATAAAAAAAATAACAAAATTATTGAAATATTTGATTTAGATAATACTTTCATTAAATTAGAACAACTTTATTTAGAAATAGATAAAAAAGAAAAAACAAAAAAAAATAAAACATATATAACAGAAACAATAGATGAAATAGAAAAATTAAAAGGAGAAAATTTAACACCATACGAATTAGAAATTATTAAAAATTGGTACTTAGATAATAATTTCCAACATAATGATATAATCCAAACCATTCATCAAGCTTCTTTAAATCAAAAAAAATCTATTCACTATATAGAAAGAATTTTAAATCATAAAAAAAATGTTCAAATAGAAAAAGATGATAAAGCTGATCAAATACTTCATAAAATTTTTAACAAAATTAAATAGAAAAAAAATGTGTTATAAAATAATTATGTTATAATAATGGTATTGAATCTAAAAAAGATTTGATAAAAAAAATTATTCTTAAAAAAAGGAGATTACAAATGCAACAAAGAGAAAGTTTTTTAAAAACTAAAAACGGAAAGATAGTAGTTGGTATCGTTGTTACTTTAGTTTTAGTAGCTTTAGGTGTTTTAGGTTATATGTTTATTAATAGCGACAAGATGGCAAATTATAAAGCAAAAGTTAAAAAAATGTCAGAAGTAGTTTTTACAGATGCAGATTATGCAGATAGTGATAAAAGCAAAGCTGACAAATTAGTTAAACAATACACAGAAGACTTATTTGATACAAGCAAAGAAGATTACAAACAAGTAATAGTCAAATTTAACAAAGACAAAGAAGAAGCTAAAAAAATTGATGCAAAAAAAGTAGAAGATGTAAAAAAAGCATTAACCGCGCTTAAAGACGAAGCTCAAAAAGATGGTGTTACTGTAAACAATTTAAAAACAAAACATACAGCATTAAAAGCAGCACTTAAAGAATTACATAAAGAATTAGAAGAAAAAACTAAAAAATAATAAATAAAATTAAAAACAAAATCTTTTAATTTTAATTAAAAAAAATAAGATAATCAAACATTTCATAAATTGATTATCTTATTTTTTTTAATTAAGAAGTTTTTTTAAACTTTTAATCCAAATAACAATATCTTTTTTATATTTTTTTATTATAATTTAAATTCATTTAATCGTTTTTTAAGCTGAATCACTAAAATTATAATTATATTCTTCTTTAACTCTATGTATTAAAAATTAAATAAGAATTTAAACAATATCATAAAGTAATTTTTTTAATATAATTAAAATTTTTCTTTTTCTTATTTAAATTTTAATTATATTTAAAAACTTTTATTTTTTTTAAAACAATTGTAATAAATAATATTCATTCTACTTAATATTTATAAATTATTATATTTATTAACCTATCATAGATATTTCTTTTTTTGTTTTTTTCAAAAAAATAAAATAAAAGAAAAATGGAAAAATTACATACTCACGAATTGTTACGTACTTAATCAAGATTATATTATGATCAACGACACTGATAAATTAAAAAATGAAATTTTAAAACACGATTTTAAAAAATAAAAAATTTAGCAAAAGGAGAAAAGTGACTATTTTGTGATTAAATATAATAGAAATTTAATTATTAATTATTGCACTAAACCTCAAACACAACCTGAGTCAAAAAACCCAATTATAAAAATTTATTTTATAATAATGGGGTTTGTGGCGATTCTATCCAAATCCAAATCAAAATAGAAAATAATAAATTATTAGATATCAGACATGAAACTAATACTTGTTCCATTTGTTTCGTCTCAGCTAGTTTAATGTCGGTTCATTTAAAAAACGACACAATAAGTAAGTTTTGTTAAAAATATAATCTTTTTTAATATGCTGTCTAAAATTTTAGTATTATTTATATTATCTAAATAATAACTTTTTTTATTACGCTTTAAAAAATGTTCATTATAATTTTTTATCATAACAAGAGCCAACATATTTATAATAATAATGATTCCCTAAATGATCCATTTTTTCTATTCTTAAACCTTTAGAGTTGTATTTATATTTTGTATCAATTTTATCAATTTTATGAAATTTATTTAATTCAATATTAAAAAAAGAAGCAATATTTTTGATAAAATTACTTTTGAAAAAATTATTATAATAAGGGGAATAAAAACCATAATGTATTTTTGTTATTAATCGACCTTTTGGATCATATTCATAATGAAAAATATTTTGTTTTATATAAGGTGAATCATATCTTAAAATTATTTTTTTAATTTTTTGACCTTCGGAATTATATTTATATTTGGTTTGAATTCTTCCATTTTTATCTCTAATGGTGATAATTTGATCGAGATCGTTATATTCATAAGTATTTATAAAATCAGCATCGTTAATTGATGTTTTAAATATCAATTTTCTGTCTGAATTATATTTATATTGGAATTCTTTATCAGTTGAAATATATTTTTTTTCTACTAATAATAAATCTTGCGAAGTGTAGTTATACATAATTACAATTTTATTATTTTTCATATCACATTTAAATAAAGGTTTTGACAACAAATCATTATGATTAGTTAAAGTTTGTTTTTTATCTCGAAGACAAGAATTTAATTTTTTTAATACAGAATTAGAAATTTCATTATCTGGATTTCCTTTAATTTGAAATCTCTTAAAATAAAAATTAATCAAAAGCAAAATCATTATAATTAATATAAAAAAAATATTTTTATTTTGTATTTTCATAAATGACTTTCTATTTTTTTATTTCGATTATTTAAATTAATATTAATTTCTGTACCTCCTTTAATACCTTTTTAGTATATATCAAAAATATCTTTTTATATAAAAAGATATAAATTATTTTAAACTTTATAAATTAAAAAATCAGAAAAATTAATATTAAAAATACTCACTTTATTATTCATTTTTTGAACTTTGTAAATATTTTTATAAGAAGAAGATTTAGAATAAAGATAAATTAAAATCAATCTCGAAACATCTTGATAATCTTTAAGTAACAATTCAGAAGCTTTCAGAGGTGTTTTTTTATCTAAAATATTTTGGACAAATATATTAATACTTTTACGATCTAAAATATTTTTTTTTTCTAAAAACATTCTTTTTTTTTCTTTTAAATTTTTTTGGACTTCTTCCGGAATATCTTCAAATGGAGAAATTAATATTTCTGATTTATTCATTTGTGGTTTATATAAAGATAATTCGTCTAAATTTTTTATAATCCAAAAATTAAAAAAAAGAGAATAATTAATTTCTTCATTTAAAATTAATTTAATAATAAAATTTAAAAGATTAATTATATTTTTTTTTTGATTATCAAAAAATAAAATCCTATCACAAGCTATTTGCACATACTGTTCATTTTTTTGATCTATAATAGTTATTAATTTATCCACTAATTGAAGATTATATTTTATTTTTTGAACTTGTTTTTGAAGAAAAAAAACATTATCTGAATGAGAATTCAAATTAATTTTTGTTAAATGAGAATTTAAATTAATTTTTGTTAATTGATTACTCATTTCTTCAAAATATACAGGATCGTTTTCTATTTGGTTTAAAAAAGAATAAATATATTTACGATATTTAAAAAAATTATTAGTAGTTTTTAAAATATAATAAGAAGAATCAAAAAAATTTTTTTTATAATCTGTCAATAATTGTTCTAAAATATTTTGTAAATTATTAGAAAAATCAATATTAATAAGTTTATTATAAAAACGATAAATATTAGCTTTTAAAATTTTTAATTTTATTAAAAGATTTTCCGTTATAATAATTATTTCTTTAAAAATATTAAAATTTTTATCTGAAATGAAAGTTTTTAAAAGATAATAAACGCTATAAATATTTTCTATAGATTCAGGTTTTGTTTGGTTAATAGTTTTTTTTAAAAAATGAATCATTTCTATACTATAATCAAAAAAATGTATATTAGCTTTATTATAACTAATTTTTTCTTCTCCCAACCAACCATTTTTCTTTAATAAAGAAATTATTTTAAGAGCTTTTTGACGATTATTATTAATAATTTCTGTTTCATCATCTTCGGTTAATATTTGAGAATTATCTTGAAAATATTTTTCTAAAACATTTAAAGCTATATTTTTTTCGATATTAAAATTGTCATCTTCATTAATAATTTCTTCCAAAAGTAATAAACAATCAATATAAATATCTTTGTTAAAAGAAGATAAAATTTGAAAAAAATTAGGATTTATAATTTTAAATAATTGAGACATAATTTTTTTCCTAAATTTTGATTATTAAAATATATTCGTAAACGATATTATAATTATATAATAACAATTATGAAAAACTTTTGAAAAACAGCAAAAAATAAATAATAATCAAAAATTTGTATCAAATATATTATTTTTTTATCTACATAATTATTTATTTCTTTTAAAAAACTAAAATTAATAAAAAGATATAAAAATATTATTAATATAAATTTATTTTTTAAATCAATTTTTGATAATAAAAAAGACTTAAATTAATTAAGTCTTTTTTATTTAAATTAGTTTTTTGTATTTACTGCTATTTCGATTTGTTTTAATTTTTCAATATCTTTTGGTTGGTTCGAAATAACCGTTTTGAACGCTTTGTTTAAATCGGAAATGTTGATTTTTCTTTTTTTATACGTTTCTCCAACTCTATCAACAAGACAAATTTGTACTGCTTCTTTAAGTAAATTTTCTAATGTTCTGTTTGTTTTATTTTCTAGTATTTTTGATTGTTCTAAATATTCGTTAATAACGTCGTATAAATATCATCTTGCTTCATCAGAATATGGGTTTTTTCTTTTCTTAATTAAAAATTCAAACATTTTTTGTCGGGTCTTCTTTATTAGCTGGGAACATTTCTATTTTGTAATTAAATCTTGATTTAATTGCGCTATCTATTTTATTGTAATGGTTTGTGGCACCAATAATAAAGATTGGTTTTTTTGGGTCATTTTTATTACTTGTCATTTCCGATTTTAATTGATTGACGATATTATTAATTTCAGATTCAGTTTCAAGTTTTGTTAAGTCTTGGAAAATAGTTTCGCATTCATCTAAAAAGATGATGGCGCCATTGCTTTTGTTAGCTTCTTCGCGAGCTGATTAAAATAATTTTTCGACTTTCGTAACACCTTCGCCTTTGTATTTACAAGAAAAAGTTGAACTAGAAACTTCGAAAAATAGAACATCCACTTCTTTAGCTAATGCTCTTGCTAAGGTTGTTTTACCTGTACCAGCGACGCCGTCTAATAACATTCCGATTGGCGGATTTGTTTCACCTAAGTCAGAATTATCAATATCAGCTTTAAATGATTTAATAAATCTATCGGAGGCGTCTTTCTCGTCTTTAAAACCAATTAATTTATCAAATCCAATTAATTTCTTTTTATCGATAGGCTTAAACATTACGTTTTCTTGGTTATTTTGATTTAGTTGCGCTTTTTTGTTAATAGCATTAAAGAGGCCATTTAAAATTTCATCTTCTGATTTTTTATTTTTATTTAATTCAGATTTTAAAAAATTAATGGTACTATTAATTTTGGCATCTACACTTTTATCAAAAGCTTCTTGTTTTAATAAAAAAATACAACAAACTAAAATTGCAATAATTGCAATAATTGCAAAGAAAACAAAAATAATAATTTTATTTTGGAATCCATCTTTTTTTAGATCATTTTGTTGATATTGATGATTATAATTTTCGAACATATCAAAAATTCCTTTTTCTATTATTAATTTATAAAATTTAATAAATTATCGAAAAATAATAATATTTAAAATTTATTTATTATTTTAACAAAAAATAAATAATATTTCTTATTCTTTGTGTATCGATATATAAACTTATTTATAAACTATTAAATTTTAAAAAAGAAAATCTAAAATATAAAAAAATTATATAAATAAAATAGGATAAGTCATAATCTTTAATTTCAAAGTCTATATTTTTTTATTTATTATAATTATTTTAAAATAAAAAAAGAAAAAATAATAATTAAAAATTTTATCAAATAAAAAAATGGTAAAATTAAAAAAGAATATTAAATTAAAATTTTAATCATAGAATAATCAATAAAAAAAGAATAAAAACTTTCTTAAAAAAAAGATAATCAAAACAAATATATCTTATTTATAATTATTTATATAAAATATTTATTAAGTTTATATTCTTTATAAATAATTTTAAATAAAAATTAAAATTTAATTTATTCAAAAAGGAATTTTATGAATCAAACAATATTTTTAAAAGATAAAAAAATAGGTGATAAAATACGTTTTATAGGAAAATTAAATAGCCTTAATAAAGGAGAGAATTTTTTTAATATCGATCTTTTATTAAAAGAAAATTTTTGTATCAATATAAAATTAAAAATTGAAAACGAATCTCTAATAAAAGAAAAAATTTATGTATTTGATACAGAATATATAACTATGAAAAACAAAAATATTTTATTTTGTGAAAAATACAATATTATTGAAAACGTATTAGATTGGGAACAAATTTATTATTATTACAATATTTTTTTCAAATGTTCTTCTTTATCTTTTTCAGAAATAGATAAAAGAATTGATTTTTTCTTATCTGAGATAAAAAATCCCATTTTAAAAAAAATAACTAATAATTTATATCAAAAAAATAAAAAAAAATTTTTAATTTCGCCAGCTTCTTGTAAAATGCATCACAATTATTATGGCGGTTTAGGTTTTCATACTTGTAATATGTTAAAAATATCAAATGATTATCACCAAATATATCCTTTTTTAAATAAAGATTTATTAATTTCTGGAATCATTTTGCATGATATGGCTAAAATACAAGAATTTGATTTTATAAACAAAAAATATAATAAAGAAGGAACTTTAATAGGGCACTTAATCTTAGGAAATAACAATATCCACGAAGAAGCTATTTTATTAGGTTATCAAAATAAAGAAGAAATTTTACTTTTAAAACATCTAATTATTGCTCATCACGGATTATTACAATATGGTTCAGCAAAAGAACCTCAAATAAGTGAAGCACTTTTGATATGGTATTTAGATGATCTCGATGCTAAATTAGATGCCTTAAGAGAAAAAATCAAACAAACTCCAACAAATGAATTTACAGATAGTTTGCCTGTTATAAATAACAAAAGATTTTATAATCATAATCTTGATTCAGAATGAAAATCTTAATAATAAAAAGAACAAAATAAATGAATATAATTTTATTCAATAAAATAAAAAAATATTATAATAAAAATGTAATTAAAAATATTAAATAAATATTTTTTTTAAAAAAGAAAGAATAAAAAACTATGAAAATAAACAACGAAAATATACAGACTTTAATAAATGAAAAAGAAATAATTTTACTTGATTTTTATGCAACTTGGTGTGGACCTTGCCAGAAATTAGCTCCTGTTTTAAATAATTTTTTCGAACAAAACCCTCATATAGAAATTATCAAAATAAACGTTGATTCTAACCCTGATTTATTACCAAAATATCAAATTCAAGGATTTCCTACTTTAATATTATTTAAAACAGGAAAAGAAATAAAAAGGCATATAGGTTATTGTTCTTTAGAAGAATTAACAAATTTTGTAAAACAACAATAAATTAAAAAAATATGAATGGTTTTTTCTTAATTAATAAAACAAAACACATTACATCTAATAACGTAACATGTTCAATAAAAAAAAAATTTAACTTTGATAAAGTAGGACATACAGGTATTTTAGACCCTTTAGCTGAGGGTCTTTTAATTGTTTTAATAAACAAAGCTACTAAATTAGCTTTTTTATTTGAAAACTTAGATAAAACATATCAAGGGAATATGATTTTTAATTATAATTACGATTCATTAGATGTAACAGGAAATATTTTAGATATTAAAAAAAATATTTTATCAGAAAAAGAAATTCAAAAAGCTTTTATTTATTTTGATCAAAAAGAATATTTACAAACGCCTCCTATGTATTCGGCTATCAAAATAAAAGGTCAAAAAATGTATCATTTAGCTAGAAAACAAATTAAAATAGAAATACCGCCTAGAAAAGTTAAAATACATTATTGCAAAAAAAAAAGCCCCTTATACAATGAATCCATTGATTTTGAAGCCAAAGTATCTAAAGGAACTTATATAAGAAGTTTAGCGAGAGATATAGCGAATAAAATGAATACTTATGGAGCTTTAAAAAGTTTAAATAGAGTTCAAATAGGAGATTATAATTTAAAAGAGGCTCATACGATAAATGAAGTCAATCTTCAACACTTAATAGATCATAAATTTTTATTCCAAAATACTCCGAAACTAATCTTAAATGATTATCTTATTAAATTAGTTAAAAATGGTATTACATTGGATGAAAGGCAAATAATTACCGAAAACCCTTTTATAGTTGTAGATCGAAACAAAAATTACATAGCTTATTATATACCAATAGAAAAAAATAAATACAAACCTAAATATTTTTTTTAAATAAAATCTTTTGGATTTAATCTTTCCAAAAGTTTTTTTTCTAATTTTAACTTTTCATTTATATTTGAACCAAAACATTCTAAACTTTCAAAAGTATTTGATTCTGATTTAATTTGATGTAAAATTTCTTCAGCTATTTGAGGTAAAAAAGGTTGTAACAAAACTCCTATATAACGAATAGTTTCGAATAATTGACATAAAACAAAATCTAATTTATCTGAATTTTCTTTTATTTTATATAAATTCCATGGTTGAGTATAATCGATATATTTATTACAATAACGTGCTAATTTTAAAATATATTCTAAAGCATCTCCGATTTTATAATACTTCATACAATTTTTGATAGAAACAAAAGTATTTAAAGATTCTTTAACTAAATCCATATCTGGAAAAGGATTAGAAATATTTATATTTTTAACTAATTCTCCTTCTTTATATTTCGCAACCATTCCAATACTACGACTCAATAAATTGCCAATAGTATTAACTAAATCTGTATTATATCTTTCAAATAAAAGTTCATAAGTTAAAATACCATCTGAATTATAAGGGATTTCATGTAAAACAAAATAACGAATAGCATCTACAGGAAAAATTTTTAATAAATCATCCGTATAAAGAACATTATTTAAAGATTTAGACATTTTTTTATTATTAAATAAAATCCAAGGATGGATTAAAAATTTTTTAGGCAAAGGTAAATCCAAAGCCATTAACAAAATAGGGAAATAAATTAAATGAAATTTACTAATGTCTTTTCCTATTATATGAAGATCACAAGGCCAAAAAGTTTTAAATTTATCATTTACATCATCTAAAAATGGATATCCTAAACTAGTAATATAATTACTTAAAGCATCTATCCAAACATAAACTATATGTTTTGGATCAAAATTTAAATAAATTCCCCATTGGAAAGAAGTTCTAGAAATGCATAAATCCATCAAAGGTGTTTTTAATAAATTTAAAATTTCTTTTTTTAATGATTGAGGCAAAATTAACTCTGGATCGTTTTCTAAATATTTTAATAATCTATCTTGATATTTAGATAATTTAAAAAAATAAACTTTTTCTTTAGTCCAAACAGGAGTTTCGCCATTAATAGTTTTACCATCGATTAAATCTTTTTCAGAGATAAAGCTTTCTTCATAAACAGAATACCATCCTTCATAAACACCTAAATAAATATCTTTTTGTTTAAATAAAATATCTATAATTTTTTGAACTTTATCTTTGTGAAAAGAATCACTAGTTCTTATAAAAAAATCATATTTAATATTCATTTTATCGTAAATATTTTTTATTTTTAAAGATATTTTATCGACATATTTTTGTGTAGATAAACCTTGTTGTAAAGCTTTTTTTTCTATTTTTTGGCCATGTTCATCGGTTCCAGTTTGAAAATAAACATTATAACCTTCTAATTTTTTAAAACGTGATATAACATCTGCTAAAATCATTTCATAAACATTTCCAATGTGAGGCACAGAAGAGGCATAAACTATAGAGGTCGCGATATAAAAATTTTTTTTATCCATTAACTTATTCATTTAAATTATAAAAACCTTTTTTTTTTTTTTTAGTCATTTTGTTGAATCTTAAATTTATTATAAATTATTTTTTTGGAAATTTTTTTATCTTTAGCTACTTTTCGAAAAGCTTCTTTCTCTGTGTAACCTCTTTCCATAAAAAAAGTTATATGTTCTTCCAAAGATAAATCTTTATATAAATCAACATCTTTATTACCTTCTAATACTAAAACATATTCACCTTTTTCAACTAACTCTTCTTTTAAAATTTCATCTAAACAACCATTAGTAATGGTTTCAAATTTTTTAGTTAATTCTCTAGATAAAGAGATATTTCTATTGCCGTAAATTTCATAAATGAATGTTAATGTCTTTTTAATTCTTTGGGCTGATTCATAAAAAATAAGAGCACTTTCGAACAAGCGATATTTTAATAAAATTTTTTTTTGTTCTACTGTTTTTTTAGGAAAAAAACCTAAAAACAAAAAAGGAATATCAAAAGAAGATAAAACGAAAGCTGATAAAAAAGCAGAAACGCCCGGAACAACAGTAACAACGAAACCAGCTATTTGAACAGATTGAACTAAAAAAAGACCAGGATCGCTAATTAAAGGAGTCCCTGCATCACTTATTAAAGCTAAATTTTTATTATCTTTCAAAAAATTTAAGACCTTTTGAACACGTTCTTTTTCATTATATTTATGTAAAGAAATTAAATGATTTTTAAAATTATAAAATTTTAAAATCTTTAATGCGACTCTTGTATCTTCTGCTAAAATAAAATCAACTTTTTTTAAAATTTCTAAAGCTCTAAAACTTAAATCATTCATATTACCGATAGGCGTAGATACTAAATATAAAATATTTTTTTCTGATGAAAAAGTTTTTTGAATCATTAACATATTTTTATTTTATATTCTCCGAATGAATTTTTTTCTCTATTTCGATCAATAAAATTATAAAACAAAAATTATTTTCTAAAATCATTTTTGTTTTTTCTAATTTAGTTAAAAAATCTAAAATATCAATTATTAAATAAGAAGATAATTCATTATAAAAAGATTTATCTAACAAAGATTTAGGAAAAATAAAATTTAAATTATTTTTATAATAATACAAATCTAAAAAAAAACTAATCAAAATATATAAGAAATCATCAATAAAAGAATTATTTTGTTTAAGATTCGAACTATAAAAAAATAATTTAGAAACTATTTTTTTTTCTGATATAGAATCTAAAAAAAATAAAAAAAATTTCTTAAAAGAGACTAAATAATCATCTTTTTTTTCTTTATCAGATATTTTCAATAACGATTCAAAAACTTTATTTAAATCATTATTGTATGGATTTTTATTTAAACTGAAAATATTCTTTGAATCGTTATCATTTAAAGAAAAAATTTGAGACCTAGATAAAATAGTAGATAAAACAAGATCACGATTACAAGTTAATAAAATTCCTAAATGATTTTTGCTAATGGGATTTTCTAAAAAATTTAATAAACTATTAGCCACTTTATAAGAAATTTTTTCAATACCATTAATAACATAAACTTTTTTTTCTTCTATCAAAGAAGTTTTATTTAAATAAGATTTTATGTTTGAAATATCTTCTTTATTAATATTCTGACTATAAGCGTCTAAATAATAAAAATTATGACAAATCATTTTTTTTATATTTTTTTTTAAAAAAAGTGAATAATTATCTTTTTTTAAAAATTCATAAACTAAATCAAACATAAATGATTTTAAAACTAAGTTATCATTGTTTTCAAAAACATAAACATGAGCTAATTTATTTTTTTGAATAATTATTTTAAATTTTTCTAATAATTTTTTTGATTCATTCATATTTTTATTTTAAATGACTTTTTTATTTTAGTTATTATAATATATTCCAATTCTTCTAAAGAAAGATTAGCGTCTAATTTATAAATTCTTTCAGGAAATTGTTCACACAATTCCAAAAAACCTTTTCTAACTAAATTATGAAAATGAATATTTTTTAAATCAAAATATTCCATTTTCTCTTTTCTATTCTTTTTAAGCCTTTGAATACCAACATCCGGTTCTAAATCTAAATAAAAAGTAATATCAGGCAAATGCTGAAAAGCAAAAAAATTAATTTTATTAACAAGATTAGAACCTAATTTTCTTGCGTATCCTTGGTAAGCGATAGAAGAATCTAAATAACGATCACAAATAACTATTTTATTATTTTTTAAAGCAGGAGAAATGATTTTATCTAAATGTTCGGCTCTATTAGCTGCATATAACAAAGCTTCTGTCAAAGATGATATTTTATCATCGAAAGATAATAAGATTTTTTTTATCTCGATATTAAAAGGAATATTTGCATCAGGTTCTTTTGTTAAAATAACATCATTTTTTAAATTTATTTTTTTAAATAAAGAACGAGATAAAGTGGTTTTTCCTGAACCTTCACAACCCTCAAAAGAAATAAACATTTTATTCTCCTCTTTCTTTAATAAAAAATATTTTTTAAAAATAAACCATTAGAAGGAGCTATAAAAGTAAATTTTTTATTATTTTTAATTAAAAACATATTTTCTAATTCTGATAAGGTTTTTTTACCTTGCGCGATATTAATTAAAAAACCCACTAACAAAAGAATCATTTGTTTTAAAAAACCTTTACCATGAAAAAAAATAACAAATTGATTTTCATTTTCTTCAACAAAAACTTTATAAATTGTTTTAATAGTATTTTTCTTTTTATCTTTGTTATTGGTGAATAAAACAAAATCTTTTTGACCTTCTAATAAATGTATCGCCTCTTTGATAAGAGAAAAATTAAGTTTTTCAAAATATACTTGAAATCGACAATTAAAAGGATTTAATTTTTTTTTTGAAAAAACATACCGATAAATTTTAGATTTGGAATTATAACGAGCATGAAAAGGAAAATCACAAATACAAATATCTAAAACTAAAATATCTTGTGAAATAATTTTATTTAAAGCTTTTTTTAAATTATAAGGAGGAATCCGAAAATCAGTTTGAAAACTAACTACTTGCCCCTCTGAATGAACTCCTTTATCAGTGCGACTAGCTGCAATAGTTTTAATTTTGCGTTTGGTAACTTTAAATAAAGCATTTTCTAAAACTGACTGAATAGTTATTAAATTAGGTTGTTTTTGATAACCATAATAATTTGCGCCATCATAAACCAAAATTAATTTATAAATTATATTTTTGTTCAAAAAAACCTCTTTTTTAAAATTTTTTTAATTAAAATAAATTAAATAAAAAATATATAATTGTTATAAAAAACTTAATAAAAAAACAATAAAAACTAAAAATAATAAAAAATAATCTTTTTTTTGGGTTTTATACAAAATAAATTTAGTACGTTCTTTCCCTATAACATACCCTCTAGCTTCCATAGAATTTGCTAAAACAAAAGATTTTTTAAAAATTAAAACAAAAATAGGAACCAATAAAGAAAGTATATAATAAAATTTTTTGAAAATATTTTTAGTATAAAAATTAAGACCTCTAGATAATTGAGCTTTTAAAATTTTTTTCGCTTCTTCAAATAAAAAAGAAATAGACATAAAAATTAAAGACAAAACCAAAGTTAAAATTTCTAAAAAAAATCTAAATCTTTTCAAAGGTTTAAAAATTATATTCAAACCTTCATTTACTTCAACAAAAGAAATTGTTTCCTTAATTAAAATATTAAATAATAAAAATAAAATAACACGTGAAAAAATTAAACAAATATAAAAAAAATCTTTATAAGTAAAAAATAATGGAAAACTATCATCGCGCGAATACAAACCAGATAAAAAGGTTATTTTCCAAGGTATTTTCCAAAAATAAAAAAAAATAAAAAGAAAACCAAAATTTTTATAATTTTTATTTTTAAACAAAAAAAAATATGAAAAATATAAAAAAATAATAGAAAACAAAAAAATTTTAGGTTCTTTAAAAAATTCTATTTTTAATCCATGTTTGAATACCTCAAAACCTTGTGGGCATTCATAAGAACAACGTAAAAGTATACTAAAGAAAAAAATAAATTTAAATCTTAAAATTTCTTTCATTAAAGTTCTGAAAGGGTAATTTAAACTTAAGATTAAATAAAAAAAAATAAAACAAAAAACAAATAAATAAAACAAAAGAAAACAAAAATTTACTATACCACGATTTGTAAAATCAATTTTATAAAAAGAATCTAATTTTAAACTAAAAATAATTTTTGTAAATAAAATAATTAAAATAATTTTAAAAGAAGGATGAATCGAATATATAAAAGATTTATGATTTGAATCAAAATCATTTTTTTTATTAATATTCAATCTCATCTATCTTCTCGTCGCCTTCACAAAATTTTTTTAAATATTTTAATAATTGAATATAAGAATATTTATATTCGAAAGGAATTCCTATTTTTTTATTTAAAAATTTCAAAATATCAAAAGTTCGTGGAACTAAAAAATTTAATCTAGAAAAAAATTGTTCATCATCGAAAAAATCTTCTTTAGAGCCGAAAAAAGCAATTTTCCCTTCTTCTAAAAAAAGAATTTTATTAGCGTATTCGGCGACTAAATTAATATCATGAGTAATAAAAATAATAGTTTTTTTATCTTTTTTATGTTTTTGTTGTAAAAATTCCATTATTTGTCTTTGATTATTCCCGTCTAAACCTCTAGTGGGTTCGTCCAAAACCAAAATAGATGGTTCTATCGCTAAAATACCAGCAATAGCTACTTTTCTTTGTTGGCCTTCAGATAATCTAAAAGGAGAATTTTCAAACAAATCATTAGGAAAATTTACTTGTTCTAAAGCTTCAATGGCTTTTTGTTTTGCTTCATCATCATTTTTATTAAAATTTTTAGGTCCGAACATAACATCTTTTAAAACAGTATTTTCGAAAATTTGATTTTCAGGAAATTGAAATACTAATCCTATTTTTTTTCTAAAAGATATTAAATCGCGAGGAGATGTTTTTTTATCTATTTTATTACCAAAAACATCAACACAACCTTCATTAGGAGTTAATAAACCATTCATTAATTGAACTAAAGTAGATTTTCCAGATCCTATTTTGCCAATTAAAGCGATGAAATCGTTTTGAGAATCTATTTTTAAATTAATTTTTTCAAAAACTGGGTTACTTTTTTTATTATAAGAAAAAGTTACATCTCGAAAATATATTCCCATAAACACCCCTTCAATTTATAAAAAAAATCTTTATTTATTTTTTTTATATCCGACTCTCTTTCTAGAGCGAAATGTATTTTAAGAGCTAAAGGCAAATAATTAAAATATTTTTCACAAAAATTATTATCAGAAAATAATTCTACAGGGGGAGAATATTTAACCAAATTGCCTTCTTCCAAAAATAAAATTTTATCACTTTTCGAAGATAAATTCAAATCATGCGTAATAATTATTAAAATTTTATCTGTGTTCTTTTTAATATTATAAATAATATCGAAAATTTCTTGAGCTCCTTGCGGATCTAAAAAAGCTGTTGGTTCATCTAAAATAATAATTTTAGGTTCCATAGCTAAAACAGAAGCTATTGCGACTTTTTGTTTCTGTCCGCCAGATAAATTTTGAGGATTTTTATCTAACAAATCTTGAATATTCAACATAACAGTATATTTATCAAGTTTTTTTTGCATTTCTTCTCTAGATAATAATTGATTCTCTAAACCGAAAACAATATCATTAAGAACGTTTGAACCTACAAATTGATAATCAGGGTTTTGAAAAACCATTCCTATATAAGAACGCATTTCTTGTAAACTATCTTCGTTAAATTCTTTTCCGTCGATAAAAATTTTACCTTCATTTGGTTGTAATAAACCCATCAAAATCCTAGCTAAAGTAGTTTTTCCAGAACCATTATTACCTATAATAGTAACCCATTCACCCATAGAAATATTTAAATTAAAATTTTTTAAAATTTTTTTATTTCTATAACTGAAATTTAAATTTTTAATAACTATCATAATTTAAATATTATACCTTATTTAATTTATATAAATAATTTTTATATTATTTAATAAAATAAATTTTTAAATTAAAAATTTATAAAAATTAAACCAAGGAAATGATAGCCATAAAAGAAGAATCACCTCTACGAGGTACACTTTTTATAATTCTTGTATATCCGCTTTGTAAATTTTCGTATTTAGTCGCTATTTCTTTAAATAATTTTTGTAAAACAGTTTTATTCTCGTCTATTTTTTTATCAAACAAAAAATTAGATGCTAACCTTCTAGATGATAAAGTATTTTTTTTGCCTAAATGTATAACTTTTTCAATTATTTTACTAAGTTCTTTTGCTTTAGATTCAGTAGTAAAAATACGATCATGAATAAGCAAATCAGAAACTAAATTCCTTAATAAAGCTTTTCTTTGAGACGTATTACGTCTTAATTTACTGTATGCCATTTTTATTACACCTTTGTTTAAATGATTAAAATTTATATTTTTTTATAACATTTATATTTTCGACAACAAAAAATATTTTTTTAAATGTTATTTTTCGTCATCTTGAAAATTCAGTTCTAATTCTTTAATCTTTTCTTTTAGTTCATCAAAAGATTTTTTTCCTAAACTTTCTAATTTAGAAATATATTTTTCATTTTTGCTAACTAATTCTTGAACTGTATTTATACCTGCTCTTTTTAAACTATTAAATAATCTAACTGATATACCTAATTGATCGATTCTTAATTTCAAAGCATGATTATAACTTTTAGCTTTTGGTTCGTAAATAAAATAATCATCTTGCACTTTTTCGCATAAATTAACTAAAATATTAAAATGATCAATCAAAATTTTAGAAGCTAAAGATAAAGCTTCTTTGGGTTGGATCGATTTATTAGTTTCGATATCCATAACTAATTGTTCTTTATTATTCAATTTAGGTTCTATATTGTAAGAAACTTTTAAAACAGGAGTGTATATAGAATCAATCGCGATAACTCCGAATTCATTTTTACTATAAATCTTATTATCTTCTGCTGATATATATCCGATTCCTTTTCTGACAGTAACTACCATTTTGAAAGGGATATTATCTGATAAAGTAGCTATTACTTGATCTTTATTAATAATTCTTACACCATCTACAGTTTCAAAATCAGCAGCTGTTATTGTTTTTTCTTCCGATGTATCAATTTTTAATTTAACTTCGAAATCGTCTTCATTAGAATCTACAGCGATAACGACTTTTTTTAAATTTAAAACAATAGACATAACATCTTCTACAACGCCTGGAATAATACTAAAATAATGGTTAACACCTTCAATTTTAACATTCACAATAGCTACACCTGGTAAAGAAGATAACAAAACTCTTCTTAAAGAATTACCGATTGTAATACCTAAACCTTTTTCTAAAGGAAAAATAATAAATTTTCCATTGGCTAAATCTGTTTTTGCCTCGACGACATTCATATTAGGTTTTATAAATTTTAATTTATCCATTTTTTTCTCCTTTAAATATGGTTAATATTTATCCACGAGGTCTTTTAGGCGGTCTACAACCATTATGTGGAACAGGTGTAACATCTTTGATGGCGTTAATTTCTAAACCAGATTCTTGTAAAGAACGAATAGAAGTTTCTCTTCCTACTCCTGGCCCTTTAACAAATACTTCAATTTGTTTCATTCCTTGTTCTTGCGCTAAAGCAGAAACTTTTTGAGCTACTTTTTGAGCTATATATGAAGTAGATTTTTTACTACCTTTATACCCTAAAGAACCTGCATTGCACCAAGCAACTGTATTACCTTCTAAATCTGTAATAGTTATAATAGTATTATTAAAAGTAGCTTGAATATGCGCTATGCCTACAGGAATATTTTTCTTAATTTTTTTACGTTTATTTTTTCTTTGTTTCACCATTATAATTAAAACCCTTTTTTCATCCCTTTATTATTTGTTTTGTTACTTGGAGAAGCTTTTTTGCGATTTTTTTTAACTGTCTTAGCGTTGTTTCTAGTTCTTTGTCCTCTAACAGGCATACCTTTACGATGGTTTATACCTCTATAACAACCTATCTCCATCAATCTTTTAATATTTAAAACTTTAGACCTTCTCAAAACACCTTCTAAATTTAATTTGCTTAATTCAGTTCTGATAATAGATAATTGATTTTCGCTTAATTCATGAACTCTAATATTTTCATCAATATTTAATTCATTCAAAAGTTTTTTAGAAGTTTTAGTTCCAATGCCATAAATATAAGTTAAAGCAATAAATATTGTTTTATTGTTAGGAATATCTACTCCTACGATTCTTGCCATTTTTTAAAAACTCCTTTTTTTTTTAACCTTGTCTTTGATTATGACGACGTTTTTTTTTATTTAAAACATAAATCTTTTTTTTACGTTTTACAATGATATCATCAGCACTACGTTTTTTTACAGAAGATCGTACTTTCATTTTATTATATATCCTTTTTTTATATTATTATTATTTAAATATAACGAAAAATAATACGACCACGATAATCAACTTTAACTTTATCGCCTAATAAAATACGTATTTTATTAGTACGTATTTTACCAGAAATATAAGCGATAATAACTCTTTTATCAGGGAGTTCTAATTTAAATTTAGAATTAGGTAATATACCAACAACTAAAGCATCTAAAGTTTCAATATCGTTATTAATCATATTTTAATATTTTTTCCTTTAATCATTATATATTTATTCATATTATGTTAAAATTTCATATCCTTTTTCAGTAACTAAAACTGTATGTTCAAAATGAGCACTCAAACTTGAATCTAAAGTAACAGCGCTCCATCCATCTTTTAATATTTTAACTTCTTTAGAACCTAATGTAAACATAGGCTCGATACAAAAAGTCATTCCTGGTTTTAATATATAATCTTTAAAAACAAAATCAAAATTAAAAATATAAGGTTCTTCGTGTAAGTTTTTTCCAATTCCGTGTCCTGAAAAAATTTCTATTATGCCATAATTATTTTTTTGACCAACTTCATATATAGCAAGTGATATATCTGAAATCTTATTACCAGGTTTAACTTTTTCTATACCAGCAAATAAAGATGACTTAGTATTTTCAATAAATTTTTTTGTTTGATGCGGTATATCTCCTAAATAATAAGTCCAAGCTGAATCAACAAAATAACCTTTATATTTTATTCCTAAATCAATAGATATTATATCTCCTGTTTTAAGAATCAGTTCTTTAGAAGGGACCCCATGGACTACAATTTCATTTACTGAAATACAAGTATAACCTTCATAAGATTGATAACCTTTAAAAGCCGATACTACACCATGTTTTTCCATCAATTTAGCAGCAATCATATCTAATTCATAAGTAGAAATACCTATTTTTAAATGATTCAATAATTCTTTTCTTATGGATTTTAAAATAATTCCTGCTTCTCTCATTAATGAAATTTCATCAAAAGATTTGATCGATAACATAATAAAATAAACAACCTTTTTTTAATATTAATTTATATTATCAAAATAATTTATTATAAGATTTCTTAATATTTCTTTTTTCTTTAAGACTTTGTATAAATTCTATAACAGTACCAACCACAATCAAAAGACTAGTACCACCCAATTTAATATTATGAGCGATTTCTTCTTTTCCTGTTTTTATTAAAACAAAATTAATTATATAAGGTGAAATAGCTAATAAAGTTAAAAAAATAGCACCAATAAAAATCAATTTAAACATTTCATAAGTTATTTTTTTAACAGTAGATGTTCCTGGGTTAGTATCTGTTAAATAAGCGTTTTGTTGAGATAAATGTTCGGAAATATTATTAGGATTAATAGTCATGAAAGATGAAAAAAAAGAAAACAACATAAGCAATAAAATATACAAAAAAAATGATAATTCTAAAAAAGATCTATCTTTTTTTAAAATAGAAATAAAAATATCTAATGTTTTATTGGTCGGCAACAAATCCAATAAAGAAGTTATATTTAACAAAGTTTCAGCTAAAATAATTGGCAAAACCCCGGATATATTTACTTTAATAGGGATATATTTATCAATTTTATTATTATTTTTATTTAAAGCATAATTAATAGGAATTTTTAAATAACCTGAAGATAAAATAATAGTAAATATTAATAAAACTAAAAATAAAAATAAAACCAAAATTCTTGTTACATCCAAATTATTTTTATTAGATATTAAGAAATATATAGCATCATATAATTGTTTGGTTATTCCTACTACTATTAAAATAGAAACTCCGTTACCTACCCCTTTAGAGGTAATTAAATCAGATAACCAAATACAAATAAAAACACCTACTACTAAAAAAAATAAAACAGTAAAAACTTTTATTTTATCAAACAGAAACCACGAATAATTAAATTTTATTATCGCCCAACCTTGTCCTAAGGCAAAAAATAAAGTTAAAATTCTATTAGTTAAATTAATTTTATATTTCCCTTTATCACCTTGTTCGGACCATTCCTTTAAAAAAGGAATAATTTTTTGAGAAAATTGGACCAAAATAGAAGCTGTAATATAAGGAAAGATACTTAAAGCGAAAAGATTTAAAGTGGTTTGTTTATTAAAAAATATACTCTCTTTTTTCAATTTTGATATTGTATCACACGATAAATATTCTGTTGGTCCCAAAAAAGGAATGTATATTTTAGTACCTATTATATAAATAAAAACAATAAATAAAGTAAACAAAACTTTTTGAATTACTCTTTTTTTATCTAAAAGAAAAATAATTAATTTTTTCATATAAAAATTACCTTATTAATTCTATATTACCACCATTTTTTTCAATAATATCTTTGGATTTATTAGAAAATTTATAAGCTTGAATAGTTAATTTTTTACTAAAATTTCCTTTAGCTAAAATTTTAAAACATGTTGTGTCTTTTTTAATTATTCTTTTTTTTAATAATAATTCTTTTGTCACTACGGTATCATTGTCAAAAACTTCTAATTCTTTTAAATTAATCAAATAATATTTTTTTTGATTAAAATTATAAAAACCTCTTTTAGGGATTCGTTGAAAAATAGGTGTTTGTCCGCCTTCAAAACCCAACCTAGTACCGCCACCGCTACGTGCTAATTGACCTTTGTGACCTTTTCCTGATGTTTTTCCGTTTCCACTTCCGGGTCCTCGTCCTAAACGTTTAGTTGTTTTTCTAGCGTTTTTAACTGGTTTTAATAAATGTAACATATTATATCAATTGCTTTCTTTTTCAATAATTTCTTTAACTGAAATCAAATGATTAATTTTTTTTAAAATACCTCGAATATTAGGAGAATCTTCTTTAATCACTATTTGATTAATTTTTTTTAATCCCAAGCACTGAACATTTTTTAATTGATTAGGTGTTCTTCCGATTAAACTTTTTCTTAATATAATTTCTAATTTTTTCATTTGTTTTTACCTTGAAATCTAGATATTAATTTAATACCTCTGTTTTTTTCAACGCTTTGTATAGTTTTTAAATTCATTAATCCATCTATTATAGCTCTTAAAATATTAATCGTAGTTCTAGATCCGAAAGATTTAGCTAAAATATCATTAATGCCGGCTAATTTAAAAACGGCTCTAGCTGATTTTCCGCCAGCGATAATCCCTGTTCCTTTAGATGCAGGTTTTAATAAAGCTTTAGATGCTCCAAATTTACCAATAATTTCGTGAGGAATAGTAGCTTCAGAAATAGGAACTTGGAATAAATTTTTCTTAGCTTTTTCTAATGCTTTTTTTATAGCGTCTAAAACTTCTTGTGCTTTAGAATTGGCAAAACCAATTTTCCCTTTTTTATCGCCTACAACAACCAAAGCAGAAAAACGTAAACGACGCCCACCTTTAACAACTTTAGTTATTCTATTAATGGAAATAACTTTTTCTTCTAAACCGCCAAAAACTATTCTGTTATTATAATTATCTTTTTTTAATTGTGGATTTTTCAAAATATTAATCCTTCTTCCCTTGCGGCATCAGCTAAATTTTTAATACGCCCTAAATATAAACGACCACCACGATCAAAAACAACACTATTAATACCTTTTTTTAAAGCTTTTTGCGCGATCATTCTTCCGATATTAGATGCAACTTCTATATTAATTTTATTAGCGTCAATTTCTTTACTATGAACGCTGCATAAAGTGACTTGTTTTTGATCATCAATAATCTGGACATAAAAATATTTATTAGAATAAAAAACATTTAAACGAGGTCTTTCTTGTGTGCCTATAATTTTTTTTCTCAAACGTAATTGTCTTTTTTTGCGTAAACTTTTTGAAGTTTTTTTATTTATCATAATATACAGTTTAAAATCCTTTCTTATTTTTTAGCGCTTTTACCAGCTTTACGATAAACATATTGATCAAATAATTTAATACCTGTCCCTTTATAAGGTTCTGGTTTACGTAATTTCAATATTTTAGCAGCGAATTCACCAACAAATTGTTTATCTATACCTTTGACAATTATTTCTTTATTTTTAAAAATTTCTATTTCTAAATTAGAAGGGATAGATATTTTAATAACATGAGAAAATCCTAAATTAAAAATCAAATTAGAACCTTCTTTTTTAACATTATAAAATAAACTCACAATTGTAATTCTTTTTACAAAAACTTTATCTAAACCTTGAATCATATTAAATAATAAAGCTCTTGTAGTTCCATGAATTTTTTTCATAAAAACTTCATTATTAGGTCTAACGATTTTGATAGAGTTTTCTGTAATATTTATTTTTAATAAAGGGTTCAATTGATATTTTATTTGTTCTGTTTTAGAAGTGATATTGATTAAATTTCCTTCTTGATTTTCCACTTTTATACCTTTAGGGATGGAAATAATTTTGTTTCCCACTCTGGACATTATATTCTCCTTAATAATTACCAAATATAAGCAAGTACTTCTCCGCCTACATTTTGTAATAAAGCTTCATAATCTGTTAAAACGCCTTTTGAAGTAGAAATTAAAGCTATTCCTAATCCATTATAAACTCTAGGTATCTTGTTTACAGGAACATATTTAGATACTCTTTTCAAACCTGTAATAATCCTTTGTTTATCAGCATTATATTTTAAATAAATAATAATTTTCTTGTTAGCTTTATCTAAATAAAAATCTTTAATAAAACCTTCTTTTTTTATAACTTCTAAAATTTTAATTTTAAATTTAGAAATAGGAACCGAAACTTTTTCATGATACATTATATTAGCGTTACGTATTCTTGTTAATAAATCAGCGATAGGATTGTTTATTGCCATTTTTTTATTCTCCTTTTACCAACTAATCTTCTTCACGCCAGATATTTCGCCCTTATTAGCTAACTCTCTGAATTTGATTCTAGATATACCAAATTTTCTTATATATCCTCTTGCTCTTCCGTCGATTTGATCTATATTTTTAAGACGTACTGGCGAAGATTGAGGTTTAAGACGAGATAAACCTTTATAATCTTTATTATTCTTCAATTCCAAACGTTTTTCTTTAAATTTTAAATATAATTCTCTTTGTTTTTGATTTTTAACTATCTTGGATTTTTTTGCCATAAAATCTCCTTTTATTTATATTTTATATCAATATTTTATTTATGAAAAGGCATTTTATAAAAATCTAATAATTTTTTAGCATCTGCATCATTTTTAGCTGTGGTAACAATACAAATATCCATGCCGAAAATATTTTTGATTTTATCAAAATCAATCTCAGGAAAAACAATTTGTTCTTTTATACCTAAAGAATAATTTCCTTTTCCATCAAAAGATTTAGGATTCAAACCTCTAAAATCTCTTATTCTAGGTAAAACTATTCTAATCAATTTATCCAAAAAAAATTCTTTTTTGGCGCCTCTTAGAGTGACTTTTAAACCTATCGGCATACCTTCTCTTAATTTAAAATTAGAAATAGATTTTTTAGCTTTAATAACAACAGGCACTTGCCCACTGATTAAAGTTAATTGTTCAGAAAATTCATCTAAAATCTTAATATTAGCGACAGCTTCGCCAACACCCATATTAATGACTATTTTTTCTATTTTAGGTATTTGCATAACAGATTTAAAATTAAAAACCTCTTTTAAAGAAAAAAGAAGATTTTTTTTAGGATGTTGAATATCATTTTTTTTCATTATTTAATACTTTCCTTAATATAAGTTATATATTAGTGCCTGTTTTTTTGGAATAACGAATTTTTTTTCCATCTTCGTAACGGATTCCAACACGAGTAGGAATATTTTTTTCAATGTCGATTAAAGAAATATTAGAAATATGAATAGGCATTTCTTCTTTAATAATATTACCTGTTTTGTCCTCGTTTGGAGAAGTTTTATGCTTAGTAACGATATTTACGCCTTCAACCAAAACTTTTTGTTCTTTAAAAAAAATTTTTATAACTTTTCCCGTTTTCATTTTTTTAGAATTATTTTCATCTTTTGTAAAACGATCTTTTCCTGTACGAACAACAACTATATCTCCTATTTTAATTTTCATTATAATACCTCATATTACAAAAACTTTTTCAGCTAAAGACAAAAATTTAGAAAAATTACCGTCTTTTAATTTTTTATTTTTAACTACAGGACCAAAAATCCTTGTTCCTTTTAAAGTAGTGTCATCTTTTAAAATAACTACCGCATTATCATCAAATTTTATATAAGAACCATCTTGTCCTCTTAAACCTTTTTTAGTTCTCAAAATTAAAGCTCTTGCTTTATCGCCTGCTTTTACCATCCCTGATGGAATAGCTTTTTTTATAGAAACAACAACAATATCCCCTATATAAGCGTAACGTCTTTTACTTGAACCAGGGATATTAATTACTGAAACTTCTTTAGCGCCGCTATTATCAGCTACTGTTAAACGACTATTTATCTGAATCATATTTATTCCGCCTTATTTTTACTCAAAATAATATTTAATAAACGAAATTTTTTAGTTTTTGATAAGGGTCTTGTTTCTACAAAACTAACAAAATCACCTATTTTAGCAATTTCTTTTTCATCATGAGCATGAAATTTACTACTTTTTTTGATTCTTTTACCATACAAAGGATCTTTTTTATAATAATCAACTGAGATCACAATTGTTTTATCCATTTTATCAGAAAGTACAGTGCCTGATAAAACTTTTCTATTATTACGCATCATTTTACCTCATTTTATTTTATAACAAAATTTTTTAAAAAACATCAGAATGAAAAAAACTTATCTTTTATAAAATAAAATAAATATATTTATTTTATTTTAAATATATTTATTTTATTTTAAATATATTTATTTTATTGATATAAATAAAATTTTAAAAAAATAATTGTTTTATATAAAAAATAAAATATAAATTAATTATCAAAAATTAAAATTTAATTTAAATTATTTAAATCTTTTTTTCATTTAAAATTGTTTTTATTCTTGCAATATCTTTTTTAAGTTTACGAACATCAGCAGTATTTTTATATTTCGCTAAATCCAATTTAAGTTTGACAAAAAATAATTCTTTTTTTAAAGAAAAAATTTTTGTTTCTAATTCTTCTTTTGGAATTGTACGCAATTCTTTCATTTTCATTCTTCTTGGCCTCTTTTAATAATTTTAGTAGTAATAGGTAACTTATGAGATGCTAATCTTAAAGCTTCTATTTCTTCTTTTTCTAAATTATTATTATCACTTACCTCAAAAAGAACTTTACCCTTTTTAACAACTGCTACCCATAATTCAGGACTACCTTTTCCTGAACCCATTCTAACTTCTAAAGGTTTTCTTGTTAAAGATAAATGAGGGAAAATATTAATCCAAACTTTTCCTAACCTTTTCATATGACGTGTCATTGCAATACGAGCAGATTCTATTTGTTGACTAGTGATCCATGCGCCTTTTGTAGCGATTAAACCATAATTACCATTTACAATTTTATTTTGTCCTTTGGATTTACCTTCGTATTTAACACGATGAGGGCGACGATATTTTGTCTTTTTTGGTATCAACATTTGTTATTCACCTCTTCTAAAATAAATTAAAAAATTATTTATTAGTTTTAAAATTTTTATTTTCTTTAATATTTTTCTTATTTATATATTTTTTTTTATCATATCCTGTAAAAGAAGAAGCAAATATTTTTCTTGTATCAGCGATAGTTTGGTTAGGTAAAACTTGACCATGATTAATCAAAACTTTAACTCCGACAACTCCATAAGTAGTATGCGCTTCTTCGAAAGCATAATCGATATCAGATCTTAAAGTGTTTAAAGGGACAGCTCCCATAGAAACAGATTCTTGTCTAGCTTTTTCTGCTCCTCCTAAACGTCCTGAAATAATAATCTTAACACCTTTTACACCGCTTTTTAAACATCTTTGCATAGCTGCTTTTTGTACCGTTCTATAAAAAGCTCTTTGTTGTAATTGTGTCGCAATATTTTGCGCTACCAAACTCGAAATTTTATTAATTGCTTTTATTTCAAAAACATTAATATCTACTTTTTTATTAATTAATTTATTTATTTTTTTAACTAATTTCTCTTTATTTTTATTATCTGAACCTTGAAAAATTCCTATTTGTGTAATATATAAATCAATTTGAATAATATCATCATTAGATTTTTTTAATCTTTTAATTATAACCTTAGAAACAACACCTTTAGGATAACTTTTTTTAATTAAATCTCTAATTTTGAAATCTTCTACAACCAAAATAGGAACTTCTTTATCGTTTGTATACCATTCAGAATCCCAATTTCTGATAATTCCTAACCTTAAACCGTTAGGATTACTTTTTTGACCCACTGAAATTATATCTCCTTTATTGTCTTATTTAATTCAGCTACAGATATTGTTATATGAGATGTTCTTTTCTTTCTTTTATCTGTTTTTCCTTTAGCTCTAGGAAACAAACGAGGCAAACGTAAACTTTCGTTAACAAAAATCTCTTCAACATATAAATTATTTTCATCAAGTTTAAAATTATGAACAGCATTAGATACAGCACTTTTTAATAATTTAGAAATTATAGGAGAAGCCGATTTAGAAGTAAACATTAAAATAGCTTCTGCTTCTTTAATTTGTTTACCACGTATTAAATCAACTACTAAACGTGCTTTTCTAGGCGCAATATGAACTTGATTAGCAAAAGCTTTTACTTTCATACTAAAATACCTTCTTTAAATTATTTTTTTTGATTTTTTTTATCGCCTTTAGCATGGCCACGAAAAGTACGAGTAGGCGAAAATTCTCCTAATTTATGTCCTACCATATCTTCAGTAACAGAAGTTATAATATATTCTTTACCGTTATAAACAGCAATTTTATGCCCTATAAATTCAGGTAAAATTACACTTCTTCGAGAACGAGTTTGAATTACTTTTTTAATTTTAGATTCGTTTTGTTTATTTATTTTTAATAAAAGATGTTCATCACAAAAAGGACCTTTTTTAATTGAACGAACCATATTTTATAAATCTCCTAATTTTATTTATTTACGTCTTTTAATAATTAAATTATTGCCATTTTTATTTTTTTTACGTGTTTTTAAACCACGTGCTTTTTTGCCCCAAGGAGTCATAGGTGATTTACGGCCGATAGGAGCGCGACCTTCTCCGCCACCATGCGGATGATCGTTTGGATTCATAGCTGAACCTCTAACTGTAGGTCTTATAGATAAATAGCGAGTTCTTCCTGCTTTACCATTGCGAATTAATTTATGAAATTCATTTCCTAATGTTCCTATTGTTGCTCTACATGTCGCCAAAACTTTTCTTATTTCGCCAGAAGGTAAATTTAAAACAACATATTTATCCTCTTTTTTAACAAGTTGAACTGAAGCGCCTGCGCTACGAGCTAATTGGCCACCTTTGCCAGGTTTTAATTCAATATTATGAATAAAAGAACCAACAGGAATATTATTCAAAGGTAAAGAATTACCAACTTTAATATCGGATTTTTCTCCTGAATATATTTTACTTCCTACAACGATATCTTTAGGAGTTAAAATATATCTTTTTTCACCATCTATATAATGTATTAAAGAAATATTACAATTACGATTAGGATCGTATTCTATAGTTTTCACTGTTCCAGCGATATTATCTTTATTACGCTTAAAATCAATAATACGATATTTTTGTTTAACTCCACCACCACGATGTCTTACTGTTATTTTACCTTGATTATTTCTTCCGCCTGTACTTTTTTGAGATACTAATAATGATTTCTCAGGAGTAGAATGCGTAAGTTCGCTAAAATCTTGCAAACTCATATTACGACGTCCGTTGGATGTAGGTTTATATTTTTTAATAGCCATGAATATCGCTAACCTTTCTTAAATTTAGAAAATATATTTTTTATTTATCTTCATGAAAATAACTTATTCTTTGGCCTGCAACAACTTTAACAATCGCTTTTTTATAACCAGAAGTATAACCTTGATATTTTCCTTTTTTTTTAAATTTAGGCAATACATTCATAACATTAACAGAACTAACTTTAATATTAAAAATATGTTCTATTGCTTTTTTTATTTCTGTTTCGTTAGAATTTTTTGCTACTTTAAAAGTATATTCGTTATGAGATTCTAATTTTTTATTAGTTTTTTCTGTAATAATAGGAGATTTAATTATATCATAATATCTAATCATAATCTTAAAACCTTTTCAAAATATTCAACAGCTTCTTTTGTTATAAGAAGACATTTTGTATTTAAAATTTGATAAACACTAACATGAGGAGCGCTTTCTAAAGTTACTTGAGGTAAATTATTAGTGCATCGAACTAAATTATCATCTAATTTATTAACTATCACCAAAACTTTATTGGGCGCTTTCATTTTATCTAAAAATTCTTTAAAAGTCTTTGTTTTATGATTTTCCAACTTTAAAAAATCCAATATTATTACATTATTATTTTCTTTTTGTAAAGATAAAGCAGAAAACATAGCTAATTTTTTAACTTTAGAATTTATCTTAAAACTATATTTTCTTGGTTTGGGTCCGAAAGCAACTCCGCCACCTCTCCATAAAGGAGAACGAATAGAACCATGACGAGCATTACCAGTACCTTTTTGTGCCCAAGGTTTTTTTCCACCACCAGAAACAACAGCTCTATTTTTAGTAGAATGCGTTCCTTGACGCATTGCCGCTCTTTGTTGATTAACAACATCATATAAAACTTGTTGATTAGGTTTTATACCAAAAATATTTTCATTATAAGCTATTTCTGATATAAATTCTCCTTTTTGATTAAACATACTCAATTTAGTCATTATAAAACTTCCTTGTTATTTTTTTTAACAGCAGATTTAATAATTAAAAAACCTTTTTTAGGACCTGGAATATTACCTTTAATCAAAAATAATTTTTTTTCCGAATCAATAGAATAAAGTGTTAAATTTTGTAAAGTAACTTGTTTATGCCCCATTTGTCCTGGTAATTTTTTACCTGTAATATTACCTTTAATAGGTCCCATAGAACCAGGTCTTCTATGATATCTAGAACCATGACTTTCAGGACCACGACTTTGATTATGTCTTTTAATAGAACCTGCAAAACCTTTACCTTTGCTTATTCCTATGACATCAATAATTTCTTTTGTATCAAATAAATTAATGTCTAATTTTGTTCCTTCTGATAATTGTGATAATTCATTAATCTCATTTGGTAAAAAAGAAATTTCTCGAATAAAATATTTAGGTTCAGTTTTAGTTTTATTAAAATGTCCTAAAAGAGGTTTTGTTGTTGTTTTTTTTGTTTTGGAACCAAAACCTAATTGAGTTGATTGGTATCCATCTTTTTCAATAGTTTTTTGTTGTAAAACTATATTATCAGACACATCAACTACAGTAACAGGGGTTAAAATTCCTTTTTCATCAAAAATTTGAGTAATACCTATTTTGCGCCCTAAAATACCTTTAGCCATAAAATCCTCTTTCATAATTAAACAAAATAAAAAAATATATTTTTTAAAAATTTACTTTTTTCAAAACAACTTTGACTGCAGAATGTAAATTAATATGTTCCCAAGCGTTTATTGTTTTATTATTTGGTTCGATAATTTGAATTAAACGTTTATGAGTGAAACGACCGAATTGTTCTCGACTATCTTTGTTAACAAAAGGAGAGCGAAGAACAGTAAAAATTTCTCTTCTAGTAGGTAATGGAATTGGCCCTTTAACTTTTGCACCAGTTTTAGTAACGCTATCAATAATTGTTTTTGCCGCTTTATCAATTAAATGATAATCATATGTTTTTAAAAGAACATTAAGAATTTCCTTCTTTTTTGCCATTTGGATAAAAACCTTTCATTAAATATATAAATAATATATTTATAATTCCAATTTATCAAACTAAAAAAAAATATAAAACTATATTTAAATCAAAATATTGTTTTACAATAAAAATATTAAAAAACAAAAAATAATAAAATAAATTTATTTGATATTTAATTTATTAATATGAAATAAAAAAAATAACAAAAATAAATATTACATAAACCGGAAGCAATATTTATGTTATAAAAATAACTCATTTAAAAAATGAGACAATCATTTTAATTATATATTAAAATTGGTTTTTTTTCAAACAAATAATTAATATAAATATTTATTATAAAATCAATTTTATTAAAAATTTTTTATAGCAGCTCTTAATTTAGCAGAATGACTTCTAATATTAAATTCGATTTCATCTAATTGAGGTGTGACAATTTTTTTAGTAATAATTGTAAGAGGATTTATTGGCATATTTTTTTCTTTAATAGGTAATTTAGGAGGTAAATAAGATTGGCTATGTTTTTGAAAAAATTTTTTTACCAAACGATCTTCTAAAGAATTAAAACTAATAACAACAATTATTCCATTTTTTTTTAATAATTCTAAACTTTGTTGTAAAGCTTCTTCTAAACATTTTAATTCTTGATTTACTTCTATTCTTAAAGCTTGAAATATTCTTTTAGAACTATGACCTCTTTTTTTCTTTAAATAAAAAGGATAAAACTTATCAATTATTTCTACTAACTTTGAGCTATTATGAAAAGGTCTTTGTTTAATAATTTCATTAGCTATTATAACAGATTTAGGCTCTTCTCCAAATGACCAAAAAATATTTTTTAATTCTTTTAAACTATAATTATTAATTATATCGCAAGCTGTTTTTTCTTGTTCCTGATCCATTCTCATATCCAAAAAAGTATCTTTTAAATAACTAAAACCTCTTTGAGGGTTATCAATTTGAAAAGAAGACAAACCTAAATCAAAAACAATACCATCAATAGCAAAAATATTTTTTTTAAATAGTTCTTGTTTTAAAATAGAAAAATTACTATGATATAAAAACAAATTTTTTTTATTTTGAAATTTTTTTTGACACTCTTGAATAGCGAAAAAATCACGATCAAAAGAATGTAAACTGCCGCTGTCCAATAATTCTAAAATAGCTGAACTGTGTCCTCCGCTTCCTAAAGTAGCATCAACATAAATTCCTTGCGGTTTAATATTTAAATATTGAATAACTTTTTTTTGCAAAACTGGAATATGTTTAAAAAATGACAATATAAAATTCCTCTCGTATTTAAATTGAAAATATTAGATAAAAAATAAATATTTTATAATAAAAATTATTTTAATTCAAATGATTAAATAAATTAATCTTTTTTAAAAACGATATTAAAATTACCATTAATAATTTCAGACAAAGCCTTACTTAATATTTTATTACCTGATATATGAGAAACATCTATATTATGCGTTTCTATAATATGAGCTATTTTACTTGATAAATAAGCTAATTTGTATTTAGAGTCTATACGCTTCAATAATTCATCGATCGAAGGGTAATTTAAACCTTCTTTTTTCTTTAACATATACAATCACTTTCTTTTTTTAAAATTTCTGTCAAATAATAATCAATACTATTTTTAGTTTTAGAATGTTCAGCAGTAACAATAGAAATAATTTTATCTACGGATTTATTTATTTCATCATTAACAACAATATAATCATATTTATAAGCTAACTTAATTTCTTTTTCAGAATTTAACATTCTTTCACGAATTTCTTCTTCTGTTTCGGAATTTCTATTTCTTAAACGTTCATAAAGAATTTTTTTAGAAGGAGGAGCAATAAAAATAAAAACACTATCTTTATGTATTTTATGTTGCCTAATCATTAAAGCACCATGAATATCAACCTCTAACAAGACTTCTTTTTTTTCTTCTAATTGTTTTAAAACATTTTTATAAGGAGTGCCATAATAATTATTAACAAATTTATTATATTCTAAAAAATAATTTTCTTTAATTTTTTTTTTAAAATCTTTTTCTTTTATAAAGAAATAATCTATCCCATCCTTTTCTCCTTCTCTAGGTTTTCTTGTTGTAGCAGAAATAGAATAAACAAAATTATTATCTTTCCTTTCTAATAAAGCTTTTTTTATTCCTCCTTTTCCGACGCCAGATGGACCCGAAATTACTATCATTAAACCTTTTTTATGTAATTGCACAATATGAATTCATCATCCTTTCTAATTTTGCAAAAATTAAATAATTAAATTTAATAATTTATCTTTTATATAGATAATATCTAAAATTCTTTTATCTTTTGTCAAATAAGAAATTTTCTCATTTTTCAAAGCTATTTTGGAAATAAGTTCTTTATCATTATTATCATTATCAACTTTAATTTTTGCTTTAAATTTTCCATTAATTTGAATAATAATTATTTTTTCATGCGAACCAGAAAATTTAGATATTTTTGTAGGACGAGGCCATTCAGAATAAACTAATTCTTCTGAATTAGACAAAAATTTTTGATTAAATTCTTCTGTTAAATGAGGTGCAATAGGGTTTAATAATTGTAAAAAAATTCTTATTTGATTTGAATTTATTTTTTTAATCTTGTAAACTTGATTAATAAAAATCATTAATTGACTTATAATTGTGTTAAATTTTAATTTATTATAATGTTCTGTTGTTTTTATGATTGTTTCGTTTAATATCGGTTCTAATAATTCACATTTGTCATCAACTAAAAATAATGAAAATAAATTATGCAATTTATTTAAAAAACGTTGGATCCCTTTAAAACCTTTTTCAGACCAAACTTTATCATCTTCCAAAGGCCCTAAAAACATAATATACAATCTAGTAACATCGGCGCCATACTTATCTAAAACCAAAGAAGCACTTACACCATTACCCTTAGATTTACTCATTTTAAGATTATCTTCGCCTAAAATCATACCTTGATGAACTATTTTTTTAAAAGGTTCTAAATTAGAAACCAAACCTAAATCATATAAAAATTTATGCCAAAAACGAGAATATAATAAATGTCCTACTGCATGTTCTTTACCTCCGATATAAAGATCAACAGGCAAAAAATAATCTAATATTTTTTTAGCTTCTTTAGAATTTAAAGGGATTATTCCTGAATTTTTTTTCAAAAGATAAGCTATATAATACCAAGAACTGCCTGCTAATTGAGGCATAGTATTAGAATCTCTTTTATATTTTTTGCAATCTTTTTCGAAATATAACCAAGAAGTCATCCGAGATAAAGGAGATGTTCCATCGCCTGCAATTTCTATTTTATCTAAAAAAGGCAATACAATAGGTAGTTCTTTATCTTCATTAAAATAAATATTATTGTTTTCATCATAATAAACGGGGAAAGGTTCGCCCCAATATCTTTGGCGAGAAAAAACCCAATCACGCATTTTATAAGTAAAACAAACTCTTCCTAAATTGTTTTTTTCAGCAAATGATATAATTTTATCATTAGCTTGTTTAATATCAAGATTATTTAAAAAATCACTATTTATTAAAATATCTTTGTCTCGGGTTGAATGAAAATTATCTATTTTATTTTTAGCTTCATTATTTTTAATATTGTTGTCAAAAATAGGAATTATTGGTAAATTATATTTTTGAGAAAATGCAAAATCCCTTTCATCACAAAAAGGAACAAACATAACAGCGCTTGTTCCGTAATGCGGCAATACATAATCAGAAACCCAAATAGGAATTGTTTTTTTAGTGAAAGGATGGATAACGTAATTACCTGTAAAAACTCCAGTTTTTGTTTTATTAATATTTCTTTCTAAATCTGTTTTGTTTTGGGATTTAGTTAAATATAAATTAACTTCTATCAAAAATTCTTCTTTAACAATTGAAGAAATCAAAGGATGTTCAGGAGCTAAAATTATAGCACTAACTCCAAAAATAGTATATGGTTTAGTTGTAAAAGTTTCTATAAACTTATCATTATTAAGAACAGAAAAACTAAAAATAAATCCTTTTTGTTTGCCTATCCAATTTTTTTGAATATTTTTTAATTGTTCAGGAAAATCCAACGAATCTAGATCTTTTAATAATCTATCAAGATAAGAAGTTATTTTGAAAACCCATTGTTTCATTTTTTTTCTTACAACAGGGAATCCACCTTTTTCGGAAAAAATACCTTGTTCCGTTGTTAAAATTTCTTCATTAGATAAAACTGTTCCTAGTTTTTCACAAAAATTAACTTCTGTATTTTTTAAAAAAACCATATTTTTTTCATAAAAACGTTTAAATAACCATTGAGTCCAAGAATAGAAATAAGGTTCAGAAGTAGCTATTTCTGTATCCCAATCAATTCCTTTTCCTAAAGATTTTATTTGTTTTTTAAAATTATTAATATTTTCATAAGTAAAATATCGAGGATTATTACCAGTTTTTAAAGCGTATTGTTCCGCTGGCAATCCAAAAGAATCCCAACCAAAAGGATGAAAAACATTATATCCATTCATTCTTTTGAATCTATTGACAATATCGCTAGCAGTATAACCTTCTATATGTCCTATATGTAAACCAGAAGAAGAAGGATAAGGGAACATATCTAAACAATAAAATTTTTTTTTAGAAAAATCAAAAATAGTTTTGAAAATTTTATTATCTTCCCAATGTTTTTGCCATTTTTTTTCTATTTTTTTAAAATCATAATTTAACATAAAAAAACCTTGTTCAATTCTTGGATTAAAAATAATTAATTAATATAATTTTTTTCTATATAATACACAACATCTTTAATTGTTTTAAATTGCTGCATAGTTTCATCGCTAATTTTTAAATTAAAACTTTTTTCTAAATCAATAACTAATTCCACAGCATCGAAAGAATCTAAACCTAAATCTTCTTTTAATCTTGTTTCGGGTAATAATTTTATTTCTTCCACGTTTATTTTTTTACAAAGAATATTTTTAATAGTTGTGAAAACCATTTTTGCCTCTTTTTTTGATATTTACAAAATATATTTAAAATATAAAATAATATTATATATTGTTAATATTATATAATTTTTTTTATATTAATGAATACAAAATAATAACGTTTTAATTATCAGATATTTTATTTAAAATTTTCTTTCCTTCTAAAAAATGATTATAAAAAATTAAACATTGTTTGTACATTTTTTCAATAAAAGTTTGATCTCTTTCTATTTCTTTAACTTTAGCTTTTTGATAAGTTTGAAAAACTAAAAAGAATGCTTTATCTGCGTTAGAACAATAAATTTGAGCTTGAACTTGAGCGTAATAATAAATAGGAATCACATCATTAATAAAAAATTCTCTCCAAGTGCTAGAATTTAGATTAATAGGACACTTTATTTCCAATAAACTATTAGTTTGTTCGTTCCAACCATCTAAAGAGGCCGAAAAAAATTCTTTTACAAAAACTAAAGGTTTGAAATCTAATTTATTAACATCATTAAAAAAAGTTCTAGCTTTGGGTTCTAAACTTCTTCCATGACGCATAAATTTATTATCTTCTATTTTTTCATCAAAAAGTTTTCTTCGGAAAAGACTTTGTTTACTTTCGAAAGGATTCAAACCCATAATAGTAGATACTTCTGAAGCGTTAATATATTTCTTTCTATGATTGAACCATTCTGATGAATTTTGTTCAAAATCAAAACTATTCATTAATAAAAATCCTTTTTGTAATATTTTTTTAGAACAAAATAAATAATAAAAAATAAAAATAAATAAAATAAGAAAATTATAAATATTTTTTTACATTTGTTCCAAGACAGGAATACCTAAAATACTCATTCCTTCTTCGAAAATATTTAAAAAATTCTTAATTAACAAAATATTAGCATATTGTAATAAACTATTATCCGCATGTAAAATTTTTTCTTTTTCATAAAATTTGTTGGCGCTTTTAGCTAATTGAAAAAGATATCGAGATAAAACACTAGGCATATTTTGTTCTTGAACTTTTTCCAAGACCACCGAAAATGAGTCTATTAATCTAATTAATTTATAATATTCAACTCCTACATAATAATCAATAATTTTATCTAAATCAATTGTGTTGTTGATATCTACTTTAAGAAGAATAGAACGAAATCTAACAACTGTATATTGAAAATAAGGACCAGTATTACCTTCGAATTTTAACATTTTTTGCAAATCGAAATCAATATTTAAATGACGATCATTTTTTAAATCATTAAAAACAATCGCTCCTATAGCTACTTTTTGAGATATTTGTTCTATTTTTTCTTCATCTAAATGTCTTTTTTGTATTATCTTTTTAACTTCTTTTTTAGTTTTTTCAATAATATCAATCAGTTTAAATTCAATATTTTCTCTTGTAGAAATTTTCGTATTTTCGAATAAAACTAAACCAAAATTAATATGTTCTAAATTAATATTATCATAACCGATTTTTTTAAGAACTAATTTTAATTGTTGATAATGTAATTTTTGTTCATTACCTACTATATATAAACATTTATGAAAAGCAAATCTTTGATAACGATATATAGCGCAAGCGACATCTCTTGTTAAATAAAGTGTACTTTTATTATTTTTCTGCATCAAAGCAGGAGGTAAATCATTATCTAAAGGGATAATATAAGCTCCATTATCTAATACAATTTCATTTTTTTTATGCAAATCATCTAATAATTGAATAGCTTTGTCATGAAAAAAAGATTCGCCTATATAATGATCAAAATGTACTCCTAACAAATCATAAATTTTTTTAAATTCTTTTAAAGAGACATCTGTTAACCATTGCCATAAATTAATTATTTCTTTATCTTTGGTTTCTAATAAACGAAAAATATTTCTTGCTTCTTCCTCTAATTTCTTATTTTTTTCAGCTTCTTGATGAAACAAAACATAAACTCTTTGAAGTTCCGTCAACGGATCAATATTAAGATTTTCTTTTTTAATCCATTTTTTATAAGCTAAAATCATTTTTCCAAATTGAGTTCCCCAATCTCCTAAATGATTAATACTAACGGTTGTAAAACCTAATTTTTGATAAACATTTTTTAAAGCGTTTCCGATAACCGTTGATCTTAAATGACCAATAGAAAAATTTTTAGCTATATTAGGTGAAGAATAATCCAAAACTATAACTTTATTATGATTATTTTTTTTTTTAATATAATTATCAAAATTTCCGATATTTAAAAAAATATTTTTAATTGCTATTTTTCTATTTAATTTAATATTTAAAAAACCTTTACAAAAAAAAATATTTTCTATTGATGAATTTTTTATAATTTCTTTTTTAAAATCTTCGAAAATATTTAATAAACTTTTTTTAAATTTTTGATTATATACAAACAAAGGTAAAAAAAAATCAATATCTTCTGATTTATAATTATATTGAAAAAAAAACGGAATATTATATTTATCATTTAAAATTTTTTCTAATTGTTCTTTTGTTTGTTGTAAATACATTTAATTTACCTTAATTATTATTTATTTCAATTATATATATTTTATTTATATAATTATTCACTTTTTAATTTTTTTAAAAATTCTTGAAAATGAATAGGTAAAGGAATTTCAAATTCTAAATTTTCATCTGTAAAAGGGTGAATAAAATTTATCTTTTTAGCATGTAATAATTGTTTATTTAATAATTGATTTTCTCTTCCATATAAAGTGTCTCCTACAATAGGATGTTTTAAATAAGATAAATGAACTCTTATTTGATGTGTTCGACCAGTTTCTAATTTCAATTCTAATAGCGAAATATCTTTAAATTTTTCTAAAGTTTTAAAATGAGTAATAGCACGTTTTCCTTCTTTTGAAACTGTCATTTTATAATAATCACTTATACTTCTTTTTATAGGAATATCAATAGTTCCATATTCATGGCCTAAAAAACCATAAACCAAAGACCAATAAATTCTTTGAATTTTTCTTTGTCGAATTAAATTTTGCATTCTTTCAACTACTTCATTTGTTTTGCCGACAATAATTAAACCTGTAGTATTTTTATCAAGACGATGGATTATGCCTGGTCTTAAAGGGTGCGAACATAAAAAATCTTTTATTTGATAACGTAATCCATTAATCAAAGTAACACCCGAATAACTTAAAGAAGGATGTACTATTAAATCATATGGTTTATTAATAATTAACAAATAATTATCTTCATAAACTATATCTAAATTCAAATTAATAGGTTCAAATATATTTGAAATAGAGTTTTTTTCAATAATAGGAGTTTTTATTACATCATTTTCTTTTAATAAATGACTTTTTTTAACCACCTTATCATTAACTAAAACTTTATTAGAATTAATAAATGAATGACATATATTTCGGCTAATATTAAATTGTTTCGCTAAAAAAAAATCTAAACGCAAATTTCTATTTTTTTTTTCAACCACAAATTCTTTGATCATTTTTAAACAACTTTCTTGTAAAAAGTTATTAATTATACTCTAATAATAAAACATAAAAAAATAAAAATGTACTGTATAACAAAATAATACAAATACATTTTTTTATATTAATTAATCATTTTAATTTTAATTATTCTTTTTTTTTATTCAAAAGAGAATATAATTTTATTATTTCGAATATAAATAAATTATTTATTTATATCGTTGGATTGATCATTCTGCGTTTCAGGTTCAGAATTATTTTGAGACAATTTTTCTTCATTATAATCTTTCGATTTATCTTCTTTTTCTTCAACCCAGCTGATTTTTCCTGTTTCATATATTTCATCAATATCTTTTTTATTTAAAGTTTCAAGTTCTAATAAATAATCACTTATTTTAAATAAAAGTTCTTTATTATCTAAAATAATTTTTTTAGCTTTTTCATAACAATTAAAAATAATTTTTTGAACAGCTTCATCAATTTCTAAAGCTTTAGAATCTGAAAAATTTTTATGAAAATTATTTTTGCTAGAATCAAATTGAGCTAATCCTAAATCACTCATACCAAAAATAGTTACCATTTTGTTAGCTATTTGAGTAGCCATTTGTAAATCTTGATAAGCGCCATCAGAAATATCATCTAAAAATAATTCCTCAGCAGCTCTTCCACCTAATAAAGCAGTAATTTCATCTAATAATTGTGTTTTAGACGTAAAAAACGTTTCTTCTTGTTTCAACATTAAATTATATCCACCTGCTTTACCACGAGGAATAATTGTTATTTTTTGAACTTTTTTGGAATCTTTTAATTTTAATCCTATAACAGCATGACCTGATTCATGATAAGAAACTAATTTTTTTTCTTTTTCAGAATATTGTCTACTTTTTTTGGAAAAACCTAATAATATACGATCTACAGCTTCACTTATTATTTCTTTATTAATAAATTCTGAATTGTTTCTGATAGATAATAAAGCTGCTTCATTTAAAATACCTTCTAATTGAGCTCCACTAAAACCTGGTGTTTCTTTCGCTAAATCTGATAAATCAACATTAGAAGCAAGTTTTTTATTGGAAGCATGTAATTTTAAAATAGCTTCTCTGTCTTTAACACTTGGTAAATTAATAACAAAACGACGATCAAAACGACCAGGCCTTAACAAAGCAGGATCTAACATATCAGGTTGATTGGTCGCAGCAATAACTATTACTCCTTCATTAGGATTAAAACCGTCTAATTCAACTAATAATTGATTTAAAGTTTGTTCTTGTTCGCTGTTTCCATAAGAAATTCCTCTTTTGCGTGCAAGAGTTTCAATTTCATCTATAAAAATAATACAAGGGGCATTTATTTCAGCTTTACGAAATAAATTTCTAATTCTAGAAGCGCCAAGGCCCACAAACATTTCTACAAATTCAGAACCTGAAACAGCAAAAAAAGGAACTTTAGCTTCGCCTGCTAAGGTTTTAGCTAATAATGTTTTACCAGTCCCCGGTAAACCGGATAATAAAACACCTTTAGGTATTCTAGCGCCTATCGCAGAATATTTTTTAGGATTTTTTAAAAAATCCACTAATTCTTGCATTTCTTCTTTTTCTTCTTCTGCGCCTGCTATATTATCAAAAGTTAATTTTGGATATTTTAAGATATCTTTTTTATTTTCTATTTTTCTTTTATCAACAAAATGTTCTGTTAAATGACTCGTGCTTTTTTGGAAAAAATCAATTAAAAAATAAAACAAAATCAAGGTTATACAAAAATTAAAAGTTTTCAAAAAAGGATAAAAACCTCTATAAGGGTCATTTTCTACAGGACCTGATATATTTATATTTTTTTCAATATCCAATTCATTCAATTTTTTACGAATTTCATTATAAATTGTCTCATTAACATTATAGTAAGATATTGTTTTAGTTTTTTTGTTATCTTCTAATAAATATTCTACTTGCAGTTCATATTTATTAGATAAAATATCTTTCGATAAAATTGGTGTAATTTTTTTTATACCACTAACTGTTACCTTTTTCTCTGAATTTTCACTCAGAAAATCATTATAATTACAATCGATGTCTTTATTTTTGCCTTCTAAAACTTGTAATATTTGACCTGCATAAGGATTATGCGGTTTATTAAATTGATTTAAAATACTCATAAAAAATGAAATTAATAAAATAATTCCAATTATGTACCAAAAATTTTTTTTAATACTTTTTATAAAATTGTTTAAATGTTTCATACTTTTTCCTTAAATAAATATATTAAATTCATTTTATTATTTTTCTTCCAAAATAATTATGTAAAGCTTCTGGTATAATAATGTGCCCATTTTCATCTTGAAAATTTTCCATAATCGCCATCATTGTTCTACCTATTGCTAAAGCGGATCCATTCAAAATATGCAAAAATTGTTTTTTATTTTTTTCGTTTGAAACAAATTTAATATTAGCTCTTCTAGCTTGAAAATCTTCCGAATTACTAATCGAAGCTATTTCGCAATATTTTCCTTGGCTCGGTATCCAAACTTCGATATCATAAGTTTTACTAACGCTAAAACCTAAATCTCCTGTAGATAAAACTACAATTCTATATGGTAAATTTAATTTTTGTAAAATAAATTCAGAATCTTTCAACATTTGTTCTAGTGCTTTATAAGAATTTTTAGGTTCTACAAATTGAATTAATTCAACTTTATTAAATTGTTTTTGTCTAAATATCCCTTTTGTATCTTTGCCAGCTGCTCCCGCTTCTTGCCGAAAACAAGTTGTATAACCGACATATTTCAAAGGTAATTGTTCTAATTTCAAAACAGTGTCTCTATGTAAATTAATAATAGGAACTTCTGCGGTCGGATTTAAATACCAATTGTTTTTATCTGATTTTAATTTAAACATTTCCTTTTCAAATTTAGGCAATTGACCTGTAGAAAACATAGATTTTTCATTAACAATAAAAGGAGGTAAAACTTCTGTATATCCTTTTGATGCATGAATATCGATCATAAAATTAATCAAAGATCTTTCTAATTTAGCGCCTAAACCTTTTAAAACTACAAATTTACTTCCTGTAATTTTCGCCGCTTTTTCAAAATCTAAAATATCTAATTTCTGACCTAGTTCTACATTATCTTTAATAGGGAATAAAAATTTTTTAGGTTCTAAATAACGAAAAATTTCTACATTATCTTGTTCATTAGAACCTATAGGAATTGAATCATGTGGTATATTAGGCATATTATGCAAAATAGATAAAATTTTATTTTCTACTTCTTTAAGTTTTATTTCTAATTGTTTTAATTCTTTTTTAGAATTTTTGTCTTTTAATAATAAATGATCATATGATTCATTATTATATTTTAATTTAGAAATAGAATTAGATATATTATTTTTATTAAATCGGATTTTTTCTATTTTATGAATCAATTCTTTTCTTGAATCGGACCAAATAATAATTTCTTTAAAATCAGAAACATCTATTTTTCTATTTTTAAGTTTATTTAAAATTAAATCCATATTTTCAAGAACAAATTTAAAATCTAACATAAAAAAATATCCAATTTTCCTTTTTTTATTAATTCAAAATATAAATTAGCAATTTATAAAATTTAAATTATCATTTTATATTGTTTAATAATTTGGCAAAATTAGATTTATTTCTAGAAACAAAATTCATATGATAAATCTTTTTAGATAAACCTTTGTCTAGTTTTTTATTAATAATATTAAAACATGAAATAGCTTTTTCTTTTTCTGAAGAAGCAACTAAATTTTTAAATTTTTTAATAAAAGTTCTAACTGAAGATTTAAAAGAGCTATTTATTAATCTACGTTTTTCATTAGTTTTAATGCGTTTTTTTTGTTGTCTTGTATTAGCCATATTTTTTATATTTCCTTCGTATTTTTTCAAAACATATTTATTATTTATGTTGAAACACTATAATTTAAAAATATTTTTTATGAAATATTTTTATATATTATTTTATTTAAAATAATAATTTTACTATGATATTTTAACACCAAAATTAATAATATTCAAACATAAAAATTAATAAAATTAAAAATTTTACAAATTTGATTATTACTTATATTATATTGATAAAATTGTTTAAATTGATATAAAAATAAAAAATTAAAGTTAAGCAAATTATATCATAACAATATAGAAAAATATATAATATTATATATACAAACATTATATATTTTTTTATAAATTAGATGTATAAAAAAATATATAAATTAAAAATATTATATCAATATATTGCTAAAATAATAAATAATTTAAATTATAAAAGAAAGTTTATTTTAATTAAAATGAAAAAAATATTAAAAATATCAGCCAATTTACTAACTATTTCAAGAATTATCTTAGTTTTTTTTATGTTACCTTGGATATTTTTTGTAAACGTAAACAAAGATAACTATCAAGACAAATATCATTTTGTATTTGTTGTTATTTTTGTTATCGCGTCTATTACAGATGCATTAGACGGTTATATATCTAGAAAAATAATGAAACAAACAATATTTGGTAAATTTTTTGATCCTATAGCTGATAAATTATTAATTATTGTTTCTTTTTTTTATATTTATATATTAGCCAGAAACAAACACTTATTACCTTTGTCAAATGCATACAATAAAGAAATAGAAAGTTTCGTACTTATTTTTTTACTTATCATGATTATAAGAGATTTTTTAATAATGGGAGTGCGTTTGATAGCGTTTGAAAAAAAAACTATTATAACAGCTTCAAGCTTAGGCAAAATAAAAACTATTTGTATTTTTATATCTATTTTTATAAATTTATTAGCAAGGCTAATAGAAAACATTTGTGTTGGATTTTCATTTGAATTAAAACAAATGATAATATTTTTTTTAATCATCAATTCTATATTAATTATTTTGTCTGGATTAAATTATATAATTAAAAATTTTAAATTAATAGAAAAAAATTTTTATTAACATATATTATATAAGAATAATTTTTAATTTAAATATAGATTATTAATATATATAATAAAGTTATATAATTTTATAAAAAAATATTTTAAAAAGGCAATCTAAAATAATGAATATTGAAAAAAATAATGTAAAAAATAAAGATTCTAACAAAGAAATTTTAGAACAAACGCTTAAAGATATAGAAAAACGTTTTGGAAAAGGTAGTATAACAAAATTTGATTCCCAAAATGTAAACAAAATAGAATCTATTTCCACTGGTTCACTAAATCTAGATATCGCTCTTGAAATAGGTGGATTACCAAAAGGAAGGATTATCGAAATTTATGGATTGGAAAGTTCAGGGAAAACAACTTTAACATTGCATGCGATTGCGGAAGCTCAAAAAAAAGGCGGAAATGTAGCTTTTATAGATGTAGAGAACGCTTTGGATATTAATTATGCCAAAACAATCGGCGTCGATATAGATAATTTTATAGTTTCTCAACCAGATTCAGGCGAAAAAGCCTTAGATATTGTTGAACATTTAATAAAAAGCGAAACTATGAGTTTAATAGTAGTAGACTCAGTAGCCGCTTTAGCTCCTGAAGCTGAATTAAAAGGCGAAAGTGGTGATTCTTTTATGGGTTTACAAGCTAGAATGATGGGGCAAGCTATGAGGAAACAATCTGCTATCATCTCTAAAACTAATACTATAGTTATTTATGTAAATCAATTAAGAGAAAAAGTAGGAATAATTTACGGAAGCCCTGAAGTTACTCCAGGAGGAAAAGCTTTGAAATATTTCGCTTCTGTAAGATTAGATATTAGAAAAGCCGAATTCATAAAAGAAGATAACAAAATTATAGGTATTAGATCGAATGTAAAAATAACCAAATCTAAAATTTCTTCTCCTTTTAAAGTGGCTAGTTTTGAAATAATGTACGGTAAGGGGATATCTAAAACAGGTGAACTTTTGGATTTGGCTGTGAATCTTGATTTGATCAAGAAAAGCGGTTCTTGGTTTTCTTATCAAGATAAACAAATAGGACAAGGAAAAGAAAAAGCTAAAGAATTTTTATCTCAAAACAAAAAAATTGCTGATGAATTAGAAAATAAAATAAAAAAACATTATAAATTAATTTAAATAGATGAGAGGATGATATTATAAAAATCGCTTACCAGAAAAAAACAACCAAATAGAAACTTAAATCATTTTCATTTGATAAAAAAAATCAAATGAACCTGAATCAATAAATAAATTTATCCAGCGACAGTTAAATAATCACTGAAAGAAGAATGAATGGCTAAGCTATTTACTTGGAAATTTTTTCACAAATTTTTAAAAGCGATAATAGTTTGTAATAAAATATGAAAATACAATTTTTATAAATAAACGCATATGATTTTTCGCTAGAATCTCAACCAAGGAGCTTTTTTGTTATGAAAATAAAAAATAATCAAATCCAATATCAAGGTGCTAATTGGAATCAAAAAGATGATGATTACACTCAATACTTTTACGAACAAAATTTAAGTCAATTTTGGCGTCCAGAAGATATTAGTTTACAAAGTGATTTAATTGTATGGGAGAAACTATCCTCTAAAGAAAAAGAAGCGTATTCGAAAATTCTTTTAGTTCTTACTTTTTTAGATACTTATCAAGGTGATATCGGCATGCCTTCTATTCTTCGTTCTTGTGAGCCTTGGGAACATCAAAAAAAAGCAACTTTAAACTTTATGGGCGCGATGGAAAATGCAGTTCATGCTAAAAGTTATTCTAATATCTTTGTTACTTTCTTAAAAACAAAAGATATTAACGAATTATTTCATTGGGGTCAAAAACAAAAAAATCTACAAAATATTTTAAAAATAATCATCGATATTTATCAACAATTAGAACAAAATAATTCTCAAAAAAAAATCGAACCTACTTTAAAAGAAAAAAAAGAAAATAATATTATAAAATGGAAAGCGATGGTTGCTTCTGTATTTTTAGAGACTTGGTTATTTTATTGTGGTTTTTATTATCCTTTATATTTTTATGGCCAAGGAAAATTGATGCAAGCAGGGGAGATTATCAATTTAATCATCCGTGATGAAAGTATTCATGGAGCTTATATTGGACGTTTATCAAAAGAAATATATGACACTTTCACAACAGAAAAACAAATAGAATTAAAAAATTGGCTTGATTCTTTGTTAGATACCTTATATAAAGAACAATTTGAATTAACTAATGAAATTTATCAAGGTTTAGATTTTATCGAAGATGTTAATAAATTTGTTCGTTATAATGCTAATAAAGCTTTATTAAATTTAGGTTTTTCTCAAAAATTTCCTTTCGAAGAAATAAATCCTGTTATTATTAATGGTTTGAACACTGAAACTAAAACTATGGATAACTTTTCCATGAAAGGAAATGGTTATCAAAAAATGATTTCCGAAAGTCTTCAAGATGAAGATTTTTACTTTGAATAAAATAATTAATTATATAAATAAAAAAAGAAAGTTAAATCAACTTTCTTTTTTTATTTATATACTATTTTTTTTAATTTTATTTTTTAATTAATAAAATGGCAGGGATATCAGGATTCGAACCCGAACAAGCGGTTTTGGAGACCGTTATGCTGCCGTTAACATCATATCCCTTTTGTTTTATTAATTATTCTTTTATTGAATGGTACGGGTGATAGGACTCGAACCTACACACTTGCAAGTGCTAGATCCTAAGTCTAGTGCGTCTACCAATTCCGCCACACCCGCACAAATATTAAATTATTATCTTTATTTGAATGACAAAAATTATTTTTGGCAGGCCCAGCTGGATTTGAACCAACGAATCACGGAGTCAAAGTCCGTTGCCTTGCCACTTGGCTATGGGCCTAAATTATAAATATCAATTATAAATAATTTATTTTTTTATAGATGGGGCGGCTGATGGGGATCGAACCCACGCATAACGGCGCCACAAGCCGCAGCGTTAACCACTTCGCCACAACCGCCATTTAATTAATAAAAAAATAACATATAACATTTATTATTATACATTATTTTTTTATTTGTTGCGATAAATAATATTCAAAATATATTAATTTTTATATATCAGATTGATATAGTTTTATTTATAAATTATTTTAAAATATAATTCAAAATAATTAATCAAAAAAATAATAAATTAATTTAATTTAAATAAAAAATGAAATAATATTTTCTATTTATATAACATAAAAAAAACTTAAATCAATTTAATCTTTTTTGTTCTTTTTTTTTATCTTCTAAAAGTGTTTTGATAAAAAATAAATCTTTCTCATTTACATATAAAACATTTTTATAAGAATCATAATAAGAATCATTTACTTTTTGATCATTTTTGCCATCTATAATTTTATCCAACATACATAATTGAATATTTTCTACATCAGAAATTTTTTCAAATATCTGTTTTAAACTTTCTGGAATTTGTTTTTTAAAAAATTCATTAATTGATTCAAATTCTTTTTTTTCTCTATCAAATGATTCTTTTCCTGGATTATCAAAATTAAGGCTTTGTGTCTCATTCCTTTTTATATGACTTTGCATTTGATGTTTTAAAAAATAAATTTCTTGTTTTAAATCTTGTTTTTCTAAAGAATGTTTTTGTTCTTGTTCAATTAATGATAATTTATTTTCTATTTGGTATTTGTGCAATTTTTGTTCTATTTCTAAACGGAATAAATTTTGTTTTTGTGTTTCATTATTGTTATTATTTTCTTTACTTTTATAATTTAATTCCATCATCTTCATTTCTATTAAACTTAAAACATTATTATTTTTATTGTCGTTGTTCAAAGAAGGATTGTTTTGGGAATCATTACCTTCTGAATTATTGCTTTTTTCAACTTTATTTTTATCGAAAAGAAAATTGAAATTAAAAACAAATATTTTACATATAAATTCTGATAATTTATATATAGCCTTAATAATAGGGCCATAAAAACAAAACAATATCGAAAATATAGTAAAACAAATAAAAGCAAAAAACCAAGGATGATATTTCATAAAATTAGTTATGAAATCCCCAATACCATTCATACTTATTTCCGCCTTTTTTTTAATAAATCATATATATAAAAATAAATTTATTTTTAACATTAATAATAAAATATATAAAATTATACCATTTTCTTAAAAAAATATCATATATTAAATTATTTTAAAAAAAATAAAAAATAAATAAAAAATCATTAAAAATTTATAATTAAAATTATTTCATATTAAATATAAAATTACAAACATTAAGCGATCGTTTTTAATAATAAAAAATTCTTATGATTTTTATGATACCAAAAAATAAGTTTAATGATATAATTTATTTATATTATTACTATTTTAAACAAATTTATTATCAAATATCTAAAAATCATTAAAATAATTTAACTAATTTTAAAATAATTGCAGATATAAATATCTATAATCATCATAAGAAGGGTTATCAATATGAAAAAATTTCCAAACAAAATAATACAATTTAAAAATAGTTTTCAAAAATTCATAGATAAAGGGGACATTGTAAAAGTAACGATTGCTTTTATAATAGGACAATTATTTACTAAAATAGTTAATTCTTTATCAACAGATATAATTATGCCTCCTATTAATTGGTTATTGAATAATAATTACTCTATGAAAGATTGGAAAATACAATTAAGCGAAAAGATTTATATTAATTATGGTATTTTTTTACAAAATTTATTCGAATTTTTATTTGTTTCTTTATTGATATACTTTACTATCTTCAGCTTATATCAAAAATTTTTAAATAAAAACAACGAACAAAAACAAATACAAAATAATTTAAAATCAGAAATAGAAGAAAAAATAAACAAAATAGAACAAAATAAACTATTACTATTAGAAGAAATAAAAAATATTTTGCAACAAAAAATAAAAAATGAAAAAGAAATAAAAGATTAATTTATTTTTTTAAAATATATAAATTAAATAATATTTAAATAAATGCCAAATCCTTCGGCGCCTAAATGAACAGCAATTATATTAGATATAGAACCGTAAATAGATACTTTAATATCTTTATTTTTTAATTTTTGAATCTCTAATTTTAATTTTTGAACAATCAAGTCATCTATTACATAAATTAACTTAACTTCGATTGGTCGAGATACTAATTTTTGGAATTCCAAAATATAATTTATCAAATAAAAAAAACAATTTTTTTGACTTCTAACATTTTTTTCTATAGTGATAATCCCTTGATTAAATTTTAAAATAGGTTTTATTTTTAATAAACTACCAATAAAAAATTTAAATTTACTAATTCTTTTATTAATTTTTAATTGTTTAAGATCGCTTACAGAAAAATACAAAATACCTTGCTTTTGTTCTTGTAAAACTTTATTCGAAATCTCCTCATAACTTAATTCAGTATCTGTAATATATTTATAAATACGATTTAAAGTAAAAAACATACCAGGGCCAATATTCTCAGTGTCAATAATAGTAATATTATTAGGGTTTCCTAATAATTCTTTAGCTTTACAAGCGCTATTAAAAGTTCCGCTTAATTTTTTAGATAATGTCAAACAAAACAAATGCTCTGGTTCTGATTTTAATTTTTCTTTAAAAAATTTTAAAAACAATTGAGGATTCGGCTGACTTGTAGTAATTTGATGACCTTGATTTGAATAATATAAAAAAAAATCATTACCTTTTTTATCTAAAATTTCTTTACCTTTTAAAAAAATATTCAAAGGAATAATAGAAATATCAAATGGAAATAAATCAAAATCAATATTATCTCCTATAGTAGAATCGACAACGAAAGATACTTTTCTATCTTTTTTAATACTAGAAATTGTCATTTACAAAAAACCATTCTATAAAATATATAATAAAATCACAATGCAAAAGTAGTTAAATATTCTCTTATTTGATTAATATCTTTTATTTTTAATAAAATACCTTCCAAAGCGATAGAAACATTTCCAGTTTCTTCAGAAATTATAATAGTCATGCTATCTGTTATCTCGCTAATTCCTAAAGCAGCTCGATGCCTAGAACCTGTTTTATGTTTAAAATTATGTTTTTCGGATAACATAAAATAAGCTCCTGCAGATAAAATTTTATTTCCTCTGATAATAACAGCACCATCATGCAAAGGAGTATTAGGAATAAAAATATTAATTAATAATTCTTTTGAAACGAACCCATCTATTAAAATGGATTTTTTAGCAAATTGTTCTAAAGAATTATATTTTTCAAGCGTTAATAAAGCTCCTATTTTTTTTTCAGACATTTCTTCTACAAATTCTAAAATTTGTTCATAAGTGTTACTATTCGCGATAATAAATTGTTTGCTTTTTTTTCTAAAAGTAAATTGATTTAAATGATGTCTTAAATAAGGCGCTTTTATAATAATAGGCAATAATAAAAAAAAAGTCATTAAAGAATAACGAATATCAAAACCAACTAATGGAAAAAGTTTATCTTTAATATTTTTAGGTATTTCGTCTTTTATGTAATCAAATAATTTAAAAAACAGAATTATTAATATAAAAGAATAAATAATTTTTAATAATTCATATTTTCCTAAAAACACCCAAACAGAAACATAAAATAATAAAATTAAAAAAACACATATACAAAATATTCGAATTAAAATTATTATTAATGGCGACACACAAAATACCTTTTTTTATAATTATTAAATAAATTTAATTTTAAAATAAACTTTTTTTAAATGAAATAAAAATTTTTTTCAATATTGTGATACAAATAATATATAAAATCAAAAAAAGAATAAAAATAATTCCTTCTTTTAGATCTATTTTTATTACAAAATGCAAAAAATTCTTTAAAAACAAAGGTAATATAATAGATAAAAAACCTCCTGTTATTAATAAAAATAATAAACGAAAAGAAATTTTCGCATCTTTTATATTATTATCTGTTCTTAAAATAAAAATATTAAATATTTGAGTCCATATAGAAAAAACAAACCATTTATATTGAAAAACATTAGGATCTTCTTTTAAGATAATATAAAAAAATAACATATCAAAAATAAAAGAATTAAAACCAAATAATAACATAAAATGAACAATATTTTTAAAATTCCAAATATTTGATTTTTTTAAATATTTTGAATCTACACGATCGAAAGGAATTCCGAAACAAGAAAAATCATAAATCAAATTTAAAAATAAAATCTGAATAGGTAAAAAAGGTAAAAAAGGTAAAAAATAAGAAGCGCATAAAACAGTTAAAACATTTCCGAAATTAGCTGCCAAAGTTAATTGAATATACTTCAACATATTAATATAATTTTTACGACCTTCAATAATTCCATCTTTAATAACTGTTAAATCTTTAGTTAAAAAAATAATATCCGATGTTTCTTTAGCAAGATCCACAGCATTATCTACTGAAATAGCGAAATCTGAAGATCTCATAGCAGGAGTATCATTGATACCGTCTCCAATAAAACCAACAATATCACCTTTTTTTTTAAACAAAGAAACAATTCTTTCTTTTTGATTAGGATTTAATTTAGCAAAAATTTTAATATTTAAAGCTTTTTGATACAATTCATCATCAGTCATTGTATCTATTTGCGAACCTAATAAATAATATAAATCATTATCTAAATTAATTTTAGTAGCGATTATCTGAGATAAAAAGGGATTGTCGCCAGTCAACATTTTAACATCGACATTATATTTTTTTAAATCTGAAATAGCTGCAATAGCACTTTTTTTAGGAGAATCTAAAAAAGTTAGAAACCCCATAAAAACCATCTTCTTATCCAAATATAAATTATCAAAATCATCTATATTATTTATTTTTTGGCATGCTATTCCTACAACACGAAATCCCTTTTCATTATAATTTTGGATTTGTTTCAAAACTTTCATTTTATCTATAGAAATAAAATTACAAGATAAAGGATTACTTTCATCAGGTATCATATAATAATTACAAATACCTAATACTTCTTCAACAGCTCCTTGTGTAATCGCGAAACAATCTTTATCTTGTTTATCTTTTAATAAAACACTATTTATACGAGTTTTAAAATCAAAAGAAAGTTCATTTATTTTTTGAAATTTGCTTTCTAAAAAATCCGAATTTGTTTGATTATTTATTTTTATTTCACTTTCTCTAATTATAGCCTTTTGAATGTTATTTCTTATTCCTCTTTGAAAATAACTATTATAAAAAGAATATTCTAACACTTTATAATTGGTTCTATTATTCAAATCTAAACAATGACCTACAATAATTCCGTCTTCGGTTAAAGTTCCTGTTTTGTCCATAAATAAAACATTCATACAACCAAAAGATTGCATAGAATTTAAATTTTTAACAATAACATTTTTTTTATATAAAGTAAAAATTCCAGTTAAAAAAGAAGTAGTCACGATCAAAGGTAACATTTCTGGAGTAATACCTAAAACCATTGTTAAAGCGAACAAACAAACTTCCCAAAAATCAAAATTTGAAGGATTTTTCAAATAATTTAACAAACAAATCAAAGGGAAAATAAAAAAAATACATAAAGTTAAAATTTTACTAATAGAATTTATTTTTTTTTCTAAAATGGAAGAAGTTTTTTTATTAATGAGAAAACGATTAATTTTTCCTAAATAAGTTTCGTTTCCGATAGCGATAACAAGACCCTGAGCGAAACCAGAAATAACACTGTTACCCATAAAAATAATTCTTTTATCTTCTAAAATATTTGAATAATTTTCTAAATCCGAAGCATCTTTTTTGATAGGTCTATTTTCTCCTGTTAAGGATGTTTCTCTTACAAAAAAATTTTTACTTTCAAAAAGTTTGATATCTGCCGGAATAATTTCTCCTGTAGATAACAAAACTATGTCGCCGACAACAATCTCATTCAAATCCACTTCTGAAATTTTATTATCTCTTTTCACAATTACTTTAGTTCGAATAACATTTTTTAATTTTTCAGAAATTTTAGAAAATTTAGAAATTTGCATTAAATTAATAATAACTGATAAAAATAAAAAAAAAGTTATAAAAAAAATTGTAGAATAATCAACGCTTTCTCTATCAGAAGATAAAACATTTCTTAGCGAATAAAAAGTGATAATAAATAATAAAATAATATTAAAAGGACTTAATAAAATAGAAATGAATTGAGAAAATAAAGAAATTCTGTTTTCTTCTAAAACATTATCACCATACAATAATCTTCTTTTTTTAACTTCGTCCCAAGATAAACCTTGATAACAAGTTTTAAAATCTTGAAAATTTTCATTTATATTTTTGTTACTAATATCTTCGATAGATAACGAACATAATATTTTTTTTCTCTCTTTTTTCATATTCTTTACTTTTTTTTATAATTTTCTTGAATTAATTCTGTTCACTAAATATTAAAAATTTTCAAAAAAAAATTGTCAAATTTTAATTTATAACAATGTTTTATTTATTATAAAATTCAACAATTAATTGTTCATTAATATCTGTCAAAAATTCATTTCTTTTAGGATATCTGATATATTTTCCTGATAAATTTTTTTTATCCAATGAAACATATTCTATCTTATGATTATTCAGGTTTTCCAAAGATTTTTGAATAATAGATAAATTTTTAGATTTATCTTTGATAGAAACCTTTTGGCCTGGTTTTAATAAATAAGAAGAAATATCTACTTTTTTATCATCCACTAATACATGACCATGAGATATCAATTGTTTAGCTTGTGCTCTAGTATGAGCTAATTTCAAACGATAAACAATATTATCTAAACGAGACTCTAATAAAACTAAAAAATTTTCTCCATGAATGCCTTTTAATTTTCCAGAATTAGCGAAAATTCTTTTTAATTGTTTTTCAGCAATTCCATATAAAAAACGTACTTTTTGTTTTTCTTTTAATTGAATATCATAATCACTTGATTTATTTTTTCTTTTTTTCATCTTGATAAAAGTATTATTTGTTTTTATTAATTCTTTTCCTGTTTCAGACAAAGAATAATTAAGACGACGTGAAATTTTCCAACTTGGATTTGTATAACGAGACATTTTTTAAGATTAAAACTCCTTATTTTGATACTTACGAAAAAATTATTATTATTTTATCATTATTATAATAATATTTTAATGCCATTATATACTGATAAATATTTTTTTAACATATATTTGAAAAAATAAAAATTAAATATTTAGTTAATAATAACTATTATAACATCATTTTAGATTATAAAAACACAAAAAAAGATTTTTTTTGTTATTCAATAAAAATAAAAAAATTAAAAAAATTTATAATTTTATAATTAAAATGATTCAATTATTTAAAAATATAAATTACAAATAAAGCGATTAAATTGACAAAAATAAAAGACATAAAGCAAATAAATAAAAAATAATTACGAGAAATATGTTTAACATATTTATACATAACATTTTTATAACTCACCTTTTCTTCAAAAGATAATACTGTTTTATTATTTATTCCTTTTGTCATAATTTCTTCTTTTGTTTCATCATTTTTTTCAACTCGATGTATAACTAAAGGTACTCTTTTTAACATTTCGTTTGTATTCTGATATTCTTCGGTTACATAAAAAGCTATTATATCACCTTTTTTTAAATGTTTTAATTCTAGATCATTTATTTTTCTAACAAGAACATAAGAATCTTTAGGAATGTCAGGTTCCATACTTTCGCTTTCTATATAATACACATTAAATAAAAAGAAATGATAAGTATATCTTGGAAAGAAATAATGAAAAATATTTAAAACAATAATATATAAATAAAATATAATCAAAAAATAATAAAAAAATTTATATATTTTTAATTTATATACTTTTTTTAAAAAAGATAAATTAAAACTATTAAAATTAAAATTCATTTATAATGCTCTTTTATATAATTTTTTTATTTTAATTATAAAATTTCAAAAATTATTATTATTCCCAATTTTTTCAAAATATTCTTTTATAGCAGAATTATAATCTTTATTATAACGTAAATTAATATTTTTTTGAATTATATATTTACGTAACATCTTAAGCAAAAATATTCTAATATCATCTTTATTATAACCTATAATAATAAATTTTTCATCACAAATTATAGGTTTTTTTAAAATATTAGGATTTTGAAAAATAATTTGTTTTATTTGCGCAACAGACATAGAAAATAAATTAATTTTTTGTTTTTTAAAAAAATTAGAACGAATAGAAAGAATTTTATTAAAATCTATATTTTCATAACCTAAAATCAAATCAATATCTGATATTTTAAATTGAGAAGTATTTAACTTTTTTTCTTGATATTTGATTTGATGAAGATTTAACCATGTTTTAGCTTTTTTACATGAATTACATCTATCGCTAGCAAAAATAAAAACCATAATAACAAAATATTCTTTTTTTTAATATTTACAAAAATTAAATAATTTGCTCATGAACAAGATATCAAAAACTTATATTGGTTATTTATAATAATTTTATTAAGTTGATTTTTAATTTATTTATTTTCAAAAAAATTTTTAGTGTTTTAATCATAAAATTAATTTAAAACAAAAATTAATTTTATTTAAATAAATAAATGATTTTAATTAAAACAAAATTATTTATTAATAAATTATAACAACTTTTAACACAGAAGTCAAAAAAAAAAAAAAAACGATTATCATAAATTCTATTTTTATTCAAAAAATACAAAAATATTTAGCAACTTTTTTTATTTTTTTATATTAATTTTTTTATAAAATAAACCTAAAAAATAAATTTTCAAAAAATAAAATTGTTTTAATTTTACGACTTTTTATAATAAAATTTTATTTGAAATTATTTTCAAAAGATATATAATTGTTGTGTATAAGAATTGTAAATTACAAAATACATTTAAATACGATTTCGAATAGAATTTAACATTTGGCGAAATAAAATGCTTCAAATGTAAATGAATAATAAAATTTCTAACCATTACTTAAAAAAAAATCATTAATATAAATAACTATATCTATATATTTTTTTATAACAAAAACTTATTTTAAAATCATAAAATATATTAAAAAACCCATTTTCGCAAAACGAATAAACGTTGGAAAAGCTAAATTATTAAAATTTCAAATTTTAAAGAAATTAAGTAAAAGTTAATTTATTATAAATTTTAAATTTTGTAAAATTAGTCTAAAATTTTTTTAAAAAAATCAATAATATTGTTATTTTTAAATATTTTATTTAATAATTATGTTAGAAATAAACCGACTAATAAATTAAATAAATCCATTTAATAATTTATAAAGAGACTATAAATTTTCTTTTAATATCTTTGTTTATCGTATTTATCAACAACTTACGGAATAAAATTATTAAAGAATTGGTCTTTTTGACTCTTGGTATGTCTTTTCTTCTATTATAGAAACTAAAAAAGTTTTAGTTAACTTTTTTTAGTTAGTGAAAAATCAAGCAACTTTTCATACACTTTTGTAATTGATACCATAATTCCTTATCATTTTTCAGATTATTCATTGAATCAAAATTGTTTTTTAATAATAAATATAAAAATAAATAAAGGTATTTAAATAAAAAAGAAAAATGTTTACACAAATTATAATAATTATATTATGTTATTTAATTGGTTCGATCCCTATGGGATTAATCATAAGCAAATTATTTTTTAATAAAGATTTACGTTTATTAGGTTCTAAAAATATAGGAGCCACTAATGCTTTTAGAATTTTAGGTTTTAAATACGGAGTAATTGTTTTTATTTTAGATTTTTTAAAAGGTTTTTTAATTATTCATTTACTTAATGATGAAGAAAATGTATTAAAATCATTTTGCATTATATCAATTATATTAGGTCATATATTCTCTATTTTTAATAAATTTAAAGGCGGGAAAGCGATAGCTACTTCTGTAGGTGTTGTTGCGTCTATAAATCTGCCTATCGGAATTGTAGGAATTTTATTCTTTATTATATTCATTATAATATCGGGATATGCTTCATTATCTTCTATATTAGCCACAACTTTAGTAAATATTCTTTTATGGATTCATTTTTTTCGAAACAATCCAAAAAACCTTACACAAACACAACTGATTATAATTTCTTTAATAACTATTTTAATTTTTTATAAACATAAAATTAATATAATTAATTTAATCAACGGAAAAGAAAATAAATTTAATTTTAGTTATTTTAAAAAAAAATAAACAAAAATATTATTTTTGTTTATTCAAATATATATTAAAAATATTTTCAAAAAATTAATTTTTTAAATTTTTATTTTTTTGAAAATATTTTTAATTAATTATCTTATTATGGAGGCCCCGGGCGGATTTGAACCGCCGATCCAGCTTTTGCAGAGCCATGCCTTACCACTTGGCTACAGGGCCTAATTAAAAGAAAATAAATACAAAAATTTATATTTACTTTCTTTGTGACATTAAATATTCAATCTCTTCTATTTCTTTAGGGATATCTTTGGTTAAAACTATATTTTTTTCTTTTTTAATCAAAACATCATCTTCTATTCTGATGCCTAAATTAAATTCTTCAAAATATAAACCAGGTTCAACAGTTATAACACTATTTTCTAAAATAGGTTTATTTATAGAACCTACATCATGAACATCCAAACCTAAATAATGACTTAATCCGTGATAACAATATTTTTCTATCGTTTCATCTTTTTTTAATAAATGATTTTTCTGCAATTCATCTGATAAAATATTTTTACCATATTGATTAATATCAAAAAAAGTATGTCCAGGTTTTACCCATTCTATAATTTTTTTATTTGCTTTCAAAACTATATTATAAATTAATTTTTGTTGAGGAGTAAATGTTCCGCTTACAGGAAAACAACGAGAAACATCGGAAGCATAATTATTATATGATACTCCTAAATCTAACAAAATTAAATCATGAGATTTAATTAAATCTTTTTGTTTATTATAATGTAAAACAGTAGCATTTTTTCCTGTTGCTACAATAGTATTGAAAGAAGATTTTAAACCTAAATTAGCTAAAAAATAATTATAAAAAGCAGATATTTGATATTCATAAAAATCTGATTTTAAAAAAGGAATTATTTCTTGAAAAGCTTCTCGATTTATATCAACAGCCTTTGACATAAAAGAAATCTCTTCTTTTTTTTTAGTTATTCTCATTTCGGATAAAAAAACAGAAATATCATGAATATCAACGTAAGGATAATTAGTTTTTAACCAATCACTTTTATCTAAAGATAAATTATTTTTATCTAAAGAAGAAAAAGAAAAATCTAAATAAACATTTTGAATCATATCTAAAGAATTTCTTTTAGAATTATTCAACAAATTAATTAAAAAAGAATCTAAAGAATTTATATCTAAACAATTTTCTAAAGGGATATAACTTATTTTACTAGCTTCTTCTAGATTTAAACTTTCGCCATCCCATTTTTTTTTCAATAAACTAGGACGTTCTAAAAATAAAAAAGTTTTATTTTCACCATTAAATTCTTTAATCATTAACAAAGCAATATTGTTTTCAGATATCCCTGTTAAATAATAAAAATTTTTATTTAAATCAAAAAGTAAATCCAAATTTATATTTCTAGAATTAGAAAATAATAAAACAATACTTTGTTGTTTTATTTTAGATAATAATTCAAAACGATTTTTTTTATAAAAATCCAACATTTATAAAAAACTCCCTCGAGGCGAAAATAAAATTTTATTTTTTTTCTTTATGTAAAGTATGTTTACGTAAAAAATAACAATATTTTTTAAATTCTAAACGAGTAGGATGTTTTTTTTTATTTTTATAAGTATGATAATTTTCTCTACCACATTCTGTACAGATTAACTTTACTAAATCACTCATAATAAAACCTTTTTTTTAATTTAAAATAAATAATATATTATTTTCGAACAACAAAAGGTTTAATATTTTCGTTTTCTAAATCTTCAGGGTAATTAAAAATAACTTCCCTAATTTTAGGAAACAAAACACAAATAAAACCTTTTTCAAAATCAATACGAGTAACAACTCCTATTTCTTTTTCATTTCTAACTTTAACTCTCTCGCCGATAATATAAGTCTCATTATACCAAGTCATAATTTATATAAACTTCCTTTTTTTAAAGCAAAAGAATTATTCTGTAAATAAGTCAATAAATTTTTTTCCTATTTTAAAAACAGGAACAAATCTACTCGGAATAGTTACAACTTTATTACTTTTTGGAACTTTAAAAACTCTTTCTTTTTTAAATTTTAAATGGACAGCTCCTAAATTACCAAAAATAACTTTTTTATTTTTTGATTGTGGATCTGCTAATTGTTGTTCTTTTAAATTTTCAACCACTACTCTATTTAAACAATCGAAAAATTCTTCTACTTTCACTTTTTTCATATCTAATTCTTTAGATAACTTTGTTATTAATTCCAGTTTGTTCATTAAAAACTCCTTGTTTATTTTATTTTTATATAATTTAAAAATCAAATTTTATACAAAAAATCAAAAAAAATAATATTTTTTAATTTTTATTACTTTTCTTTAAAAAATTATATCAAATATTTTATAAAATAACTCTTAAAACATAATTAATCGGTTTTTTTTCAAAAATAACTTTATAAGCGCTTTCTATAATGGGTAATTTTAATTTATTTTTTACAGATAAATGATAAAAAACTTTCAAATTATAAACACCTTCAATTATTTGTTTTGCTTGATTATAAATTTCGTCTATTATCATACCTTGTTTAATTTTTTGACCAGCTTGATAATTACGAGAATTTTTATTAAAAGCAGTAACTATTAAATCGCCGACACCAACAAAACTTAAAATAGTATCATTTGTAAAAGAAGAAAATAAACTTAAAATTTTTTTCATTTCGGATGCACCTAAAGTTATAAAAGCTGCACGCGCATTAGAAGCGAAATCATCTCCATCCAAAAGACCACTGATCAAAGATAAAGCATTTTTAAAAGCGACACAAATTTCACATCCCAAAACATCATTAGAAGGGGTAACTTTTAAATATTTTGAATTTGAAATCATTTTTGATAATTGACAAGCAAATTCAAAATTAGAAGAAGCGGCTGTTAAAAAAGTAATTTTTCTTAAAATAACTTCTTCAGCGTGAGAAGGACCATATAAACAAGCATAATTTTTTATTTTATCAGCATCTATTTCCTCTTTAATGATTTGAGAAATAACTTTATTACTAATATATTCTATTCCTTTCGAAAGATTAATAAAATTTTTAGAAATATTTAATATCTTATTTATTTTATTGAATAATTCTCTCATGTGTTGTGTTGGAATACATAAAAAAATAAAATCTGAAAAAAATAAAGCTTTTTTTAAATCATTAGTGGCCTTAATATTCTCAGATAAAACAATATCAAATAAAGAATGTTTTCTATTATTTATTTGATCGATATATTCTTTATTATTATCATAAATTAATATTTCATATTTATTATCAGATAAAGTTTGAGCTAAACTTATACCCCAAGCGCCTCCACCTATAATAGTAATTTTAGTTATCATAAATAAACTTCTTTCTTTACAAATGTTATCTTTAAAGGGATTCCTGTCAACTCCAAATTTGCTCTTAACTGATTTTTTAAAAATCTTTCGTAAGAAAAATGAATAAATTTAGGTTCATTAACTAAACAAACAAATTCTGGAGGTTTAATTGCTGTTTGTTTTAAATAATAAAATTTAGCTTTACCTTGATTAAATAAAGAAGGAGGGTTAAGATGCACAGCTTCATTCAAAATATTATTCAAAACATGGGCAGAAAAATTTTGTTTATAATTATAAAAAACTTGTTTTAAAGCGTTAAATAAAGTATGAATCCTACTTTTATTTTTAGCAGACAAAAAAACTAAAGGAACATAATTAAAAAATTTAAATTCTTCCTTGATAATAGAATCAAATTTTTTAATATCTTTATCATTAATATTTAATAAATCCCATTTATTATAAATAATAATACAAGGTTTTTTATAATTAAAAATTATAGCTGCAATATTCTTATCTTGCTCAATAATTTTATCGTTTGCATCTAATAAAAAACAAACAATATCGCTTCTTTCAATAGCGTTTAAAGTTCTTAAAAAACTATATTTATTTTTAAGATCATAATGATTAGCTTTTTTTTGAATACCTGCAGTATCGATTATATGATATCTTTGATTATCTTTTTCAAAAACAGTATTAACAGCGTCAATTGTTGTTCCGGGAACATCAGAAACAATCATTCTCTCTTTAGATAACAAAGAATTAGTTAAAGTGGATTTACCAACATTAGGGCGCCCTACTAAACAAAATTTTAAATCATCTGCATGATCTATTTTTTTATTTTTACGAGGGCAATAATGAATTATTTTATCTAATAATTCTCCTATTCCGATGCCATGTTGAACACTAATACCAATAACATTTTTAAAACCTAAAGAATAAAAATCATAAATATTATCTTTTAAATTAACATTATCTATTTTGTTGACAGCTATAATAACATTTTTGTTAATTTTATAAATAATTTTAGCTATTTCTAAATCTTCTTTGGTTAATCCAGTTTGTCCATCTGTAACCCAAACGATTAAATGAGATTCATCAATCGCTAATTCTACTTGATATTTTATTTGCTGTAACAAAGGAACATTATCGAAAGTAATTCCGCCTGTATCAATGATAAAAAATTCTTGATTCAACCACTTTCCTATAGCATAAATACTATCTCTAGTTGTTCCAGATTCTTGGTATACAATAGAAATTCTTTTGGTTAGAATACGATTAAATAAACTGGATTTTCCAACATTAGGTCTCCCTACGATAACTACTTTAAATTTCATATTCTTTTTTACCATTCATATTTAAAAATAACAAATATAATTTTAATTTGATTTTTGTCTGGTTAATAATTAATGATTTATTAATATAAAAAATATATATTATAAATATTTTTTGTGAATAAAAAAAAGATAAAAAAATAATTATTATTAATCACTGATTTATATTATACTCAAAAAAAAATAACAAAATTAAAAAAGATATAATATATTATATCTTTTTTAATTTTGCAACATATAATATTATGCTTTATTTTTTTATAAAACTTACTAAAGTAATTGAAAATAAAACAAAAGTCGCAATTAACAAAAAAATTAACCAATAATATATAAATGAATTTTGATTATTTAATTTTTTTTCTTTATACAATTCAAAACTTACTAATGTTTTGCCTTTGAATTCATCTAAAAAAGAAACTAAAGCTTTTTGATCTTCTATTGAATAAATTTTAATATTTTTATTATTTAAATCAGGATTTAATTTAAAAATAGCTTTTCTAATAGAAGTTTCTGAATTATTATCTAATTTACCTAAATATTTTTCTTTTAAAACAGTTTTTAATTCTGGTTTTAATTCGAAATTGACTTCCACTACACCCGAATAATCATCTGGTAAATAAACTAAAGCTTTTTGATCTTCTATTGAATAAATTTGAATATTTTTATTATTTAAATTAGAATTAAATCTAATAATAATTTCTTTAATAGTTTCTGCCAAATTATTATCTAATTTACCTAAATATTTTTCTTTTAAAACAGTTTTTAATTCTGGTTTTAATTCGAAATTGACTTCCACTACACCCGAATAATCATCTGGTAAATAAACTAAAGCTTTTTGATCTTCTATTGAATAAATTTGAATATTTTTATTATTTAAATCAGGATTTAATTTAAAAATAGCTTTTCTAATAGAAGTTTCTGAATTATTATCTAATTTACCTAAATATTTTTCTTTTAAAACAGTTTTTAATTCTGGTTTTAATTTGAAAGAAACTTCAACAGAGTTAATATATTCATCTAAAAAAGAAACTAAAGCTTTTTGATCTTCTATTGAATAAATTTTAATATTTTTATTATTTAAATCAGGATTTAATTTAAAAATAGCTTTTCTAATAGAAGTTTCTGAATTATTATCTAATTTACCTAAATATTTTTCTTTTAAAACAGTTTTTAATTCTGGTTTTAATTTGAAAGAAACTTCAACAGAGTTAATATATTCATCTAAAAAAGAAACTAAAGCTTTTTGATCTTCTATTGAATAAATTTTAATATTTTTATTATTTAAATCAGGATTTAATTTAAAAATAGCTTTTCTAATAGAAGTTTCTGAATTATTATCTAATTTACCTAAATATTTTTCTTTTAAAACAGTTTTTAATTCTGGTTTTAATTTGAAAGAAACTTCAACAGAGTTAATATATTCATCTAAAAAAGAAACTAAAGCTTTTTGATCTTCTATTGAATAAATTTTAATATTTTTATTATTTAAATCAGGATTTAATTTAAAAATAGCTTTTCTAATAGAAGTTTCTGAATTATTATCTAATTTACCTAAATATTTTTCTTTTAAAACAGTTTTTAATTCTGGTTTTAATTTGAAAGAAACTTCAACAGAGTTAATATATTCATCTAAAAAAGAAACTAAAGCTTTTTGATCTTCTATTGAATAAATTTTAATATTTTTATTATTTAAATCAGGATTTAATTTAAAAATAGCTTTTCTAATAGAAGTTTCTGAATTATTATCTAATTTACCTAAATATTTTTCTTTTAAAACAGTTTTTAATTCTGGTTTTAATTTGAAAGAAACTTCAACAGAGTTAATATATTCATCTAAAAAAGAAACTAAAGCTTTTTGATCTTCTATTGAATAAATTTTAATATTTTTATTATTTAAATCAGGATTTAATTTAAAAATAGCTTTTCTAATAGAAGTTTCTGAATTATTATCTAATTTACCTAAATATTTTTCTTTTAAAACAGTTTTTAATTCTGGTTTTAATTCGAAATTGACTTCCACTACACCCGAATAATCATCTGGTAAATAAACTAAAGCTTTTTGATCTTCTATTGAATAAATTTGAATATTTTTATTATTTAAATTAGAATTAAATCTAATAATAATTTCTTTAATAGTTTCTGCCAAATTATTATCTAATTTACCTAAATATTTTTCTTTTAAAACAGTTTTTAATTCTGGTTTTAATTCGAAATTGACTTCCACTACACCCGAATAATCATCTGGTAAATAAACTAAAGCTTTTTGATCTTCTATTGAATAAATTTGAATATTTTTATTATTTAAATCAGGATTTAATTTAAAAATAGCTTTTCTAATAGAAGTTTCTGAATTATTATCTAATTTACCTAAATATTTTTCTTTTAAAACAGTTTTTAATTCTGGTTTTAATTTGAAAGAAACTTCAACAGAGTTAATATATTCATCTAAAAAAGAAACTAAAGCTTTTTGATCTTCTATTGAATAAATTTTAATATTTTTATTATTTAAATCAGGATTTAATTTAAAAATAGCTTTTCTAATAGAAGTTTCTGAATTATTATCTAATTTACCTAAATATTTTTCTTTTAAAACAGTTTTTAATTCTGGTTTTAATTTGAAAGAAACTTCAACAGAGTTAATATATTCATCTAAAAAAGAAACTAAAGCTTTTTGATCTTCTATTGAATAAATTTTAATATTTTTATTATTTAAATCAGGATTTAATTTAAAAATAGCTTTTCTAATAGAAGTTTCTGAATTATTATCTAATTTACCTAAATATTTTTCTTTTAAAACAGTTTTTAATTCTGGTTTTAATTTGAAAGAAACTTCAACAGAGTTAATATATTCATCTAAAAAAGAAACTAAAGCTTTTTGATCTTCTATTGAATAAATTTTAATATTTTTATTATTTAAATCAGGATTTAATTTAAAAATAGCTTTTCTAATAGAAGTTTCTGAATTATTATCTAATTTACCTAAATATTTTTCTTTTAAAACAGTTTTTAATTCTGGTTTTAATTTGAAAGAAACTTCAACAGAGTTAATATATTCATCTAAAAAAGAAACTAAAGCTTTTTGATCTTCTATTGAATAAATTTTAATATTTTTATTATTTAAATCAGGATTTAATTTAAAAATAGCTTTTCTAATAGAAGTTTCTGAATTATTATCTAATTTACCTAAATATTTTTCTTTTAAAACAGTTTTTAATTCTGGTTTTAATTTGAAAGAAACTTCAACAGAGTTAATATATTCATCTAAAAAAGAAACTAAAGCTTTTTGATCTTCTATTGAATAAATTTTAATATTTTTATTATTTAAATCAGGATTTAATTTAAAAATAGCTTTTCTAATAGAAGTTTCTGAATTATTATCTAATTTACCTAAATATTTTTCTTTTAAAACAGTTTTTAATTCTGGTTTTAATTTGAAAGAAACTTCAACAGAGTTAATATATTCATCTAAAAAAGAAACTAAAGCTTTTTGATCTTCTATTGAATAAATTTTAATATTTTTATTATTTAAATCAGGATTTAATTTAAAAATAGCTTTTCTAATAGAAGTTTCTGAATTATTATCTAATTTACCTAAATATTTTTCTTTTAAAACAGTTTTTAATTCTGGTTTTAATTTGAAAGAAACTTCAACAGAGTTAATATATTCATCTAAAAAAGAAACTAAAGCTTTTTGATCTTCTATTGAATAAATTTTAATATTTTTATTATTTAAATCAGAATTAAATCTAATAATAATTTCTTTAATAGTTTCTACCAAATTATTATCTAATTTACCTAAATATTTTTCTTTTAAAACAGTTTTTAATTCTGGTTTTAATTTGAAAGAAACTTCAACAGAGTTAATATATTCATCTAAAAAAGAAACTAAAGCTTTTTGATCTTCTATTGAATAAATTTTAATATTTTTATTATTTAAATCAGGATTTAATTTAAAAATAGCTTTTCTAATAGAAGTTTCTGAATTATTATCTAATTTACCTAAATATTTTTCTTTTAAAACAGTTTTTAATTCTGGTTTTAATTTGAAAGAAACTTCAACAGAGTTAATATATTCATCTAAAAAAGAAACTAAAGCTTTTTGATCTTCTATTGAATAAATTTTAATATTTTTATTATTTAAATCAGGATTTAATTTAAAAATAGCTTTTCTAATAGAAGTTTCTGAATTATTATCTAATTTACCTAAATATTTTTCTTTTAAAACAGTTTTTAATTCTGGTTTTAATTTGAAAGAAACTTCAACAGAGTTAATATATTCATCTAAAAAAGAAACTAAAGCTTTTTGATCTTCTATTGAATAAATTTTAATATTTTTATTATTTAAATCAGGATTTAATTTAAAAATAGCTTTTCTAATAGAAGTTTCTGAATTATTATCTAATTTACCTAAATATTTTTCTTTTAAAACAGTTTTTAATTCTGGTTTTAATTTGAAAGAAACTTCAACAGAGTTAATATATTCATCTAAAAAAGAAACTAAAGCTTTTTGATCTTCTATTGAATAAATTTTAATATTTTTATTATTTAAATCAGAATTAAATCTAATAATAATTTCTTTAATAGTTTCTGCCAAATTATTATCTAATTTACCTAAATATTTTTCTTTTAAAACAGTTTTTAATTCTGGTTTTAATTTGAAAGAAACTTCAACAGAGTTAATATATTCATCTAAAAAAGAAACTAAAGCTTTTTGATCTTCTATTGAATAAATTTTAATATTTTTATTATTTAAATCAGGATTTAATTTAAAAATAGCTTTTCTAATAGAAGTTTCTGAATTATTATCTAATTTACCTAAATATTTTTCTTTTAAAACAGTTTTTAATTCTGGTTTTAATTTGAAAGAAACTTCAACAGAGTTAATATATTCATCTAAAAAAGAAACTAAAGCTTTTTGATCTTCTATTGAATAAATTTTAATATTTTTATTATTTAAATCAGGATTTAATTTAAAAATAGCTTTTCTAATAGAAGTTTCTGAATTATTATCTAATTTACCTAAATATTTTTCTTTTAAAACAGTTTTTAATTCTGGTTTTAATTTGAAAGAAACTTCAACAGAGTTAATATATTCATCTAAAAAAGAAACTAAAGCTTTTTGATCTTCTATTGAATAAATTTTAATATTTTTATTATTTAAATCAGGATTTAATTTAAAAATAGCTTTTCTAATAGAAGTTTCTGAATTATTATCTAATTTACCTAAATATTTTTCTTTTAAAACAGTTTTTAATTCTGGTTTTAATTTGAAAGAAACTTCAACAGAGTTAATATATTCATCTAAAAAAGAAACTAAAGCTTTTTGATCTTCTATTGAATAAATTTTAATATTTTTATTATTTAAATCAGGATTTAATTTAAAAATAGCTTTTCTAATAGAAGTTTCTGAATTATTATCTAATTTACCTAAATATTTTTCTTTTAAAACAGTTTTTAATTCTGGTTTTAATTTGAAAGAAACTTCAACAGAGTTAATATATTCATCTAAAAAAGAAACTAAAGCTTTTTGATCTTCTATTGAATAAATTTTAATATTTTTATTATTTAAATCAGGATTTAATTTAAAAATAGCTTTTCTAATAGAAGTTTCTGAATTATTATCTAATTTACCTAAATATTTTTCTTTTAAAACAGTTTTTAATTCTGGTTTTAATTCGAAATTGACTTCCACTACACCCGAATAATCATCTGGTAAATAAACTAAAGCTTTTTGATCTTCTATTGAATAAATTTGAATATTTTTATTATTTAAATTAGAATTAAATCTAATAATAATTTCTTTAATAGTTTCTGCCAAATTATTATCTAATTTACCTAAATATTTTTCTTTTAAAACAGTTTTTAATTCTGGTTTTAATTCGAAATTGACTTCCACTACACCCGAATAATCATCTGGTAAATAAACTAAAGCTTTTTGATCTTCTATTGAATAAATTTGAATATTTTTATTATTTAAATCAGGATTTAATTTAAAAATAGCTTTTCTAATAGAAGTTTCTGAATTATTATCTAATTTACCTAAATATTTTTCTTTTAAAACAGTTTTTAATTCTGGTTTTAATTCGAAATTGACTTCCACTACACCCGAATAATCATCTGGTAAATAAACTAAAGCTTTTTGATCTTCTATTGAATAAATTTGAATATTTTTATTATTTAAATTAGAATTAAATCTAATAATAATTTCTTTAATAGTTTCTGCCAAATTATTATCTAATTTACCTAAATATTTTTCTTTTAAAACAGTTTTTAATTCTGGTTTTAATTCGAAATTGACTTCCACTACACCCGAATAATCATCTGGTAAATAAACTAAAGCTTTTTGATCTTCTATTGAATAAATTTGAATATTTTTATTATTTAAATCAGGATTTAATTTAAAAATAGCTTTTCTAATAGAAGTTTCTGAATTATTATCTAATTTACCTAAATATTTTTCTTTTAAAACAGTTTTTAATTCTGGTTTTAATTCGAAATTGACTTCCACTACACCCGAATAATCATCTGGTAAATAAACTAAAGCTTTTTGATCTTCTATTGAATAAATTTGAATATTTTTATTATTTAAATTAGAATTAAATCTAATAATAATTTCTTTAATAGTTTCTGCCAAATTATTATCTAATTTACCTAAATATTTTTCTTTTAAAACAGTTTTTAATTCTGGTTTTAATTCGAAATTGACTTCCACTACACCCGAATAATCATCTGGTAAATAAACTAAAGCTTTTTGATCTTCTATTGAATAAATTTGAATATTTTTATTATTTAAATCAGGATTTAATTTAAAAATAGCTTTTCTAATAGAAGTTTCTGAATTATTATCTAATTTACCTAAATATTTTTCTTTTAAAACAGTTTTTAATTCTGGTTTTAATTCGAAATTGACTTCCACTACACCCGAATAATCATCTGGTAAATAAACTAAAGCTTTTTGATCTTCTATTGAATAAATTTGAATATTTTTATTATTTAAATTAGAATTAAATCTAATAATAATTTCTTTAATAGTTTCTGCCAAATTATTATCTAATTTACCTAAATATTTTTCTTTTAAAACAGTTTTTAATTCTGGTTTTAATTCGAAATTGACTTCCACTACACCCGAATAATCATCTGGTAAATAAACTAAAGCTTTTTGATCTTCTATTGAATAAATTTTAATATTTTTATTATTTAAATCAGGATTTAATTTAAAAATAGCTTTTCTAATAGAAGTTTCTGAATTATTATCTAATTTACCTAAATATTTTTCTTTTAAAACAGTTTTTAATTCTGGTTTTAATTCGAAATTGACTTCCACTACACCCGAATAATCATCTGGTAAATAAACTAAAGCTTTTTGATCTTCTATTGAATAAATTTGAATATTTTTATTATTTAAATTAGAATTAAATCTAATAATAATTTCTTTAATAGTTTCTGCCAAATTATTATCTAATTTACCTAAATATTTTTCTTTTAAAACAGTTTTTAATTCTGGTTTATTATATTTGTTTAAAAGAGGAGCATTGTAAGCTAATCTTTTATTTTCTGAAACAATACCCAATTTAGTTTCTTTTTTTTCAAAAACTTTTTTTTCTGGTTGTATAAAATAATTTGGATCAAATTCAAAATTACTTTCATTGTCCGAAGACCAAACAAAATGATTATTTTTTTTATTATTTTTAACTTTATAAGGGTTAAAAAAAAATTTATTTTGAGAAGTAATTTGTTTTATATTTTTCTCTTTTTTATTAGAATTTGTTTCTTCTAGAAAAATATTTATAAAAGAATTAACTTTTAATTGAGGAATTGTATTAATATTTTTGCCATAAATAAATATAAAATTAATAAAATAATAACATAAAAAAATAAAATACAAAAAAATAAAAAAATAAAAAGCGGTAAAATTATATTTTTTATTCATTCATAAAATTTTCTAATAAACAAATATTTTAATATTAAAAAACAAATAAAATTATTTTAATAAAAAATTAATAATATTTTTATTAAAAAAAATATATAAAAAAATAATATTTTTAGAAATAAATCTTTAATTTTTGTTGTTTTATAATAATAAAAATTAAATTTTTTTAAAAAATATTAATTATAATCTAAAAAAATATATAAGTTATTTTCAAATTAAATAATCCTTATTATAACTTATAATCACATCCTAAATAGAATAGAATTGCATAATTTTTTTATTTTAATATTAAAAAAATATAAAATTATGTATAATTTGTTATTATAAAACATAATTTTATATTTATATCCAAAAAAAAATAATTATATCAAAGTCACAAATAATTAATTATTTTTTTGTAAAAAAATAAATATTAAAATTTTTTATCTATTTAATATAAAGTCTTTTAGTTTCTTTTTTTATCAGAAGCTTTTTTTTCTTTATTTATTAAAGAATTTGGCTCAAATTCAAAATTACTTATATCGTCTGAAGACCGAAAAAAATAATTATCTTTTTTATTATTTTTTACTTTAGAAGAATTGAAAAAAAATTTTTTTATAATATCCTTTAATTTAGATTTTTCATAAAAAGATTTAATTTTTTTATAATTTTCGTTGGCTTTTTCATAAAAAGATTTAATTTTTTTATAATTTTCGTTAACTCGTTCATAAAAAAGACCAATTTTTTTATAATTTTTAACTACTTTGTCATAAAACGAAATAATTTTTTTATAATTCGGAATACCTTTTTTCATTACTGAAAAAATTTTTCCAATAAAAAATTTATTTTGAGAAGTAATTTTTTTTATATTTTCCTCTTTTTTATTAGAATTTGTTTCTTCAAAAGAACTATTTATGAAATGATTATTTTTTAATTGAGGAATTGTATTAATATTTTTACCATAAATAAATATAAAATTGATAAAACAATAACACAAAAAAATAAAATATAAAAATAAAATATAAAAATAAAAAACAGTAAAATTATATTTTTTTAAAATTAATTTTTTCTTCATTACTACAATTTTCTAATAAACAAATCATTTTAATATTAAAAAAAATCAAATAATTTTAATATAAAATTAATAATTTTTTTATCAAAGTATAAAAAATATTAAAAAATCATTTTTTTAAAAAAAATATCTTTTTAATTATACTATTATCTAAAAAAAATATAAATTATTTTCAACATTGAATAATTCTTATTATAAATCGTTATCACCTCCTAAATAGAATCAAATTATATAATTTTTTATTTTAATATTAAAAAAATATAAAATTATGTCTAACATATTATTATAAAACATAATTTTATATTTATATCAAAAAAAAAATACTTTTAATTATTTTTGAATATAACAAATAATTAAAGTATTTTTTTGTTTAATTTTTTTATAGAATATATAATTATTTTTTTTAAAAAAATTGAATAAAATAATTTAAAAATAAAATAAATATTGAATTTTTTATCTATCTAATATAACATCTATCGGTTTCTTTTTAGCGAATGAATGAATAGAAGGGTAAATGCAAATCGAAGTTAATATTATATTTGATACAACAACAAATGATAATAAAGTAAAATAATTAATGAAATATTTAACTTGAGTTTGAATATCGTTAGTTATTTTAAGTAGTGACGGAATGTTTTGTACTGTTTTTTCCAATTCTAATAATATTTTGTTTAAAACTTCCCTAAAAAAATTAGGCCAATTTATCATGTAGATAGGTAATAATAATATTATACCTAAACATAATGAAATTATAAAAGAAATAATCAAACCTTCATTAATAAAAATTTTAAAAATATCTTTTTTTCTGGCACCTAAAGATCTTAAAATTCCTATATCTTTTTTTTTAGCTTTCATAGTGCTTTTAACAAACCCACCAACCATAAAAAAAGATATTAATAAAATAAAAAATATTATAATAGAAAAAGTAATAATAATTCCAGAAAAAGATTCTGAAAAACTTTTAATATTAGAAATACCTAATTTTTTTTTGTATATTTCAGATAAATTAACAAACGAATTGTTTATCAAAAACGAATATGCAAAAATAGTAAAAAAAGTAACGAAAATATTATATAAAATAGTAGATAAAAAAACAGTAATAAATAAAAATAATTTTTTTTCTTTAAATAAACTAGTTCCCATTTTAAAAGCTACTTTTAAAGGTAAATGGCTTTTTACATTAGGTAAAGGTTTAGTTTCTAAATTAATTAAATTATTTTTCAGAGTAGGAGAAAAAAATTTTCTATATTTATTATTATTGTTGTTGTTTTGGTCCATTTTTTCTAGTAGTTCTTTTGTAACAACTCGGTCTTTGTATAATTTCAATAAATCTTCTTGTTTTGTTTCTTTTTTAAAAGGATCTCTCGATAAATCAGATATAATATAACCATCTTTCATTTCAATCACTCGATCACCATATGCAAAAGAATTTTCTACGTCATGACTAACAATTATAATTAATTTATTTTTAGATAATTCTTTAAATAATTCAAAAACAATTTTAGATGTTTTTGAATCTAAATTACCTGTAGGTTCGTCACATAAAATAATATCTGAATTTTTAATAAGAGCACGAGCAATAGTTACTCTTTGTTGTTGTCCGCCTGATAATTGATTAATTCTTCTATCTTCAAAACCTTGAATTTCTAATTTATTTAATGTTTCGCTAATTAAATTATAATTTATCGTTTTTCCTTGTAATTGTAAAGCTAAAGCGATATTTTCGCCAACTTTTAAATCTAATATTAAATTATAATCTTGAAAAACAAAACCTATAGAAGCATTACGATAATTATCGTAGTCATCTTGTTTAAAATATCTCAAAGAATTATTATAAATAGAAATATCACCTTCTTCAATACTATCTAAACATCCTATCATATTTAATAAAGTGCTTTTTCCAGAACCTGATTTTCCTAAAATAAATATTAAACCTTTATTAGGCAAATTAAGATTAATATTCTTTAAAGCGGAAGTAAAAAATTTTTTATTATAATAGTTTTTACTTAAATCGTTTATATCTATCACAATTAGAACGCCTTTTTTTTATTTTTAAATTCATAAAAAAATAACAAACACTAAAATAAATATAATATTAAATAATATACATAATTAACTATTTATATCTATAATTATAACAACAAAGATATAAACATAATAAAAAATTTCTATTTAAAATAACAAAATCAAAACATACTAATCTTTTTTTATTTTCCTCATATTTTATATTTCAAAAAAATATTGGCTAGTTTTTTAATATTTTATATATCAAAAATTCAAGTTACAAAAGAAAAAGAATTGGGGAATTATTGAAAGTACTTTTAAATCGGATATAAAAGTATTAAAAACATTAGAACAACTTATTACAACAAAAGAAATTGAATCACCAGAAGCAGATAAAAAAGATTTAGCGAAAAACTTTAGCAGAAATAAAAAAAATTAATAATGTAACTTTAGGAAAATTAAATGTTAATCAATTAGAACGATTAGAAAACAATAATAAAGTAAAAATTGAAGTTTTAAAAAAAAAAAAAAATGAAAAAAATTTGGGAATTGCTGAAATTCATATTGAATAAACAATATAAAAAAAGAAGCAAAATAATTAATTCATAAATTTTATAAAAGACTTGATTTATCAAGTCTTTTTCTTTTAATAAAAAAAATGAATAAACTAGTCAAGGTTAAAACATTTTTTCTTTTTTTATTATTTTTATATTATAAATCTTTTAAAATTATATTATTTATAACTTTATATATAAAAATATAATTAAAATACTTATAAAGTGATATATGCTAAATTAAATAATAACCTAATAAGAGTTTATGAATTCAAAATATATTTAAAAAAATATTGAAGAAGGTGATATTTCTATTTATAATAATTCTTTGAGATATTTTAAACAAGATGACTATGATAAGAGAGTATCCTAATATTATTTATTGGTTTTTTGCTTTTTTAGTTTATTTTAAATAAAAAAACATTTTATTCAAAATAAAAAACTAAATATTAATTATAAATTTTTAATTCTTTTTTGTAACTTTTTATTTTTTAAAATTTAAAAATAAAAATAGAATATTTGATAAAATTTTTACTATAAATTGATTTAATTTAAACTTGCTAATTTATTAAGTAATCTTACTAATTGGTTAACATAACTCATTTCATTATCATACCAAGAAATCAATTTAATAAATCTTGGATTAGATTTTAAAATTTGTAAAGTATTTTTATCATACAAAGAACCATAAGTAGTCCCTATGATATCAGATGATACAATTGGATCTGTTATATAAGCTAATGTTTCATTTGCATTCTTTTCAAAAGTTTCATTAATTATTTGTTCTGTCACTTCTTGATTCAATTCAACAACCAAATCGACTAAAGAACCAGCAATAGTAGGTACTCTAATAGCGGAACCATTTATTTTACCTTTTAATTCTGGAATAACTAAGCCAATCGCTTTAGCAGCTGCAGTGGAGCTCGGAACCATATTAGATGCTGCAGCTCTACCACGACGAGCCCAAATACCTTTAGGATGGTTTTGATCTATTAAATCTTGATCGTTTGTATAACTATGAACAGTATTCATAAAAGCTTGTTTGATACCGAAATTATCGTTTAAAACTTTAACGATTGGAGCTAAACAATTAGTAGTACATGATGCTCCACTCACAATAACATCATCTTTATTTAAAATATAATCATTTACATTATAAACGATTGTTTTAAGATTACCAGTCGCAGGAGCACTGATTAAAACCTTACGAGCGCCAGTCTCTAAATGCGCGAAAGCTTTTTTCTTATCGGTGAAAAAACCTGTACATTCTAAAACAATATCGACTTTTAATTTTCTCCAAGGTAAATCTTGAGGATTTCTTTTTTGAAAAATAGGAATTTTATACCCTTCAACAATTAAATTTTCTCCTTCAAAACTAACAGCATTAACTTTATAAGGTTTTTGTGCACTATCGTATTTTAATAAATAAGAAATAGTTTCAGGAGATGCTAAATCGTTAATCGCTACTATTTGAAATTTAGGATTGTCAAAAATAAGACGAAAAGCCAATTTACCAATACGTCCAAAACCATTAATCGCTACTCTAACTTTCATAATTATTAAAACCTTTTTTTTATTTATTTTAAATTATTTTTAATACAATCGAGTCCTGGCATCGATTTACCTTCCAAAAACTCTAAAAAAGCAGCTCCGCCAGTTGAAATATGATCGAAATAATTTTCTAAACCAAATTTAAAAACAGCAGCTCCACTATCTCCGCCACCAATAATAGAAATCGTTTTTTTAAGCGAACTAATAATTTCGGCTATTTTTTTAGTACCTTGGCTAAATTTTTCAAATTCAAAAATTCCCAAAGGTCCATTCCAAACAATTGTTTTTGCTTTTGATAAATAATTTTGAAAAAGTTTAATTGTTTCTGGGCCGATGTCAAGACCTGCAAAATTATCAGGAATATTAAAATATGGACAAACAAATGCTGGAGTATCTGGCGAAAATTCTTTTCCACAAACAAAATCTTTAGGTAAAACTATTTTTTTAATCTCGGGTGAAGATAATAATTCTTTAACTAAGGCGATTTTATCATTTTCTAACAAACTATTGCCAACATTAAAACCTTGTGCTTTTAAAAAAGTAAAACTCATTCCGCCCCCGATTAAAAGAAAATTTACTTTTTTTAGCATATTTTGAATCAACTCTATTTTATCAGAAACTTTAGCCCCACCTAAAACAGCAATTAGTGGTCTTTGAGGGTTAGAAATTATTTTTTTAATAAAATTGATTTCCTTTTCAACTAAAAAACCAAAACATTTTTTTTTAATATTAGTTGCAATCCCTACATTAGAAGCGTGATTACGATGACAAGTTCCGAAAGCATCGTTAACAAAAACATCACCTAAAGAAGCCCAATATTTACCTAATTGAGGGTTATTTTTACTTTCAGATTTATTGTTTAAATCTTCAAAACGAGTATTTTCTAACATTAAAACATCACCAGAAGATAATCTATTAATGCTATTTTCTAAAAATAAACCTTTAGTTTCTGGAACGAAAATAACTTTTTGTTTCAAATAAAAAGATAACTTTTCAGCGATTGGTTTTAAACTAAAAGAAGCTTTTTGGCTTTCCTCAGTAATTCTTCCTAAATGTGAAAAAATAATGATTTTAGCTTTTTTTTTAATTAAATAATTAACGGTGGGTAAAATAGCTTTAATTCTATTATCATCTGTAATAATCTTATTTTCTAAAGGGACATTTAAATCAGCTCTTAACAAAACTTTTTTATTTTCAATATTTAAATTAATTAAAGAATTATTCATGTCGATTATACCTTTTAATTTGTAATACTTTTATGTTTCCTGATTAATATCATTTTTTTTATCAATGAAATTTTTTTATTATGCTTTGTTAACGGAACCAAAAAGAGCTAATTTACTTTTCATTTCTTCTTTGATTGCTAAAAAACCAGGATTTAATAATTTACGAGGATCAAACCCTTTGCCTTCCAAATCTTTTCCTTCTTCGATATAATGTCTAGTTGCTTTTGCAAAAGCTAATTGAAATTCTGTATTAATATTAATTTTAACTACTCCTAAAGTAATAGATTTTTTTATCATATCATCGGAGATACCACTACCACCATGCAAAACTAAAGGAGTTTTTTCATTAGTTAATTTTCTAATTTGATAAAAAATATCAAAATCAAGTCCCTTCCAATTTAAAGGGTATTGGCCATGCATATTACCTATACCAGCGGCAAGCATATCAACCCCTAAATCTGCTATTTTTTTACATTCTTGTGGGTCAGCTATTTCGCCTCGACAAATAACACCATCTTCTTCGCCGCCGATACCACCTACTTCTGCTTCAACTAATAAACCTCTTTCGTGAGATATTTTTGTTATTTCTTTTGTTTTTTTTAAATTAATTTCGAAATCCAAATGACTACCATCAAACATAACAGAATTAAAACCAGCTTTAATCGCTTCTAAAGCGCCTTCATAAGAACCATGATCTAAATGAAGAATGACAGGCACAGAAATTCGATAATAAGAATCAAGTTCTTTAACTAATGCAACAACAGTTTTAAATCCGCCGAAATATTTACCAGCCTCTTCGCTGACTCCTAAAATAACAGGAGAATTTAACTCCTGTGCTGTTTGCAAGGCCGCTTTAGTCCATTCTAAATTGTTTATACTTACTTGCGCTATAGCATATTTTTCCTGATGCGCTTTTAAAATAATTTTTTTATCCGAAGTTAACATTTAATTAAACCTTTTTACTTTTTTTAAATTATTATTAATTAACTTTTTCTTTTTTTATATCAATAAAAAAAAGAAAAGAACAATAATAATAAAAAATAAATTATAATGACAGAATTTTTTTAAAAAAACATAAAATTTATTATTACAAATATGAGGACTAAAAATTTAAATTATCTTAATTTATTGACAAATAGTATTATCCATTCATATTCCGAGATCAGCATATTTCATCATAAAAAAATCATTATATCCATATCAGTCACAAATTAATCGATATTCTTTATATAAAGTATTTTGTTAATTTAAGTCTGCAAATTTTATTTACTTAAGTAGGGATTAAACCAACTCAACCTTTTCTTCTCTAATATTTTTTTAAAATTCGAAAATTATTTTAAAAAATTTTCTAATTTTATACAATTAAGTTCGAATAACCAAAGTTGATAAATATTATCAGGAAGATAAAAATGATATTCAATTAAATAATTTTTATTGGCGAAATATTTTTTTTAAAATAATCAGTAATTAAATCTTTTTCGCTGGGTATAATTTCCAAAATAATATTAATAATTTTAAATTAAAATTATAAATAAAATAATCAATCATTTTTTTTAAAATTATTAGAAAGAAGTTAAAAGTCCGTAATTAAAAAGATCTAAAAAACCATAACCAAATAAAATATTATCAAAATTTTTAATATAAAATTCTCTTTTTAAATTTAAAAGAAAAAATAATTAATTGGAAAAATAGTAGAAATAAAAAAAAATAATTTATTAAAAAAACATAAATTTTTTCTTGTTTTCACTTAATAATAAATATTAAAAAATTATAAATTTTTTTATATTTCAAAAATATTATCCATTATTACTTTTAGTATATCAAAATTAAACTTATTTTGAATCATGTGCTTTTGATGATTTAATTTTAAATGAATTTTTTTTGTAAAAAAACGAATATAAAAAGATATTTTTAAAAAAATTAACATATTGAATATTAATTAACTTTTTTTTATTTTTGAACTTTAATTAAAATAAAAAAAGACTAAATGATAAATAGATATTTTTAATAAAATAAATAATGCAATAATTACTTTTAATTTTTTTCTTTCAACAAAGAAAACATTTTGTGTTTGTATATTTCTACTCCTGGTTGATTAAAAGGATTAATTTCTAATAAATAACCTGACATAGCGCAAGCTTTTTCAAAAAAATAAACTAAATAACCGAAATGAAATTCATCCAAATTAGAAATAATAATTTCTAAATTAGGAACTCCACCTTCAATATGAGCAAGTTTTGTAGCTTGAAGAATTTTTTGATTAATTTGAGAATAACTTTTATGAGCTATATAATTAAGATTATCTAATTCATTATTTATTTCAGGAACAATACAATCATCTTTTATGGAAGTCACATTCAAAATAGTTTCAAAAAGCATTTTAGTACCTTCTTGAATGAATTGACCTAAAGAGTGAAGTTCAGTAGAGTTATTAACAGCGCCTACAAACAATCCTTTTTCTTCTTTTCCTTCGGATTCAGCAAATAATTGTTTCCACCACTCAGAAAAAGCCAACATACAAGGTTCATAAGTGACTAATAATTCTATTTTTTTATTTATTTTAGAATACATCAAGTATCTAGCTAAAGCGTACTGATAAGATTGATTTTGTAATAAATCATCTGAATAATTGTCTTTAAAAGCTTGTAAAGCTCCTTTAAGCATAACATCGACATCTAAATTAGCAAAAGCAAAAGGCAAAAGACCTACACTAGTCAAAACACTAAATCTTCCTCCAACAGAATCAGGGATAACGAACATTTGATAACCTTCTTTTTTAGCTAAATTAAATAAAGTGCCTTTTTTTTTATCAGTAGTAACGAAAATGCGTTTTTGAACTTCTTTTTTGCCATATTTTTTTTCAATGGTATCTTTAAGAATTCTAAAAGCTAGAGCTGGTTCTAAGGTAGTACCAGATTTTGAAATAACATTAATAGCCCAATTTTTATCTTTTAAATACTTTAAAAGATTAATTAAATAATTACCTGACACTTGATAACCTGCAAAAATTATTTCTGGTTTATTTTTGGAAAAAGGAGCTTTAAGAAGTTCGATACCAGCTTTAATTCCTAAATAAGAACCTCCAATACCAACAACTACTAAAACATCTAAATAAGCGTTTTGTTTTTTTAATTCTTTTAATCTTTTAAGTTCTTCGCGGTCATAATTAAGAGGTAAATCTAACCATCCTAAATATTTATTTTTAAGATTTTCGTCATAATGTAATTGATGATGAATCTTTTTAATTTGAGAATGATAAATATTTAATTCTTTTTCCCAATCTAAAAAAGTTTTTATTCCGTCAAGATTCAATTTCAAACTCATTTATAAACTCCTAATTTTTTTTAAATTATTCCATAAATAATAATTTTTTAAATTAATTAAAAGAATACTTATTTTTGAAAAATCTTTCTTTTAATTTTTTTGGCAAAAAAAATATTTTATTTGATTATTTTTATATTTTATTAATAGTGGTTTTTAATTGTGATTGTAAATTTTTAAATTTATTTTTTCTTACAAAAATAAAGAAAATAACTGTTATTACTATTAAAACAATCATATTGCTGCCGAAAGTACTTAATCCAAATTGAAGAGCTGTTTTTTCAATCGATAAATATTTATGCAAGACAAATAAAATTACTATTCTTAAAATTAATCTTAAAAGGTTCATCCAAAAAATAAGGTTAGCGTTTTTATTGTAAGATAAAATATAACCCATCATTATAGAAGCCCAAATGGAAGTAAATAAGGAAGTTCCTTCCCAAAATAAAATTGTTTTGAAGGTTTTAATGTATGAATCTGAAAATTCTTTACTTGATTTTAAAAAACATAACAATCGTTCGCCGAAAAAATAATTACTTAAAAAACCAATAATACCGATAATTAAACTAATAACAAAAACATTTTTAAAGATTTTAAAAGTTTTCGAATTATCTTCGCGCGAAACACTTCGTGAAACCATTACTGTTTGAGAATCTTCGAAAGATTGTGAAATTGAATAAAAAATACCATTTACAACCGCTACTAATCCTGATATAGCTACTAAATCCAAACCATTAATAAATTTTAATTCTTTTGAATAACCTGTAATCATATCATGAATCACTTTCTTACCGATTTCATAAGTAGCTTTGCCAATGATTAAAGTCCCTGATAATTTCAACATAGATTGAACGATATCTTTAGGGAAAATTAATTTTTTAAATTGAATTTGGAAAGGATTTGTAGGGTTAAGCATATAATAAAAAGCAATAAAAGTGATTAATAAATTTGACAATAAATTAGCCAAAGCTAAATCAATAACTGTTACTGTTCCTTCTTTTTTAGAAAATTTATATATAAAAGAAATAATAATTCTAAAAGTAATCAAAAGAATATTAAGAATAAAAATAAGTCGATTTTTGTTTTTAACACGTTCTAAAGAGATAAAAACGGAATTTATGGTAATAAAGATAAAGGTAATTAAAGTAAGATAATAATAATTCAAACCGCCATCATCATGATATTCTTTACGAAAAAATAAACCACCTAAACCAGGTATCCAAACCCCTAAACCGAAAATAATTAAAAAAAATAAAGAAATAATGACAGCTAATAAAAAAGCTAAAGTAGCATATTGCTTTGATTTTTCCTTATTTTCTTTTTTATATTCGTGCGCTACTAAAACTACTCCAGCTGAACCTAAAGCAATTGCTATACTTTGAAGAATTTTTATAATTTGTTTCATATAGGAAATAGCCGCATCTACATTTACTACTGTGTCTTTTGGATTACCAATAATAAAAAAATCAATAGAAGTACCTAAATGTTGAAAAAGTAAAAAAATAGCAATCGGAACAGAAAGACAAATTAAATTTGACAAAATAGAACCTTGAAAATTATCTTTAGGATTAAAAAAATAATTTTTTTTTGTAATAGAATCACCATTTTTTTTAACATTGCATCTATTAACAACCATAAAACAGTAATCCTTTTTATTTTTATTTTATAAATTAAATTTTAATTTTTCTTTTAATAACTAAAGAAATGCAACTAATCAATTATGAAATTTGATATTGTATCGAATAAATCATATTGTTGTTTATTTTGATCAAAAATTTGTTCAAAATAAAAATGACACAATTTTAAACCTTGTGAACCAACACCGCAATTAGAAATATCTTTTTTTAATAATTTAACAGCCAAACTTCCCATGCGAGTAGCTAACATCAAATCTTCAGCAGTTGGGGTGCCGCCTCTTTGAATATATCCTAAAACTTGAGATCTAGTTTCAAAACCGCTATATTTTTCAACTTCTTTAGCTAAACTAGAAATATCAAAAATATTTTCGGCAACAACTACAATAACATGTCTTTTATTTTTTTTATTTAATTCTTTGATCTTATCTAAAATTTTTTGTTTATCTAAAAGGTGTTCGCGTGTTACGATTAAATCAACACCAGTCGCTATACCTCCATATAAAGCTAAATCTCCTTTGTGACGTCCCATAACTTCAATTATGCTACATCTACGATGAGAAATAGAAGTGTCACGTATTTTTTCAATTATATTAATAACATTGTTTAAAGCAGTACTGAAACCAATTGTAAAATCAGTATAGTCAATATCATTATCGATAGTAGCAGGTAATCCCACACATTTGACCCCTAATTCTTGTAATCTCATTGCGCCTTTATAAGAACCATCTCCGCCAATAACAACTAATTTATTAATCCCTATTTTTTTTAAGTTATTTGCGCATTGTTGACTAATATCTAATTGTTCTTTAAAAGGTGTAAAACGAGAAGTTCCTAAAAATGTTCCTGATAAATTAATGATACGAGGAAGGGAATTAAATTCCAAAAGTTGTATTTCTTTATTATACAACCCTAAAAAACCATCTTTTACCCCATAAACCTCAAAACCTTGTTTAACACCTTCTAAAACAACAGATCTAATGGCAGCGTTCATTCCAGGAGCGTCTCCTCCCGAAGTTAAAACGGCAATTTTTTCTAATTCTTTTTCTTTTTTCATTTTTAATATAAAGCCTTTTTTTTAATTTATTTTAGTTTTTAAAAATTATTTTCACAAAAATAATTTAAAGTTTTTTTATGAACATTTTTTTATCATTAGAAAAAAATAATAACAAAAAAATAAAAAAAATCATTAAAAATAAATTAAATTTAATTATGAATTTCAACAAACATAAGTGCAAAAAATAAAAAATGCAAAATCAAATAAGTTTAAATTCATTTTTTAATAATTACAATAATTTTTATAAAAATTTTTTTCTTAAACTTAAATAATCAAAAACTCTAATATATTTAGTAATTTTAAAAACAAAATTAAAAAAAACAATAAAAAAATTTTTTAGTTATATCTTTGGATTAACAATGATATTTAATAAGTTTGAAAATCTTTTTTTATCAAAAGAGTTTTTATATAATAAAATATCAATATCTTGACAAAAACATACCTACATTCTTGATTATACAAAATTAAAAATAAATTCTGCAAAATTAAAAAAATAAAAACTGTCTAAAAAAAGAAAACACCGAGTATCTTTTAATAGCGTTGTCAATTGAGCTAATAACTTGTTCTGTTGGTGATGAAATTTGGTCTGGGCCGAAGAATTTAGCATGTAAAATACTGGCGCCCACTATAATTAATATTATGATAACGATGATACCGCCGTATTTGATGATGTTTGGATTAATTGATGGGTTAGAGCGTTAGCGCTTGATTTTGCTTTTGTTTTTTTCGTAGTTTTAGTATTTCGTGTTGTTGGTTTAGTAGTCGCTTTTTTGTTTGTGAAATATGATATTAAAAATTTTGATACCATATAAATAGTGGGTAAAGCGACAATCATTATTATAAAATAATGAATATATTTAAAGATGTCTAAAAATTTAAACATTCGGTTTTTACTTCCTTTCTTTTTTTGGGTTTGGGTAATAAAAAAAGACCTAAATAAATAGGTCTTTGTTGGTTGGGTTGGTTGGTAAAGATTTAAAGTTGATTATGTCTTGATGAAATTTTTTAATTATTGGAAATCTGATAATTGCGGTTTTTTTGGAGATCGAGTTGTGTCAGCGTAGCCTTCAAACCAAGTTTTACGGTCATTATTAAAAAAGAAGGGCGTCCAAATCGAAACAGTAACACCTCCGTTACCAAGACCAGCTTTTTTTCTTAAAGTTCTACGGCTGACGGTGCCAACGTCGAAATAATCATATTTTAAAAAATAAATTCCGCGGTCTTCTACATTCCAATCAGTCACTGGGTCGTCAATTGCGGCGTTGTTATTAATGTACGAAACGTTTGAATAAACTTTGTTGCCTATACTAAGTTTGTTATAAAAATATTCACTGTTATATATTACACCTGGTTTGAAATAACACTGGTCTTTCCAGTTTTGTCAATCTTTTTCGTATTGTTTTATTGCGTTTTCGTATTTTATTTGGCTGGTTTCACTCCCTTTCTTAAACTCTGAATAATCTGAATAAGTTAATTCTGATTTAGTTTGAGTTAATTTTTTTGTGATTTGGTTTGTTAAAAATAATTGTTGAAATTGATATGATTAAGATTACAGCAGTTATAGTAATGATAGAAATTAAAATTTTTTGTTTTTTGGTTAGTTGTTTAAGTTTGGTTAACATAACTTCCCCCTTCTTTTAAATTTATTTTGTTTTGTTTAGTCTATTTAGTTTCGCATCCTTTCTCTATTTCGGAGTTGCCATAGACGAAAGCGAGGAACAAAACTAAACATACTGTCATCTACAAATGCTTCTTCTGCGTTGCTTACTTTTCACTTCCTTTCTTTTTTTGGTTTGGTTAGTTTATTTAGTTTAGGGTCTTGAATGAGGACGAGGATTTGAAAAAATTGTTGGGGATGGTTGGTTTGTTTGTTTTGGATGGGGATTAGATTTTTAAGGTTTAATTGTTCCATCAGAATTAAAAGCAATTATTTCTTTAAGGTTACCAGTTGCATTGTCAAAAAGTTGTTCGGTACTTGGCATATCAAGGTTAGGCCATTCGTTTGTTACTTCAACTTTAAAAGTTTGATTCTTTATAACATGATTAGTTTTTAAATCAGTTTCTTGATATTTTTGAATCTTTTCTTGTAGCACGTTGTAAATTAAATTCTTTTTAATTCCGTCTTTTTCTTCTATAATAGAACAACAAGCATAAAAATGTTGCGCTTTTACAAAAGTAGGGTTTTCAAATTTCCAGCGTCCAAAGCATCCGTTTCGGTATTGTTTTTTTATTTCATCAATATCAAAATTTGGATTTTTTTCCACTCCTTTGTCATAAACTTGCAATTTTGTTGGAGTTTGTTGTGTTGGTGGTTCTGCAAAAGTTACTTTTTGCGGAGGTTTATTGTTGGTTGGGATAGAGTTGGAATTTGGTAAAATTTTATTATTGTTTGGTTTATTGTTGTTTTTATCTTCGCTTTTTATTTGGGTTGTTGGCGCTGATGTCGGTTTGAAATATTGTTTAATTTCATTTCGAAAAATGAAAGTGATAGAAATGAAAACGATTAATATGATTGAGATAATAAATATTTTATTGTTTTTTGGATTCATTTTTTAGTTTTCCTTTCGATTTTAAAGTATAGCTAATTTGTACTATACCTTTATTATTCGGAAATGAGTTTTTTTATTAAGTTGTTGATGCGTCGCCATCCATTAACTCAGAGTCTAACGATAATACTAATTTACTTGCTTGGAAATTTTTGATTGCTTCGTGTTTGTTTTCATTGTCTTTTTCATATTCTGCGTTGCCTTGTTTATAAAAATTATAACCTCTGTTTTTTTCTGGGGCGCAATTCGCTAGGTTAAATATTTTTTCTAATTCTTCACACAAAGCTTCACGTAACGCGGTTTTATTTTCGTTACACTGTTTAATTTTGTTGGTAATTTCTGATAAATTATTAGCAACTCTTAATTTTTGTATTATGGCGTCATAATGTTCGTCAACTTCTTGTAGAGCGAGTAGTGTGCTCTTTTGCATATTGTTTTAAATCTGCTCTAATATCAGTGCTTAATTTATCGTTTGATTTTGTTTTTACTTCTACACTTGCTACTAATTTTTCTCTATCTTTATCTATGTTGGTGTTTTCGGTCAAAATTGCTTTAATTTGATTGTCTAAATTAGAAATTTGGGAATTATTTTTTTTGGTTAATTGGTCCAGGTCCCATTCAAGAACGCTTTTGTGACTGCTTTTTAAATCTCTTAAATTATTGTCAACAAAACTTTTAACCTGTTTAATTAAGAAATTTGTTAGTTTGGTACTCGGTATTGGTCTTTTTAATTCTTCTGTGATTTTCTTACCATCTTTATCTGTTGTTTCATTTTTATATTTTTCCATAATTGGATTGCCGTTTGCGTCTTTTTCTACACCGACTAAATCGTTCCAAATTTTTCTAACATCTTCATCTGTTAATTTAGCGTGGCTAGCATCAGCGTGGTAGTTAGTAGTTATATGAGGTATTCCAAAACTTTAGACACTTTTTGTTTTTTAAAATTTCTTTAAGGCTAACTATTAAGTTAGTCTTTTTTTATTCTCTAAGAATAAAATTAATTTTCATATCTTTTCTAAAAACGTTTTTAGAAAGGGATTAAATGTTAAGAAAAAAATTATTTAAAGATTTTTTAAAAAATAAAAAGAATTTAGAAATAAGAGATCAATTAATTGATCTTCATTTGCCATTAATAAATAAAATTGTTGGTAAATTTAAATATTATCCTAAATTGCTCCAAAAACAAGATTTATATCAAGAAGGAGTTTTAGGATTAACGAAAGCCCTAAGTAATTACCAAGATTTAGGTTATGACTTTATCGCCTATGCAAAACCAACAATTAAATCTGAAATCAATGAACTAATAAGAAAAAGTTATTCTCCTTCAATCCCACAAAAATCTACTAAACCAAACAATATTAGTTTTCAAGAAGAAAAATATCAACCTTATAAAATCAGCAACCCCAATCCTCATCAATTATGGTTAAAACAAACAAATCACGAATGTTTGTTAAAAAAACTAAAAAAGAAATTAAGTAAAACAGGATTTAATATTATTTGTTTAAGTTTTGGTATCACTTTAGACAACATCAACGAAACTTATCAACGACCTCATACCAACCAAGAGATCGCGCTAAAAATAAATTTAAAACTTCAAACAATAATCAACATCAAAAAAATAGCTATTCTAAAATTAAAACCTAAAAAACCAATGGAGAAATAAAAAAATGTTAAATAAAGTTCAATTAATCGGCCGCATCACTAACGCCCTAGAATCACAATACATTCATATTAATAATGAACAAATCACAAAAATTGATTTCAACTTAGCTATCAACAATAAAGATAAAGTTCAATTCATCCACTGTGTTGCCTTTCGTAATCAAGCAGAAAACATGAGTAAATATTTACACAAAGGTTCAAAAATATATATAGAAGGAACATTATCTATTCAAAAATACACTAATAACGAAAACCAAAACAAAACCAATACTAAAGTTATTTTAAACAATGTTATCTTTTTAGATAATAACCCCCCAACCCAAAATTAAAAAGGAGTCACTAAAATGACAAAAAAAGAATTAATCAAAACTATCGCAGTAATGCATAAAACTTCGGTTACTCAAACCCAAGATTTTTACAACTCGTTCGAAAATGCTTTAATCAAAGCAATCACATCCAACGAAGAAGTGGTATTATCACCTTCAATTGGCAAATTCATCTTAAAATCAAGAAAAGCCCGCGTGGGAAGAAACCCCCAAACAGGTAAAAAACTCAAAATCCCTACAAAAACTGTGGTAAATTTTAAACTTTCTAAAACTATTAAAGATGAAGTCAAAAACCTTAAATTAAAATAAGGAGAATAAATTATGTTTATTTTTTCATTATTTGCAACAATTAGCAATTTTATCTTAAATTACTCTAAAGGATTTAGCACTACCGAAATCCTTGAACGAAGAATAGACGGAATCCAAACAACGATTTTCACTATTCTTATTGTCTCTGGTTTCAAACCTATTTTTAAATTAATTGCAAATATTTTGATTTTCGTCAAAGATTTGATTTTAGGCCTCTTTTTCCCCAACAAAAAACTCCAAAATTTAGAAATCCAAAACGCCAAACAAGAATATTTAGAAAAACAGTTATTAAAAAAACTAGATAAAATAAATGAAAACCAAGAAAAACTCCAATCCCAATTAGAAGTGCAAAAAGTAAAAGTTGCTCATTGGCAAGAGAAAAAAGCAAGAAAAAAAATACTAAAATTAAAAAACAACAACAAACCTCACGGAAAGGAAAATGAAAATGAATGAACTTAATTTCGCCATTGGATTTATCGTTGGCGCCCTATTCGCAACTGCTTTAATGTTTATTATCAAAAAAATCTTTTTTAATTTTTTTCCATTACCAGAAATTAATAAAACAGATGAAACTAAAAAAGATAACAAACCCAATAAATCATCTTCAATTATTCCAAACCCAAATAACAATTCAAAAGAAAAAAATAATTTAGAAAGTGAAAATAATTAAATGAAAATTAATAATTTAAACCAACGAACTTCTGAGTGGTATAATCATCGCAAAAAATATATCAATGCCTCTGAAATAGGAAGTATTACAGGAAATGACAAATTTAGAAGTTTAGAACAATTAATACATGACAAAATATTTGGAACAACATTTACAAGCAATAAATTCACCGAACACGGCAACAAAACCGAACCCCTAGCGAGAACTTTTTTTGAAAAAATAACTAATCTAAAATTCCCTGATACCATCTTTACTGATGATACTTTAGATATGTTTTCTGCAAGTCTTGACGGTTATAACGAACAAACCAACACTTTATTAGAAATTAAATGTCCTTATGTAGATGAAAATAACAACATCTCCTCTACTTGGAATGGTTTCTTTTCACATAAAAAAATCCCTTCTAATTACTGGGCGCAAGTTCAATGTCAATTATATTGTTCTCAATCTAAATTCGCTTATTTCTTTGTTTATTTTAATGACACTAATTATCATGTTGTTAGGGTTTATCAAGATAATAATTTTATTAACCAAATGATTGCAGACGGCAAAAAGTATTTAGAATTATTAAAACTCAATAAACAAGAATTACAACAGACAACTTATTTAAAAAAATTAAGTAAATTTAAAATATAAAAAAAAGAAAGGAAACTAAAAATGAAAATCCAAAAAAACCAAAAATAATTATTAAGAAAAAAACAATTTAGAAAGTAACAAAGAAATAAATAATTAATACAAAGGAGAAAAAACATGTCAAAAAAAATAATTATCACTAAAAAACCAAATAAAAAATTAACCAAAACCCAAAACCCAAATCAAAAAATATCAATCCCAGAAACAAAAAAACTCAATCATCACATTTCACCCCCAACTCCTAATATCAATAAACTAAATTTATTAAAAATAATTACTTATTTAACTATCATTTTATATTTTATTTTACATGTCAACGTTATTTATTACCAAAACCAAATCCCTTGGTTAACAACAGGAATCAATAATTTTATTGATTTAATTAAAACAATTTTTTCAGGAGGAAACAAATAATGAAAACACAAAATAAAAATAAAATATTAATTATCATAACATTTGTAATTGTTCTATTTTTCTCAATTATCTCAATTTATGCTTTAAACGATTACTTTAACAAACAAAGAAAAGAAAAAATAAATTTAATAAATGATTTTCCTATTTTCACTGTTGAACGAACGGGTGGCAACAACGAAAATCAAATACTTTTGCCGATTTCAATTCCTAACTTAAGCCAAAAAAAATACAATCACTTAATTACTATCGAACACGAAGCAATCCTTAACTCAAATGGAATAGATATTTCAATACCCTTATATTTAAAATTATCAACCCAATATAACACTAACCAATCCTTTAACAACCCAGAAAAATATTTAAACATAAGCCTCAAAGTTAATAACAATGATTATGACGACACAAAACGTCCCCAAATGATATTAAACGACAAAGGTATTGGAATTATTAAAATTCAAATTAGCATCGAACAAAAAGAAATCATCAATTCCAAAAACCCTCAATTAGAATTAATTTGTGATTACGAATTAGTCGATTCCCAAGGTAAATCTTTCGAAGGCGGAAATCAAACTATCGAAAACAAAATTGCTCAATTAGCAAAATAAAATATTAAAAGACTAAACAAAATTTGTATTAGTCTTTTTTTATTTTTCAGAAAGGTATTAATATGAAAATGAATATTAAAAAAAATCAAAATAAAAATTTAAATCCAACTAATTTAATAATAATCATTATAACATCTATCATTTTATTTTTAGGAATTCAAGTTTGGATCCACCATCAAGCTTTAATCGAAAATCAAACCCAAATCCTAAATCATCATAAAAGATTAGAAACCCAAAACAAAACTAACCAAGAAACTAAAAAATATTTAGAAGACCAAATAACTAAAAATAATTCATCACCAGAAAAAATTCAAACTTTTTCTTCATCAGAATTACAAGAAAAAACAATAATCCCGAACGATAACCAAGAAGAATTATTATTTAAACCTTCTAACAACAATAAATTCCCAGGATTCAACCAACTAATCGGTTTCAAAGAAGAAAAACAAGCATTAGATGGATTTATTGATTATCTCAACAACAAAGAAAACTACAAAAATATTGGAGAAATCGAATCTCCTCTAGGTATTTTAATGTATGGAGCCCCTGGAACAGGAAAAACCACTCTCGCAAGATCCTTAGCCAAAGAAACTAATTTACCCTTCTTTGAAGTAAGCAGCTCTTTATTCTCACAAAAATACAAAGGTATCGCCCCTCAATTAGTCAAAGATTTATTTATGACAGCTCGCGAAGAAGCAGCCCAAAACAATGGCGCAATCATCTTTTTAGATGAATGCGAAACTATCTTTACTGATTTAAGCACTTTAGAAACTGATTCAGAAATTGCCAATGTTGTGAATCAATTCAAAACTGAATTGACATCTTTTAAAAACAACCCTGAAAAACCTATTTTCATCATTGGAGCTACAAACCACATTAACCAAATCGATGATGCCATCAAATCAAGATTCACTTACAATATCGAAGTCAAACCAGGCAACAAAGAAGAAAGAAAACAATTCCTAGAATTTTTAATCAACAAACGTAAAAACCCTTATAGTGAAGAAGCCAAACAATACTTATATGAAGTCATTAACGAAGCTTTAGAAATATTACCGCCAAACCATCAATTCAAACAAGCCAATCGTACTTTGGAAAACCTCTTAAAAACAACAGTAACAATCTTTGCGAAAAACAGAGGTCAAGGTGAAACTAGAAGAAATGAAATCAACAAAGAAGATTTAAAACAAGCATATAAAATGATAATTTCTCCTAATATAAATATATTAGACCAAATAGAAAAAAACCAAAAAGGAGATGAATAATATATGTTAACACCATTTGACTTAATCAAAGGATTTTTATCATTTAAATCTTATTTCACCTGTTTTTTAATAGCCACTACCATCTTTGGTCTATTTGTTTTCTTTAAAAGAAAACTTTCACCCACTCAACAATCAACAACATCATGGAAAGGCTATTTAACTTATTTTTTAATTATAATTGGTATTTTAAGTTTCATTTATTTATGTTTCTTTCATAAAACAGAACCATCATCTAAATATGCAGGGCAATTAGTCAATAAAATCGACAAAGCCATCGATAAATACGAAAATACAATAAATAATTACAAAGGATTAAAAACTAATTGGGAAAGTGAATTAAAAAAATGTGAAGATGAATTAAAAGAACTTTACAATGCCCAAGAATCCTCCCAAAAACAAAAAGAACAAATCCATGAATTGTTAGAACAAAATGAAACAAAAATTAAAGAAATAAAAGAACAATTAAAAAACACAACAGGTAACATCACTATCTTAAAAGGCAAGCTAACTCAGTTAGAAAAAGATAAAGATGCCAAAGAAAAAGAAATTAAACAAAAACAAGAAGAAGAAAAATTAGCTTCTCCTGATGATAAAATTAGATTACAAGCGGAAATCGATAAACTCCAAGATGAAATTTTGGAAATAGTTGGTGAAATAGAAGAAATAGAAGTTCAAATTGGGATATTAGAAGCAGACCAAAAAATGTATCAAAATATGTTAACTCGTGCCGAAGGATTAAAAAAAGATTTAGAAGAAAGCTATCAATTTTTATCAGATTCCGAAAAATCAATATTTAACCGAATCCAAACCGTCGAAGTACGTCATGCCGAAATCCAAAAAGAAATTGATGCGATTGATAAAAAACTTTCAGAAATCGAACTCGAAAAAACAGTATATCAAGAATTAAAATTAAAATATCGCGAAATGTATAACCGCATGATAACTTATGAAAAAGAACATGAAGCATCAGCGGGGAATATGGTTAAATGGGGTTTTAAAGCCTTTGATAAAATCACTGACTTATTCCCAGCTAAATATGGTATGAAAATTATGGGCAAAGCAGTTACTTTTACACGTAAGTTCGCTCAAGGTATGTCAAAAGCTACTTTAGTTCTTCACGAAGGCCACCGTTTATATCACATGTTTATGGAAACAATTAACGAAAACAATGAACATCCAAAAATGATTACCGAAGAAGCTTTAAAAATGTATAATCAAGACATCGACCGTGATTTAGCCAAACTTGACGCTGACTACAAAGATTACAAAAAGAAAAAAGCTGATTATAAAACTCGCCAAAGTCAAGATAATTTAAAAAAAGAAGTTGATGAATCTTCAGAGTTGGATAAAAATATTAAAGAAAGAAGACGTAATATCATTGATGAATATGAAATCATCATCAATGAATTAATAAAAAAACAAGAAAAAGCTTCTGGCACTCGCAAATTATATAGAGAAGAAACCAAATTAGAAGAAAATTTAGAAACAAAAGAAGAAAATTTGAAAATTTTAAAAGAACAATTAAAACAAAAAAATCCGAGTTACGCTCGTGCTCAACAACGCCTTCAAGCTAGACGAGTTGGTAAAATCCCTGAAATGGTTATGATACCAAATAAAAAATAATTTTCCTTAAACATTTTATTCATAAAATTATATAATAGTGATATATTCATATTTCAATATTTGATAATAATCACTATTATCAGAAAGGAAATGAAATTTATGAATAATAATTTTTTTCAAAAACATTTAGTAACTATTGTTATCACATCTCTTTTTGGAATAGCGATTATAATTGGTTTTTATCAAGGCATCAACGATGTTAAACAAGAAGAAAATATTCAGTTGTATAATTTTGAAAATGCTGATAAAAATGTTCAAAATGAAATAAATCAATCTATTGAAAAAATTCAACATTTTGAAAATCAAATAAATTTATTAGAAAAACAACTAAAAACCAAACTTATTAATTCTTCTCAATTTTTTATTAACTTTTATGGAGGAATAACAGATTTATCTAACGATCAATTTCAAAAAGAAATTTCAAATGATATAAATAGCATCATGGATACAATTGAAACGTTAAAAGAACATGATTTGCATTCATATCTTTTTGATTTAGCCCACCAATTGAGTCAAGATATCATAAATTCTAGTAAAAATAGAGTAGAAAACAGTTTATCAGATATTGAAGAAAAATTAAAAAAACTAACAAATAAAATTAATAGTATTCAATCTAAATTCCAAACCACTCAAAAACGTTTAGACCAAATCAAATCTTATGTTCTCTCAGAACCTACTAATTATTCATTATTACCATCTGATTTATCAGAGCGAGAAAAAACCCAAATCAATAAACTAAAAAATAGTTGGCAATTATCATTGAATTTATTAAAAAAAGAAAAAACAGGCGTTGATGAAAAACAAACTGAATGCGATGAATACCAAGCACAATTAAATTCTCTTCAACCTCAAATAGAAGCTTTAAAACCACAACAACAAAAACTAGAACAAGATCAAGCCGATAAAAATAAAATAATTAATCAAAAAAAAGAAGTTCGGGGACAATTTAAATATTTACCTAATCAACCCGAAGAAGTTAGAAAAAAAAGAGAAGAAAATAAAAGAATATTAGAAGCTGAAATCGACAAACTACAAGATGAAGAAATAAAAATAGTTGGTGAAATAGAAGAAATAGAAGTTCAAATTGGGATATTAGAAGCAGACCAAAAAATGTATCAAAATATGTTAACTCGTGCCGAAGGATTAAAAAAAGATTTAGAAGAACGATATAAAGAAGGTGAAAAACAATATAAAGATTCAATTATTTCTGGATTAAACGAACTCTATGACATTACCTCGGCCGAGGGATAAAAAATAAAAGGAGTTATTAATAATGGTTAAATCAAAAAAACAATTATCTATATTTACTTCAATTTTATTTATTTGTTTAGGATTATTCTTAATTACTAATAATCAAATTTATGGTAGTCCTAAAAAAGATATTTCATCATTAAAAGAAATAGAAAAACAAGATATTAAAAATTATTTTGATTTATATAATACGCTTGAAAATTGTTCTAATGAAGAAAGAAATATAATTATTCAAATATTATCAAACTCAAAAACAGTAGATTTATTAAAACAAATGGCTAAAGAAGAAGCCAAAAATAAACCAACTAACAAAGAAGAAGGTTCTTCTTCCCAACAACCTGATAGCTCCAAAAAATAATTAATTAAGACTCTCGATAGAGAGTCTTTTTTATTTAACAAACTCACATAACGGCAAGACAAACATAACACCAAAAAAAGGAGGTAACCAATTATGTCAAAATCAATCAAAATTCCCTTTATCTAAATATTTCATCATTATTTATTTATTATTATTTTTAATTTGTTGTCCTTCTATCTCCGCTCATCCTTATTTTCATCATCAATCTAAATCAAAAATAAAACTATCTGACTACCAAACCCTTCAACAAGAATGGTTAGCCACTCAACCCAAAATGAAAAGATATGACATTCCTGTTTTATCTAAAGAAAGCATCCCTGATATCTTAAAATATTTTAATATCAAAGCTTATCTTTATGATATTTCAACTCCCTCCTACAATCCTTATGATTACACTTTCTTCGACGCTAAACTCAAAAACCCTCCTTCAGGTTTAATTGGGGCTTATTTCAAACCAAGACATAACCCTTTTAATATCAAATATCCTGATGAAGATGATGAATTCACCTTAGAAGAACTCCTTGATTACGGAATAGCCATCGAAGAAGCCTTTGTCTTTTGGGACGCAAAACAAAAACCTCAAGAAGAAAATGTAAATATAGAATTAATAATAATTGAAATGTTTGCTGACCAAAACAAAGAAGAAGCAATTAATAATTATTTAATCAAAAACAACATCATTAAAGAACCAAAACTAATTAAACTAGGTTGTTATAACGCAACACCTCATACTGGATTAGTATTGCCTTTACCTTTTGGAAAATTTTTATTTGAATTTGAAATTGATGCCATTTATTTTGATGACGGCATAAGGTTATTATCTGAAAATCGAAATATACAATCTCTAAGAAACCGATTAGAATGGAAACAAGAATTTCTACAAGAAGTTATAATAAAACAAAATTCATGTGAAGATACACATTTCAAAACTGTCTATCAAGAAAGCATTAATGAAATTAATGAAAGCATCAATCAAATAAAAGAAGATATTATTAAATCTCAATCATATACTATCGAAGACTTAACAAAACTCTCAAATGGTGCCAAAAACATCTATCTTTTCTTCCTTAATGTTCAAAAAAGAAAAAAAATTATTGAACTCCCTGACTCTTTAGACCCTTATCAAACTATCCGAGATTGGAAAAGAGAAAACAACCTTTATACTTTCCCTCCTTTAATAAAAGAAAGTGAATATAAAGAAGAAACAGAAAAGCGAAATTGGGATATTGAAATAACTTCTCCTTCTTATAAAAAAATAGATATTCCTTTTCAAATTAAAAGAATATCCCAATTTTTAGAAACTGATGATTGTATTTATTTTGTAGTTTGTAATGATACACTCCAAATTAAACTCGCCGAACAATATCGTAATGCTTATATAAATTGGTTAAAGCAATGTTACATTCAATATGGATGTTCTTATTCAGCTCAAGAAATAAGAAATAAATTTGGAAAAACATCGAGAATTATTTATGATGAAAATGGAAATACATGTTGGTATCAATATGTCCCAGGTTTTTTCTCTGATGATTGGATTGTTAATGGTCATAATTGTGTTGGTAATTCTAATATTTTTTATAATTTTTATAACACCACTCCCCCACCCAAAAGAATTGAATTAAGCTTTAAATAACAATTTAAAAGACTCTCTTGTAGAGTCTTTTTTTATTATCTAAAACCCAATTAAAGGAGAAAAAAATGAAACTTATAGTTTTTGAAGGACTAGATGGTAGCGGCAAAACAACTTTAATTCAAGAATTACAACAAAAACTAAAAAAACAAAAAATAAATAATAAAATTTATCAAGGTTTAGGAAGTAGTTCTATTGGAACAGAAATAAGAAATTTATTTTTAAATTATAACCAAGTTGATTACATTACTCGTTTTTATCTTAGCATCACTAATATGGCTCAAATCCAAAAAGAACTCATCTATCCTCATTTAAAACAAAATCAACTCATAATCTTAGACCGTTGGTTACCATCAACATATGCCTACCAATTATTTCCTTATCTTAAACAAACAAAATCTTGTTTCGATTTAAAAGAAATTTTTGATATCACTCATAAAAAATTATTTATTAAACCTCATTTATTAATTTATCTAGATATTAATCCTCTTATTGGTAAAGAAAGAAAACAAACCCAAAAAAACCATCAATTAGATATTATCGAACAAAAATCCTTAACTTATCACCAAACTGTCCATAAAGGTTATTATCATTATTTAACTCATTATCAAAACAATAAACAATTAATTCTAAATGGTATTGATTCCCTTCAATCAAATGTTACTAAAATTATGAAATTAATAAGAGATATAAAATGAAAAAAATCATAAAGAAAAAATGTCAAAACGGTAATTTATATATCTATTTTCGCAACGGCAAAATCAAAACAATTCATAAAGATGGAATTATTACTTGGCGTACTAAAAAAATCTATTAAAACAAACCAAAGACCCTCAAAAAGGGTCTTTTTTATTTAGAAAGGAATTTAAAAATGTTAACTAACCAAGAATTTATTAATATCAACCAATTAAATACCAACTCAAAATCAGTTCAAATCATAAAGCTTATTTTCAACAAAGCAACTTTGAATCTTACTATTGATAAATATATGAAAAGTAATCACATTCAATTAAATCATTATTTCGAAACCAACAACTTTTGTTCCCAATCCCAAAAATCAATTCGCGGAAAAATTAACGAATACCTGATTTTGCTTTATTTAAACCATAAAGGAATTAAATGTTTATATCCTAAATCATATTTATTTTTCATCCCCGACATCAAATTCGACTTGGTTTTATTCACACAAACCAAACGCATTATCGCCTTCAATTTCAAAACTTGCCTTCGTGAACGATACAAACAAGCCATCATTGAAGCACAACAACTAAAAAAACTAGACACTCGTTTTGAATATTATTTATTAACAAACGATGAAGTTGAAACTCAAAAACTCAATAATAAAATTAAAAACGGTAAAGTACAGTCAATTAATAAAGTAATTAATTTATTTTCTGATAATGCTAATCTCTTCTTAAAAACCTTACTAATGAATGAATTCATCACTTTTCCCAATATTAATTTAATTAAAAAGAAGGAGTTAAATAAAAATGTTAACTAACGAACACCAAGCCTTAATTCAAATTATTAATTACATCGAAAAAGGGGAGTGGAACAAATTAAAACTTTATTGTCAAATAATCAACCCTAAATATTTAACCAAATCCAATCACCAAAAAATATATAACGCTTTAAAATATTTATATTTAGAAAAAAAATCAACTCATCCTTGGGATAAAATCAAAACCAAAGAGACAATTATTAAAGAATTACTAACTTATCTTCAAACTCATTATCCTCAAGAAAATTTTAATAATGAATCTTTGATGTTTTTAAACAATAATAATATCCATAATGAACATCTTTTAGAAAATTTAAAACATACTTATACCCAAGAAACTTTATTTCAACAATTAATAAAAACAATCAACCCTTCTTTTGATAATCAAGATCTTTATCATAAGCATTTATACTACCAAGAAATCTTTGATAAATTAAGAAATTTTATTAATCTTATCCCAAACAAAAAAGATAAAACTTTATTAACCTTGAACCAAATGACAAAACTTTATCCCGAAGTCTTTGAAACCGACAACATTTCCAAACAAAAAATCCAAGAAGAATATTATCGTTTATCAGACACTTTCAAAGGATTAAACCAAGCCACTAAAGGGTTCAAAAAAGGTCAAATCATCACCATTGGAGGCTATACTGGTTTAGGTAAAACATCTTTTATCTATAATCTTCTTTTAGATTTAGCCAAAACTAAATACCAAGAAAACCAACATTATCCTTATATGTTGGTTTTTTCTTTTGAAATGACTTCAGAAGAAAACCTAAATCGTTTATTATCTAATCAAACTCAAATTCCTTTAGATGTTATTTTAGATAAAAATTTTGATAATATCACACAACAACACTATACGAAAAAGATGATACAAGCAAAACAATTTTTTACTAATATCAACTTATCTTTTAGTTATGACCAAGAAAAAAATATTAATTATATTGTTGATTTATTGTATCGTCTTCATTTAGAATCCAAAATAGAAATTGTAGTCATTGATCACCTTCAAATCACAAAAGCGAGTAATAAAATGGATAATGACCGTTTAGCCATTGATGAAATCATGACCAAAATTAAAGAAATCGCCATCGAATTAAAAATTGTCATTATCATTTTATCTCAATTTTCAAGAGATACTTATTCTAATTATAACGGAAAATCCCCAGAAATCACCGCACTAAAAGGCTCTGGCGGAATTGAAACCAATTCCGACATAGTATTAATTATGTCTGAATTTAACCCAAATATTAAAAAAAATACCACCAAACCCCTAAATATCTATACTTCAACCTTAAATCAACTATATTTAGAAGCTGATGACAATGATAATCAAAAAATAATTGAAGTAAATATTAAAAAAAATCGCAGCGGAACTAAAAAAACTTTAGTCTATCATTTTAAAATGACAACTCAAACTTTTCAAGAAGTAGGTTATGTTTTACCTTACCAAATAGAAGATTTTTAAGGAGTAAAAAAATGAATAATCAAGAAAAAATTAACTACATCAAAACTAATTTCCCCATGATAGTTTTATTAAAAAAATTAAACATCCTCCCATCAAACTTCAACAGCAAATATCGTTTTCCTTGTCCCATCCATCAAGGTCTAAATCCAACAACTTGTCATATAAATGATAACAATAACATTCACTGTTGGAAATGTTGTCGCGATTTTGACATTATTGATGTTTATAAAGAAATTCGTGGAATCACAAACTTTAACGATGCAGTCAAAAAGATTTTAAATTTTATGCATTCTCAAAAATTTGAAATCTTAACAAATAAAGAAAAAACTAACACCTCAATATCCTCCAACCCTTTCAAATTACAATATCATCCTCCCAAACCCCATAACCCAATAGATGAAACAGAAATTAATATCAAAAAAACACAATTATTCAAAGAAATATCTCCCTTATTTAATCAAATAAGAGATTATTATAATTATTTGTTAACATCCAATCAAAATGATGAAAGGAAAATAGGATTAGATTATTTAACACAAAAGCGCCAATTAAATTTAGAAACAATTAAAGAATTTAAATTAGGTTATGCTCCATTATCAAATAAACCATTATCTTTTAGATTAATCAATTTCTTAAAAAAGAAAAATGTTAATATTGATAAATTAGTAGAATATGGTTTTATCAAAGAAAAAACTAATTTCAAAGGAAAAAAATATTATCATGATACTTTTCATGGTTCTATCATTATCCCGATTGAAAATGGATATGCTAAAACATTTCACTTTTATCAAAACCATTTTTGCGATACTAGCTATTTTCAACCCAAATATCAATCTCTTAATAATTTCAGCCAAACCCCCACTTTTCATTTTAGTTATCGTTTCTTTGAAGCATTCCCTTGCATTAAACAAACTAAAATTATGATTGTTCATGAAGGCTTTTTTGATGTCATTAGTTGTTGGCAAAATGGAATTAAAAACGTTGTGGGATTAATTTGTGTCACACAATTATTTTCTCAAACACAAATAGACATTCTTAAAAAAGAAAATATTAAAATCATTATTGCCTTAGACAATGACGAAACAGGAAAAAAACGTAGTGAATTATTAGGTGAACAATTAAAAAAAGAAAATATTATCTATGAAATTAGACACATTTTACCACCTTATAATCAAACTTGTAAAGATGTCGATGATTTATTTAAACAATATGGAATCCAAGCTTATCAAAAATGTTTCTTAGACCCATATATTTCTTACGAAGCGGCCAAAAAGAAACAAATAGTAGATTTAGCTATATATTACTTTGGCAAAGATAAAGTAGAAGTAATTAACGAATAATTTATTAATTAATTTAAAAAAAGGAGAAATAAAATAATGCAAAACAATACCAATCAAGAAATTAGAATCGGAGGTGAAATTAATAAACAAAATACTCCCACTGATTTAGAACAAATCAAACACTTTTTGAAAACTTTAAAAGAAGATTTAATTAACCTCACCATTATTAATCATTCCAAAAAGAAAAATACCTACCAAGAAGCTAATTATCGCCCTAAAAATCAAACTTTATTTATAGATCCAAAAATCTTAGAAGAAATTAAAAAATACAAAATAGACATAATTAAAGCCATAAAAGTAGATGACAATACAAAATTATTACTTAACCCTTCAACCCCTCTTAAAACTCAAAATAATACCCTTAAACATCAATTTAATATTTTCCAAATCAATTATAAAAATGAAACCAAAAACCAAATAAAAGAATTAATGAGCAAAATCAATATCAATAAATTAGATACTTTAAAATTATTTAAATTAGATAATCATAAAAAAGATAAATATGATAAACCTTTAAAAAGCAATTATAAAAAAGGTTTAAATATTATTTATTATCGCTTAGAAGATTTAAAACACATTAAATTCTTTATTACCAAAGATAAACGAGGATATCGCATCAGAAAATTATATCCCAAATATAAATATATATCTAAAACAAAACAAATTATTTAACTAACAATTTTATGACACTTTTATGACACTTTTATGACACTTTTATGACACTTTTATGACACTTTTATGACACTTTACTGACACTTTACTGCCCCCAAAAACCCTTTTTGCAACAAGCTTATTTAACAAGTGATATTTGATATTTTATATCGATAATGATAATGATATTCGATATTTGATATTGTCGATATATCTTTTTTTTAAATTATTATTAATTATCGATATAAATAACATCTCTTTTTTAAAACCCTTTCCATTGGAAAAAGATTGTTTATAAAAATATAAATCAAATAATATAAGCGCTGGAGCGCTAACAAAAATAAAAAGAATACATAATAAAAAGAAAAATAATAAAGAATCCCCCCATTGCGCTGCCCCCCTTTTTTTTCAAACCTTACCAATTTCATCAGCGCAAAACTAAAAAATAAAACAAATTAATGGTATTTTTTTGATTTAAAAACCTTTTTGAATTATAATTATTAATATAATCAAAAAAAATAAGGTAAATAGTGTTTAATAATGAAAAAATTAAAACAAAAATTCAAATTATTGCAAAAAATGATTGAAAAAATAACTAAAATTGATAAAAAAATAGTTTTTAATTTGGTTAAAAAATTTAAAAATAACTTAAATCTTACTACCATTTTAAAAACTATCCAAATCAAAAGAAGTACTTATTATTACTGGTTAAAAATTAAAGAACAATTAAAATTAAAACAAGAAAAATACCTTTTGCAACAAAAAAGAATCGAAGCTTTATGTTGTAATCATGAATATTTTTTCGGTCATCATAAAATTACTGTTTTATACCAAAAAACTTTCAATGAATCAATTACTAAGAAAAAAGTTTATCTCATTATGAAAGAAAAAAATATTTTTTGTCGGTTAAGAATTAAAAAAAATAAACATCATTATAAAAATAATTTACAAAATAAAATTAAAATAGTACCTAACTTAATCAATCAAGAATTTATTTCATCTCGACCCCTACAAAAACTATTCACTGATATTACTTATTTTAAAACTCCTCAAGGTTTTTTATATTTTTCTTGTGTTATAGATTCTTTTAATAATCAAATTATCGCTTCACATACTTCTAATTGTCAAAATAAAGATTTAGTATTAAAAACAATCCAAAAATTACCTAAATTAAAAAAACCTTGTATTATTCATTCTGATCAAGGTTCAGTTTATCAATCTCTAAAAGTTCAACAAATCCTAACTAAAAAAGGTTTTTTAATCAGCATGTCCCGCAAAGCCACTCCACGTGATAACGCAGTAATTGAAAATCTGTTCGGCCAAATGAAAAGTATTTTATATCATCGTCATCCTTTTTTATTTCAAAAAACAATTCCAAAAATCACAAAAATAATTAATCAATTTCCTTCTTTTTGGAATCATAAATGGCTTTTAACTAAATTAAATAATTTATCCCCTTTACAATATTTTCAAACTCTTAGATAAATTATTAGTTAAATTTACATAAATAATATAACCTTATAAAAAAGGTTACTTTTCTGCACCCTTTTTTTAAGAAAAATATTAAAATTATATAAAAGATTATTTTCTTTTTATTTTGTAGACACCTTTTTAACTTTTTTTACCTAACTATATATATGGAAGGGTAAAATATTGAAAAAAATATCTTTTGAAACTAGCAAATTATTAAAAAACTTTAGACACTTTTTAATTTAATTAAAAACAACTTTGTTAGTTTGAAAAGATATGAAATTATCTACTTAATTTTAAGTTTTAAAGAACAATTTTAAAATTAAAATATGTCCAAAAAAATGGAACAGCGCAAAAGGATGATCATACTTATGATATTTATTCTGACAATATCAAAACAGCTTCAACTTTTCCAATAGGAACAGTGGATTTATATTACGAAGTTATAAAAAAATAGAACAAGGAGAAATTATTGAAGAAATAGAAATTAATGAACGAAACAAATACTATCAAATTAACTAATATTAAAATTATTTATGATACTATCAAAGAAATTAAAAGCAACTGCTCTTATATTAAACACGACAAACAAAGTTGTATAGAAAAAATATACCACAACCAAAATGCATTACCTATTGATTTCCCTAAGGGTTATAAATATACAGAAACTAGAAATGATAATGTCCAAATTATCAAAAAAGTATTTGATGACGAAAGAATAGAAGAATATGAATTTAATGACCAAAATAAAATTATAAAAATTACTTTGATTTTTCCTTTAGAAGGGATTCAAGTTATCCAAAATACAAACGATGATAACGATAAATGCATTTTTAATTTTATATAATAAAATAATTATTTTTTAATCAAAATTTAAACTTATTTTGATAGTTTACTTCGACAGAAGTTCAAATATAGAATAATAAGACTATAGATGCAAGAAAAAAGAGACTTTTAGTAGTTAGTATATAAGAATAGAAATCTGGAAACAAAAAAGAGTCCAAACTCTAACCGAGCGTTAATTATTATATATTGTATTGGTCTAAACTCATGTCTTGGATACGCAAAGTATGGATACGAGGTAGTCCAGGAGGTATGTTAAAAAACGGAACAGAGAACACCTGGCACAACAAGAGAAATCACTTGTAAAAAGATAAGTGAGATTAATACCGCTAACTGGACGGAGCAAATAATTTATAACAAGAAATTATGGTCTCGTGGAGAGACTCGGTAAAGTTTTATGAAAATAAGATAGACGAAAAGACGAGACTAAAGTTGTTTTTATTCACTTGTCTTCAAAAAAGAAATGTGATATCGTAACAAAATTATGTAGGGAAAGCTTTGCGCTTGGAAACTTTCTTACACGGTTTGGAGAGGAACTAGCTGTAATAGGATGTTTATCCAAAATGAAAATGAAGCTCATTTATCGCTATTTCTATCTTTTAAAGATGCTACAACAACATTAATTTCGCGAGAAGTCAATAAAAAAAATATTAAAACTTTATTTTTATATTTAGAACCAGTTTTATTTTTTTATAATTTTACAAAAATGCTTAGAAATAAATATTTTTTATTAGATTTTTTAAATTATATTTTTGTAAATATAAATGATAAAAAAATTATTTTATTAAAAAAAATTATAAATATTTTTGAAAATGTTTTTTTACTTTCTCCATATTCAATTGATGAGGTTTTAATAACCCTTTTTGGTTATTACGTATAAAATTAATTTTATACCATGATAATAATTCATTATAAATATTTTGATGAAATATTTTTTTATTTTTGTTTCTAGATTCATAAATTAATAAAAAAATATCACACCAAGTTAAATTATTTTGATAAGGGAGAAACTTTTTTATATCCCACTGAATACAACATTCTAAAATTAAAAATAAATCAGTTTCTTTTTTGTCATAACGATTATTTAATGCGTAAAAAATATGAAAACTATTCATATAATGTTTTCTTTTTTTCATTTCTTCAAACCATAAAAAAAAAGATAAATTAAAATAATTACGTCCTTTTTCTAAAAAATAGTTCATAGCTTTGTTAGATTTATTTTGATTTAAACAATAATCATAAATACCAAATTCTTTTCTTAAAGCGCATAAAGATTGATCAGGACTATATTTATATAATTCATAAGGTAATATTCTCATTTGAAATAATATATTTCTTTCTTTAATTTTTTTCTTAATAATTAAATTAAATTAATAAATTGGATAAATTAAATTTAATTATTAAGAAAATATTTTATTTTTATTAATTATTTTTATTTTAACAAAATATATTTAAATTTTAAAATACAATTATTTTCTATAACCGGATTATATCAAAAATATTTAAATTTATGAATGGAATGCTTAAAATATAAAAAAATTTGTTTTAAAAAATTAATTTAATTATTTAAATCTCTTCAATTTTAAATTTTTATTTTTAATATTTAAAAATAAAGTTGTCTTTTTGAAAAGAAAATTTATAAAAAAATAAAAAGTATTAAATTAATTGCCAATACCCCCCTTTATACAATTATTAATATGGGGATAAATGATGCGGATATATCAATTTTGTTTAATTAGAATAGTAGTACGATAGATAATCATGTATATAAAAAATATATAAAGATAAAATAAAAAAATTAATAATAAATGAATATACTTAAAATAATTAAAGAAATAAACGATTTATATTTTTTATTTTTAAATGTTTTTTGTATAAAATTTATTTTATTTTATATTTTTTAAATATAAAAATATTTCTTTGATTATATTTATATTAGTTTTTATTTCTATTTTTTAAAATTTTGAATTTTTATTTATTTTTAATTATAATAATATATGGGGATGTATAAAGGAATTCGCCAAAATTGAATGATTTTTTTATGCATATCTTGGTTACGCAAGTCAAAACGTTCGAGGTTAAATTAAACGGCAATAAAGAAAAAACAGATAACGTGGGTCAATTTATAAATGTTCCACGTTCAAATGCTTTCAATACCCAAATGGCGTATTGTTAATAATAATTGACATTTATTTTAAATTATATAAATATAAAATTTAATTTAAAAAATATTTTTAATTGAATATTTTTTTCAATATAAATAATTTTTCATTTTTTTGTTTGTTTTTGTAAAAACAAAATAAATATGTAGATTAAAAAAATTCAATTAATTTTGTACAGGGGTTCGAATCCCCTCATCTCCACCAAGTGTGTTAAAATAAGCTAATATATTTATTTATTTAATTAATAAAAACAAAGTGCGTAGATAATTACATAATATATATAAATTTAGAAATAAAGTCTTGGTTTATTTAGACGAAAGATGAAAAAAATTATCAAATTTATTAAAATTTTTAATTTATTTGATAATTTTTTGATTTATTTTATTACAAAATAAATAAAATATTTATTTTTAAAATATTAATTAATGCAATAATTTAACTTTTGTGTTTGATATTTTTTGTATTTTTTGGAATATACATTTATAATGTTTATTGAATACTTAATATTCAATACTAAATACAATTTTAGTTTTTAATGTATAAATTTTCAAAATATTTAATTCAAAGTAATATTCTAATTTATAATATATTTAATTATTTTTGCAAATTCTTAGAAAAGAGTTAATAATATGAAAATTATGAACGAAGATAAAAAAATGGTAAAATCTAAAGATAAAACATTTATTCTAATTATAAAATTAAATTTATTTTTGTTATTTGGTTTTTTGTTAATTAAATTATTAATTTCCACTATTTCTTCTATTTCTGGTTTTTTTGATACAAAAGAACATATACAAGATAAAATAGATGGAGAAATTAATATGAATTCTAGTTTATTCAGAGCTAGTATTGAACAAAATAGCGAATTATTAAAACAACAAATTATGGATTTAAAGAAAGAAACAGTCACTAATATTAATGAAAAATTAAACTCTGTTACAATAACTGAATTAATACAAGTTGCTGAAAAAAAATTAAATTCTGTTTCTGATGAATTGATAAACGATAAAAATGAATTAAAAAAAGAATTAAAAAATAAATTAGATTCTATTACAACTAAATTAATGCAAGTCGCTGAAGAAAAATTAAATTCTGTTTCTGATGAATTGATAAACGATAAAAATGAATTAAAAAAAGAATTAAAAAATTTATTTCAAGATATTGAAAAAAATAAATATAATATTATTAAGAGTACTTTTAGCAGCGTTGTAAGCGGTTCTTTAGAAGGTGTCGGATCTTCAATTAAAGAAAAATTTTTAAACATTTTACAATTATCTCCATCTAAAACAGAATAAAAAGAATACAACAACAAGGATTCCATAGATATTTTTTATAAAGATTAATAAAATTATTTTTTCATAAAATTGTTTAAACAATATAATAAATTTTAAATAGATAATAAATTATAACTTTTAATAAAATTAATAAGAAGGAGTGATTTATTATCTATTTTTTTTTATGTTTTAAAAATAACCTAAAACAGCCTATTTTTATTAAATTTCTTTTTTATTTGATATAATTATATATATTTGTATTATTTTTTTAATAAAAAATATATTGAATATCATAAAATTAATTTTGAAAAAAATAATCAATTTTAAAAGGAGATTTCTTTAGTTTGACAATGATAAAAGATAAAATATACAACGCTGATAGTATTCAAATCTTAGAAGGGTTAGAGGCTGTTAGAAAAAGACCTGGTATGTATATAGGTTCTATTTCAGACAAAGGTTTATATCATTTAGTATGGGAAATTCTAGATAATTCTATCGATGAATCATTAGCTGGTTTCGCTGATGAAATTAGTTTAGAAATTTTGAACGATAATGTTATTCGTATTTCTGATAACGGCAGAGGAATACCTGTTGATATCCATTCTCAAACCAATAAACCAGCTGTTGAAACAATTTTAACTACTTTACATGCCGGCGGTAAATTTGATAAAAAAAATTATCAAATTTCAGGTGGTTTACATGGGGTAGGTGCTTCTGTAGTAAACGCTCTTTCTTCTTGGTTTAGTGTTGAAATTCATCGTGATAATAAAATATATTATCAAAAATATGAAAAAGGTGCTCCGATAATGCCTTTAACTAAAAAAGGAACTACAACAAAAAGAGGAACAATTATCACCTTTACTCCTGATTCAAGTATATTCACTAATATGGATACTTTTGTTTATAAATTAGATGTTTTAAAAGAAAGAGTTCAACAAATATCTTTTTTGAATAAAAAAATAAAGTTAAATATTATAGATCGCACTGTACAACCTTCTAAAGAATTTAATTTTCATTATAAAAACGGAATTAAAGAGTATATTTTAAGTTTAAATCAAAACAAAAAAGTTTTAAACAATATTTTTTATCAAGAATACAATGATAATAATTTATTTTACGAAATCGCTTTTCAATATTCCGAAAATTATAGTTCAAACGTTTATTCTTTTGTTAATAATATCCCTACTAAAGAAGGCGGAACACACGAAGAAGGTTTTAAAATAGCTTTAAACCGAATTTTAAATAAATATGCCAAAGATAAAAATATTTTAAAAAAAGAAACCAATTTAATAAGTGATGATACTTTAGAAGGTATTTTGGTTATCATTTCTTTAAAACATCCCGAACCTTTATTCGAAGGCCAAGTTAAAAATAAATTAGGAAATCAAGAAGTAAGACAATTTATATCTAAAACTTTTGGAGAGTTTTTTGAAAGTTATTTATTAGAAAATCCTCAGGAAGCTAAAAAAATCCTTGAAAAATGTACTATTGCTATGAAAGCGAGGATTGCTGCTAAAAAAGCTCGTGAAATAACTAGAAAGAAAAATTCTTTAGAATTATTAAATTTCAATTCTAAATTAACTGATTGTCATAATAAAGATCCTGAAAATTCCGAATTATATATTGTAGAGGGGGACTCTGCGGGAGGTTCTGCTAAACAAGGAAGAGATTCTAAATTTCAAGCTATTTTACCTTTAAGAGGTAAAATTATTAATGTAGAAAAATCTCGTTTAGATAAAGTTTTAAGTAATAATGAAATTGTTTCTTTAATTCAAGCAATCGGAACAGGTATAGATAAAGAATTCAATTTACAAAAAGCACGTTATAATAGAATTATTATTATGACAGATGCTGATGTAGATGGTGCTCATATTAGAACTTTATTACTTACTTTCTTTTTCAGAAATTTAAGAAGTTTAATAGAAAATGGTTATATTTATTTTGCACAACCTCCTTTATATAAAGTTCAACAAAATAAAAAAAATCAATATTTTTACAATGAAAAAGAATATAAAGAATATCTAGATAAAATGAAAAAAGAAAATAAAACGGTTTCTTCACAACGATACAAAGGTTTAGGCGAAATGAATCCAGAACAACTTTGGGAAACTACTATGAATCCTTTAACAAGAACTTTATTGAAAGTTCATTTAGAAGATGCTGTTGAAGCTGATAAAGTTTTTGATAAATTAATGGGTAAGTTAGTAGAACAAAGGAAAATATTTATTGAAGAAAACGCTACCGAAGCACAAATAGATATTTAAGAATAATTTTGATTACTAATTATTAATTATGAATTTAAAAAAGGCGATATAATATGTTAAACAAAAAAAATAAAAATAATTCTATTAGCAACTCTGAAATAAATAATCAAAATATTGTAGGAAAAATTAAAGAAGTTGATATCAATTCAGAAATGGAAAAATCTTTTTTAGATTATGCCATGAGTGTTATTGTTTCTCGAGCTTTACCTGAAATACAAGATGGGTTAAAACCTGTACAAAGAAGAATTTTATATAGTATGAAAGAATTAGGTTTATCTCATCAATCTAGTTATAAAAAAGCGGCCAGAGTAGTCGGTGATGTTATGGGTAAATATCATCCTCACGGAGATAGTAGTATTTATGATGCTATGGTGAGGATGTCTCAAGATTTTAATTATCGTTATCCTTTAGTAGATGGTCATGGAAATTTTGGTTCTATCGATGGAGACGCTGCAGCGGCTATGCGTTATACTGAAGTACGTATGTCTAAAATAGCTTTAGAATTAATGAAAGAAATAGATCAAGATACAATTCAATTTGTTAATAATTATGATAATAGCGAACAAGAACCAATGGTTCTTCCTACTAGTTTCCCCAATTTATTAGTTAACGGTTCGACAGGTATTGCTGTCGGAATGGCCACTAATATCCCTTCTCATAATTTGGGCGAAGTAGTTGACGCTTTAGTTTCTTATATAGATGATAAAAATATTTCTATCGCTGAGTTAATGCAATATATTAAAGGACCAGATTTTCCTACTGGTGGCGAACTTTTAGGATTTGAAAACTTACAAAAAGCTTATGAAACAGGAAAAGGCCAAATTATTCTTCGTTCTAAAACTGACATTGTTTCTTCTGAAAAAAATAAAACTTCTATTATCATAACTGAAATCCCTTATCAAATTAAAAAAAGTAATTTAATTGAAAATATTTTTTATTTACATAAAAATAAAATTTTAGATGGTATAACAGATTTAAGAGACGAATCATCTAATCGAGAAGGAATTAAAATTATTATTGATTTGAGAAAAGATATAAATCCTAAAGTTTTTTTAAATAATTTATATAAACATTCTCGCGTTCAAACTTCATTTAATTTTAATATGATTGTTTTAATCAATAAAAAACCTCAATTGGTTAATTTAAAACAAATTTTAGAAGCTTTTTTTTCTTTTAGAATTGATATTATTAATCGCCAGAAAAAATTTGAATTAAAAAATGCTTTAGCAAAAAAACATTTGATTCAATCCGCTGTTATTGTTTTAAATGATATCGATGACGCAATTAAATTAATCAAAAGTTCTAAAAATGTATCAGAAGCACGTGAAAAATTAATGAATAAATATAATTTTGATATTTTACAAAGTAAATACATTTTAGAAATGAGCTTGCAAAAAATAACTAATTTAGAAATTGAAAAAATTAAAATTGAAGAACAAAATTTAATTAAAAAAATTGCAGATTGCGAAAGCATTATTAATTCTCAATCTAAAAAAGAACAAATTTTAAAAAAAGATTTACTTCAGTTAAAAAAAGTTTTTCAAGATGAAAGAAAAACAGTTATCAAAAAAGATGTTGATGCTCATATTTCTAATGAAACTTTAATAGAAAGAGAAAGAATTTTAATAACAGTAACTAACAAAGGTTATATTAAGCGTTTAAATTTAGAAACTTATAAAAAACAAAATAAAGGCGGCAAGGGTGTTAGCGGTGTTACTGTTAATGAAAATGATTTTGTAGAACATTTAGTTATCACTTACACTCATGATTATCAATTGTTTTTTACTAATAAAGGGAAAGTTTATCGTTTAAAAGGGTATAATATTCCTGATTATTCTCGCACAGCTAAAGGCATTCCTTTTGTAAATTTAATTTCTTTAGATTCGAACGAATTTGTGACTTCGGTAACTAGTATTAGTGAAGATTTATCACAAGATTATAATTATTTAGTTTTAATCACTAAAAAAGGTTTAATTAAAAGAAATAATATTCAAGATTATGATAAAATTCAAAATAATGGCAAAATCGCTTTCACTTTAAAACCTGATGATGAAGTTTTATCAGTTTTAAAAACTTCAGGAGAACAAGATATTATTATGGCTAGTTCTGGTGGTAAAGCTATTCGTTTTAATGAAAAATCGATTAAGCAAACAGGCAGAATAGCGAGCGGTGTTATTGGTATGAAGTTAGAAAAAGACGAAAATATTATTGGCGCGATAGCTGTTACTTCTGATCAACAAGAAATCTTAGCAGTGACTGAATTGGGATTTGGTAAGAAAAATAAAATTTTAGAATATAAAAAACAAAAAAGAGCTGGCAAAGGTGTTAAAACTTTAAAAGTAACTAATAAAAATGGCAATTTAATAGCTTTAAAAATTGTTTCCGTTGATGAAGAATTTATTTTTATTTCTGCACAAGGAAAAATTATTAGATTGGCTAATGATGAAAAAATACGTACTCTTAAATCTAAAGTTACTCAAGGTAATAAATTATTTAATTTAAATGCTAATGATAAATTAGTTAATGTTGCAGTTGTTAAAAAAGAAAAAAATTTAATATAATTCAATTATATCCATTTATAATTTTTTTTTAAAATGATGCTTTGTATAATTATATATTTTTGGAAGTTTTTTAGAAATATGTTCGATAATAACAAAAATATTTATTACGGTACTACTTCTTCAGATGTAGAAACTAAAAAAATAGGTTCTTTTTTATGTCAACAAATAATAACAGAATTAAAAAAAACAAAAGAAAAAAATATTATTTTGTTAGAAGGTGACATAGGAATCGGTAAAACAGTTTTTGTTAAAGGTTTGGCAAAAAAATTAGGTATCAAAGATAACGTTAATAGTCCTACTTTTGTTTTGTTAAAGACTTATCAAGGTTCTAAATATATATTGCATCATTTAGATTTATACCGTATTTTAAATGATAACCAACCAAAAAATAATTTAGAAATGGAAATATTAGAATTATTGGATAATACAGACAAAGGAGATATTATAATAATTGAATCTAATATTAATATAGTATCTTTTTTTTCTGTTTGGCATTATTATATTCGTTTTAATTTTTTAGATAATCAAAAAAGATTTATTTCAATAGAAAAAAATATTATTGAACAGAAATAAAAATTTAAATAAAAAAACAAGAAGGTTTTTTATTTTATGAATTCTTTTATCGAACCTAAATACATTATTTTAGATGTTTCAACCGATCTTCAATTAATAATATTAAGCACAAATAATAAAATTATTGATATAAAGAAAAGCGTTGATAAACAAAATTTTGTTTCAGGAATTAATTCTTTAATTCATCAAATATTAAATCAAAATAATCTTGGTTTAAAAGATTTATCCGGCGTTATTGTAGGTATTGGTCCAGGTTCTTATATAGGAAGTAGATTGGCGGTTTTAACCGCTAAATTTTTATCTTTGGAATTGAGTATCCCTTTATTTCAAATTAGTAGTTTATTACTTTTATCTAGTGGTTTTTCTGAAAATATAATAACTCCTAAAATTTATGCTAAAAAAAATTTTTTTTATAGTTTAAGTTTAGAAGATGATAAAATTGTTTTAGAAGAAAATATTTATGAAAATGTTTTTTTAAATAAATTTTTAAATCATTTTTGGTTAAAAGCGGATAATTTTCATCTTTCTATTTCTAAAATTTTTAGGTATATGAAAAAAGTTGATAATATTGAACTTTTAATGCCGAATTATTATATTCATTATTAATTTTTGTAAAATATAAAAAAATAGGTTTTATCGAGAATATGATTATTTTATCAATCGAAACTAGTTGTGATGAGACAAGTGTAGCAGTTACTGAAAATGGTAAAAAAGTTTTATCTAATGTGGTGTTTTCTCAAATAAAATATCATCAAAAATTTGGCGGAGTAGTTCCAGAGATAGCTTCTCGTAAACATGTTGAAATTATTAATTTAGTTTTTAAAGAAGCATTGGATAAAGCAAAAATAACCGCTAATGAAATTGATTTAATAGCGGTTACTCAAGGTCCAGGTTTGATTGGTTCTTTATTTTCAGGTATTAGCGCTGCTAATATTTTGTCTTATATTTATAACAAACCTTTGATAGGTGTTAATCATTTAATAGGTCATGTTTATTCAGCACAAATAGAATATGAATTAAAATTTTCCTCTTTGGTTCTTTTGATTTCAGGCGGTCACACCGAATTGTTTTATTTGACTAATCATTTTGAAATAAAACAAATTAGCCAAACTTTGGATGACGCTGTTGGTGAAGTTTATGATAAAATTGCTAGAAGTTTAAATTTAGGTTATCCTGGTGGCCCTATTATTGAAAAATTAGCTCTTCAAGGGGAAAATATTTTTTCTTTTTCTCGTCCTTATTTAAAAAATAAAAAATTAGATTTTAGTTTTTCAGGTTTAAAAAGCCAAATTATTAATTTTATTAATGAAAAAAAAGATTTAGCTCCTTATATAAATGATATTTGTGCTTCTTTTCAAGAAAGTGTTGCAGATGTTTTGATAACGAAAGTACAAAGAGCTTTAAATTTATATAAAACAAAACAATTAATTATTGTAGGTGGTGTAGCAGCCAATCAATTTTTAACCCAAAGATTTAGAAATCATTTTTCTGATTTAGAATTAATCATTCCTTCTTTGCAATATTGCACAGATCAAGCGGCTATGATTGGTATTGCTGCTTATTATCAACATATGTTTGGTTTTCCTAAAGGGCAGAAAATTTATAATTTAACTGCGATTCCTAATTTATCTTTAAACGATAATAGAGAAAATAATTAAATTTTTATTATTCATTAATTATTTTTATTTTTTCAATAAATATTATTATTTTTTTTGATTTATAGAAACTTTGATAAATTTTTCCACTTATATAGTTATTTTCTAAATGAATAATTTTTTTTACATTTTTTTATAAAATTTTTTTTGATATAATAAAATAAATTAAATAATTAAGGTAAATTTATGTTTCGAAGTTCTAATTTTATAAAAACGATTATCGAAAAAGATTTAAGAAATAAAAAATATAAAAAAGTAATTACTCGTTTCCCTCCTGAACCTAATGGTTTTCTTCATTTAGGGCATGCTCGTTCTATTGTTATAAATTTTGAATTAGCTAAATTATTCGGTGGTAAAACTTATTTAAGATATGATGATACCAATCCTAATAAAGAAAAACAAAATTATGTAACTTCTATTTTGGAAGATGTTGAATGGTTAGGATATAAACCTCATAAAATTTGTTATGCTTCTGATTATTTTGAAGAAATATTTCAAAAAGCTATTGTTTTAATTAAAAAAGGATTAGCTTTTGTAGATGATTCTGACGCAGAAGAATTAAAACAAACTAGAGGAGATTTGAATAAATCAGGTATTAATTCTCGCTATCGCAATCGTTCTATCGAAGTTAATTTAGATTTGTTTAATAAAATGAAAAAAGGTTTTTTTAAACAAGGAGAAAAAGTTTTAAGAGCTAAAATTGATATGGCTAGTCTTAATATGAATTTAAGAGATCCAGTTTTATATAGGATTATTGACGCGTATACTCTCAAAAATCAACACCATTTTATTTTTCCTTCTTATGATTTCGCTCACCCTTTGGAAGATTCAATTGAAAAAATTTCACACTCTTTATGTTCTTTAGAATTTGAAGATCATCGCCCTTTATATAATTGGGTTTTAAAAGAGACCGAAGTGGAACATTTTCCTACTCAAATTGAATTTGGTAGATTAAACCTTAATCAAACAGTTTTGAGTAAAAGAAAATTAAAATTTTTAATTGATTGTTCTTTAGTTAAAGATTGGGACGATCCGAGAATGCCTACTTTGATAGGTATGAAAAATAGAGGTTATACTCCTGAATCAATTAAATCTTTTATATTGGAAATTGGTTTATCTAAAAATAATAATTCTGTAGATCAAAATATGTTGAATTCTTCTGTAAGAAATGATTTAGAATATAAAGCTAAAAAGATTATGATTGTAGAAGAACCATTAAAAGTAACTATTATTAATTATGATGAAAACAAAATAGAATCTCGAAAAGTTCCTTTTCATAATAATTTAGATTTAGGCGAACGTACTGTTTTTTTTTCTAAACATATTTATATTGAAAAAAAAGATTTTCAAATGGAAAAATTAGATGCAAAATCTAAAAAATTATTTTTAAATGGAGAAGTTAGATTGTTATATTTTTATTTTATTAAAGCCGTCGATGTAATAAAAGACAAAAACGGTGAAATTATTGAAATTTTAGCTACTTACGATCCTCAAACTAAAAGCGGAACTTCTTTTAAAGAAAGAAAACCTAATGGAACCATTCATTTTGTTGAAAAGAATACATTTCAAAAAAATATTGTTAATTTTTATCAACCGCTTTTTAAAAATGATATACCTATTGATTTAGAAAAAGATTTTAATAAAAAATCTTGTATTTCTAAAGAAGTTTTGGTGGAAGGCGGAATTAAACATATGAATAATTATGAAAAATTTCAATTTATTCGAAAAGGTTATTTTTGTTTTATTCATTGTCTTGATAAATCTTCTTATTTTAATGAAATAATATCTTTAAAAAAGAATTAATAAATATAAAATATAAATTTAATTATTATTGATAATAAAATATATTATGGTTATTTATTTTTAATAAAGTTTTAATAAAAATAAATATTTAGGAATTTTTCGTTTTATGTTCTATCTTTTGATTTTTCGTATACCTCTCAGACTGTAATCAACCAAATTACTAATTTAAATAACTTCTTAGAAATGATTTAATAAATTGAAGACCGTGATTTATTAACCCTTTAGTTATTTCTAATTTCTTATTAGTTTACGGGTTAGGTTATATTATTACTATGAATGATAGATTAGAGGACTCCACCTTCTCCATTATTTTTAACTTTGACTATCTATTTAATTTAACTCCATTTTTATGATTTTGTTGTTTGCGCATAACTATTTTTAGTTATAAATTAAACTACACTTTATTGATTTATATGGTTTGGATGATTATATGGTGTATTGCTATTTTTTAAATAATTCCTTATATTGAAATCTTTGGTGTTTATCTCTTATTAATTGTTTTTTTTTTTTTTTTAATTCATACTTTTAATAGTATTGTTTTTTAAACAAACAATATAAATATATTAAAAGGAGAGATTATCTTTTGAACACAAATATTAAAAATAAACCACTTTTAAGATTTGGATTATTTTGTTTTATATTTATTTTATTTTTAACAATTAGTAATAATAATTTTTTGAAAGCAGATAACAAAGCAGTCAACTCATCAAATGACTCAGAAACTAACTCATCAGCTGACCCAGTAACTGATAAAACACAACAAAAAGAATTAGAAAAACAATTCAAAGAACAAAACTAACAATTAAAAGAACAAATTGAAGAACAAAAAAAAGAAAATTCCAATACAATAAAAATAATAATAGCGGTAATAGCGTTATCTTCAATAGCATTTATTTTTTATAATAAAAAATAATAATAAAAAAATTATTTTAATAATAAAAAGATCATCTTTTTTAAATAAAAATGATCTTTTTATTTTGTTTCAAATATTATCTAATTAATATTATTTATTATAGCGATAAATTATACAGGTTGTAATTTGTTGTAATTTGGGTTTTATATGTCTAAATGATTATTATGAACTAGCACCACTCCAAACCGCACGAGCAAAAGTTTCCAATCGTACAATTTTCTATACATAATTTCTCTCACTACGGTATCACATTTCTTTTTTTGAAGATGAAGTTATCTCAAAACCACTTTATTCTCTCCTTTTTGTCTGTATTATTTTTATAAAACTTCCTAAATAATTAATAAAGTTAGTAAATATTAATATTTAATGAAATATTAAAGAATTTTGATAAATTTAAATTATATTATTAAAACGATCAAATAAGATATAACAATTTTCATGTAAATTATTTTCAATGATAAAATTTAAATTCAAAGGCCAATTTGTATATTTTAAAGTTAATAACATTCTGTAGTTTTGATTTTTATAAAATAATAAAGAATGATTAGGCCCTAAAACTTTGATTTTATATTCTAAATGGTTTTCTAATATTTTTTTAATTTTTTGAGAAACATTTAAAACTTTAGATATTTTTTTATGAACTATTAAAATTTTACTCACAAAATTAAAAGGAGGATTATTTGTTATTTTCCTTTCTTCTAATATTTGTTCTAAAAAAGAAAATATATTATCATAATTGAATTTTTGTAAAATATAATGTTTTGTATTATAACTTTGAATAATCATTTCTCCTTTTTCAGAAGTATAATTAGATATTTTTTTTAATATTTGAAAAGTTTTTTCTGTTGCTTTAAAATTACGCATATTTAAAAGAACATCAGTCATTAAAATACCTATCGTTTTAATAAATGGTAATTTTAAATTTTTAACTATCATTTCTGTTCCTAATAAAATATCAATTTTATTTTTTTCTAAATTATTTAAAATTTCTTGATAAGTTTGATTATTTTTAATAGAATCAGAATCTATTCTAGCTAATTCAATAGATGGAAATTTCTTTTTTAAAAAAGATTCTATATATTCAATTCCTAACATTACGTTTTTTAAAGAATTATTGGAACAATTATTACAACAAGGGTTAAATATTTCTTTATAATTACATAAATTACATTTTAAAATGTTTTCAGGATTATTAAATAAAATCAAATTTTGATTACATTTTTTACATTTAGGAATATAACTACAAAAACGACATAAAACAAAAGGAGCAAAACCTTTAATATTGATAAATAAAATAGTTTTTTGTTTTTCTTTTATATTATATTTTAATTTTTTTAATAATATAGAAGATAAAGGTTCTAAATTTCCTTTTTTTAATTCTTCTTTCATATCCACTATTTGAATATTTTTTTTCTTTTGAATATTAGTTAAATCAAAAAAAGAAATTTTTTTCTTTTTGATGTTATAATAATTTTCTACCGAAGGTGTTGTGGTAAAACAAATTAAAGGAATTTGATGATATTTGGCTCGGATCATAGCTAATTCTTTAACGCTGTAATGAGGATGTTTTTCTTTTTCGATTAAAGATTCATCATTTTCTTCATCGATAATAATAACTCCTATTTTAGTTAAAGGAGCAAAAATAATTTTTCGTGCGCCGATGATGATAAAAATTTTTTGTTGTTGGATATCAATGTTTTTTTGATAATTTGTTTCTAAATTAAAATCGTTATCAAAAATAGCTATCAAAGTATAAGGGAAATATTTTTGGATTTCTTTTTTTAAAAGATTTATTAAAATAATTTCCGCCACTATAATTAAAACTTGTTTTTTATTTTTTAAAGAGTGTTCGATTAATTTTAAATATATTTTTATTTTGTCATCGTAATGATCATAATATAGTAAATAATTATGATAATTTTCAAAATTTAATTGTTCCCAAAAAAAAATTTGTTTTTTATTTAATAATATATCGTTATTAGGTGTATAATTTATTTCTTTGTTTGAATTTAATTTTTGAAATTTTGTTAAAATTATTTTTTGCATTAATAATTTATTTAACATTTTAGGAGAAAAAAAATTCAAAATTTCTTTTTTATTTAAATAAAGAGATTTATTTTTTTTCATTTGTTGAGAAAAATTATTTATTTTTTTTTTATTTAAAGGGGTTAATTTTATATTTTGAATTTCTTCTAAACAAGGGTTCAAATAATACAAAATTTGAGGCTTAGGACAATGATGTTTTTTATCTATAATGATGTTAATTTTGATAATTTTTTTGTTTTGTAACTTTATTAATTCTTGTCTAGAGATGAATTTATTTTTGAAGTTTAAAATTCCTTTTTTTTGCATTAAATAATTTTTGATTTCTGAAGGTAATTCTGATTCTTTTAAAATATCTATTTTTTGGGAATAAGTAGTGGAAAAACTTCTAGGAATTATAATATTATAAGCGGTAGAAATATCAATAAAAGGGGTTTTTAATATTTCTTCTGTTAACAAAAACATTTCTTCGTTTAAAAAAGGCGTCTCATCTAAAAATTCTTCAATATTTTTTGTAGCGTGATCACTAGTATTTTTTATTTGTAAAATATAACCTAAACGAAAATTATTATTACGACCAAAAGGAACAATCACTCTCATTCCTCTTTGGGCTTTGTTTTTTTTATTTTCGGGAATTATATAATCAAAATATTGATAAGAATAAGGAATTTTGTGATCTACTATAATTTTTGCAAACATCATATTATCATTTGGCCTTTTTTTATATATTTTATTTTTATTTAAAAAAAATATCAAAAATAAAAAAAAAGAGATAAATATCGCTATTTATCTTTTTTTTATTTTTGAACTATTTTATGATATTGTCTAAAAGTTTATCAATTTTTTTACCATAGGTCAAAGATTCGTCATATTTAAATATTAAATTAGGAATTTTTTTCATATTTTGAATTTCACTAGCTAATTTTAAACGAATTTCTTTTTTATTTTCTTCTAAAATTTTAAAAGATAACTCTATATTTTCTTGTGTATCGTTTAAAATAGTGAAAAAAATTTTACAAAAAGATAAATCGTTAGAAAGTTCGACATCAGTTAAATTTATATAACCTATTTTTTCATCTTTTATGGAATCATTTATTATATTTACTAATAATTCATGAATTAAACTTGCTCTTCTTTTGTTAGAAATATTTATATTACTCATATTTTACCTTCTCTATCTTAGATGCTTCTATTATATCATTAATTTCAAAATTATTAAAATTATCTAATAAAATACCACATTCATGCCCTTGATTGGCGCTATTAATATTATTTTTTAAATGTTTTAAAGATTTAATTTTACCTTTATAAATGACTTTATTATTACGGATCACTTTAGCTAAAGAATTATTATTAATAATACCTTTGGTAACATAACAACCTGCTATATTGCCGACAGAACTAATACTAAATATTTTTTTAATTTCAGCTTGTCCTGTGACTTTTTCTTCTAAAATCGGTTCTATTAATTTTTTAATTTCTAAAATTATATTTTCTATTAACTTATAAATAATATTATGATTTTGAATTTCTATTTTGTTGTCTTGGATTTTTTTTAATAAATATTGATTAATAGGATTGTTAAAATTAATTAATAAAGATTTAAAAGTTTGAGCTAAATCAATATCACTTTCATTTAACATTCCTATTGAAGCTTTAATAATATTAACTTTTATATTTTGAATAGATAATTTATTTAGGTTTTCTACTATAACTTCCAAACTGCCTTGTGTATCAGCTTTAACTATAACATTTAAAAATTTATTTTCATTTTCTTTTTTAGCTACTAAAATATTATCATGTGTATTATTAGAACTTTGATTTTGTAAGTTTTGTTCTTTTAATATTTGTTTTTTTTCTTCAATAATTTTTTTAGCTATTTTTTTATCTTGGATGACTTCAAATATATCTCCTGCTTGTGGTACAGAATCTAAACCTGATACTAAAACAGGTTGCGAAGGATAAGCTTCTTTTATGTTTTTTTTTAAATCGTCCTGCATAGAACGGATTTTACCATAAGTGTTATTACCGACAATAACAATATCCCCTATTTTTAAAATTCCTTGCGATGGTATAAAAGTTGCCGAAGGTCCTTTGTTTTTATCTAAAAAAGCTTCTAAAACAACCCCTTTGGAATTTTTAGTAAGGTCTGTTTGTATATTATTTATTTCACTTACTAATAAAATCATTTGTAATAATTCATCTATACCTGTTTTTTTCAAAGCAGATATTTCCATATAAGGAGTTTTACCGCCCCATTCTTCTGGAGTTAATCCTAAATTAGATAAATCACTCATAATATTGTCTTTTTTATTATTTAATTTATCTATTTTATTAATAACAACAATTATTTCTACTTGCGCTTTTTGAGCATGTTTAACAGATTCTATTGTTTGCGGTTTTACTCCGTCATCAGCAGCAACTATTAAAAGACAAATATCAGTTACTTGAGTCCCGCGAGAACGCATTTTAAAAAAATCTTCATGACCAGGACTATCTATAAAAGTAATTTTTTGTTTATTGTAATTAATTTCATAAGCACCAATATGTTGAGTTATTCCACCAAATTCTTTATCCACTAAATGAGTTTTTCTAATAGTATCTAATAAGGTAGTCTTACCATGATCTACATGACCCATAATAATAACGATTGGCACTTTGGGTGTTGAATTTTTATTATTAGTTTTGATTTTTTCTTCTTTTTTTTCTTCTTTTTTTTCTTCTTTTTTTTCTTCTTTTGTTTCTTTTTTTTCTTCTTTTGTTTTTTTTAGATCAAAAATTATTTCTATATCTAAATATTCGCCTAATTTTTGTATTTTTTCTTTATCTATTACTTGATTAATATTAGTTTTTATATCTAATTCTATAAATTTTTTGATTAAAAAAATATTAGAAACTTCTAAAATCTCAGCTAATTCTTGAACAGTATGTTTAGGATTGAAAATATAACTTTTAACTTTGATTGGATTTGTTAAATCCTTATTATCTTTCTTATTTTTTTTATTCATATCTGTTTTGTTTATCTTTCTTTGGTTTTGATTATATTTTTTTAAATAATTACATCGATAAATCAAAATGTGTGTAAGTATGAAAATTTTATTTTTATACCTTAATCCATCCTAGTATATTATATATTATTTTTTGATGATTAACTCTTGTTTGAAATTAACAGGTTATTTATTCCAATTACTAAAGATGATATAAACAAAGAAATAATAACTAATGGTAAAACTTTTAAAACAGCTTTTGTTAAAGTTTTTTGATCAATACTTAAAAAAATACCAACCACTAAAAAAAGCAACAAAAAATTCTAAAAATCCCCATATCATCTCGGTTAGCTCTTTATTATTTTGTTTACAAACCATCTTATTTTTCTGTTTTTAATTATTTTAAAATATTAATTTGATTTTTTTATTTGTTAGAACATTTAGTAATGGTTTTTTCTGTTTTTCATATCCAAAGAAAATAAAATTAAACATTTTTATCTAATGTGATATTCCATTTGGTAACTTGAGTAGCTAATCTAATATTATTACCAGATTTCCCAATAGCTAAAGAGAATTGTTCTTTATCTATTAAAACAGAAGCTATTTTTTTGTCTAAATCAATAATTTGTATTTCATTAATTTTAGCAGGTTGTAAAGCGTTATTAATTAATTTTTTAGGATCGTCGCTCCATAAAAATAAGTCAATTTTTTCACCTTTTAAAATTTTAGTAATGTTTTTGATTCTGTTGCTTTTTTCTCCAATACAAGAACCAACAGCGTCAATATCTGGATTTCGTGATAATAAACCTATTTTTACTCTTGTAGAAGGTTCGCGAGCGATGCTTATAATTTCTATTAATCCTTCTTGAATTTCGGGAATAACTTCTTTAAAAATTTCTAAAACATAATTAACGTGAGTTCTACTAATAAAAATTTTCGGTAACTTATTTGTTTTTTGAACTTCAATCACGTAAACTTGAATTCTTTCATTTAATGAAAAATTATCATTTTTAAGTGTTTCTTTTTTTAACAAAAGAGCTTGTGTTTGTTTTTCTAATTCTAAAGTGAAAAATTTTTCATTAATAGAAATTATTTTTCCGCTAATTAATTTATTTTCATAGTTTTTAAAAAAATTATAAATATTTTCTCTTTTAAATTTAATTATTTCTTCGTTTAATTTATTTTTTAAATCTTTACAAGCATAAAAATTAAATTGTTTAGGGTCCACTTCGATTTGGATAATATCTCCTATTTTAGCATTTTTTTTAATTTTGCGAGCTTCTTCTAAATTAATAGTAGTTATTTTTTTATAATCAATATTTTCGTTTTCTTCTATTACGTTATCTGAATTTGTAACTAAATATTCTTTATATAAAGAATATTCTTCATAATTTTTATTAAATGTTAAACGACAACTCTTCACTTGGCAATGTTTTTTGCAACCTGAAATTAAACTTTTTTCAAAAGCTTCTAAAACTTGTTCTTTGGTTAATTCTTCGTCTTTCGCTAAAGTTTCGATATTATCTAAAATTTTTTTTGTCTTCATATATTTTTTTCCTTTTTATTGTTGGAAAATTGGATATTTTCATATTTTCAATCTTTTAAAATTAAAATATAATTATATAATATTTTAACATTTTATTTTAATATTTTTTGTTTTTATAATCAAAAAAAATATTAAATAATAAATATTTTTTTATTTTGAATTTATATTTGAATAATTAGGACACCAAAAAAATTAGATATATTTAAATTTTTTTTGATTATTTAGATAATTTCATAAGTTATTTAAAGTTTTGTTTAAATTATTTATTATTGTGAATAAAGAACTTTATAGTATTAAAAAAACATAAAAATGATTATCAAAAGAGAACCAGAAAGAAATTTTCTAAGGTTATTTTTAACAACTAAAATAAGAATATAAAAAATATTTAATGGATATAAATTTTAACGCTTATAAAATTTTGCTAGCGAGTTTCTAAAAAGGAAGAATTTTTAATAATTTTCTAGAAACTAAAAATCTTATTTTAAAAATATTTTGAATTATCAATCTTTTTTTAAAATATTAATTAAATTTAACTTATGTTTATATTTTTTATAGTAATTTTTTTATTTTATAAAAATATAAACATAATATATAATAAATTTTTAAATTATATAAATAATATATAATAATTATGTTAACGTTTTGAAAATATTATTTTAAATAATTAAATTAGTAATTCAAAATCTTCGAAAAACGTCAATTATTTATTTTTTAAAAATATTTAATTATTTAATAATGCGCATAATATAGAATAATATTTAAAAAATGTTATTAAACTAGTTATTTTTTTATAAATGAAATATATTTGGAAAGTATAGGTTTATTATGTATATAAATTTCAAAGAAGAAGTTTTGAAAATTTGTATGAAATACAAAGGAAAATTATAAATTAAAAATAAATTCGAAGTAAACAATATGCATGATTTATCTCTAAATTATACTCTGAAAAACTTTATAAGAAAGAAGAATATTATTTAAATATATTATGTTGAATAATAAAAATAAAAAAATTAATATCTTGGGTTGTTCTATTTATATAATTATAGGTAGTTTAATTATATTTTGTATTACAACTTATTTCGCTTTTAAAAGCGAAATTGATAAAAAAGCATTAGATTTAAAAGAATTTAATTTAAATATATGGCATAAAATGATATTTATGTTCTTATTTACGATGCTTTTGGGTGGTATATTCAAAAAAATCGGAAATAATACTCCTATTTTAAGAAATATAGGCGGTGGAGCTATTTTGTGTTTACTTGTTCCTTCGTTTATTTTTAGTTATAAAACTGATTCTCAACAATGGATGAAATTTACAGAAATATTTAAAGAAAATCAAAAATTTATAAATGAGAATTCTAAGATGGGATTTTCCGAATTTTTTGTTGCTTTTTTAGTGGTTGGTAGTCTTTTAAGTATTGATCAAAACGCTTTAAAAAAAACCGTTAAAAAATTTTTACCATTAGTTATTATTTCTTTATTTATATCAGCTTCAGTAATCGGACTAGTAGGTTATTTTTTGAATCCTACAGAAAATATCACCAAAACAATACCTGAACTAAATAACAAATATTCATTTTGGAACACTATTTTCTTTATTTTTATTCCTATTTCTTGTGGAGGTATTACATGTGGTATAATCCCTCTTAAAACAATAATGAGTCAAGGAAATGGTACATTGGCGGAAAAATTTTCACCTATTATTCTACCTTCTTTAATAATGGGTGGTATTATAAGTGTTATTATGGGCGGATTGATTAAATGTATTTTTGGTAAAAGTAAATATAGCTCTCTAAACGGAGAACTTGAAAAAGAAATATTTTCTGAAAACAAAAATATTAATACAAAACAAAATCCAAAAGAAGAAAGTATTAGTTATGACAAAATAAAAACTGGTTTTATAATTATTTTATCTTTATATGTTGTAAGTGCTTTCTTAAGACATTTAACTTTAATATCAACAAATTCATTATTAAAATTATTTACTACATTTGATATAACTCATTTATTTCCACCTGTTATTGTTTTTTTAGTATTATTAATTTTTTTATTAAGATTTTTTAATTTAATCCCTTCATATTACATCGAAAGAGCAAATCAAGCCTCTAAATTTGTAACAACTACTTTTTCTGACGCTATTTTGGTTCTTGTTGGTACAAAGTTAGATTTCAAAATATTAATAGATAACTTTCAAAATATATCTTTTATAATTACTTGTTTATTATGTGTTATTACTACAGCTTCAACTGCAGCTATTATAGGTAATCTAATAGGTTATTATCCTGTTCAATCTTCTATTGCTGCTGGACTTTGTGCCAATAGTATAGGTGGAGCTGGTAATATAGCTATTTTAGAAGCTGCTGATTCAAAAAAATTAATGCCTTATGCTCAAATATCTACGCGTATAGGCGGTGATATTGTTGTTATTGTTACTAGTATTATTTTTCCTATAGTGTATACTTTCGCATCGTAAGAAATTATTAAAAAAATGTTAAACTCAATGAAATATTTAACAGATTTTAAAAAAAAATTTCAAATTGATTCATTTAATAAAAAAGAAATTAAACATTTTTTAATAGATATAGCTATTAATTCTATAGAAACAGAATTATTATGTTATCCATCTTTAGGTCTTGTTTCTTTTAGAGATTCAGGTTGTCATTTGGATATGAATATCGATACTTTTTTAAAATCTAAAGACACCTTTTATGCTTATTTTTTAGAAATAAGTGTTTTATGTATGGATTTTGAAGAATTAAACTTTGCTCAATTAAAATTAGCAGGTATTCGCCAAGAACAAAGAATGTTTAAAGCTACTAATAATATTAATACTCAAAAAGGATTAATTTTTAATTTTGGCATAATTTTTTATGTAGTTTTTCATAGTTTAATTCATAATATTGATTTTTGTTATTGGAGCGATAAAATAAAACAATTTGCAAAACCTTTAGAAAATGATTTTTTGTTTTTTAAAGATAAAACTAAAGGCGAAATAATATTTAAACAATATGGTATATTAGGTGCTCGTGGCGAAGCCTTATCAGGGTATCAAAACATTTTTGCAAAAGGTTTGCCTTTTGCAAAAAAATGTTTTGATAAATATCCATATTTAAAAAAAAACGAATTATATTTATGTTTATTAATTTTTTATTTAAAAGAAATCGATGATACTACTTTAATTTCAAAAATAGGTTATCAAAACACTCAAGAAATAAAAGAACAATTTCAAGAATTAATTTATATTTTGGAAAATATAAATTTCGAAGTTTTTTTAAATAAAATTATAAAAAACAATAATTTTTATAAAAAACAGAATATATCACCTGGTGGTTGCGCTGATCTTTCTGTTGTTACTTTATTTTTATTTTATTTTTATAAATGATTTTAATAATAAAATTTATTTTTTTTATAATGCTAAATTTAATATAAAAATTAACAAAAAAAGGTAATTGAATAAATGGAAAACATTCAAAAACATATAAAAAAATTAAAATTAAATCCTTTGAGTGTCATAGTGAGAACTAAAACTTATGAAAATGCTCAAAAAGTATTAAAAAACACATTAGAAAACGGTTTTCTTTTTGCTGAAATAACTTTAACCGTTCCTAATGCTTATCAATTAATAAAAGAAAATAGTGAAAAATATCCTGATGCTTGTATTGGGGCAGGAACTGTTTTAACTTTGGACGAAGCCAAAAAGTCTATAGAAAAGGGAGCTCAATATTTAGTATCTCCTGTTTATAATAAAGAAATTTTAAAATGGTCTTTAGAAAATGATATTTTGTATATACCAGGTGTTATGACTGTTAATGAAATGTATCATGCGACTGAGCAAGGAGCACAAATATTTAAATTTTATCCCGCAACTTCTTTAACACCAGAAACTTTAAAATTAATAAAAAGTCCTTTTCCTAATTTTAAAATATTAGCTACTGGTGGTATTAATTTATATAATATGGAATCTTATTTTGATTCTGGAGTTTTAGCCGTAGGTATTACTGGTGTTTTAGGGGGCGCATCTGATATAGTAGATGAAAAGATAATATCTAATTTAGCAATGGAATATTTAAAAATTATGAAAAAAATAATTCAAAAAAGAAGGTAATTTTTTAAATGAGTAATAATTATGAAAATATCGATTCTAATAAAATAGTATTTTGTGGCTCTTTAGAATCTAGCGATTGTTTGGTAACTATTGAACCTAATAATGATAATAAGGTTAATATTTCGATCGAATCTCCTTTTATTCGCCAATTTGGAAAAAGAATCAAAAAATTATGCTTAGATATCCTTCAAGAAAGAAATATCACTACTTGCAATTTAGTAATTCAAGATCAAGGCGCAATTGATGAAGTTATAAAATCTAGAATTGTTACAGCTTTGGATAGATTAACAAAAAATATTGAAATTTTAAATAGCGAGAATAAATAAAATGAAAAAAAATAGAAAAACTATGTTATTTGCTCCAGGAAATACATCTTCTTTATTTAAAGATATTATTTCTTATGAAGTTGATACTGTAATGTTTGATTTAGAAGATTCTATTAGTATTGAAGAAAAAGATTCTGCAAGAGAATTAACCAAAAATATGATTAATTTTTTTGATTATAATCAATATAACATAGAGGTAGCTGTAAGAATTAATCATTTTGATACAATTTTTTATGAAGAAGATTTGAAAGTTATGATTTCGCAATCAAAAACAAATTTATTACGTTTGCCCAAAGTAGAAACTAAAGAAGATGTATTAAAAGTTGTAAATGATATAGAAAAATTAGAAAAACAATTTAATAAAACAACAAAAATTAATTTATTTTGCGCTTTAGAAAGTGCAAAAGGTATTTTAAATGCTTATGAAATCGCAACCGCTTCAAAAAGAGTTGTTGGAATTGCTTTAGGCGGGGTTGATTATTTATTAAATTTACAAGCAACAAAAACAGATTCAAGACACGAATTATTATTTGCGCGTCAAATGATATTACATGCCGCTAGAGCAGCGAATATTGATGCTTTTGATTGTATTTATGGCAATGTACAAGATTTAAAAGGGTTAGCTAAAGAAGCTCAATTTGTAAAAGAATTAGGTTTTAATGGTAAATCCGCTATCCATCCTAATCAATTACCTATTATTAATAAAATTTTTACTCCTAGCGAAAAAGAGATATCTGATTCTTTAAAAATTTTAAACGAATACAAAAAATATAAAAAACATAATAAAGGAGTTTTTTCTATTGATGGACAAATGATAGATAAACCTATTATAGAAAATGCAGAAAATATTATAGCAAAAGCAAATATAAAAAATCCTTTAATTTAATTACTATATATTTTTTATATTTTAAAAAAATATATATTATACAAAATATAAAAAAAGGTTAAAATTCAAATTATGTCAAATATAAATAATGAAATCCTTAACAAACTTCGAAAAAATTATAATTTTGAATACAACAGTTTTATCCCCCAAGAACAAAAAAATTTTTCTAGAGAAATAAAAAAAAATAAAATTGTTCCTTCTTTAAAAGAAGCAATTGTAAAAAGTGGTTTGAAGGATGGAATGACTATTTCTTTTCATCATCATTTTAGGCATGGCGATCAAACAGTTGAACAAGTTATGAAAATCATTGATCAATTAAATATAAAAAATTTAACTATTTCGGCTTCTTCTTTTACTAAGTCTCACGAATGTTTAGTTGATTACATTAAAAAAGGTGTAATAATTGGTTTAGAAGGTTCTGGTTTGAGAGGTGAATTAGGTGATTCAATTTCAGAAGGAATTTTACTAAAACCAGCTATTATACGTTCTCATGGCGGAAGAGCGAGAGCTATTATGAATAGAGAATCAAAAATTGATATAGCTTTTTTATCAGTTTCTAGTAGTGATGAAATGGGAAATTCTAATGGGAAACATGGTATCTCTTGTGTAGGTTCTTTAGGTTATGCTTTAGTAGATGCTCAATATGCTGATAAAGTAATTGTTATAACTGATAATTTGGTTCCTTACCCAAATAGCCCTGTTTCTATTTCTCAAATTTATGTTGATTATGTAGTTAAAGTAGATTATATCGGCGATTCTTCTAAAATTGCTTCAAACGAAATCCATACTACTTTTAATCCAAAAGAAATAAAAATAGCAGAAAATATTGTTAAAGTTATTACAAACACTCCTTATTTTAAAAATAATTTTTCTTTTCAAACTGGTACTGGCGGTGCTTCACAAGCGTCTTTAATGATTTTAAAAGAAGAAATGTTAAAAAAAAATATTAAAGCTTCCTTTTTTTTAGGAGGCATCATCAAATCACAAGTAGAATTTTTAAAACAAGGTTTGGTAGATAAATTATTAGATGTTCAATCTTTTGATTTAGACGCTGTTCAATCTATTGAAGAAAATTATGAAAAACATTTAGAGATATCTTCTGCTTTTTACGCTAATCCTTTTATTAAAGGTTGCGCAGTTAACAAATTAAATTTCGGAGTTTTAAGCGCTTTAGAAATAGATGTCAATTTTGATTGTAATGTTATAACTGGATCAGATGGTTATATAAGAGGAGCTTCTGGCGGCCATTCTGATGTCGCTTTTGGAAGCGATATTTCTATAGTAGCTTTACCATTAATAAGAGGTAGAATACCTTCTGTAACAAATAAAGTAAATACAATAGTAACACCAGGCAATACAATTGATATTGTAGTTACTGATGCAGGAATAGCTGTTAACCCCTTAAGAAAAGATTTAATTAAAATTTTAACTGATGCACAAGTACCTTTAAAAAGTATAGAATATTTACGTGATTTAGCATATAAAATTACTGGTGCGCCTGAACAAATAGAATATGATAAAAATAAAATTGTCGCTTTAATTGAATATCGTGACAAAACTTTAATAGATGTTGTTTATAAAATAAAACCTTTCACTTTATAAAATTAATATATGAAAACTTTAATATTATAATTCGATGAATATTAATATGAAAATAAAAATTTTAATTTCTAGAGAAAAACGATATTTAAAACAAAAAGAAATTTTAAATAAATATCAAAAAGGTTTATTGACGGCTAATTTAAATATCCCAGGAATAAATAAAAATAAACCTTTGTATGATATGTTTTTTAAAAAAATAATTAATAAAATTTTATTGCCTTTTTTACAAAATTTAAAAATTATTTATTCAAATGAAAAACAAGTATTTTTAAAAGATTATGCAGGTATTTATTTAAATATAATTTTAAATACTGGAAATGAAAATTTATTAAAAATTATCAAAAATAAATTAATCGAATTAGAAGAAAAAGAATTTATTTTAATATTTTTAGATTTTGACTTAATAAATATAAAACATGAATATATAAAAAGAGAATTTCTTAACAAAAAGAGAAGAATTTGTTTTTTATGTAATAGAAGCGCCAAAATTTGTGTTATTCAACAAAATCATTCTTTGCAATCATTATTAAACTTTATTGAACAAAAAATGAAAATATTTCTATCCCGAAATAATTCAATATCAGGAAAATCAACCAAAAAATTATGTGATTAAAACATTAGATTATTTTTCAGAAAACTATTAATTAAGTATTAATAGCTATAAAAATTAAACAAACCAAATCTTATTTAATTTAAGATTTGGTTTTTTTATAACCAAATCTTAAATTAATTTTTTAAACAAAAAAAGAAATTTAAAAAAAATCATTAAAAATTAAAAAGATGTTAATGATTTTAATATTTTTTTATTTAAAACAAATAAACACAATCAAAAGATTTAATAAACTGTTTTTAAAATATAAAACATTAAAAAAAATCAATAAAAACTTCCCATCCAAAATGAAGTTAATATATTAAATTAAAAAATGAAATCTTATATTTAAAAGAATATTAATATTTTATTAAATAAACCGAGATTAAAAAAATATTAATTGCTTTTTTTTGTTAAAATCTAAGTTAATATTCGTTTTATATTTATATTTTGAATAATAGATATAAAAAAATAAAAAGAGAAAGGTTTTAAAAATGAATATTAATATAAAAAATAAATTTTAATAATATTAATTACATTTTTCTCAATATTAGAAATTGGAATATATTTATGGAATGATTATAATTACCAAAAAAAGGAAGAAAATGAACAATTAGAAGAAAATTATAAAAATAATTTACCAGAAGAATTAAAGAAATTTATTCCAGATAAAAATTTAGATGTAGTTTTATTATTTAGTAAATTAATTTTACTATGCATAATTTTTTTAAATTATTATTTGAATATTTTTATAAAAACAAACAGCGTGCAGATAAAAAAATTAGAAAGGAATTAGCAGATGGAAAAAGACAGTATCAAAAATATTATCAAAAAGAATAAAAAAATAATATTAATTATTATGTTTTTAACTTTCATTGTTTTAGCGCTTTCAACTTATTTATGTTCGATTTTCTTTTATAATTCTTCAAATGATAATGTTTTGGATAATAATTTTGTTTCATCAAAAAAAATATTTCTAATAGAAATAAATTGGAAGAAGAAATTAAAATTTTAGAAAAGATCATACCATCAACAAAAGAAAATTTAAACAAAGAGCAAGAAAATTTGGAAGAAACTAATAGAACAAACCAAAGACAAATAAACGACTTCCGACAAATAAAACAATCATTAGATTCCGAATTGACTGTTTTATTAACAAATTGTACCCAAGATAATAGTTTAGAAGAAAATACTAAAATTTACAAAACGAAAATATTAAATTTATATTTTGATGCTAAAAAAAATATAAATCAAAAAGACAAAGAAAAGAAAGAAAAAGACAAAGAAAAACAAAAAAGCGAAAAAGAAATGTTATTATTACAAAAAGAAGGTTTATTGATAGCGTTAAGATTTAATTTAAAAACTAAAAAAATAGATTTAATGCAAATTGATCAAGAAAAAAACGAAAACATTGAAAACAAGTTTATCTCAGATGCTGATATATATTTACAAAACTTTGAAGCAATTGAATATCGCAAAATTTTAGAAAAAAAGCTGAAGAAATTTTAGAAAAAGAAAACGAATTTTTAGAAAATGAAAACAATTTTAAAATCCAAAACCAATATTATAAAGAATGTATGGAACACTTTAAATCATTAGAACAAATTTATAAAAAAGCCGAAACAGACTCAACTTTATACAACGAAACAAACTATATTTCAATACAAACATCTTTAGACAAAATTAAATCTAAGTTAAACCAAAACATTATCCAAGAACAAACAGGAATAGATAGTTATATTAATGATGATGATGAATAACAATAAAGAGAGTTAATGAATTGAAATGAATCAAAAAATTAAATATATATTGTTTTCAGTTATTGTTTTTTTTGTGTCAATATTTAGTTATGAGTTTTATAATATTTATTGTAATCGGGGGCAAAAATAGATCCTTATCAAATGATTGATAACATTTCTCAATTTTGCGAAATAGATATTATAGAAATATCAGATAGCCTTTTAAGAACTGGTTTTTGTAAAAAAATCCAATCCAAAAATATTAATTCAAAAAAATATTTTATTCTGAAATGGATGGTTTAATTTATATAAAATTTTTAGAAGCATTAGAAAAATTTAAAATAAATGATAGTCAAAATATTAGTATTAATTACAAAAACAAATGTAATATTTTTACTTTATCTATTGAATTATTAAGTAGCCTTTCATCAGTTATTTTTTTAATTTATATTTTTAATTCTTTAAAACAAGATATGAAATCTTTGAATTTTTAAAACATAATTAATAAAAAATCTCAATTTACCTTCGAAGATGTTGCCGGCAATGAAGAAGAAAAAGAAGAAATGAAAGAATTAATTGATTTTTTGAAACAACCTCAAAAATATTCAAAAATTGGCGCTTCAATTCCCAAAGGTGTTTTATTGGAAGGCCCGCCAGGAACTGGTAAAACCTTACTCGCTAAAGCCTTAGCTGGTGAGGCAGGAGTTTCTTTTTATTCTGTTTCTGGTTCAGAAATAGATGGTATCCTAGTAGGGTTAGGTGCTAAAAAATTAAAAAATTTATTCAAAGAAACTAGATATAACGCGCCTTGTGTTTTATTTATTGATGAAATTGACGCTTTAGGTAAAAAAAGAGGTGGAGTAGATAATAAACATGAACAAACTCTCAATCAACTTTTAACTGAAATGGATGGCTTCACCAAATCTCAAGGAGTAATTGTTGTGGCTGATACAAATAGAATAGATATTCTAGACTCTGCCTTATTACATCCAGGAAGATTTGATCGTAAATTCACAGTAGGACTTCCTGATGTTAAAGCTCGTGAAGCAATTTTGAAAGTACATACAAAGAATAAAAAAATTGATCCTAATGTAGATTTCTTACAAATCGCCAAACAAACTCCAGGAATGAGCGGTGCGGAATTAGGAGCCATTTTAAATGAAGCTTCTATTTTAACAGTGAGAAATCAAAAAGATTTTATCACAATGACTGAATTAGAAGAAGCTGTTGAAAGATTTTTAATGGGGGCTGCCAAAAAATCAATTAAATACAATGAAGAAGAAAGAAAAATGGTTGCTTATCATGAAGCTGGCCACGCAGTTATTGGTTTAAAATTAAAACATGCTCAAAAGGTACAAAAAATAACTATTATTCCTAGAGGTAACTCAGGCGGATATAACTTAATGATACCTGAAAAAGAAACTTTTTTTTCATCTAAAAATAGAATGAACGCTAATATTAGTTCTTATTTAGGTGGCCGCGTCGCTGAAGAATTAATTTTTGATGATATTTCTTCAGGCGCTTTTGATGATTTTAAACAAGCTACACGAATAGCGCGTTTAATGATTACTAAATACGAAATGAGTGATTTAGGAGTTTCTCAAGATTCTGAATTTTCAGATAAAAAAGCTATAGATCAAGAAATTAAAAAAATCATTGATAAATGTTATAAAGAAACACAGTTAATCATCAAAGAAAATAAAAATTTACTTGATAAAATCACTTTTAAATTATTAGAACAAGAAACAATTACTAAAGAAGAAATAGATTTTTTAATGAAAGAAACCGAACAAAAAAATAAAATAAGTAATTAATTATATATTTTATATTGATAAAAAAATTTATAAAATAACATTAAAAAAAAATATTAACATAATTAAAAAAAGATAAAAAATAAAGAGACTTTTAAATAAAGTCTCTTTTATTTATATTTTTAATCATTTTTAAAACAAAAAAATTTGAATAGTTAATGAAAACGATAATGTTGAATTCTAATAAACAATCTAAAGAAATTAATCGTTTTGTATAAATAAATAATAAAACAAAATCAGATTATTAATAACAAAAATAAAAAAAAGAAGATAGTAAAATTAACTTTTTTAGATTTTTATTCAATTAAAAAAATGTTAAAACAAAACAAAATCATAGATGGAAAACTATATGTTTAGAAACTTACTTGTGTGGAGTAAAATAGTTAATTTTTTATAGTCGGTTTATTTGAAAATATATTATAGGAGCTGTTTATTATTTATTGGATTAAATAAGTTGAGCAGTATATTTTGTTTTTAAATTTTCAGAGATAATTTTTTAAATTAGATTATTTTTTTGATAGGGTTTTAATTTTTGAAAAAAATTGTTTTTTTGATAATTACATGTTTAAAATTTTTGACAGCAAAAAAAGCGTTCCGAAAAGAGAAATCTTTTATTATTTTTTTCTTTAAAAAAAATATATTATATATAAATACATGTAATAGATGATTTTTTGGTTACAATTAAAAAAACAAGATTATATTTGTTTTTGAATATTTTTTTAAAAAAGTCTAATTTTAATCCCTATATAAAACGGGTCCTTATTATTCTTAAATAAATAATTAATTATTTTTATCTACTAAACTTAATAATTTTTTATTTTCTTTATATTTTTCAGGATTTAAATTTTTTAAATAATTCAAACTTGAAATTGGAACTATTTCAGCTATTTGTTCAAATTTGCTATTTATAAATAATTTTCTTGCTTGAGTTGCTGAAATAGCTTTATCTTTATATCTTAATCTTGGCAATATAACTAATTCTATTCCTTGTTTTTGAAATATATCTTTCATAATTTGATTATATAAATTAGTAGTAAAAGAAAATGGTTCTTCTCCTACAAATCTTTTTTTAATATTTAAAACAGAAGCTATATGAGTAACAAAAATAAATGAATCCAAAATTATTTGTTTTTTAATAACTTCTTCTTTAGAAGATAAAAAATAAGAAGGGAAAACGTTTTTTGAAACTAAATAATTACTACCTTCTACAACTTTAATATTGTTATAATTTTGAGTAACTAACTTTACCATATCTAAACGTTCTTTATATGTAAACAAAGACCCTTCTTCACTAACCATAATAATATAAACAAAATCACTATTTTGAGAAGCTGTTTTTATTAAGTGTTCATGCCCTTTGGTCAAGGGGTTTGCGTTCATAACTATAGCACTATTATTATTGTTTTCTTCTTTTTCTTGTTTTAAATATTCTAAATATTGAGTAAAAATATCGTATCTATTTGTTAAAAAGCTAAATTCATCATTACTATATATAATTTTAAATCCTAAGTTTTTAAAAATTTTACAATTAATAGATTTAGTAAAAACAAAAACCTCTTTAAAATTATTTTTATAAATTCTTTTGATCATAAAATCTATTAGAATATTTGCGAAATTATAATTTCGGTATTTTGGTTGTATCACTAAACAACGCAAATTATTTAAATAACGACCAATCACCCCAATTATTTCATTTTCGTTAGAAAGAATAATTGCATATTCATCTATAATATCTTTTTGAAATTTTTCTTCATATAAAATCTTTTTTATTTTAATAAAAATTTCTTTATTTTTATTATCTTTAGGGTAAATAATTTTTGGTTTTTGAAATAACATTAAATAATACCTTTTATTGATTATTCTTAATTTAATTTTAAATGAGTTGAAATTGTTTTGCATGCAAATTAAAATTACAGCCTTAAAAAAAATCTATCTTATTTATTTTCATTATAACAAAAAAAGATTTTCAATCTTAATACTAAAAAATAGAATATAGTAATAAATCAGATAATATGGATAGAATATATAGGTTTTTAACTTAGAATTTATATTTTTAAGTGGTTATTCCGCATTATCCTTTATCCAAATCTTATGAGCAATTTGCCGAGTATACCTCTTTCCATAAAGTTTTTTTCGGTTAGAATAGTTCTTTTATTTGTATCCTTCTGGGTATAGTTTATAGATTATTTCATTTATTTGTTGGTTTGTTATTTATTTGTGGTATGTTATGCATAAAACTTTGGTCTTTTTATCTCTTGTCGCTTTTCTGTTTATATAGTTTTTAACCTATTTAATTTATCAATATATTTATTATAATTCGTATTTTTATTCAAAATAAGAAATTATATTTATATTAATTTTAATAAAAAATTATTTATAGTGTGTTTATTTTTTTAAATTTTTATAGATAATAATAAGAAATTACTAGTTTTTTTAAAAGATTTAATTTTTATATTTTATACTTTTCGGTTTGGATCTGAATGCATAAGAATATAACAGTAATATATAAATACAACACTTAATAGATTTATTAATAATATATAATAATTATGTTAACATTTTTTAAAATATTATTTCGAATAATTGAATTAATAATTCAAAATCTTTGAAAATAATCATAAAATAGTTAGTCATTTATTTTTTAAAAATATTTAATTATTTGATAATGTTAATAATATAAAATAATATTTAAAAAATGTTATTATTTAGTTATTATTTAGTTATTATTTTTATAAATAAAATATATTTGGAAAGTTTGTATTATGTCTATAAATATTAAAGAAGAAGCTTTAAAACTTTGTGAAAAATACAAAGGAAAATTAGAAATCAAAAATAAATTCGAAGTAAATAATATGCATGATTTATCTTTAGCTTATACTCCAGGTGTTGCTGAACCTTGTATTAAAATTGCTGAAGATCCAGAAAATGTTTATAAATATACAACTAAAGGAAATAATGTTGCTGTTATCAGTAATGGTACAGCTGTTTTAGGTTTAGGAAATATTGGCGCATTAGCTTCTATTCCTGTAATGGAAGGAAAATCTTTTTTGTTTAAAGCTTTCGGAAATATAGATGCTTTTCCTATTTGTATTGATTCTGAAGACCCAGATGAAATTATTAATATTGTTGCTAAGATTTCTTCTATATTTGGTGGGATCAATTTAGAAGATTTTAAAGCGCCAGAATGTTTTTATATTGAAGAAAAGTTAAAAGAAAAATTAGATATTCCTGTTTTCCACGATGATCAACATGGAACAGCAATAGTTGTAGCTGCCGGCATTATAAACGCTTTAAAGGTAGTTAAAAAAAGAATGCAAGATGTTGAAATAGTTGTTATAGGTTCTGGCTCTGCAGGAATGGCCATAACTAAAATGTTACTTTTATTAAAACCTAAAAATATTGTTATAGTTGATAAAGATGGTATTGTGCAAAAAGATTGCACTTGGTTGAATAAATACCAAAGAGAAATACTTTCGCAAATTAATTTAAATAATGAAAAAGGTTTTTTAAATGATGCTCTAAAAAATAAAGATATTGTTATTGGTGTATCTAAAGGTAATATTTTAAACGCTGAGATGATTAAAACAATGAATAAAGATTCTATAGTATTTTCATTAGCCAATCCTGTTCCTGAAATTACAACATATGAAGAAGCTAAAAAAGGTAATGCTAAAGTAGTAGCTACAGGTAGATCAGATTTCCCAAATCAAATTAATAACCTTTTAGTTTTTCCTGGTATTTTCCGAGGCGTTTTAGACGCTAAAGCAACTAAAATAACAGAAGAAATGAAATTAGTTGCTATTGAAGCAATAACATCTTTAATTCCAGACGAAGAATTGCATGAAACTAATATTGTTCCTTCTATTTTTGATAAAAGAGTTACCGAAGTAATTGCTGAAGCTGTTTGTAAAAAAGCTATAGAAACAAAAATGACTAGAAAATAATATTTTTTTGAATAAATTTAAATATTTTGTTATTAGAACTTAAAATTATAATTATTAAAAAAAAACAACTATTTTATAGTTGATTTTTTTTAAAATAAAACAGTTAATTTTTATAAAAAATTATTATAATCATTTTTTTAAAGTTGATAGGTTCAAAACTGTTTTATAGATAATTCAAAATTAGACTTTTTTTAAAAAAATAGAATTCAAATCTTTTTCCCAAAATAGGTTATTTTAAGTTAAATATTTTATTTGGGATTTATTTAGCAATTTTATTTTTGATTGAAATAATTAAAAGCAGTTCTGTAATTGCTTTTATTTTTTTTAAAAAAACATTTGACTATTACAAAAAAAATGTGTTATAATTTTTTAAACAGTTAATAAATATTTAATGCTGTTTTAATAAATATTTTTGCTTTTAGTTGTGTTTTCGACTGAGATATTATTTAAATCATGATTACATATAAAAATATAAGAAAGTGTAATAATCGATGTTGAAAGATCGGAATGAAAAATATCAAATTTTAATCGAGTGCAAGAATTTATCTAAATTTTTTTTTAGAAAGAAATTATTTGCGAAATCTAGTATTTTTTTAAAAGCTAATGATGATATTAGTTTATCTATTCATAAAGGGCAAACTTTAGCCGTAGTAGGTGGTTCGGGTTCAGGAAAATCTACTTTAGGACAAACTTTGTTGCAATTAGAAAAATCTACTTCTGGAAAAGTTATTTATTATAAAGAACAGCAATCTATTAATTTAAGCGAACTATCTACTAAAGATTTAAGCAAATACCGCAAAGATTTACAAATTATTTTCCAAAATCCTTATCTATCTTTGAATCCTAAAATTTTAATATCAGATATCATTGGCGAAGGTCTTTTAATACATAATTTAGTAAAAAGTAAAAATGATCCTCTTTATAAACAAAAAATTTTAGATATCATGAAAAAATGCGGCGTAAAAGAGGAGTTATATAATCGTTCTCTTGCTCAATTATCGGGTGGCGAAAGACAAAGAATCGCTATTGCAAGAACTTTAATTATAGAACCTAAATTTATTGTTTGTGATGAAATTGTTTCTGCTTTAGATGTCACGATACAAAAACAAATTTTGGAATTATTGAAACAATTAAAGAAAAATTATGAATTAACTTTATTGTTTATTACTCATGATTTAGGGGTTGCTAAATATTTAAGCGATCAAATTGCAATAATGTATTTAGGTAAATTAGTAGAATTAGGCCCAACAGAAAAAATTTTTACAAACCCTCAACATCCTTATACAATTGAATTGTTAAATTCTATCCCTAAATTGATTGAATATGGTATATCAAGCAAAAAATACATTGCTAAATATGAAAATTCTTCTTATGATTTTTTATACAATAAGAAAAAAGAAGATAAGGATTGGCATCAAGTTTCTCCAAATCACTTTATTTTATGTACTAAAAAAAGAGGCTATTAATGAAAATTTTAGAAGTAAATAATTTACATACTTATTTTGAAACTGAAAAAGGTTTAGTTAAAGCTGTACAAGGTATTTCTTTTTATTTAGAACAAGGAAAAACTTTGGGTTTAGTCGGAGAATCTGGAAGTGGTAAAAGTCAAACAGCTAATTCTATTTTGAAATTATTTGAAAAAACACAAAAAATTCATCAAGGGGAAATTATTTTTAATAATCAAGTTATTTCTGATTTTAATGAAAAAAAAATGCAAAAGATTCGTGGTAAAGAGATATCCATGATTTTTCAAGATCCTGTTGCTAGTTTAAACCCCATGTTTAAAATAAAAGATCAAATTATGGAAATTTTATTTATTCATCAAGAAATCACTTATAAAGAAGCTTATGAAAAAGCTTTAAATATGTTAAAAAAAACTAAAATTCATAATTGTGAACAAATTATGAATTGTTACCCTTATCAATTATCTGGCGGAATGTGCCAAAGAGTAATGATCGCAATAGCTTTAATTTGTCAACCTAAATTATTAATCGTCGATGAAGCTACTACAGCTTTAGATGTTATCGTTCAAAAAGAAATTTTGAATTTGATTAAAGAAATGCAAAAAGAAAATCAAACAGCTGTTTTATTTATAAGTCATGATTTAAGTGTTATTTCTGAAATTTCAGACGATATTATAGTTATGTTGAAAGGTAAAATTATAGAAAAAGCATCTACTCAACAAATTTTAAAAGATCCTAAACACCCTTACACTCGCACTTTATTAAATAATTTTTTAAAAACAAGTATTATTAGTTAATATTATTAATTTATTTGATTTATTATAAAAAAATATTTAAAAGAAAGATAAAATAAAAATGATTTTAAAGCAAAAAATTATTTTATATTTAGCTATTATATTATTTTCAGGTTTATCGATTTGGGGAATTGTTAAGTTTAAAGAATATAAAGATCATTTGTATAGAAAAGATAGAATGATTATTGCTATTTCAAATTCACCTAAAAGTTTGGATTTTTGTAATTCAAAAGATACTAATTCTGTTTATACTGATTGGACTTTAGGTTTATTTCATAGCACTTTACTTAAGGCGCCAGAAAATCCTCAAGATAAACCTGAAAACTTATTAGTAGAAGAATGGGATTTGGACAGAGAGAACCGAAAAATAAAAGCCAAATTAAAAGATGGTATTTTGTTTCATAACGGAAATAAAATGACTACAGAAGATGTAATTTTTACTTATAACAGAGCTGTTGAAAAAGAACATAAAGATTTTGTTAACAATATAAAATCTGTTCAAAAAATAGATGAACTTAAATTTGAAATCCATTTAAAAGATTTACCTCCATTTTATAATTTTATTTTTTATAAAATGTTCAGAGTCTTGAATAAAGCAGCTATAGACGAAAATGAATCAGAAGGATTAAAAATAGGAACAGGTCTTTATAAATTAGTTTCGGTATCAAAAGATAAAAAAGATTATAATTTCGAAAAATTTGAAAATTATCATGCTAAAAATGATTCTGAATATTTAGATTTTGACAAATTACCACCTAAAATAACATTAAAAGTTGATCCAAGTAACGACAATAATCTTTTAAACTTAGAAAAAAAGAATATCGATCTTATTTTAAGTTTTCCAGGTAAGAATATTAATGATAATTTAAGAGATAAAGAATCAAAAAAAAAATTAAACATAAAAGAGGATCGACAAACATCTAAAGTTAGTTATATGTATATAAATCAAGAAAACACAAAAGAGGCAATTAGAAAATTAATAGTTCAAGCTATTGATTTCGAAAAAATAAAAGAAGAACTAAAAATTCCAAATAAAGTTGCTAATGGCGGTTTATTACCTCCTATTTTAAAAGGTCATGATAAAACAGCAAATTATAGAATATATTATAATAAAGAATTGGCTAAAACAGGTGTTCAATCGTTAACAGGAGAAGAAAAAAAAATAAACATTTTAACATCAGAAAATCCTGATCTTGCGTTGCAATTAAAAGTAAAAGATCATTTAGAGGAAGCAGGTTTTGAAGTTAAAATTAACCAAGTACCTTTCAATGATATAACAAACAAATTCATTACTACTAATGATTATAATATTTTGTTTTTAGGTGAACAACATGAATTGATATATGGGTATAAATTTTTTGAAGATTATTTCATACATTCAGACAAAGATCCAAAAAACCAAAATTTTTCACATATAAAAGAAGAGGATGCGGACAAAATTTCAAAATTAATAAAAGACTCTAAGGAAGCTTTAGATGATGATTCATTTATTCAAAAAATAAAAGAAATAGAACAATATTTATACACAAAATTATACATTATACCAACTTTTTATGTAACTGATTATGTTTTAACTAGTTCTAGAGTAGATAAGGAACATTTAAAAATTAATACATTTAGTGGTGTTAACCCTAGATCATTAAGATTTATCTCAAAATAAAGATAATATTTTATAAACTTTTTTGTATATTGTTATAATAGGACATAATAATAATGCGATATATTATCAAAAAAATATTTTATAATTTTTTAATTGTTTTTTTTATTTTTTTAATTAGTTTTTTTATTTTAAGAAAAACAACTGATCCGGTTACGACTATAATCGGATCTAAAAATTTAACTTCAGAAAAAATAGAAATTCATAAGAAAGAATTCGGATTAGATGGAAATATAATTGAACAATTTAAGAGATATTCTTTAAGTATATTAAAATTAGATTTTGGTAAATCTTATGAGGATTTAAATGAATCAGTTTTTGATATTTTTATTTTTCATTTTTGTAATACTTTAAAATTATCTTTATGGAGTTGTTTTTTTGGTTCATTTTTAGGAATATTTTTAGGAATATTATCTAAATTTTATAACAGTAAGAAAAACATTTTTTTCGATATATTTTCTATTGTTATTATTTCAACACCTTCTTTTATTATTGGTTTTCTTTTGCAATATTTTTTAGCTTATAAATTAGATCTTTTTAATATATCATATTTTGGCGATTTCACAGATATGTTTTTGCCTATCGCAACTTTATCTTTAGTAATCAGCACTTATATATTTAAAATTACTCAAAATACTATCGAAGAATGTTTAAAACAACCTTATGTAAAAGCTGCTTACGCCAAAGGATTATCTAAAAAAGCTGTTTATTTTAAACATGTATTTAAAAATGCTTTAGCTCCTATATTAAGTTATATTGGATTAATGTTTAGTTTTTTGGTAAGTGGAACTGCCGTTATAGAATATATTTTTAATATTCGAGGTGTAGGACATTTAATTAAAGAAAGTTTTAATAAACAAAATTTAAATCTGTTACAGTGTACTATTATTTGTTTATCTATTTTTATAACTTTTTTTAATTTATTTTTAGAATTTATACTTTTATATATTAATCCTCAGTTAAATAAAAAAAAATGATTCATTATTATAGAAAAAAATATAGAGGATAGATTATGCCGCTAAACAAAATAAAGAATTTTTTTACATTTTATATAAAAAACTCTAAATTACTTTGGAGTTCTATATTTTTAATTATTTTAATAATTATTTCTAATTTAGTTCCTTACATTGGTTTTTATAAATATAGTTTAAAACCTATTTATGTAGCTAATCAAAGCATAAGTTTTACAAATTGGTTCGGGACAGATTCGACGGGATATGATATATTTAGTCGAATGATGGGCGGAGTTAAAATATCTTTATCTATAGCTTTTGTAGTTGTTTTTTTAAGTTGTATATTAGGGACTTTTTTAGGAATTATATCTGGTTATTTTCGTGGGTTTTTAGATCAATTAATTAATTTTATTTGTGATTTTATTATAATAATTCCTGAATTTATATTAGTTGTTTTAATAATGTCATTTTGTAAAAAAGATATTCTTGCTTTAATTTTGGTTTTAATTATTTGTCAATTACCTTCTTTTATTAGAATCTCTAGAATTAATGTTTTAGAATTAAAACAAAAAGATTTTATAAAGTCTTCTAAATCTTTAGGAAGTGATGATTTACAAATTATTAAAAGACATATTTTACCTCATATTTTGCCTGTTGCTATCACTCAAATAACGATGAAAATTGCAAGTTCTATTTTGTCTATTGCAGCATTAGGATTTATTGGTTTAGCTTTAGAACCTTCCACTCCTGAATGGGGTTCTATTTTGAGATCTGTTCAACAGACATTTTTAGATTATCCTCAATTATTATTAGGTCCTTTTTTAATTATGTTTTTAACTATTTTGTCTTTAAATTTGATCGGTAGAGGGTTGATTGAATATTTTAATAAAGAAGGATTTTAAAAAAAACAATATTTTTTATTTCAAATAAAATTTATTTTATTCTTATAAACTTAGTTTTTATAAACTAAGTTTTTTTTATGATTTTGATTATAATATTTTTATATTTTTATTAATAAATTGTTATTATTAATTATTATTGATATAATTTTAATGTATATTAAATTAACCATAATTTATTATTTTTTTAAAATTTAATGTTCTTTTTTTATACTAAAAGATAGGTGAACTAGATATATGCAAATCGAAAAAATAAATAATGATTGTATTAGATATAATTTTAATATAAATATAAAAGAATTTGATCTTTTTGTTAAAAAAGCTTTTGAAAAAATTAAACATAAAGTAGAGGTTAAAGGTTTTCGAAAAGGTTTTGTTACAAGAGATGTTTTTGAAAAAAATTTTGATAAAAAACCATTATATAAAGAATCTTTTGAACTATTGGTTCAAGATAAATTAAAATGTATATTCGAAAATAAAAATTATAATATTATTGGAAGTCCTAAAATAGTTAATTTTGTTTTTGAAGATTTAATAAATAAAAAAGATTTTTTTAATTTTGGGTTAGAGTTTGTTTTAAAACCCAAGATTACTTTATGTGATTATAAAAAAATTAAAGTAAATGTAAAACTTGAAGAAGTTAAAGAAAAAGAAATTGAAAATAAATTAGATTTATTATTAAAAGAAAACCCTATTTTAGAAAATAAAAAAGAAAATGAAAATGTTTTGGAATTAGGTGATTTTGCTGTTTTTGATTTTGAAGGTTATTTAAATGGCGAATTATTTAAAGGCGGAACAGCAATTGATTATACTTTAGAAATTGGTTCTAATAATTTTATTGACGGTTTCGAAAAACAAATGATAGGTATGAAGGTTAATGAAAAAAAGGAAATTAATGTTCGTTTCCCTGATAATTATTTAAATAAACAACTCGCTTCTAAAGAAGTCATTTTTAAGATTTTTTTAAAAAATATTAAAATTAAAAAAAATGTTGTTTGGAATGATGAATTGGTTAAGAATTTAAAATTCCCTGACATCAATAATTTAGAAGAATTTAAAATTAAAATAAAAAAAGAATTAGAATCGCAAAAAAAATACGAAAAAGAAGAAAAAGAAAAAGAATTAATTTTAGATTTTTTAATAAAAAATTCTAATTTAAATGTTCCGTCATCTTTAATAGAAGAAGAAGTAGAACATGCTAAAAGAGATTTCGAAAAAGAATTGAATTCTAAAAACATAAATTTAGAACAATATTTAGAATCTAATAATTGGAACAAAGAACAATTTGAGCAAAATATAAAAGACAAGACTCTGATTAATGTTAAATTAAATTTCTTATTAGATGAAATAGCTTTTATAGAAAAAATTAAATTTTCTCCTGAAGAGTTAGAATTACATTATCAAAAAATCAAAAATGAATTTAAAATAGATGTTGATAAATTAAAACAAAATTCTTTTTTTGTGGAAAATATCGAAACTAATTTATTAAGACAAAAAGTGATGGAATTTTTATTTAAAACTAATATTATTCATTAATTAATTTTTTGTTCATTTGTTTCTATTTCTAATATAATATTATTAAATAAATTATATTTTCTAATTAGCTAAATTTTTAATAAAAGGATATAAGTCAAGATTATGAATAAAAATAAAAAAGATATAGAAGCTGAAATAATTTCTTCAGAATTGCCAGCTATTGTTGTTAGAGATATAGTCCCTATACCTTTTAATGATATAAGTTTAGAAATAGGAAGAGATTTTTCTGTTAATGTTTTGAAACTTTCGGCAGATAATAAAAATCCTTATATTATTATTTTGTTACAAAAAAATGTACTTAAAGAAGTGCCTAAGATATCTGATATAGAAAAATATGGAGTTTTGGCTGAAATTTTAACTTCTGTTAAAGTGAATAATGGTAATTTTTATAAAATTAAATGTCGTATTATCAAAAGAATAAAAATTGAAAAAATAACAAAAAATAAAGATTTATATATAGCCAATTATAAAGATGTCCCTACTACTTACGTTGATTTAAAAGAAGAAAAACTTCTTATAAAAATGATAATGGAAAAAATAGCAATTAATATTAGTCAAATTTTATTAATTTCAGAAAGTACTTTTTTAGAACAAATAAAAAACGGTATTACAACTGAAAAAGCTGCAGATTTAATCGCTTTCGCTTTACAAATAGATGAAAAATATAAATATAAATATCTTAAAGAATCTAGTTTAAATAAGAGATTATTATATATTTTACAAGATATTGAGATGAAATTAGGTTTTTTAGATTTAGAAAATAAAATTAATAACGAAGTTAAACGTAGTATTGACGAAAATCAAAAAGAATTTTATTTAAGAGAAAAAATGCGCGCTATTCAAAATGAATTAGGTGATAAAGCTAAAAAAGATGAAGAAATTGAAGAATTAAGAAATCAAATTAATATTTCTAAAATGCCAAACAAAATTAAAGATAAAACTTTAAAAGAACTTAATCGTTATTCTTCTATTTCTTCTACAGTAGCTGATTCTTTTGTTATTCGTAATTATTTAGATTTTGTTATTTCTTTACCTTGGGGTAAATTTAGTAAAGATGTAGATGATTTAAATGTTATTCAATCTATTTTAGAAAAAAATCATTATGGATTGAAAAAAGCTAAAGAACGTATTATAGAATATGCGGCTGTTAAAATTATGACTCAAAAAAATCCTCAAACAATTATTTGTTTGGTAGGGCCTCCAGGAGTAGGAAAAACTACTTTAGCTATTTCTATTGCCGAAGCATTAAAACGTAAATTTACTAAACAGTCTTTAGGCGGTTTGCAAGATGAAAGCGAAATAAAAGGGCATAAAAAAACTTATGTAGGGGCTATGCCAGGACGTATTTTAAGCGGAATCAAAGATGTAGGTGTAGCTAATCCTGTTTTTTTATTAGATGAAATAGATAAATTAGTTAATAATATACAACATGATCCAGGTTCCGCCTTATTAGAAGTTTTAGATCCTAAACAAAATGCTAATTTTGTAGATTTTTATTTATCAGAGTCTTTTGATTTATCTAAAGTTTTGTTTATAGCAACAGCAAATGATTTAAGTAATATTTCAGAACCTTTAAGAGATCGTTTAGAAGTTATAGAATTAAATTCTTATACAGAACAAGATAAATTAATTATCGCGCAAGAACATTTATTACCTAAACAATTAGAGGAACATGGTATTACTAGCGAACAATTTGTTATAGAAAAAGAAACTATCCTTTATTTAATTAGACACTATACAAAAGAAGCCGGAGTTAGAAACTTAAATAAAGTCATTGCTTCTTTAGTTCGTAAAACAGTTAAAGAAATTTTAATGAATAAAATTACAAAAATAACGATTAATAATTATAATGTTGAAAAATTTTTAGGTAAAGTTATTTATCAACATTTATTAGCTAATACAAAAGATCAAATTGGTGTTGTGAATGGTTTAGCTTATACTTCTTTTGGAGGAGATATTTTACCTGTCGAAGTAGCTTATTATAAAGGAACAGGAAAATTAGTTTTAACTGGTAATTTAGGAAAAGTTTTAGAAGAAAGCGCTATCACATCTTTTAGTTTTTTAAAATCTAATGCTGAAAAATTAGGTATTGAATATAGTTTTTTTGATAATAATGATTTTCATGTTCATTTTGTAGAAGGGGTAGTTCCTAAAGATGGACCTTCAGCCGGCGTTACCATAGCTACTTGTATTTTTTCCGCTATTACTAAAAAATTTGTTAAAAAAAATATTGGAATGACAGGAGAAATTACATTGACTGGTTCTATTATTCCAATAGGAGGTTTAAAAGAAAAAGCCATTGCTGCAGAAAGAAGTGGCTTAAATATGATTTTCATTCCTAAAGATAATTTAAAAGATTTAGATGAAATACCTGAAGAAGTTAGACAAAAAATAGAAATTGTTGCTGTTGAAACAGCTAACGATGTTTTTGTTAAAGCTTGTAGTTCTTAAAAAAAGGAAATTATTAAATAATGAAATGGAACGACATACCTCACTCTTTAATATATATTAATTGTTTTTTGATTATTTTATTTGTTTTATTTACTATAGAAAAAAGCGTAATAGATATTTTTTCAGAACAATATGGAAATAATAAACCACAAGGAACCCAAGTTTTTTTAAATCGTTTTATATCTTGTTTATTTTTTATTTATTTAGTATATTCTTATTTTTATTTAAGAGAAACATATAACAAAAGCTAAATAAAAAATTTATTGTTCAAAATTAATAAATTATGTTATAATATTATTATAATTAAATTGTTAAATTTTATTTTTGTGTCTTTAATTTATAATTATATTATTTTTATTCAAAAAGTTAAATTTAATAGAATAATATATTTTAATAAAGAAGGCGGGGTGTATATTAATGACTAAAACTGTTGTTTCTAAAGAAGAAAGTTTTGACGAAATTTTACGTCGTTTTAAACGTGATGTTTTTAAATCTGGAAATCTTGCACAAGCTCGTAAAAAAGAATATTACGTTAAACCAAGTACAGAAAGAAAAAATCGCAAGAAAAATTTTAAAAATAAAAAATATTAAATTTTAATTATAAAATTTAATAATAAAAAAAATCACCTATTATTTAGGTGTTTTTTTCTTTTATAACAAGTTTTAATTCAATATTAAAGGAAAAATTATTTTTTATTGTGATTATCGAAATACATAATAAAACTAATAAAAATATTGTAAATTTAAAAAAAATTTTATTTAATGTTTTTACTTCTTTACACGATAACCAAAAAATGAATATTATTTTTATAAATAATAAAGAAATGCAAAAAATGAATTTTTATTATCGTAAAAAGAATCATCCGACAGATATTTTATCTTTTGAAAATGTAATTGATAATGAATATTTAGGTGATGTTTTTATTTCTTTAACTAAAGCTGCCGAACAATCTTATAAAATGAATAAAAAATTAGAAGAAGAAGCAGTGTTTTTATCTTTGCATGGTTATCTTCATTTAAAAGGTTTTGATGATTTTACTGAAGAATCTTTACAACAAATGATAGAAATACAAAATCAAATTTTGAGTTATCATCGTTTAAACATTTATAAATATTTATAAATTAAATTTTTATTTTTAGGGGTTATTTAATATGTTTAAATCGGGTTTTATTACTATGATAGGAAGAGCTAATGTGGGTAAATCCACTTTATTAAATGCTTTTTTAGAACAAAAAGTATCTATTGTAAGTGATAAACCTAATACTACTAAAAAACAAATTTTGGGTATTTATAATGACGAAAATTGTCAATTAGTTTTTGTAGATACGCCAGGTTTTTTTTATAAAAAAATAAGCGATTCTGCTTCTAAAATAAATTTTGTTATTTTGAAAAATATTGACGAAATAGATATTATTTTATTTTTAGTCAATGAAGAATGCAGTAATAAAGATAAAGAATTTTTGACTTTTTTACAAAAATATCAAAAAAAAATAATTTTAGTTATTAGTAAAATGGATTTGTTAAAAAGAAAAATTTTGATTGATAAAATTATTTTAAGTTATTTAAAATATTTCAAATTTGAAGCTGTTATTCCTGTATCTAGTTTAATAAATAAAAATTTAAGTATTTTAAAGGGACAAATTTTAAATTTATTAGAATCAAAAACTCCTTATTTCCCTAGAAATACAATAACAAATCTTTCTCAAAAGGAAATAATTGTAGAGTTATTAAGAGAAAAATTATTTTTTTATTTAGACAAAGAATTACCTCATGTTTGTCGTATTTTTTTAGAAAAAATAAATTTTATTAAAGAAAAAGATTTGAATGAAATTTACATTTCTATTTTAGTTCCTAAATTAAGTCAAAAAAAAATTTTAATTGGTAAAGAAGGTTCTCAATTAAAAAAAATTCGTTTAGCTGCTCAAAAAGATATTCAAAAAAATTTAAAAATGAAAAACTATTTAAACTTATGGGTCAAAACTGATGATATTCGAAATAATAATAAAAGATTAACTTATAAATAAAAATAAATAATTGAACGGTTATATAATTTATGTTAAAAAAACAAGAGAAAAAATTACCTTTTAAAGAAATTATTAGTTTTTTAAAACAAACGGGTTTTGTTTTTTCTGGTAGCGAAATTTATAATGGATTAGCAAATAGTTTTGATTATGGTTATTTAGGAAGTTTATTAAAAAAAAATATTAAAAATATTTGGATCAAAAAATTTATTCAAGGATTTGAGTATAATATTTTGTTAGATAGTTCTATTATAATGAATTCTAGAATTTGGGAAGCTTCTGGCCATTTATCTTCTTTCATTGATCCTTTAGCCGAAAATAAAGATAATAATAAACGTTATAGAGCTGATCAATTAATAAAAGAGCATAATAATAAAATTAATGTAGATATTTTAACTTATGAAGAAATGACGCAATATTTAATTGAAAATAAAATTTTAGGAACATCTAATTGGGCACCCGTTAGAGAATTTAATTTATTGTTTCAAACTCATCAAGGGGTTATTTTAGAAAAATCTTCTCCTTTATATTTAAGACCAGAAACTTGTCAAGGTATTTTTGTTAATTTTAAAAATATTTTGAATTCCACTAGAAAAAAAATTCCTTTTGGAGTAGGACAAATAGGTAAATCTTTCAGAAATGAAATTACACCAGGCAATTTTATTTTTCGTACTTGCGAGTTTGAACAAATGGAATTAGAATTTTTTTGTCATCCACGAGATTATAAAAAATGGTTTTCATTTTGGCAAGATTATTCTTATGATTTTCTTTTGCATTTAGGTTTAGAACCTAATAATTTAAAAAAAAGAGAATATTCATCTGAAGAATTAAGTCATTACGCTAATGCTACTACTGATATTTTATTTAATTTTTCTTGGGGTTTTGATGAATTATGGGGTATCTCTTCTAGAACAGATTTCGATCTTAAAAATCATCAAAAACACTCTCAAAAAGATTTACAATATTTCGATTCAGAAACTAGAGAAAAATATTGGCCTTTTGTTATCGAACCTTCAATAGGAGTAGAAAGATTATTTTTAGCTATTATCATTAATTCTTTAAAAATTGAAGAATTAGAAAATAATAACACTAGAACAGTTTTAAAAATAAAACCTTTTTTAGCCCCTTATAAATTAGCTATTTTGCCTTTGATAAAAAAAAAACATGGCGAAAAATCTAAAGAAATATATAAAAAACTTTCTTCTTTTTTTGAAGTAGATTATGACGAAACTCAAAGTATAGGTAAAAGATATCGAAGACAAGATATGATCGGAACACCTTTTTGTTGTACTATCGATGATGATACTTTTAAAGATAATAAGGTCACTATAAGAGATAGAGATACTTTTATGCAAGATAGAATATATATAGATGACATAAAAATCTATATTTTAGAAAAAATAAAATAATATTTTAATTTTATATATCGAAAAGGAATTTCTTAATAATATAAAAAAATGGATCTTAAAAAAAATATTTTAGATCGTAATTTAATTGATAGATTTAATTCAGAAATACCTATTTATGAATTAGTTATTAAAACAGGGGTTTCATTAAAAAAAGTAGGTAATAATTTTATGGGTTTGTGCCCTTTTCACTCTGAAAAGACGCCTTCTTTTTCTGTTTCTTCCGAAAAAAATATCGCTTTATGTATGGCTTGTCGTCAAGGCGGAAGACCTGTTACTTTTTATAGCAAATTTAAAAAAATTTCTATTTCAGAAGCTATTAAAGAATTATCTGAACTTTTTCATTTAGAATTGCCCAAACAAAAAATTGTGTATAAAAATCCTTTATATGAAATTTTAGAATCAGTTCATTCATTTTTTAAAGAATCTTTGTCTTTGATTTTGAAAAAAAAAGAATATGAAGATCATCCTGTTAAAAAATATCTATTAGAAGAAAGACAATTAAATTTAGAATTGGTTCAAGAATTTGGTATAGGTTATGCATATGACAATAATAAGGCTTTAGTTACACATCTTTTAGATAGAAAATATAAAATAGAACATTTATTAAAATTAGGTTTAGTAAGAGGTTTTATTAACCCTAAAAATAGTGATGAAACTAATTATTTTGATTTTTTTAGAAATCGTATAATTTTCCCTTTAACTAATTCAGAAGGTCAAATAGTTGGTTTTTGTGGGCGCACTTATCAAGAAGACACAAAACAACCTAAATATTTATTTAATATAGAAAATGATTTATTTAAAAAAAATCGTTTGTTATATCGTTTTTTTGAACATCAACAAAATATCCAAGAACAAAAACAAATTATTTTATGTGAAGGTTTTTTTGATGTTATTTCTTTTTATAAAATAGGAATGAAAAACGTTATTGCTACTTTGGGAACTAATTTAAGTCAAGAACAAATTTTGTTATTAAAACAAACATCTAAAAAAGTCATTATTGCTTTTGATGGTGATAATTCAGGAAAAGAAGCAGCTATTAAAATAGCTCAACTACTAAATAATAAAAGTTTTATAATTAAAATTATGCATTTGCCTTCTGGTTTTGATCCTGATAGTTATATTTTAGAAAAACAAAATAATATTTATTTTTTAAAACAAAAATTTGAAGAAATTACTAAAGATTATATTTTTCAAAATATAGAAGATTTATTAAAAACAGAATTTAATAAAGAAATAATTAAAAAATATATAAATAATAAATTATTAAAATATCATGATGAAGAGACACAAGAATATTTCCAAAATAAAATAAACGAAAAATATCAAATTTTAATAAATTTAGTTTCAAAAGAAACTTTAGTTAATAAGGCGAATAAATTAAAAACAAAAGAAAAAGAAAAAATATCTGTCAAAGGAATTGTTTTTGATCAAGATATAGAAGTAGATCTTTTGGTTCAATTATTTTTAAATAATAAATATATAGAATTAATTATTGAAAAAAGTTATGAATATAAATCAATTAATTCAGATATTATTGAATTATTTCGAATTATCAGAAAATATTATAATAAATACGCTACCGAAGACGAAAAAGATAAACGTGGTTTAGGTGTTGATTTAGAAAATTTTAAAAATAAGTGTAAAGAAGATTTAAAGCGTATAACTGATTCTAATTATATACATAATTTAATATCACGAGTAGAAAATAATATTTTATTTCAACAAAAAAAAAGGATTTCTAGTCAAGAATATTTGAGCGATATTTTTCATCCTTTTGAATTAAAGGAACATTCTGCTTACAGAAATAAAATTAAAAAAGAAATTCAAGATATTAAAAATAGATGTTTTCAAGAAGATTATGAAGATGAAAAAAAATCATTTCTTGATGAATTAAAACTCAAACAAAAGGAATTAATCAAAATAGAAAATGATATTTATGAATGTAAAAATAAATGTAAAAGTGAATTTTAATAAAATTATTATTCGGAGTCGTTTTATATAATATAAAATAATTTTATTTTTATTATACAAATTTAAAAAAAGATTTTTATAAAAAGGGTTGATAATTGTATGAATTTAAGAAAAATTTTTAAAAAGATATATAAAAAACATCATTTAGCTTTAGAAAAATATATAGATCCGACTATGCATACTCCATTTAAACAAAAAAATAGATGGTTAGATTATTTTTCTAAAAACGAAGATTTTTTTAATAAAAAAATCGCTAAATATTTTCTTTTATTTCAAAAACAAAATAAAAACAAAAAAAAATCTAAAAATTTAAAAAATTCCTCTAATATGGATTTCGAAAGTTTATATCATCCTAAAAATCAAATGCTCGATAAAGAAGATTCCAAATTAATTTTAAATAAAGACACAACTTCTAACGCTATCAAAATACATGATCCTATAAAGATGTATTTAAAAGAAATTGGTCAAATCCCTTTGTTAACTTTAGAAGAAGAAAAAAAACAAACTAAAATTGTTTATGAAGGTATGAAAGCAAAAAATAAATTAACGAAATACAAAAATAAAGAGATTGAACTGACACCAGAACAAATAGAAGAAATTAATGAAAAAATAAAATCTTCTAATAAAGCTAAAAATAAATTAGTAGAGGCTAATTATCGTTTGGTTGTTTCTATAGCTAAACGTTATATAGGTAGAAAAATTTTATTTTTAGATTTAATTCAAGAAGGAAACATGGGTTTAATGAGGGCTGTAGAAAAGTTCGATTATAAAAAAGGATGCAGAGTTACTACTTATGCTACTTGGTGGATTAGACAAGCTATTACTAGAGCGGTAGCGGATCAAGCTAGAACTATTAGGATTCCAGTTCATATTGTAGAAACGATGAATAAAATTTCTCGTTTGAGAGGTAAATTGACTCAAGATTTATCACGTAAAGTTGAAAATACAGAAATAGCAGAAAAAATGAATATCGCAGAAAAACAAATTATTGATATTCAAATGATAGAAAAAGAAACAATTTCTTTGGAATCTTCAGCACGTGAAGAAGATGATTCTTCATTAGGTGATTTCATTAACGATCCTAATATTATTTCTCCTCATCATTATATGTTGCAAGAAATGTTAAAAAAAACTTTAGATGAATCCTTAGAAGAAAATTTAACTGATAAAGAAGAGCAAATTTTAAAAATGCGCTATGGTTTATTAGATGGTCATATTTATACTTTAGAAGAACTAGGAAATAAATTTGGAGTTACTCGAGAAAGAATTCGACAGATAGAATCTAAAGCTTTAAGACGTTTGAGAAGCCCCTCAAAACAAAATAAATTAAGAATGATCTATAATAACATTATTAATAAATGAGCAGAATTGATTTTATTGTATCTTTGGTGAAAGGTTATAATATAGTTTTAGATATTGGCTCCGATCACGGTTTAGTTTTAAAAAAAGCTTTAGACTTGGGATATATTAAAAAAGGAATTGCTAGTGATAACAAAATCCAACCTTTAGACAGAGCTTCACATAATTTAAAAAATTACTCTGTGAAATTTTATTTAAGTGATGGTTTTGAAAAAATATATTCAGATTTTGATTTAGCTGTTATTTGCGGAATGGGTCCTTATACTATTTCTAAAATATTAGCTAAATGTTCTTTTAAAAATAAATATTTTTTATTAGGTTGTCAAGGGAAAATTAATTATTTAATTGAATGGTTGAAATCTAATAATTTTGCAATTATAGATACTTATCATTATTATAATAAATTTGATTATATTTTTTTAAAAGTTTTTAAATAAAAGTTATAATAAAAATATAAGTTTATTGTAACTTTTAATTATATTATTTTTAAAAATATTTGTAATAGGTTTAAAATAAGAATATTTAAAGTATAATATAAGTTAGTATAATTATAAACGTTTGAGTAGCTCAGCAGGATAGAGCAGCGGCCTTCTAAGCCGTCGGTCAGGGGTTCGAATCCCTTCTCAAACGCCATCTTTTATTTGATTTTTGATATATAAATATTTAAATTGTTTATATATTTATTAAATTTTTTTTGTTACCAAATGAATTTTTAATAAAAATTTTTATTTGGTAGCAAAATAAAGCGGAGATAAAAAAAATGGCTGTCCCTTTTAGACGAACTGGTAAAACTGCAAAAAGAAAAAGACGTACACATTATAAATTGCAAAGTCCTAATTTAATAATTAGTCCTGAAACAAATAATTTTACTTTATCACATCGTGTTACTTCTAATAGTCCTTATTATAGAAAAAAATTGATTTTGTTAAAAGACAAAAATAAACAAAAAGATAATTAATTTATTATCTTTTTTTTATTTAAAAAGAAATCAACGAAAATATATTTTTTATTAGTTTTTTGATTTTAAATAAATTTTTTTTAAAAAATATTAAATTTTATTATATATCAAAATAAAATTAATATTATTTTATTTTTTTATCAAAATATTTTTAAAAATTAATTAGTGAGGAAATATTTGTTAAATGAAAAAAATGTCTTTCATGGAAATTAAACAAAAATGGTTAGATTTTTTTCTTAACAAAGGGCATCACTTAGAAAAATCAGTTTCTTTAATTCCAGATTCTTCTGATCCTAGTTTGTTGTGGGTGAATGCGGGTGTTATCCCTTTAAAAAAGTATTTGGATGGTTCTAAAAAAGCTTTATTTACTAAAATAGTTAATATACAAAAATGTTTAAGAACGAATGATATTGAAAATGTAGGAACAAGTATGATTCATCATACTTTTTTTGAAATGTTAGGTAATTTTTCTATAGGAGATTATTTTAAAAAAGAATCAATTGATTTAGCTTATGAATTTTTATTTTCTGATAAATGGTTAAATTTATCAAAAAATAATTTATATATTACTTATTTTTATCAAGATAAAGAGACATATAATTTATGGTTAAAAAAAGGTATCGATCCTAAAAGATTGATCCCTTTAAAAACTAATTTTTGGGAAATTGGCGAAGGTCCTTGCGGCCCTTGTACAGAAATTTTTTTTGATAGAGGTTCTAAATACGATGAAAGAGATATTCAATTAATTATAGAAGATATCCCAAATAATCGTTTTATTGAGGTTTGGAATATTGTTTTTTCTGAATATAATAGTGTATCTGGAATAAAGAGAGAAAATTATAAAGAATTACCTATTAAAAATATTGATACTGGTGCAGGATTAGAACGTTTAGCATGTATTTTTCAAAATACAGAAACTACTTTTGAAACAGATCTTTTTTTACCTATTATTGAAAAAATAACTCTTTTAAGCGGTTTATCATATTATGAACGGAAAGAAAATTTTAGAATTATCGCTGACCATATTAAAACTTTAGTTTTTGGTATCGGTGATGGTGTTTCTTTTTCTAACATCGGAAGAGGTTATGTTTTAAAAAAAATTTTAAGAAGAGCTTTTTTAAAAGGTAAAAAAATAAATTTAAAAAAACCCTTTTTATTTAAATTAGTTTCTGTAGTTATCGATATTATGGAAAAATCTTATCCTTATTTAAGAACAAAACAAAATATTATCGAAAACATGATCCAATTAGAAGAAGAAAAATTCTTATTTAATTTGAACAAAGTTAAAAAATTATTTATAAAATTTGTTTCAAATAATGTATTATCAGGTATTAATTTTTTTAAACTTTATGATACTTACGGTTTACCAAAAGATTTAATTATAGAATATGCTCATCAAAATAATATTTTGATAGATGATCGAAATGAAGAAAAATTCGATATTTTTTTAGAAAAGCAAAAACAATTATCGCGCGAACGAAGCAATATTAATTCTGATATGAATAAACAAAATAATCTCTTTTTAGAATTTAAAGAAAAAAGTGATTTTATTGGTTATGAAATATTTGAAAATAAAACTCAAGTTTTGAAAATTTTCCCTGAAGGCATTGTTTTAAAACAAACCCCTTTTTTGCCTCTTATGGGGGGACAAAATTCAGATTCAGGAAAAATTAATGATTTAGAAGTTGATCAAGTTATAAAATTACCTAATAATCAATTTCTTCATAAATTCAAAAAACCTTTTAAAAAATTTTTTCTTGAAGGTAAAGAAGTAATCGCTTCTATTGATATTTCTAAAAGAAAAAAATCTTCTTTGAATCATACTGCCGTTCATTTGTTACATGATGCTTTAAAATTACTTTTAGATAATAATTTTCAGTCTCGTAGTTCAGCTTTAGATTTTGAATCTTTGAGATTAGATTTCACTTATTCTCGACATTTTACTTTTCAAGACTTAATGAGGGTTGAAAATAAAGTAAATGAATGGATAAATCAAAAACATCCAGTCATTATCCAACATAAAACTTTGGCCGAAGCTATAAATCAAAAAATCCCATTATTAAGTAATAAAATTTATCCAGAGATAGTGAGAGTAGTCAGAATAGGAGATTTTTCTATTCAATTATGTGGCGGAACTCACGCAAAAAATACTTCAGAATTAAAAAGGTTTTTTATTTTAAATTATAAAGTGATTGGTTCAGGCGTTTATAGAATCGAAGCTTCTTCAGGAGATAATATTTTTCATTTATTAAAAGAAAAAATAAATCCTTTATTGTTGGAAGAAAAACGTTTGTTAACAAAATTAAAAGAAGCAGAAGAAGAAATTAATGATAATGTTTTTTTGTCTAAGCAAAAAAAGATTATATCACCAGAAATTAAATATAATAGTTATCAAGATATCCAAAATTATAAAAATCATTTAGAATTTTTGCAAAAATATTTAAACGATTTAAAACAATATATTATTGTAAAACAAAATAAATATATTTTATCGAAAGCAGATTCTTTCATTCCAGAAAAAATAGAAAAAGAAATGATGATCGTTATTCAAGGTTCAGAAATTACTACTAATATGTTAAAAATTTTATTAGAGCATTTATTTAAAAAAATGAATAATGATTTTTTATGTATATGTCATAAACAAATAGATAAATTTATGTTTTTATGCAAAAGCAAAAGAGTTCATGTTGGAAATTTTATTAAAAAAATTAACAAATTAATTATTGGCCGAGGTGGCGGAAATAATCAATTTGGACAATCTTGCAGTAATTTTATTGATAAATTTGATCAATTTCAAGCTGATTGGAAGTTATTTTTGTGATAAAAAAAAATGTTTTTTTAGGTTTGGATTTGGGCGAAAAAACTTTAGGGATTGCTATTTCTGAATCCGGTATTATTGTAAATAATTTAAAAACACTTTTTTTTAATGTTGCTCAATATAAAGAATTAATAAAACCTTTAACCGAAATAATTAATGAATTCCATGTTACTAAGATTATTTTAGGCTATCCTAAACATATGAATAATGATATCGGAATAAAAGCTCAAATTAGTATAGATTTTCTTAATATACTTAAAAGTAATTTTAACTTTATAGAAGTTATTCTTTGGGATGAGAGATTATCAACTAAACAAGCTTATCAATTCCTGAGAGAAGGAAATTGTAAAAAAAATAAAATTAAAAATATAAAAGACCAAATAGCGGCATCTATAATTTTACAAAATTATTTAAATTATTATAATAATCTTGATATCGATTCAACAAATAAATTAAAACAATAAAAGTAAAATATTCTCCATTATGTCAAATCAAAAAGAAAATTATTTAAAAAAAATTAAAAAATATGCTCTAGAAAATAAAATTCCTATTGTTCGCGATGATACTTTATTATTTTTGCAGAAGGTAATTGATAAAATAAATATATCAAATATTTTAGAAATAGGTACTGCTATTGGTTATAGCGCTTTAGGAATGAGTAATGAACATAATCAAATTCATACTATCGAAAGAGATTACAATAAATATCAATTAGCTTTAAGTTTTCTCAAACAAGGAAAATTTAATATTGAATTTATTTGGTCAGAAGCTCTTTTTTATCATCCTCGTCAAAAATATGATTTAATTTTTATTGATATCGCTAAAGCTCAATATATAAAGGTTTTTCAAAAATATCAATTTTTTTTAAAAAAAAATGGTATTATTATATGCGATAATTTAAATTTTCATAATTTAGATATTCAAAGTTTGAATATTTCTCGTAGTACCAAACGTTTGATTAAAAAAATAAATGATTTTAAAATATTTTTAAAAAATAATTCAACTTTTGATACTTTATTTTTAGATATCGGTGATGGTCTTAGTTTTTCTGTTAAAAAATAAATATAATGATAATTTAAATAATTATTTTTATCGAAAGGGATAAAATAAAGTGAATCAAAAAAAATATGAATTGACTCAGTCAGGTTTAGATAAATTAAAAAGTGAATTAGATTATTTAAAAAATGTCAAAAGAAATGAAAATTTAAAAGCTCTTAAAGAAGCAAGAGAACAAGGGGATTTAAGTGAAAACGCTGATTATAGCGCAGCACGTAATGAACAATCTTTTATAGAATCGCGTATTTTAGAGATACAAAATATTCTAAAAAATGTTACAATTATCAATGCATCTGATGGTGATGGCAGAATTAATATCGGTAAAAAAGTTTGGATTAAATTTCATAATGATAATAAAGAACAATATTTAGAATTAGTAGGTGTTTTAGAAGTCGATCCTTTTGAAAATAAGATTTCTATGGAATCGCCTTTAGGCCAAAGTTTAAAAGGTCATTTAGAAGGTGATCAAATATCGTTTAAAACAGACACAGGGAAGATTTTTAACATTGAAATTTTGAAAGTTGATTAAAAATGAAAAGTAAATATAAATTATTACCTTCTTTTTATTATAATTCTGTTTTTAGTATACCTTATGATGAATTTAAAAAAAAAAATATTAAAGCTTTGTTTTTTGATTTAGATAATACTTTATTAAATTCTGAAGAAAAACAATTGAATGATAAAACTAAACATTTTTTAAAAAAACTAAGTTCTGATTTTGAAATAGTTATTATTTCTAACGCTTCTTTAAAAAAAATTAAAAAAAATATTTTTTTTGAACAATTAAAATATATATATTTAAATTTATTTCAAAAAAAACCTTCTGCTTGGGGATTAAAAAAAGCTTTAAAATTGTTGAATATTAATTCTGATGAAGCTATTATGATAGGTGACCAATTAAGAACTGATATCGCGAGCGCTAATAAAAGTGATATAATTTCTGTCTTGGTTAAACCATTAAATAGACAAAATGAATCTTTTATAACTAAATTATTTCGTTATTTTACAGAAAATAAATTCATTAATAAAATTAAAAAAATAGATCATAAAGAATATAATTCAAAATTTAAAAATTTTTTATAATTTTTTATATTTTGATTTAAATTTTTTTATATCTTTAAGTTAGAAATAGAATATTATTTTTTGTATTTTAGATAAAGTATCAAAAGAGAATATGTTATATGTTATATATTATTTCTGGTAAATATAAAGGTTTTAAATTAAATTCAGTTCCTTCGATTCGTACTCGTAGCACTTCTCATTTATTAAGAAAATCTTTATTTGATACAATTAGCGATTTCATTGATAAAAGTATTGTTTTAGATTTGTTTGCGGGCTCAGGAGCTTATGGTTTTGAAGCTTTGAGTAGAAATGCTAAACAAATTTATTTAGTTGAAAATTTTTTTCTTTCTTTTCAAATTATTAAAAAAAATAAAATTAAATTGAAATTAAAAGAAGAAGAAATTAAAATTTTTTATAGTGATGCTTTTAAAATGTTAAAATTTTTTAATAAAAAAAACATAATATTTGATTTAATTATTTTAGACCCGCCATATTTTTCTAATTTTTATCCTTTGATTTTTGCCAATTTAGACTCGATTACACATGATAAAAGTTTAATCGTGGTCGAAACCCATTATAAAACTTTATTACCGCCTCAAATGGATAATTTTGTTTTTTTAAAATATAAAAAATTCGGAACTAAAAAAATAAATTTTTATAAAAAAATATAATATTTATTTTAATTTTTATTTCTATTAATCATTTCAATATTATTTTTTTGAATCTTGATTGCAAAAATATTTTTATTAATTTATATGTATGGAATGAATTTATTTTGTTCTTTTAAAAAGGATTATGAATGGGACAAATTGATATAAAAAAAGAAATTAAAGTAGCCTCCACATCTACTAGTTGTTTAGATTATTATCCTCGTTTTTTGAAAAATATTGATTTAATAAGGATTAAAATTCATATTAATAATGAAACATATATAGATGGCGAAACCATCAAAGCTTCTACTTTTTATGATATGATGGAAAAAGATGATAATTTAATTATTAAAACATCTCAGCCTTCTGTCGGTGAATTAGTTTTGTATTTTAAAAAAATAGCACAAGAAGGTTATAAAAAAATTTTTGTTACAACTATTTCAAAAAAATTAAGCGGAAGTTATAATTCAGTTATTCAAGCGCAAAAACAGGTCAAAGATTTGATCGAAGTTATCCCTTATGATACTAATACTGTTTGTTTTTCAGAAGGATTTTTCGCTTTAACAGCGCAACGTCTTTTTGAGGCAAATACATCTATAACAAACGTTATAGAACAGTTAGATTTTTTTAAAAAAAATAATACTATTTTTTTTGTTGTTAATTCTTTGAATCAATTAATTAATAATGGACGCTTAAGTAGAAGTAAAAGTTTCATTGGAAGACTTTTTAGAATAAAACCTATTTTACAAGTTAATAAAAAAGGGGAAATTGTTTTAATTAGTAAAAAAATTAATATAGATAAAGCATTTTATTTTATTGTTAAAAAAATTAAAAATTATACTAAAAATAAAAAATTTTTAATACATATTTTAACTACAGGAAATAATATTTTATTAAAAACTAAATTAAAAGAGATTTTAAAAAAAGAATTTAATTTAGAAGATGTTATTGAAGTTCCTTCTTCGCCAGCTGTGGGTGCTCATGTTGGCAATAATGTCGTGGGAGTAGGTGTAATACTTTTAAAATAATAAATAAAGATTTATCCATCAATGATAAAATAAAAAAAGCTCAATTATTATTAAAAGCTATTAGAAAAAAAGGATTTGAAGCTTTTATTGTAGGCGGTGCAGTAAGAGATTTATTGTTAAATATCCCTTTTAATGATGTAGATATTATAACTAATGGTCTTTATCAAGAAATAAAACAATTTTTTATTTGTAAAAAAAATAATATTGAATACGGAACTTTTAAAATTATTTTTTTAAAAGAAAAATTTGAAATAACTACTTATAGAAAAGAAAAACTTTATTTAGATTATAGAAACCCTCGTTGTGTAGAATTTATTTCTGATGCAAAAGAAGATTTAAAAAGACGCGATTTTACTATTAATTGTTTTTTGATGAATGAAAAATTAGAAATTTTCGATTATGTTAATGGATATAATGACTTGAAAAAAAAGTTTATTAGAATTGTCGGAGATCCTTTTTTAAAATTGACCGAAGATGTTTTACGTATGATGAGGGTTTTCGTTCTCCAAGCTAAAACTAATTTTAAAATAGATTATCGAATTCAACAAATTTTAATATCTAATGTTTTTTTATTAGAAAATTTAAATCCTAATGATATATGGAAAGAGTTAAAAAAAATAACTCAACAAAAATTTTTTAAACAAGCTTTTTTATCTTTAAAAGATACTAATGCTATAAATTATGTTAAAGAATTTAAAGAAGGTATTTTATTTGTTTTAAAAGAAAAATTAGAAGTAATCTATCCTGAATTATTTTTAAATTTATCTTTTATTCTTAATCCTAATATAATTAATTCTTTTTCTTTTAGTAAGAAAGAAAAAAAAAGAATGAATAGTTTGTTTTGTTTATATAAAATATCTAAAAATAAGCTTTTGAATTAAAAATAAATTTAATTTTTCTTTATAAATAAAAAAAGATAATATTTTTTCATTTAATGAATATTATCTTTTTTTATTTATAATATTTTTTTATTATTTTAAAAGATGCATAATAATACTTCCAGCCACTCCTACATTTAAACTTTCTACGCAATCAGAAGTATCTATACTAATAAAATAATCAGATTTTTGTTGAACTGAATCAGATATACCAGAACCTTCGTTACCTAATATTAAAATTTTTTTTATTTTTTTATCTAATGTAGATATTTCTTTCAAATTTATATTTTTTTTATTAACAGAAGTGCTAAAAATAAGATAGTTATTATTTTTATAATAAGTTAAAAAATCCAGTATTTCGCCTTTTTCTAAAAATAAATTAAATATAGCGCCTTGGCTACTTTGGATTGTTTTTTCATTATAAAAATCAACTGTTTTATTGCTGCTTAAAACATGTTTAAAACCAAAGGCACAAGCACTTCTTAACAAGGTTCCAGCGTTTCCAGGATCTTGAATATCATCTAAAACTAGGATCTTATCACTTTCTAATGATTTATTATTTTTTTTACAAACGGCACATATTTTATAAATTATTTTATTATTATTTAATTCTTTCATTAAATTTTCTGATATTAAAGTTCCTTGTCCATTTAAAGAAGTGGTATATAATTCTAAAACTATTTTTGCTTTTAAAGCTTCTTCTACTAAATGATTCCCGAATACTAAAAATTCTTGATATAAATCACGATATTTTTTAAAAGAAAGTTTTTTTAATTTTTTAAATTGAGGATTGTTTTTGGATATTATCATTATTTTGTTCTTTTTTAAAAAATTTCTTATTTATTTTATATTTATAAAATGAATTATGCTTATAGCAGTAAAAAAAATAAAAATAGATAAAATGTATTTAATTATTATTTGGTTTTTTAATTTTTCTCTTTTTAAATCAATGATAAAAGATAATAAAATAGTTGAACCATCTATTAATAAACATATAATTGAAATCGGAATTTCTATTGTTTGATGTAAAAATAGAAAAATAATATCTGTCCCACCTGTGGCAAAATTATTTTTCAAAAGTGAACCACAACTTAAGCCAATTGCTATTCCTGTGATTGTTGAAGACAACAATAATTTATAAAAAATATTTTTTTGAACACATCGAGGATAAGAAGAAATGATCGAATTTTGTTTAATTTTAAAAAAATTTAATATTTTGAATGTTATGTAAAAAATTAAAATAAAAATTAATGATGATATTAATATGTTTGGAATGATTTTTTCCCATAAAAAAATTAAAAAAGCGAAAATAAAAATAATAGCTCTTATAAAAATAATTATTTTTTTTTTACTAAAAAAATATTTTTGTTTTTTATTTTTGTTATCGTAATACAAAATTTTGTCTAAAAAAATTAAATTACTTTCTAAACCACCTATAATAAATTTTTCGGGTAAAATAAAAAAATAAATAATAAATATTAATAAAAAAATGCTAAAAAATATTTCTATATATTTTATTTGAAAGAATAAGTTTACAATAAGTAATAAAGAAAAAATAATAAATAACAAACAAATAATTTTTTTTTTATGTATTATCATATATATTTCTTTTCTATTTATTTTGATTTTAATTATTTTTTTCACGATAATTATAAAATATGGTTTTTAAACGCTGATATAAAGAGCAATTTAATGAATAATAAAAAATAAATAAGAGAAAACGAGAATAATTTTACTAGATCGAATATTTAAACAATAACAATCTTTATTAAAACTTATTTTTTTATGTAAAAGTAGCAAACCCTAATCAAAAATTGTGTAATTTTTTACATTAAAAAATATTAATTTTGATAAATCATTATATAAGTTAATTTATTTTTAAAAATAAGGAATATAAATTGTAAAAAAGTAAAGTATAAATATAAAATTATTTATCTATAATAATTTTTTATCGTTTTTTATATTAATAAAACTTATACAAAGATATGTCTCTTTTATAAGCGAATCAAAAATATTCTTTTTTGTTAAAATAATTTTTTATTTTTATATTTTTTTACTTTCTAAAAAATTAATTCATTTTATTCAATAAATGTTTAACAAAATGAAAAACAGTTTCTGGAGAACGCGAAGTTATTATAAAATCGCTAGTAACAGCTTTTTCATTTAAATGATTTCCTTCAATATATTTTTCGCAACCTGGATAACAAGTAAAATTATGTTTTTTTAATAATTTTAATTGTCCTAAAAAAACAGGACCTGCGCAAATAGCACCAATTATTTTTTTGTTGTCAAAAAAATATTGAATAATTTCATACAAACGAAATAAAATATCTTTTTTTTCTTCTATCATTTTTAAAATATATGGGCCGCCTGGTATTATCAAAAAATCATATTCCTTAAAATTAACGTCATCTATATGTTGATCCGCTTTTACTATAAGTTTTTGTGAAGATAAAACTTCTAAAGATGCATTAGGAGTAAAAGTTTGTACATTTAAACAATTTTTTTTTAAAATCGCTCTTGTAACTAAAGCTTCGCAATCTTCAAAATTATTAAACAAAAATAATAAACCTTTTTTCATAATATAACGATATATACTCTTTTCAACGAATGTGATTAAATTAATATAATTCAGCTACTTAATTTATTTTCTTTTAAGCACTCTATCATTATTTTAACAAAAAAATATTAAAATATTTTTTTATATTATAATTTAAAAAAACAAATTTAATTTTGTTATTACGTGTGATATAATTTTGATATAGATATTATTATCCACATATGCATAATAATATCTATATTTTTAGGATTTTTATTTAATTTAGAAACGGGAACAAAACAATAATTAAACTATTGAAAAGACTTAATATCAAAAATAAATTAATATTTTTGTTATTATTCTCTTATTTTATATTTTTTGTTTTTTTTAATCATTTTAATAAAGAAATCCAGGCTAAAATAGATTATACTGTTCTTTCTTATAATCAAAAAATTGAAGCAATCAATAAATTAATAAAACAAATTGAAAAAATGGATCATTCAAATAAAATAGAATTGAATATAGCAAAATCATTTCGCAAAATGTCTGTTAATACTTTAACAAAGTATGATTTTTCTTTAGCAAATATAGAAAATAATATGAATGATTTACCTGAGGGTTCTAATAACCCAGAAAATTATTATACAAAATTTAAAAAAATAAAAAAAAATTTTTTAAATAGCTATCTCTTAAATGAAAATGAATTAGATCAAATATTATCTTTATTAAATGAAATTTTAGTAAGATATCAAAATAATTTACTTCATTTGAAAGAATATAAGAATTTCTTTTATATACATTTTTTAGAAGAAGAAAAAATTAAAATAAAGAAATTAATTGAAATAAAATTTGTATTGTTCGAAGAGACTTATAAAATTTCTGATTTTGAAAAAGAAGTAAATAAAAATGGTTTAGAATCAGAAGATTATAAAAAATTTAACGAACTTTTAATAAGTAACAAAGCGGGCATGTATAATATTCATTCTTTATATGATTTGACAAAATCTGATTCATTTTATAATAATTATATCGAAATAAAAAAAAGATACGATAAAATTACTTTGGATTTAAATGATTGTCTTTCCAAAGCAAATAATGTTAAAAAGTTATTAAAAATTTTTTATTCAATTCAATTAAAAAAAATATATGAAGAAGAAGAACAAGAGGAAGTTTTTAATCAAAAAAAATCATTAACAGAAGATGATATACAAGAAGAAATTAAAAATAACGAACAAGTTATAAAAATTATAAAAGAACAATCACAAATGCAAAAATTTAATATTTTCTCATTTATTTTTAATTTAATAATGAATATATTTATTTTATTTTTTGTTTTTCGTAAAATAAAAAAATAATTTATTAGTAATTTGTTACTTTAAATAAAAAAAGAGTTGAAAAACTCTTTTTTTATTTAAAGTAATTATAATAAAATAACAAAAGCTAACGCATAGTTTTTAGTGTGCGAAATAGAAATCATAATTTTACATTTAGAATCGTGTTTTACATAAGGAAAACCTGTTTGAGGATTATTCAAAATAGACCAATCTCGATAATTGTTAGTAGAATTACCTTTTTGATATGCTTTAAAAATAGCCTCTTTTGATGCCCATCTTCCTGCCAAAAAACTTATTTTTTTTTCTTTATGATTAATATTATTATAAATATTTTTTTCTAAATCTGATAAAATTCTTTCAGAAATTTTTTCTATACTTCTTTTTTTAATTTCTTCTATTTCTACTAAATCAATACCAATGTTTTTCATTTATTTATTTACTCTCTTTATTATTAATAAAATTTTTTTATGATATTATTTTTCGATATTTTATATTTTTTTTAATTTTTTATATATAGTGATTAATATTTTATTTTTCTTCAATAATATTTTTTAATTTGGGTTCATCGATTATTTGTATTTTTAAAAAAAGTGCTTTATCTAATTTAGAACCAGCTTTTTCCCCTTTTATTAAATAATCAATCTTAGAAGAAATATTATCAAGAATAAAAGCGCCTTTTTTTTCTAAAATAATTTCAATATCTTTTCTAGAATAATTTTGAAAAACCCCTGTTAGAACTATTTTTTTGTTTTTGAATATATTTGGTTTTACTTCTTTTTCATTAGAAGAATGATTATTAAATAAAACGCCCCCTTTTTTTAACAAATTTATTTCTTCGATATTTTTTTTATTTTGAAAATATTGATAAATATTGTGAGCTATTTCAGGCCCTATTTCTTTTATTTCTAGTAATTGTTTTAAAGTAGTTTTTTGTAAATTATCGATATTATTAAATTGATTTTGTAATAATTTAGCTACTTTTACTCCTACTTCGCCTATTCCTAAACCAAATAAAATTTTATTCAAAGATTGTGTTTTGCTTTTTTCTATAGATTCAAAAATTTTTAATATTTTTTTATTTTCAAAATTAGGTAATTTTTTCAATTGATTATATTTATCTTTTAAAGAATATAAATCGGAAATATTTTGGATTAAATTTTCTTTAAATAAAGTGATTAATGTTTTCTCTCCTAAATTTTTTATATCCATAGCTTCATTAGAAACAAAATGAATTATTTTATTTATTTTTTTTTCTTCACAAGATGGATTAAAGCAAAAATAATTTGTTTTATTTTTTTTTTGTTGTAATTTGTTTTCACATGAAGGACAATTAGTGATCATTTGGAAGGGTATTTGGTTAGTTCTTTTTTCTTTTATAACTTCTAAAATTTGAGGTATGATAGAACCTGATTTATGAATCAAAACGAAATCATTAATTCTTATATCTTTGGTTTTAATATAATCATAATTATGTAAGGATACTTTTGAAATTAAACTTCCATCAATTATAACTGGTTCAAGATGAGCTATAGGAGTTATAGCTCCCGTTTTTCCAATTTGGAAAGTAATTTTTTTTACAATAGTTTCACTTTTTAAAGAATTAAATTTATAAGCTACAGACCATTTAGGAAACTTAGTAGTGTATCCTATTAATGGATATAAATTTAATTGATTAACTTTAACAACGACACCATCTACATTATAAGGTAAGTTATTTTTTATATTTTCGTATTTTATAATTTTATTTTTCAATTCTTCAAAAGAATTTACTGTATCATTGTAATTATTAACAGAGAACCCCATTTCTTTTAAAAAAATTAAAACTTGTTTTTGAGTTTTAATAAACGAAGGTGTATTTACTATGGAATAAATAAAAGAAGATAAATTCCTTTTAGCTACTATGCTGGAATTTAGTTGCCTTAAAGTTCCTGAAGCAGCATTTCGCGGATTAGAAAATAAAATTTTGTTTTCTTTTTTGTTATTTTGGTTCAATTTTTCGAAAGAATCATGGTCAAAAAAAATTTCACCTCTTACTTCTAAATCTATTTTTTTATTTAGTTTTAAAGGAATATTTTTGATAGTTTTAACATTTTCCGTTATTATTTCGCCTACCATTCCATCGCCTCTAGTTAAAGCTTGAAATAAAATACCATCTTTATATTTTAAACTGATAGCCACGCCATCTATTTTGAATTCTGTGATAAAGTTGAAAGGTATATTTTTTTTAAATAAACGATCGCAAAATTCTTTTAATTCTTTAAAATTGAATACATTATCTAAAGATAACATAGGAATTTTATGCTTCGCTTTATCAAATTTAGAACTAATAACTCCGCCAACTTTTAAAGTAGGGCTATAAGGTAATTTATAATTAGGATATTGCTTTTCTAACAAAAATAATTCTTTTAATGAAGCATCATATTGATTATCACTTAATTTGCTTATGTTTAAATGATAATATTCATAATTAGCTTTATTTAGTTTTTCTGTTAAATATTCGATTTTTTTTTTGATATATAGTGACATTTTTATTATTTTTTTTCCATTTTATAATCATAATATATTTTTGATATTAAATAATTATTTAGTATTTCTACATTATTTAATATTTAATTTATAAATATATTAAAATTGTAAATTAAATAAAGTTTTTACGTTTTTCGTAGTTTGTTCTGATACTTCTTTTAAATTAATGTTTTTTAATTGAGCTATTTTTTCAGCTATAATTTTTATAAATTTTGGCTCATTTCTGTATTTTTTAGAATAAGGTGAAGGAGTTAAATAAGGAGAATCTGTTTCTAATAATATTTTATTTAACGGTATTATTTTAGTTATTTTATGCGTTTCTAAAGCTTTTTCATAGGTAATTATACCACCTAAACCTATATAAAAATCTAATTTTAAAGCTTTATAAGCCTCTTCTAGATTTGTTGTTAAACAGTGAAAAACCCCTTTTATTTGCCCTTTATAAGGTAATAAAATTTTATAAATTTCATCAAAAGACTCTCTTGCATGCAAAATGATAGGTAAATTATATTTTATAGCTAATTTTAATTGAATATCTAAATTTTTTTGTTGTATGGGCAAAGATTTTTTTTCATGATATAAATCTATTCCTATTTCGCCTACCGCTATAACTTGTTTTGATTTTAAGTATTTTTCAATATTATAAGGATTTTCATTCAAATAATAACAAGGATGTATACCTATAGCAGCTTTCATAAAAGGATATTTTTGGGCTAATTTGATAGCTTTTTCATTTGTTTTTTGATCTACACCAGGAATTATAAAAAATTTAACATCGTTCGTAAAAGCTCGTTTTATAACTTCATCTAAATCTTTGTCGAATTGGTGAAAATTAAGATGTGCATGAGTATCTATTAACATATATTTTTATTTCTCTTTTTTTAATTTTTATTTATGATTATTCGTTTTATAAATAATAAAAAAAATACCATATTCTAAATAGGTATTTTTTTTATTATTATATAAATGTTTTTAATTTTTTTTAATTTTAATTTTAAAAATAACTATTACATATGGATAGGTTACATATGGATAGGTTTATCAATTGCTCCTAAAACAGTTTCATGTATTAATTCTGATAAAGTAGGATGCGGATGAATTGTATTTGCGATATCATGAACCGTTCCCTTTTTTTTCATAATAACACTTATTTCAGTAATTAATTCTGTCGCATTATAAGATAATATATGCATTCCTAAAATTTTATAGTTATCTTTGTCAATTATTATTTTAGCGAACCCTTCGGTTTCGTTATCAGCTAAAGATTTTCCGATATTTTTTACGTTAAATATAGAAATTTTATAATTTAAATTTTGTTCTTTAACTTCTTTTTCTGTTTTACCTACAGAAGCTATTTCAGGAAATCCATATATACATGCAGGAACGCAATCATATTCCATATGATGAAGATTTTCTTCGCTTTGACAATTTAAAGCATGTTCAACAGCTATTATCCCTTCATGACTAGCTACATGAGCTAACATATATTTACCATTAACATCACCTATTGCGTAAACATTTTCTACAGAAGTTCTTAAAAAATGATCAGTTATTACCCCTTGTCTAGTAGTTTTTAAATTTAATTTTTCTAAACCTTTTAAGTTAGGTTTAATACCAATAGACATTAAGATAATATCCGCTGTTTGATTTTGTATTTCTTTTGCGGATTTATAATAAACCGTATTATCTTTTATTTCAACAACTTCAGTATTTGTATGAATTTGAATACCACTTTTTTTTAATTTTTTAGTATATGAATCGATAATATCATGATCTATATTCGATAAAATACTGGATTGTCTTTCTATAATAATAACTTCTGAACCGAATTTTTGAAACATAGTTCCGAATTCTATACCAATTACTCCGCCGCCTATGATTATTATTTTTTTAGGAAATTTTGTTATATTAACTAATTCTTTACTGGTATAAAGGAATTTATTTTCGTAAGATTCTTTTGCGCCAGGAATAGGTGGTATAAAAGCGGTAGCTCCTGTAGCGATTATAATTTTTTTAGTTTCTAATATTTTGTCATCTGCTTTAACCGAATGAGGAGTTAAAATTTCAGCAAAACAATTATAAAAATCTATTTTATTTTTTTTTAATAAAAACATAATACCATTATTTAATTGTTCAACTATTTGATTTTTTCTTTTTAAAATAGAACCCCAATCAAAAAAGACATCATTATTTTTATGGATACCAAATTGTTCTGCATGTTTTAAAGTATCAAATATTTTTGCACTTTTTAAAAAAGATTTTGTTGGTATACAACCATAATTTAAACAAATTCCGCCTAATTTATGTTTCTCTATTAAGACTACTTTTGCACCTAATTGAGCTGCTTTTATAGCAGCTACATATCCGCCAGGGCCACCACCAACTACTAAAATATCATATTTTACCATATTTTTTTAAATAAACTTTTCTAATTCATCAGCGTTAGTTAATGTTTCGGAAATTTTATTTAAAAATCTAGCAGCATCCGCCCCATCTATAATGCGATGATCAAAAGTTAAAGATAGATGTAGAATATTACCTATTACAATATTATCGTTTTTAACTATTGGTTTTTTTACAATTCTTCCTATACCTAAAATAGCTATTTCGGGCATATTTATTATTGGGTTACATTGCAAACCACCTATAGAACCAAAATTACTTAGAGTGAAAGTTCCATTTTGAATTTGAGTCAACGTAGTTTTTGATTCTTTGGCGTCTTGAGCCAATTCTTTAATTTGTTTTGCTATTTCAATAATACTTAATTCATTTGCGTTTTTGATATTAGGAACTATTAAACCACGAGGAGTATCCATGGCTATTCCTAAATTTATGAATTTTTTTCTAATTATTTCATTTTTCTCAGGCACAAAACTAGAATTAAATATAGGAAAATCATTTAAAGCGATAATTACAGCTTTAGCTATAAAAGCCATATAAGTTAATTTAATATTTTTTGATTCTAATTCTTTTTTTGTTTTTTCTCTTAAAAGAACTAAATCAGTTATATCTACTTCTTCTGTTAAAGTAGCGTCAGGAATTTCTGTTTTAGTAATTGCCATTTTTTTAGCAATTATTTCTCTTATTTTAGAAATTTTGATTATTTCTACATCATTATTGTTTTGATTTAGATTTTCTTTTTTTTTATTTTCGTTATTTTTTTGCATTTGTTTTTCTTTTTTTAAATTAACGTCGTTATTGTTCATTATTTAATTCCTTTTTTTATATAAAATTTTATTTTAAAATTTTTTAAAAAAATTATTCAATTGTTAATAATAAATTTCCGACTTCTATGTCATCGCCTTCTTGAAAAAAAATTTTTTTTATTATACCTGTTTTAGGAGAAGTAATTGGTGTAGTTATTTTATCAGTTTCTACTTCTAATAATTCATCACCTTCTTTTACTTGATCTCCAACTTTACAAAATAATTTAGTAATTTTTCCTTCATTAATTCCTTCACCTATATCGGCAAAACGTAATTCAAACATTATTTTATCTCCTTTTATTTTTGGTTAAATATTTTTTTTATTCCATTAATTATTTTATCAGGGTTTAAATTTTGATGATATTCTCCTCTTGCCAATGGCATAATAATATCAAATCCCGTAACTCTTTGAGGAGCACATTTAAGATATTTGAAAATATTTTCGTTCACTAGTGTAATTATTTCTCCTGCAGGGCCATAAGTTTTTGTCGCTTCATGAACAACTATTAATCTTCCTGTTTTTTTTACAGAATTTAAAATTGTTTCTCTATCTATTGGATTAATAGTTCTTAAGTCGATTAACTCAATAGAAATATTTTGTTTTTCTAAAATATCTATTGCTATTTTAGATATTTGAACAGCAGAGCTCCAAGCTATTAAAGTTATATCTTTACCTTCTTTAATTACTTTAGCTTTACCTATTTCTATTTTATATTCTTCTAAAGGTACTTCTTCTTTTTTTCCACGATATAAAATTTTTGGCTCCATATAGATAACAGGATCTGGGCTATTAATAGCAGCAATTAAAAGACCCTTTGCATCGTAAGGATTAGAAGGAACAACTACTTTTAAACCAGGGATAGAACCTAAAATCACTTCTAAAGATTCAGAATGATGTTCTAAAGCTTTTACTCCACCGCCTACTGGAAATTTTAAAACTATAGGGCAAGAAAAAGTATTTCGTGAACGGTTTCTCATTCTAGCCGCATGAGCAATTAAATCTTGTAAACCTACATAAACAAAACCATCAAATTGAATTTCAGCTATTGGAATTAATCCGTTTATAGACATACCTATAGCACTTCCTACAATAGTTGATTCTGATATCGGAGTATCAAATACTCTTTCGACACCGTATTTGTTTTGTAAACCAGCTGTTACTCTAAAAACACCACCTAATTTACCTATATCTTGTCCGAATAAAACTATTTTAGGATTTTTTTCTAATTGAGTATCTAAAGTATGATTTATCGCTTGCAATATATTCATTAAAGCTTTATTTGAATTCATATTTTATCATTCTCTTTATTATTATTTGTTAAAAAATTTTCATATTCTAAACATTGTTCTTTTAATTGAGGCGTCATTTCTTTATAAATATTTTCAAAAATTTCAATTGGTTTGACTATATGTCCGTAAGACATAATTTTTTCATGCGTTTTAACAACATGTTCTTCTGTTTCTTTTTCTATTTTTTCTATTAATTCAGGTGTTAAAATATTTTTATTTAATAGATATTTTTGAAAACGAACAATCGGGTCTTTTTTATCCCATTCTATTTCTTCTTCTTTAGAACGATACAAAGAAGTATTATCGTTAGTTGTATGAGGACCCATTCTATAAGTTAAAATTTCAATTAAAGCTGGTCCTTTTTTTTGTCGAGCTCTTTCTGCTAATTTTTTTATAGCGACATGAACTGCTAAAACATCATTGCCATCTACTTGAATGCCTGGAATACCAAAAGCATGAGCTTTTTGAGCTAAAGTTTCTGAGTTAGAAGCGATTTTTCTAGGGGTAGAAATAGCATATTGATTGTTTTGAACAAGAACTATTAAAGGAGCTTTAAATACAGAAGCATAATTTAAACCTGCATAAAATTCCTCATGAGCAGTTCCGCCGTCTCCTATAGTAGCTAAAGTAACTTCATCTTTATTTTGTAATTTACTTGCTAAAGCTAAACCAGCACCTATATTAACACTTGAACCAATTATAATATTAACAGGTAAAATTCGTTTCTGAGGATCCATTTTAGAACCTTTTTCGTTCCCGAACCAATAAAGATATATATTTTCTAATGGGATATCTCTATATAAATATAAACCTATATCACGAAAATAAGGAGAAATCCAATCTTTATTTTCTAAAGCTGAAGCAGTTCCTACTTGGCAAGCTTCATGTCCTTTATTTACAACATAAGAAAGCATCCTTCCTTGACGTTGATACTGTACCGCTTTATTATCGGAAATACGACATAAAATCATTGTTTTATATATTTTTAATAATTGTTCTTTAGATAATTTAGGTTCTAATTCTGGATTAATTATATCCCCTTCTGAATTTAAAATCTGTAATTTTTTTTTGTTTAAATAATTATATAAATTTAATATTTCCATAATAAAAATTCACTTTCTTTGAATTTTTTTTAAAAAATAATGTATATACATTAAAATATTAATTATTTGTTGCTTTTTGAATAAAAAACTCCTTTTTATAATTAAAAATATTTTGTTAACGATTTGTTACAAAAATATTTTTTAAAAAATTCAATTTATTCTATTTGTGTTCTATACTTATTGATTATAACTTATTTTTTTGTATGTTTAAAGTAAAAAATAAAAAACAATATGTTGTATTTGTTAATTAATCTTTTAAATTTAAAAAATATATTTTTTAAATTTTGTTTTTATTTTAAAATAAGTATTTTTATTATTAATAAATTTAAATATTATATATGTTAGCATTTTTTCAAAAAATACAAATCAATTTTGAAAATAAAAAATTGTCTAAAATTTCGGAGAGCTTCTTTATATTTCGGATTAAAGTTTCTTTTTTTTGTCATATTTTTAATTTTATTTTTTTCGATATTATCAATAGAAAGACGACCCGCGGATTTTGCTGAGAGAGTAGCGGAATATTTGGTAAAATATGTTGCGAATGAAAAAAATCGCGATTAGGAAAATTAATAAAGATTTATATGTGTTTTTCGTTAATCGTTTTAACTAACAATAAAAAACGATGAATTTTTCTTTCGAATATAATGATAATTTGTTTAAAATTAATAAAGATTTTAAAAAAATCGAAAAAAACAAAGAAATACAAGAAACTATTTTCAAAAAGTTAAAAGAATTAACACAAAGAAAACTTTCAGATTTAATAGATGGTAAAACTTTTAGAAGGTTGGGATTGAATGAGTCAAAAAACAGTCGTAACCAACCTATTTTGTTAAGAACTTCATTAACAGGAATGGACAATTATCAAAAATACATTTATCAATTATATCTTCAAAAATATAGAATTTATGGTGTTTTACATAAAGATATTTTTAAAATTATCACAATTAGAGCAAAATAAATTGTTCTTTCTGAAAACTACCTTTATTTAAAATAACTTTTCTATAATTATGAATTATCCTTCGACACTTAAACCACTCATTATAGTGGTTTTTTCATACCTAAAAAATCTTATATATGCGCTATTCCAAGATTTCGGACACTTTTTAATTTAAATTATTTTTAAAGACTAACTTAAAGGTTAGTCTTTTTTTATTATCCAAAGTTAGATGAATTTCGTATTTTTTGAAAATATATTTCTTCGAAAGGAAAAAAAGTTAATGCCAGAACTTAAAAAATTAAAACCTTATTAACCACTTATCAATAAAATTTTTAGTGCGTTCAATTATCTTTCGTCCACTATCCAAAGACAGGATTTATTTCAAGCGGTTATTTTAGGTCTTAAAAAAGCGTTTGACGATTATCAAGATTTAGGCCATAAATTTATTACCTACGCTACCCCCCGATGATTAAATTCTTTATCCACGAAGAAGTTAGGACAAGTCATCATCCGTTGTTACCCCAAAAATCAAAAAACCGAGCCCCAAAAACACACCTCTCTCTCGATGAAGATGATTTTTATTTACCGTCTCCCGTTACCCTCAACCCTCACCAAATTTGGTTAAAAAAGCTAAACACGAACGTTTTTTAAAAAACCTAAAAAATATATTAAGTAAAAGGGAATTTACAATCATTGTTTTAAGCTTTGGTATCACTTTAGGAGATATCAACGAAACCCACTTCTTTCCCGTTTCTGACTATGAAATTGCCGTAATGTTAAATACAACTTCTGAAAAAGTCATACAAACCAAAAGTGACGCCATTCAAAAATTACAAGAATATTTTCAAACTGCTTCTTCATTTTACAAATAATAATAATTTAAAACACTATAAATTAAATTATCTTAAATATTAAAAAACTAAAAAAAAGGAAATAAAAAATCATGAAAAACAAAGTTTTAAAACAAACAATTATTAAAGAATGGCAAATAGAAATACAAAAATTTACTGGAAACGCTCCAATAGCAATGAAAAATTTAGAAATGGTATACAACATTTAATGGATAAAGTTTTACCTAATTTAATGTTAGAAAATAAAGAAATTTTATTATCCAAAAATTTAGGAAAAATACAAATTCAAACTCGCAAAAAACGTAATTTTTACAACATTTCTACACAATCTATTGAAAAATCTCCACAAATTAAAGTTCCAGTATTTAAATTTGCGCCATCATTAAAATCAAAAATTAAAAATAACTAAACAAAAATAAAAAAGGAATTTTTATAAATGAAAACTCAACAAAAAAAGATTTATCATATTTAAACAATATAATGTCCGATTACAAAACTAAATACGAAACAAAACAAAAAGCTTTTTCCGCGCTGACATTCCAGACACTAGAAAATATAAAGCTAACGAAAGTGTAGTATACAATAACTTAGAAGTTTTCACCAATGAAGATGTGCTAACTGACCGCGAGATTATTTTAACAACTACTTACGAAGTTGTAGACAAAGACGGTAATGGTATCGAAGGCGGACAAAAAATTGCAATTCAAAATACTATTTATTTTTAAAACTTCGTTTTAAAAATAGAATCATGACTTTTAATTTTACAACGTAAAATTCAAAGGCATACCTCAACTCAAACAAAAATCAATCCGCAAACGATATAAAACTAATTTAAAAATTGAAAGGAACAAAAATGAAAAAAACAAATAAAACAAAAAAACAACCCAACCCAATAATAATTTTTTCAACATCTTTGCTATGATAACCGCTATTATCGGCCTATATTTTGTCGGTTTTATGTTTAGAGCTCAAATTGCTAAAAAATATCATGAGTTATTTCCTAATAGAAATACACAAATAGAACAAACTCAAACAATTTCTGATTTAGCAATGTTTCAAAAAAGATTTGAAATAATAAAGAAAAGAATTAACGACCAATCTAAACTTTTACAACTAAATAATTTAGAAGTTGATGTTGAAACTTCGCAAAGTAAATTATCTATCGAACACCCCGATTCAATCGGTTTCGAAGAATTAATAAATGATATTCAAACAGCAATTAAAGATTTAACAACTATTTTAAACCCACCAATTGCAACACCAACCACTCCAAATATAACTCAAGAAACTAAAACATTAACATCCAACGAATTCCAAAGAAGATATGATAAGCTAACTACTGATTTTGAAAATAAAAAAAGCGCAATTCAATAAGAACGTAATCAACTAATTCAAGATGTAATTAATTTAAAGGATAAAATAAAAAGTTCTAAAAGTGCTATTGCATCAGTTAAAAAAACTTTTGACAGTTTTCGAAAATCAATGGATGAATTGCAAGAATTTTATGAGAAAAATAATAAAACGCAACTTACCCAAGCAGAAAGCGCTTTACTTCGTATAACAGAATCAATTAAAGAAAAAGACGACCAAAAAACAAATAACAGAAAAAAAATAATTGAACTCGAAACGCAAAAAAGTTTATGCCAATTATTTAACCAATTAATTCGGGAAACTCATTCTGAAATTAAAACTTATACAACAGAAGAGCGTAGAAGAAGAAAATTTCTCTGGATGAAACTTGAAGATGCTATTGCGCTGTTCCGTTTTTTTGGACATATTTTAATTTTAAAATTGTTCTTTAAAACTTAAAATTAAGTAGATAATTTCATATCTTTTCAAACTAACAAAGTTGTTTTTAATTAAATTAAAAAGTGTCTAAAGTTTTTTAATAATTTGCTAGTTTCAAAAGATATTTTTTTCAATATTTTACCCTTCCATATATATAGTTAGGTAAAAAAAGTTAAAAAGGTGTCTACAAAATAAAAAGAAAATAATCTTTTATATAATTTTAATATTTTTCTTAAAAAAAGGGTGCAGAAAAGTAACCTTTTTTATAAGGTTATATTATTTATGTAAATTTAACTAATAATTTATCTAAGAGTTTGAAAATATTGTAAAGGGGATAAATTATTTAATTTAGTTAAAAGCCATTTATGATTCCAAAAAGAAGGAAATTGATTAATTATTTTTGTGATTTTTGGAATTGTTTTTTGAAATAAAAAAGGATGACGATGATATAAAATACTTTTCATTTGGCCGAACAGATTTTCAATTACTGCGTTATCACGTGGAGTGGCTTTGCGGGACATGCTGATTAAAAAACCTTTTTTAGTTAGGATTTGTTGAACTTTTAGAGATTGATAAACTGAACCTTGATCAGAATGAATAATACAAGGTTTTTTTAATTTAGGTAATTTTTGGATTGTTTTTAATACTAAATCTTTATTTTGACAATTAGAAGTATGTGAAGCGATAATTTGATTATTAAAAGAATCTATAACACAAGAAAAATATAAAAAACCTTGAGGAGTTTTAAAATAAGTAATATCAGTGAATAGTTTTTGTAGGGGTCGAGATGAAATAAATTCTTGATTGATTAAGTTAGGTACTATTTTAATTTTATTTTGTAAATTATTTTTATAATGATGTTTATTTTTTTTAATTCTTAACCGACAAAAAATATTTTTTTCTTTCATAATGAGATAAACTTTTTTCTTAGTAATTGATTCATTGAAAGTTTTTTGGTATAAAACAGTAATTTTATGATGACCGAAAAAATATTCATGATTACAACATAAAGCTTCGATTCTTTTTTGTTGCAAAAGGTATTTTTCTTGTTTTAATTTTAATTGTTCTTTAATTTTTAACCAGTAATAATAAGTACTTCTTTTGATTTGGATAGTTTTTAAAATGGTAGTAAGATTTAAGTTATTTTTAAATTTTTTAACCAAATTAAAAACTATTTTTTTATCAATTTTAGTTATTTTTTCAATCATTTTTTGCAATAATTTGAATTTTTGTTTTAATTTTTTCATTATTAAACACTATTTACCTTATTTTTTTTGATTATATTAATAATTATAATTCAAAAAGGTTTTTAAATCAAAAAAATACCATTAATTTGTTTTATTTTTTAGTTTTGCGCTGATGAAATTGGTAAGGTTTGAAAAAAAAGGGGGGCAGCGTAATGGGGGGATTCTTTATTATTTTTCTTTTTATTATGTATTCTTTTTATTTTTGTTAGCGCTCCAGCGCTTATATTATTTGATTTATATTTTTATAAACAATCTTTTTCCAATGGAAAGGGTTTTAAAAAAGAGATGTTATTTATATCGATAATTAATAATGATTTAAAAAAAAGATATATCGACAATATCAAATATCGAATATCATTATCATTATCGATATAAAATATCAAATATCACTTGTTATAAAAGCTAGTTTTTAACAGGTAAATTGAGAGACGAAAACTGTTATAAAACTGTTAGTAAAGTGTCAGTAAAGTGTCAGTAAAGTGTCATAAAAGTGTCATAAAAGTGTCATAAAAGTGTCATAAAATTGTTAGTTAAATAATTTGTTTTGTTTTAGATATATATTTATACATAGGATGGAGTTTTTTAACTCTATAACCTCGTTTATCTTTGGTAATAAAGAATTTAATGTGTTTTAAATCTTCTAAGCGATAATAAATAATATTTAAACCTTTTTTATAATTGCTTTTTAAAGGTTTATCATATTTATCTTTTTTATGATTATCTAATTTAAATAATTTTAAAGTATCTAATTTATTGATATTGATTTTGCTCATTAATTCTTTTATTTGGTTTTTGGTTTCATTTTTATAATTGATTTGGAAAATATTAAATTGATGTTTAAGGGTATTATTTTGAGTTTTAAGAGGGGTTGAAGGGTTAAGTAATAATTTTGTATTGTCATCTACTTTTATGGCTTTAATTATGTCTATTTTGTATTTTTTAATTTCTTCTAAGATTTTTGGATCTATAAATAAAGTTTGATTTTTAGGGCGATAATTAGCTTCTTGGTAGGTATTTTTCTTTTTGGAATGATTAATAATGGTGAGGTTAATTAAATCTTCTTTTAAAGTTTTCAAAAAGTGTTTGATTTGTTCTAAATCAGTGGGAGTATTTTGTTTATTAATTTCACCTCCGATTCTAATTTCTTGATTGGTATTGTTTTGCATTATTTTATTTCTCCTTTTTTTAAATTAATTAATAAATTATTCGTTAATTACTTCTACTTTATCTTTGCCAAAGTAATATATAGCTAAATCTACTATTTGTTTCTTTTTGGCCGCTTCGTAAGAAATATATGGGTCTAAGAAACATTTTTGATAAGCTTGGATTCCATATTGTTTAAATAAATCATCGACATCTTTACAAGTTTGATTATAAGGTGGTAAAATGTGTCTAATTTCATAGATAATATTTTCTTTTTTTAATTGTTCACCTAATAATTCACTACGTTTTTTTCCTGTTTCGTCATTGTCTAAGGCAATAATGATTTTAATATTTTCTTTTTTAAGAATGTCTATTTGTGTTTGAGAAAATAATTGTGTGACACAAATTAATCCCACAACGTTTTTAATTCCATTTTGCCAACAACTAATGACATCAAAAAAGCCTTCATGAACAATCATAATTTTAGTTTGTTTAATGCAAGGGAATGCTTCAAAGAAACGATAACTAAAATGAAAAGTGGGGGTTTGGCTGAAATTATTAAGAGATTGATATTTGGGTTGAAAATAGCTAGTATCGCAAAAATGGTTTTGATAAAAGTGAAATGTTTTAGCATATCCATTTTCAATCGGGATAATGATAGAACCATGAAAAGTATCATGATAATATTTTTTTCCTTTGAAATTAGTTTTTTCTTTGATAAAACCATATTCTACTAATTTATCAATATTAACATTTTTCTTTTTTAAGAAATTGATTAATCTAAAAGATAATGGTTTATTTGATAATGGAGCATAACCTAATTTAAATTCTTTAATTGTTTCTAAATTTAATTGGCGCTTTTGTGTTAAATAATCTAATCCTATTTTCCTTTCATCATTTTGATTGGATGTTAACAAATAATTATAATAATCTCTTATTTGATTAAATAAGGGAGATATTTCTTTGAATAATTGTGTTTTTTTGATATTAATTTCTGTTTCATCTATTGGGTTATGGGGTTTGGGAGGATGATATTGTAATTTGAAAGGGTTGGAGGATATTGAGGTGTTAGTTTTTTCTTTATTTGTTAAGATTTCAAATTTTTGAGAATGCATAAAATTTAAAATCTTTTTGACTGCATCGTTAAAGTTTGTGATTCCACGAATTTCTTTATAAACATCAATAATGTCAAAATCGCGACAACATTTCCAACAGTGAATGTTATTGTTATCATTTATATGACAAGTTGTTGGATTTAGACCTTGATGGATGGGACAAGGAAAACGATATTTGCTGTTGAAGTTTGATGGGAGGATGTTTAATTTTTTTAATAAAACTATCATGGGGAAATTAGTTTTGATGTAGTTAATTTTTTCTTGATTATTCATTTTTTTACTCCTTAAAAATCTTCTATTTGGTAAGGTAAAACATAACCTACTTCTTGAAAAGTTTGAGTTGTCATTTTAAAATGATAGACTAAAGTTTTTTTAGTTCCGCTGCGATTTTTTTTAATATTTACTTCAATTATTTTTTGATTATCATTGTCATCAGCTTCTAAATATAGTTGATTTAAGGTTGAAGTATAGATATTTAGGGGTTTGGTGGTATTTTTTTTAATATTTGGGTTAAATTCAGACATAATTAATACTATGTCGGAATTGGTTTCAATTCCGCCAGAGCCTTTTAGTGCGGTGATTTCTGGGGATTTTCCGTTATAATTAGAATAAGTATCTCTTGAAAATTGAGATAAAATGATAATGACAATTTTTAATTCGATGGCGATTTCTTTAATTTTGGTCATGATTTCATCAATGGCTAAACGGTCATTATCCATTTTATTACTCGCTTTTGTGATTTGAAGGTGATCAATGACTACAATTTCTATTTTGGATTCTAAATGAAGACGATACAATAAATCAACAATATAATTAATATTTTTTTCTTGGTCATAACTAAAAGATAAGTTGATATTAGTAAAAAATTGTTTTGCTTGTATCATCTTTTTCGTATAGTGTTGTTGTGTGATATTATCAAAATTTTTATCTAAAATAACATCTAAAGGAATTTGAGTTTGATTAGATAATAAACGATTTAGGTTTTCTTCTGAAGTCATTTCAAAAGAAAAAACCAACATATAAGGATAATGTTGGTTTTCTTGGTATTTAGTTTTGGCTAAATCTAAAAGAAGATTATAGATAAAAGATGTTTTACCTAAACCAGTATAGCCTCCAATGGTGATGATTTGACCTTTTTTGAACCCTTTAGTGGCTTGGTTTAATCCTTTGAAAGTGTCTGATAAACGATAATATTCTTCTTGGATTTTTTGTTTGGAAATGTTGTCGGTTTCAAAGACTTCGGGATAAAGTTTTGTCATTTGGTTCAAGGTTAATAAAGTTTTATCTTTTTTGTTTGGGATAAGATTAATAAAATTTCTTAATTTATCAAAGATTTCTTGGTAGTATAAATGCTTATGATAAAGATCTTGATTATCAAAAGAAGGGTTGATTGTTTTTATTAATTGTTGAAATAAAGTTTCTTGGGTATAAGTATGTTTTAAATTTTCTAAAAGATGTTCATTATGGATATTATTATTGTTTAAAAACATCAAAGATTCATTATTAAAATTTTCTTGAGGATAATGAGTTTGAAGATAAGTTAGTAATTCTTTAATAATTGTCTCTTTGGTTTTGATTTTATCCCAAGGATGAGTTGATTTTTTTTCTAAATATAAATATTTTAAAGCGTTATATATTTTTTGGTGATTGGATTTGGTTAAATATTTAGGGTTGATTATTTGACAATAAAGTTTTAATTTGTTCCACTCCCCTTTTTCGATGTAATTAATAATTTGAATTAAGGCTTGGTGTTCGTTAGTTAACATTTTTATTTAACTCCTTCTTTTTAATTAAATTAATATTGGGAAAAGTGATGAATTCATTCATTAGTAAGGTTTTTAAGAAGAGATTAGCATTATCAGAAAATAAATTAATTACTTTATTAATTGACTGTACTTTACCGTTTTTAATTTTATTATTGAGTTTTTGAGTTTCAACTTCATCGTTTGTTAATAAATAATATTCAAAACGAGTGTCTAGTTTTTTTAGTTGTTGTGCTTCAATGATGGCTTGTTTGTATCGTTCACGAAGGCAAGTTTTGAAATTGAAGGCGATAATGCGTTTGGTTTGTGTGAATAAAACCAAGTCGAATTTGATGTCGGGGATGAAAAATAAATATGATTTAGGATATAAACATTTAATTCCTTTATGGTTTAAATAAAGCAAAATCAGGTATTCGTTAATTTTTCCGCGAATTGATTTTTGGGATTGGGAACAAAAGTTGTTGGTTTCGAAATAATGATTTAATTGAATGTGATTACTTTTCATATATTTATCAATAGTAAGATTCAAAGTTGCTTTGTTGAAAATAAGCTTTATGATTTGAACTGATTTTGAGTTGGTATTTAATTGGTTGATATTAATAAATTCTTGGTTAGTTAACATTTTTAAATTCCTTTCTAAATAAAAAAGACCCTTTTTGAGGGTCTTTGGTTTGTTTTAATAGATTTTTTTAGTACGCCAAGTAATAATTCCATCTTTATGAATTGTTTTGATTTTGCCGTTGCGAAAATAGATATATAAATTACCGTTTTGACATTTTTTCTTTATGATTTTTTTCATTTTATATCTCTTATTAATTTCATAATTTTAGTAACATTTGATTGAAGGGAATCAATACCATTTAGAATTAATTGTTTATTGTTTTGATAATGAGTTAAATAATGATAATAACCTTTATGGACAGTTTGGTGATAAGTTAAGGATTTTTGTTCGATAATATCTAATTGATGGTTTTTTTGGGTTTGTTTTCTTTCTTTACCAATAAGAGGATTAATATCTAGATAAATTAATAAATGAGGTTTAATAAATAATTTTTTATGAGTGATATCAAAAATTTCTTTTAAATCGAAACAAGATTTTGTTTGTTTAAGATAAGGAAATAATTGGTAGGCATATGTTGATGGTAACCAACGGTCTAAGATTATGAGTTGATTTTGTTTTAAATGAGGATAGATGAGTTCTTTTTGGATTTGAGCCATATTAGTGATGCTAAGATAAAAACGAGTAATGTAATCAACTTGGTTATAATTTAAAAATAAATTTCTTATTTCTGTTCCAATAGAACTACTTCCTAAACCTTGATAAATTTTATTATTTATTTTTTGTTTTTTTAGTTTTTGTTGTAATTCTTGAATTAAAGTTGTTTTGCCGCTACCATCTAGTCCTTCAAAAACTATAAGTTTCATTTTTTTCTCCTTTAATTGGGTTTTAGATAATAAAAAAAGACTCTACAAGAGAGTCTTTTAAATTGTTATTTAAAGCTTAATTCAATTCTTTTGGGTGGGGGAGTGGTGTTATAAAAATTATAAAAAATATTAGAATTACCAACACAATTATGACCATTAACAATCCAATCATCAGAGAAAAAACCTGGGACATATTGATACCAACATGTATTTCCGTTTTCATCATAAATAATTCTCGATGTTTTTCCAAATTTATTTCTTATTTCTTGAGCTGAATAAGAACATCCATATTGAATGTAACATTGCTTTAACCAATTTATATAAGCATCACGATATTGTTCGACGAGTTTAATTTGGAGTGTATCATTATTACAAACTACAAAATAAATACAATCATCAGTTTCTAAACATTGGAATATTTTTTTAATTTGAAAAGGAATATCTATTTTTTTATAAGAAGGAGAAGTTATTTCAATATCCCAATTTCGCTTTTCTGTTTCTTCTTTATATTCACTTTCTTCTATTAAAGGAGGGAAAGTATAAAGGTTGTTTTCTCTTTTCCAATCTCGGATAGTTTGATAAGGGTCTAAAGAGTCAGGGAGTTCAATAATTTTTTTTCTTTTTTGAACATTAAGGAAGAAAAGATAGATGTTTTTGGCACCATTTGAGAGTTTTGTTAAGTCTTCGATAGTATATGATTGAGATTTAATAATATCTTCTTTTATTTGATTGATGCTTTCATTAATTTCATTAATGCTTTCTTGATAGACAGTTTTGAAATGTGTATCTTCACATGAATTTTGTTTTATTATAACTTCTTGTAGAAATTCTTGTTTCCATTCTAATCGGTTTCTTAGAGATTGTATATTTCGATTTTCAGATAATAACCTTATGCCGTCATCAAAATAAATGGCATCAATTTCAAATTCAAATAAAAATTTTCCAAAAGGTAAAGGCAATACTAATCCAGTATGAGGTGTTGCGTTATAACAACCTAGTTTAATTAGTTTTGGTTCTTTAATGATGTTGTTTTTGATTAAATAATTATTAATTGCTTCTTCTTTGTTTTGGTCAGCAAACATTTCAATTATTATTAATTCTATATTTACATTTTCTTCTTGAGGTTTTTGTTTTGTATCCCAAAAGACAAAGGCTTCTTTGATGGCTATTCCGTAATCAAGGAGTTCTTCTAAGGTGAATTCATCATCTTCATCAGGATATTTGATATTAAAAGGGTTATGTCTTGGTTTGAAATAAGCCCCAATTAAACCTGAAGGAGGGTTTTTGAGTTTAGCGTCGAAGAAAGTGTAATCATAAGGATTGTAGGAGGGAGTTGAAATATCATAAAGATAAGCTTTGATATTAAAATATTTTAAGATATCAGGGATGCTTTCTTTGGATAAAACAGGAATGTCATATCTTTTCATTTTGGGTTGAGTGGCTAACCATTCTTGTTGAAGGGTTTGGTAGTCAGATAGTTTTATTTTTGATTTAGATTGATGATGAAAATAAGGATGAGCGGAGATAGAAGGACAACAAATTAAAAATAATAATAAATAAATAATGATGAAATATTTAGATAAAGGGAATTTTGATTGATTTTGACATAATTGGTTACCTCCTTTTTTTGGTGTTATGTTTGTCTTGCCGTTATGTGAGTTTGTTAAATAAAAAAGACTCTCTATCGAGAGTCTTAATTAATTATTTTTTGGAGCTATCAGGTTGTTGGGAAGAAGAACCTTCTTCTTTGTTAGTTGGTTTATTTTTGGCTTCTTCTTTAGCCATTTGTTTTAATAAATCTACTGTTTTTGAGTTTGATAATATTTGAATAATTATATTTCTTTCTTCATTAGAACAATTTTCAAGCGTATTATATAAATCAAAATAATTTTTAATATCTTGTTTTTCTATTTCTTTTGATGATGAAATATCTTTTTTAGGACTACCATAAATTTGATTATTAGTAATTAAGAATAATCCTAAACAAATAAATAAAATTGAAGTAAATATAGATAATTGTTTTTTTGATTTAACCATTATTAATAACTCCTTTTATTTTTTATCCCTCAGTCGAGGTAATGTCATAGAGTTTGTTTAATTTAGAAATAATTGAATCTTTATATTGTTTTTCACCTTCTTTATATCGTTCTTTTAATATTCTTTTGTAGTTTTCAGCACCAGATAACATATCTTGATAATATTTTTGGTCTGTTTCTAAATTTTTGATTTTAACTTTTATTTTGCCGATTTCACCAGCTAATTTTATTCCTTCATCTTGGAGTTTTTCAATTTCAGCTGTTAATAAATCAAAATTTTCTTTTCTTTTTTTTCTAACTTCTTCGGGTTGATTAGGTAAACATTTAAATTGTTTCCGAACTTCTTTTTTTTGATTGATTTCTTTTTCTTTGTCTTCTTGATCTTGTTCTAGTTGATTTTTTTTAGTTATTAACGAAGGATATTGATTTTTTATTTCTTTAATTTTGAGATTATAATTATCGCATTTAGTTTGTTCTTCATCAACGTCTGTTTTTTCTTTTTTTAATAAATTCAATGATAATTGCCAACTATTTTTTAGTTTATTGATTTGGGTTTTTTCTCGCTCTGATAAATCAGATGGTAATTTAGAAGTGTCAGTAGGTTCGCCAAAGAGATAAGTTTTAATTTGGTCTAAACGAACAGCAGTTGTTTTAATTTTCGGTTGGGGTGTTTCTTCCGTAGAACGTTTTATTTTTGAAGGGATTTGTTGGGGTTTGTTCTCTAAAGGAGATAAATAATTTTTTTCGTTTTGATAATCATTAAATCCTTGATAAAAACCAATTATAATCGCTATTCCAAAAAGAGATGTGATAACAATAGTTACTAAATGTTTTTTAAAAAAATTATTATTCATAAATTTCATTTCCTTTCTGATAATAGTGATTATTATCAAATATTGAAATATGAATATATCACTATTATATAATTTTATGAATAAAATGTTTAAGGAAAATTATTTTTTATTTGGTATCATAACCATTTCAGGGATTTTACCAACTCGTCTAGCTTGAAGGCGTTGTTGAGCACGAGCGTAACTCGGATTTTTTTGTTTTAATTGTTCTTTTAAATCATTCACTTCTTCGATTTTAGTTTCTAATTCTTCTTCTAATTTGTCTTTAGTTTTGTATAATTTGTCATTATCTGAAGCTTTATTGTATTCTGCTTCTAAATCCTTAGTGATTTTTTTATATTCATCGATGACTGATTGTTCTTTTTGGGCTATTCCGCGAACTATTGATCTAGAATATTCTAATTCTTGTTCTAAATTATTTTCATTTTGACGAAGTTTATAATCAGCTAGCTTTTTTTCGTAATCTTTGTAGTCGGCGTCAAGTTTGGCTAAATCACGGTCGATGTCTTGAGTATACATTTTTAAAGCTTCTTCGGTAATCATTGGTGGATGTTCTTTGTTTTCTTGCGCGACTTCATTATATAAATGCCACAAACGGTGGCCTTCGTGAAGAACTAAAGTAGCTTTTGACATACCTTGAGCGAACTTACGTGTAAAAGTAACTGCTTTGCCCATAATTTTCATACCATATTTAGCGGGGATTAAGTCAGTTACTTTATCAAAAGCTTTGAATCCCCATTTTACTATGTTTCCAGCTGATGCTTCATGTTCTTTTTCATAAGTTATCAGGCGGTTATGCATTTCGCGATATTTTATTTTTAGGGATGTATATAAATCTTTTTCTAAATCGATTTTATCTAGTTTTTTCTTGACTGCATCAATTTCTTTTTGGATTTCGGCATGACGTTCTTCAACTGATTGGATTTGATTATATAATCTTTTTTCTCCTTCAGTTAAATCTTTATATTGTTCTTCTAACATTTTTTTAAATTTTTCAGCACCAGATAACATATCTTGATAATATTTTTGGTCTGTTTCTAAATTTTTGATTTTAACTTTTATTTTGCCGATTTCACCAGCTAATTTTATTACTTCATCTTGGAGTTTTTCAATTTGTGCTCTTAATCTAATTTTATCGTCAGGAGAAGCTAATTTTTCTTCTTCTTGTTTTTGTTTAATTTCTTTTTCTTTGGCATCTTTATCTTTTTCTAACTGAGTTAGCTTGCCTTTTAAGATAGTGATGTTACCTGTTGTGTTTTTTAATTGTTCTTTTATTTCTTGGATTTTGACTTCATTTTGTTCTAACAATTCATGGATTTGTTCTTTTTGTTTTTGGGAGGATTCTTGGGCATTGTAAAGTTCTTTTAATTCATCTTCACATTTTTTTAATTCACTTTCCCAATTAGTTTTTAATCCTTTGTAATTATTTATTGTATTTTCGTATTTATCGATGGCTTTGTCGATTTTGTTGACTAATTGCCCTGCATATTTAGATGATGGTTCTGTTTTATGAAAGAAACATAAATAAATGAAACTTAAAATACCAATTATAATTAAAAAATAAGTTAAATAGCCTTTCCATGATGTTGTTGATTGTTGAGTGGGTGAAAGTTTTCTTTTAAAGAAAACAAATAGACTAAAGATGGTAGTGGCTATTAAAAACCAGGTGAAATAAGATTTAAATGATAAAAATCCTTTGATTAAGTCAAATGGTGTTAACATATATTATTCATCTCCTTTTTGGTTTTTTTCTATTTGGTCTAATATATTTATATTAGGAGAAATTATCATTTTATATGCTTGTTTTAAATCTTCTTTGTTGATTTCATTTCTTCTAGTTTCACCTTGACCTCTGTTTTTCGCAAAGATTGTTACTGTTGTTTTTAAGAGGTTTTCCAAAGTACGATTGGCTTGTTTGAATTGATGGTTTGGCGGTAATATTTCTAAAGCTTCGTTAATGACTTCATATAAGTATTGTTTGGCTTCTTCACTATAAGGGTTTTTACGTTTGTTGATTAAAAATTCTAGGAATTGTTTTCTTTCTTCTTTGTTGCCTGGTTTGACTTCGATATTGTAAGTGAATCTTGATTTGATGGCATCATCGATTTGGTTAATGTGGTTTGTAGCTCCAATGATGAAAATAGGTTTTTCAGGGTTGTTTTTAAAAGATGTCAATTCAGTTTTGAATTGATTCACAACATTGGCAATTTCTGAATCAGTTTCTAAAGTGCTTAAATCAGTAAAGATAGTTTCGCATTCATCTAAAAAGATGATTGCGCCATTGTTTTGGGCTGCTTCTTCGCGAGCTGTCATAAATAAATCTTTGACTAATTGAGGGGCGATACCTTTGTATTTTTGTGAGAATAAAGAGCTGCTTACTTCAAAGAAGGGTAAATTAGTTTCTTTGGCTAAGGATCTTGCGAGAGTGGTTTTTCCTGTTCCAGGGGCTCCATACATTAAAATACCTAGAGGAGATTCGATTTCTCCAATATTTTTGTAGTTTTCTTTGTTGTTGAGATAATCAATAAATCCATCTAATGCTTGTTTTTCTTCTTTGAAACCGATTAGTTGGTTGAATCCTGGGAATTTATTGTTGTTAGAAGGTTTAAATAATAATTCTTCTTGGTTATCGTTCGGGATTATTGTTTTTTCTTGTAATTCTGATGAAGAAAAAGTTTGAATTTTTTCTGGTGATGAATTATTTTTAGTTATTTGGTCTTCTAAATATTTTTTAGTTTCTTGGTTAGTTTTGTTTTGGGTTTCTAATCTTTTATGATGATTTAGGATTTGGGTTTGATTTTCGATTAAAGCTTGATGGTGGATCCAAACTTGAATTCCTAAAAATAAAATGATAGATGTTATAATGATTATTATTAAATTAGTTGGATTTAAATTTTTATTTTGATTTTTTTTAATATTCATTTTCATATTAATACCTTTCTGAAAAATAAAAAAAGACTAATACAAATTTTGTTTAGTCTTTTAATATTTTATTTTGCTAATTGAGCAATTTTGTTTTCGATAGTTTGATTTCCGCCTTCGAAAGATTTACCTTGGGAATCGACTAATTCGTAATCACAAATTAATTCTAATTGAGGGTTTTTGGAATTGATGATTTCTTTTTGTTCGATGCTAATTTGAATTTTAATAATTCCAATACCTTTGTCGTTTAATATCATTTGGGGACGTTTTGTGTCGTCATAATCATTGTTATTAACTTTGAGGCTTATGTTTAAATATTTTTCTGGGTTGTTAAAGGATTGGTTAGTGTTATATTGGGTTGATAATTTTAAATATAAGGGTATTGAAATATCTATTCCATTTGAGTTAAGGATTGCTTCGTGTTCGATAGTAATTAAGTGATTGTATTTTTTTTGGCTTAAGTTAGGAATTGAAATCGGCAAAAGTATTTGATTTTCGTTGTTGCCACCCGTTCGTTCAACAGTGAAAATAGGAAAATCATTTATTAAATTTATTTTTTCTTTTCTTTGTTTGTTAAAGTAATCGTTTAAAGCATAAATTGAGATAATTGAGAAAAATAGAACAATTACAAATGTTATGATAATTAATATTTTATTTTTATTTTGTGTTTTCATTATTTGTTTCCTCCTGAAAAAATTGTTTTAATTAAATCGATAAAATTATTGATTCCTGTTGTTAACCAAGGGATTTGGTTTTGGTAATAAATAACGTTGACATGTAAAATAAAATATAAAATGATAGTTAAATAAGTAATTATTTTTAATAAATTTAGTTTATTGATATTAGGAGTTGGGGGTGAAATGTGATGATTGAGTTTTTTTGTTTCTGGGATTGATATTTTTTGATTTGGGTTTTGGGTTTTGGTTAATTTTTTATTTGGTTTTTTAGTGATAATTATTTTTTTTGACATGTTTTTTCTCCTTTGTATTAATTATTTATTTCTTTGTTACTTTCTAAATTGTTTTTTTCTTAATAATTATTTTTGGTTTTTTTGGATTTTCATTTTTAGTTTCCTTTCTTTTTTTTATATTTTAAATTTACTTAATTTTTTTAAATAAGTTGTCTGTTGTAATTCTTGTTTATTGAGTTTTAATAATTCTAAATACTTTTTGCCGTCTGCAATCATTTGGTTAATAAAATTATTATCTTGATAAACCCTAACAACATGATAATTAGTGTCATTAAAATAAACAAAGAAATAAGCGAATTTAGATTGAGAACAATATAATTGACATTGAACTTGCGCCCAGTAATTAGAAGGGATTTTTTTATGTGAAAAGAAACCATTCCAAGTAGAGGAGATGTTGTTATTTTCATCTACATAAGGACATTTAATTTCTAATAAAGTGTTGGTTTGTTCGTTATAACCGTCAAGACTTGCAGAAAACATATCTAAAGTATCATCAGTAAAGATGGTATCAGGGAATTTTAGATTAGTTATTTTTTCAAAAAAAGTTCTCGCTAGGGGTTCGGTTTTGTTGCCGTGTTCGGTGAATTTATTGCTTGTAAATGTTGTTCCAAATATTTTGTCATGTATTAATTGTTCTAAACTTCTAAATTTGTCATTTCCTGTAATACTTCCTATTTCAGAGGCATTGATATATTTTTTGCGATGATTATACCACTCAGAAGTTCGTTGGTTTAAATTATTAATTTTCATTTAATTATTTTCACTTTCTAAATTATTTTTTTCTTTTGAATTGTTATTTGGGTTTGGAATAATTGAAGATGATTTATTGGGTTTGTTATCTTTTTTAGTTTCATCTGTTTTATTAATTTCTGGTAATGGAAAAAAATTAAAAAAGATTTTTTTGATAATAAACATTAAAGCAGTTGCGAATAGGGCGCCAACGATAAATCCAATGGCGAAATTAAGTTCATTCATTTTCATTTTCCTTTCCGTGAGGTTTGTTGTTGTTTTTTAATTTTAGTATTTTTTTTCTTGCTTTTTTCTCTTGCCAATGAGCAACTTTTACTTTTTGCACTTCTAATTGGGATTGGAGTTTTTCTTGGTTTTCATTTATTTTATCTAGTTTTTTTAATAACTGTTTTTCTAAATATTCTTGTTTGGCGTTTTGGATTTCTAAATTTTGGAGTTTTTTGTTGGGGAAAAAGAGGCCTAAAATCAAATCTTTGACGAAAATCAAAATATTTGCAATTAATTTAAAAATAGGTTTGAAACCAGAGACAATAAGAATAGTGAAAATCGTTGTTTGGATTCCGTCTATTCTTCGTTCAAGGATTTCGGTAGTGCTAAATCCTTTAGAGTAATTTAAGATAAAATTGCTAATTGTTGCAAATAATGAAAAAATAAACATAATTTATTCTCCTTATTTTAATTTAAGGTTTTTGACTTCATCTTTAATAGTTTTAGAAAGTTTAAAATTTACCACAGTTTTTGTAGGGATTTTGAGTTTTTTACCTGTTTGGGGGTTTCTTCCCACGCGGGCTTTTCTTGATTTTAAGATGAATTTGCCAATTGAAGGTGATAATACCACTTCTTCGTTGGATGTGATTGCTTTGATTAAAGCATTTTCGAACGAGTTGTAAAAATCTTGGGTTTGAGTAACCGAAGTTTTATGCATTACTGCGATAGTTTTGATTAATTCTTTTTTTGTCATTTTAGTGACTCCTTTTTAATTTTGGGTTGGGGGGTTATTATCTAAAAAGATAACATTGTTTAAAATAACTTTAGTATTGGTTTTGTTTTGGTTTTCGTTATTAGTGTATTTTTGAATAGATAATGTTCCTTCTATATATATTTTTGAACCTTTGTGTAAATATTTACTCATGTTTTCTGCTTGATTACGAAAGGCAACACAGTGGATGAATTGAACTTTATCTTTATTGTTGATAGCTAAGTTGAAATCAATTTTTGTGATTTGTTCATTATTAATATGAATGTATTGTGATTCTAGGGCGTTAGTGATGCGGCCGATTAATTGAACTTTATTTAACATTTTTTTATTTCTCCATTGGTTTTTTAGGTTTTAATTTTAGAATAGCTATTTTTTTGATGTTGATTATTGTTTGAAGTTTTAAATTTATTTTTAGCGCGATCTCTTGGTTGGTATGAGGTCGTTGATAAGTTTCGTTGATGTTGTCTAAAGTGATACCAAAACTTAAACAAATAATATTAAATCCTGTTTTACTTAATTTCTTTTTTAGTTTTTTTAACAAACATTCGTGATTTGTTTGTTTTAACCATAATTGATGAGGATTGGGGTTGCTGATTTTATAAGGTTGATATTTTTCTTCTTGAAAACTAATATTGTTTGGTTTAGTAGATTTTTGTGGGATTGAAGGAGAATAACTTTTTCTTATTAGTTCATTGATTTCAGATTTAATTGTTGGTTTTGCATAGGCGATAAAGTCATAACCTAAATCTTGGTAATTACTTAGGGCTTTCGTTAATCCTAAAACTCCTTCTTGATATAAATCTTGTTTTTGGAGCAATTTAGGATAATATTTAAATTTACCAACAATTTTATTTATTAATGGCAAATGAAGATCAATTAATTGATCTCTTATTTCTAAATTCTTTTTATTTTTTAAAAAATCTTTAAATAATTTTTTTCTTAACATTTAATCCCTTTCTAAAAACGTTTTTAGAAAAGATATGAAAATTAATTTTATTCTTAGAGAATAAAAAAAGACTAACTTAATAGTTAGCCTTAAATAAATTTTAAAAAACAAAAAGTGTCTAAAGTTTTGGAACACCTCAAATTAATAAACAAAATACTCCCACTGATTTAGAACAAATCAAACACTTTTTGAAAACTTTAAAAGAAGATTTAATTAACCTCACCATTATTAATCATTCCAAAAAGAAAAATACCTACCAAGAAGCTAATTATCGCCCTAAAAATCAAACTTTATTTATAGATCCAAAAATCTTAGAAGAAATTAAAAAATACAAAATAGACATAATTAAAGCCATAAAAGTAGATGACAATACAAAATTATTACTTAACCCTTCAACCCCTCTTAAAACTCAAAATAATACCCTTAAACATCAATTTAATATTTTCCAAATCAATTATAAAAATGAAACCAAAAACCAAATAAAAGAATTAATGAGCAAAATCAATATCAATAAATTAGATACTTTAAAATTATTTAAATTAGATAATCATAAAAAAGATAAATATGATAAACCTTTAAAAAGCAATTATAAAAAAGGTTTAAATATTATTTATTATCGCTTAGAAGATTTAAAACACATTAAATTCTTTATTACCAAAGATAAACGAGGATATCGCATCAGAAAATTACATCCCAAATATAAATATATATCTAAAACAAAACAAATTATTTAACTAACAATTTTATGACACTTTTATGACACTTTTATGACACTTTTATGACACTTTACTGACACTTTACTGACACTTTACTGACACTTTACTGCCCCCAAAAACCCTTTTTGCAACAAGCTTATTTAACAAGTGATATTTGATATTTTATATCGATAATGATAATGATATTCGATATTTGATATTGTCGATATATCTTTTTTTTAAATCATTATTAATTATCGATATAAATAACATCTCTTTTTTAAAACCCTTTCCATTGGAAAAAGATTGTTTATAAAAATATAAATCAAATAATATAAGCGCTGGAGCGCTAACAAAAATAAAAAGAATACATAATAAAAAGAAAAATAATAAAGAATCCCCCCATTACGCTGCCCCCCTTTTTTTTCAAACCTTACCAATTTCATCAGCGCAAAACTAAAAAATAAAACAAATTAATGGTATTTTTTTGATTTAAAAACCTTTTTGAATTATAATTATTAATATAATCAAAAAAAATAAGGTAAATAGTGTTTAATAATGAAAAAATTAAAACAAAAATTCAAATTATTGCAAAAAATGATTGAAAAAATAACTAAAATTGATAAAAAAATAGTTTTTAATTTGGTTAAAAAATTTAAAAATAACTTAAATCTTACTACCATTTTAAAAACTATCCAAATCAAAAGAAGTACTTATTATTACTGGTTAAAAATTAAAGAACAATTAAAATTAAAACAAGAAAAATACCTTTTGCAACAAAAAAGAATCGAAGCTTTATGTTGTAATCATGAATATTTTTTCGGTCATCATAAAATTACTGTTTTATACCAAAAAACTTTCAATGAATCAATTACTAAGAAAAAAGTTTATCTCATTATGAAAGAAAAAAATATTTTTTGTCGGTTAAGAATTAAAAAAAATAAACATCATTATAAAAATAATTTACAAAATAAAATTAAAATAGTACCTAACTTAATCAATCAAGAATTTATTTCATCTCGACCCCTACAAAAACTATTCACTGATATTACTTATTTTAAAACTCCTCAAGGTTTTTTATATTTTTCTTGTGTTATAGATTCTTTTAATAATCAAATTATCGCTTCACATACTTCTAATTGTCAAAATAAAGATTTAGTATTAAAAACAATCCAAAAATTACCTAAATTAAAAAAACCTTGTATTATTCATTCTGATCAAGGTTCAGTTTATCAATCTCTAAAAGTTCAACAAATCCTAACTAAAAAAGGTTTTTTAATCAGCATGTCCCGCAAAGCCACTCCACGTGATAACGCAGTAATTGAAAATCTGTTCGGCCAAATGAAAAGTATTTTATATCATCGTCATCCTTTTTTATTTCAAAAAACAATTCCAAAAATCACAAAAATAATTAATCAATTTCCTTCTTTTTGGAATCATAAATGGCTTTTAACTAAATTAAATAATTTATCCCCTTTACAATATTTTCAAACTCTTAGATAAATTATTAGTTAAATTTACATAAATAATATAACCTTATAAAAAAGGTTACTTTTCTGCACCCTTTTTTTAAGAAAAATATTAAAATTATATAAAAGATTATTTTCTTTTTATTTTGTAGACACCTTTTTAACTTTTTTTACCTAACTATATATATGGAAGGGTAAAATATTGAAAAAAATATCTTTTGAAACTAGCAAATTATTAAAAAACTTTAGACACTTTTTAATTTAATTAAAAACAACTTTGTTAGTTTGAAAAGATATGAAATTATCTACTTAATTTTAAGTTTTAAAGAACAATTTTAAAATTAAAATATGTCCAAAAAAATGGAACAGCGCAGTGAGCACGATGATAGTCAAGTTTTATTTTGGTCTTGATTTAACATTAAAGGTTTAAGTTTAAAAGAATTAAAAAAACAAATTGATGTTGGTAATTTGGATTTTCAGTTAATAAAATTTTATTTAAAAATAAATATTAAATATGATTTTAATTTAAATAATATAAATACGATTATGTTAAAAAAATATTATTCTTTTTAATGTTAAATATTTAAATAAAATTATTTTGTTTATATAATTATTTAAAAATCAATCATATTTAATATAGTATATTTAATATATTGAAAAAAAAGAAATATTAATTTTTACTTTTTAAAAAATATGGTTTTTTAAATTTAAATATAAATTAAATTTATTATAATTAAAAATATCAGAATAGGATTTTTAAAGGTTTATGTTATTTATTAAAAATTTATCTAAAATTTATTATAATAAAAAAACAAAAGAAAACTTTTCTATTTTAAAAAAAATTACTTTTTCATTACCTAAAAAAGGGTTTGTTTTTATTTTAGGGAAAACAGGAAGTGGAAAAACCACTTTAATGAATATTTTAGGTGGTTTAGATAATTATAATCATGGAGAAATTATATTTAAAAATAAATCTACTAAAGAATTTAGCCAAAAAGACTTTAATGCTTATCGTAATACATCAATCGGTTTCATTTTCCAAGATTATAAATTATTAGAAGATTTTACAGTATTTCAAAATATTAGTATTTCTTTAGAATTACAAAATCAAAAATTTGAGCAATCGCATATAAAAAATATTTTAAAAAAATTAGATTTAGAAGGTCTTGAAAATAGATATATTAAAGAATTATCAGGTGGCCAAAAACAAAGAGTAGCGATCGCAAGAGCTATTATCAAAAATCCAGAAATTATTCTTGGAGATGAAGTTACAGGTGCTTTAGATAGCCAAACAGGAAAAAATATTTTAGATATTTTGAAAGAAATTTCCAAAGAAAAATTAGTAGTTTTAGTTTCTCATGATATAGAAAATACTTATGCTTATGCTGATCGTGTTATCGAGATTCAAGATGGTAATATATTTTCTGATAAAGTAAATAAAAAAGAAAATATTTTTCAAAACGATTTAGCTTTAGATAATGCTGATTCTTATCTCGCTATTAAGTCTCGTTTACCATTCAAAATAGCTTTGCGAATCGCTTTGAATAACATTAAAAGTAAACCAGTTAATTTATTTTTTAATATTTTTTTAATGGTTATGTCTTTAGTTTTTTTAGGTGTTTCTTTGTGTTTTTCTTTTTACAATAAATCTGATATCGCTAAATATACATTTAAAAATAATACATATATACCTTTAATTATTTCTCCAAAAAATAAAGATTTTTATAATAAACCAAATTATCCAGATTTTAAAAATGAGAATGAGGTGGAAGAATTTAAAAATAAATATCCTAACGCTCATTTCCAAAATGTATACACGTATAAAAATAATGCTGATTTATTTATGTCAAAAAACCCAGATTTAATTTTATACTTAAATCCAAAAATAAATTTTGTTGTAATTGATAAAAAGGATATAAATTTTTGGAATAATATAGGAGTTATAAAACCGAAAGAAGAAGACCTAAATACAGATTATAATTATTTTGTTAGTAAATATATTTTTGATAAAATTCCAGAAAGTCTTCGTTATGAAAAACTAAAATCATTTGCTTTATCAAAACCTGATAATCGTTTTGATGATGTCTTAAATTTATCTGAAGAAGAAATAAAAAAAATAGGAGAAGATTTTATGAAAAATATTGTTAAAATCGTTTCTTTAAGTTTAAATAGATTGGATAAAGATGAAGGTATAAATAGTTTATGTTTTATAGATGAAAAACAATTTACAAAAAATAAAGCAAAATTTAAACTTAAAAGTTTAATAGGGAATGCAAAAGACTTAAAAGAGCAACAATTAACAGAAATTGTTAAAATGCATTACGATAATGTTTATTCTAACTTATCATTACAAAACATACCTGCTATTTCTTTTATTGATGGTTCAGAACCTATATTTAAAAAATTAAGTTTGTTTCTTTTATTTTTGAGTATAAATTATAGTATATTTTCGTTTATTTTAATATTTAATTTCATTTCAAATAGTATCCAAAAAAGAATAAAAGAAGTCGGAATCTTAAAAGCTCTTGGAGCGAATAATTTTGATATATCTACTATTTTTACAATTGAAGTTTGTATTCTTGCGATTATTAATTTATTATTATCTTTTGGTTTAATCAAAACAATCATTTGGTATGGTAATAAAATGATATCTAATTTAATTTGGGTTAATTTAGTTAGTTTTAATTTTACCGTTATGAAAATTATTTTTTTAATTACTTTTTTAGTGATGTTTTTGGCTACTTTTTTTCCTATTTGGAAAATTTCTCGCAAAAAACCTATCGAAATTATTATTCAAAGATAAAAAATTCCTAATCACAACAGTAATTGTGTTTGAATGAATAATAAAGTAGTTTATTTGAAAGGTTATTTTTAATATAGTTATTAATATCTTAAACGAATATATAATATATTTCAATTTTAAATTAAACTAGTTAAATATATTTATATAAAATTAAATAATATTTAAAATTTAAAAAAAGATATTATTAATTGTTTTTTTATAATTTTTTTTATTTTTTTATTAAAAAAAGACTCAATTAATTGAGTCTTTTTATTTTTATATTTACTTTTTTATTTAAAAATCTTTTGTTTAAAAAAATAAATAAATTTATAACTTTATGTATTTTAATTAATATCTTCATCTACTTAAATAAATAACTTTAGTATCAAAAGGTATTATTTGTTTTTTTTTTTTTTTTGTTAAAATTAAAGCGTTCTTATTTTTTTACATTCGATAATAAAAGAAAAGGAATTCATTTTATATATGTATAAAAATAATTATCCACAATCTAAGAAAAATAAGAAAAAATTAATAATAATATTTTCTATAATTATTTTGATCATTGTTGCTGAAATAATAATTAAATTGTTCTTTTTTTCTAAAACCAAAGAGGTAAAAGATTATCAATGTCAAATCAATAAAATTTTTTATCGATCTGATGAACAAATTAATCATATAGATGTTTATGATTCTCAAACAAAAAAATAATTAAATTAGTTTTTTTACAATATCAACGATTCAATGAAAGATTACACTCCTGAAGTAAGAAAAGAATTAGAAAAAATATACTGAAAATAGAAAAAAATAATTCAATTCATCCATTATATACGATACAGATGGTAAAATAAATAAAACAACATTTTATAATAATGAAGAAATTAAACAAACCTTTAAAAATACTTATGATTCTAGCGTAAAATTAATTAAAAAAGATGATTACAAATATGAAAGTGACAAAATTTCTTCTTCTCTAGAATATGATTCTAATGAAAAATTAATTAAAAAAACATTTTGTAAAGATGATGGTACAAAAATTCAATATATCCAAGAATTTAACCTTCAAACAGGAAAATTAATCAAAATGACAACATACAATCCTACAAGTAGCCAAATTTTCTTCTATCGACGAATACGATCTTAAAAGATACAAATTAATCAAAAAATAACTTTAAACATAGATGGCACAACATTTTCTCAAACACAAACATTTAATTTTGTAACAAGAAAACTAAACCCACCAAAAAAATAATACAAATATTATTATATAAAAAAGACTCATTTATTGAGTCTTTTTTATTTGACGAAAAAAATAAAATATTAAATTAAATAAGATTTGATTTGTTTAATTTTGTAGCTAATAATACGAAATCATTAGCTCTTTTTAAAAGGTTTTATTTTTGATTCTATACTTTTAGGTTAGGAGTCGCTTGGCTGTTTCAAAAGTTTAGACACTTTTTTAAAAAAATATTCTTTAAGAATAACTGAATTTTTAGTCTTTTTTTAAAAAAAGATTAAAATAATTTTTTTATTTTCGTATATTTTAGAAGGTTGCCGAAGTTTTAAATAATAATTATTTATTTTGGGTTCGTAAGACTCTAGTAATATTAAAATAACAGGTATTATTGCTGCGAAAATAAGACTTAATATACCTCCCCCCAACAGTCTTTAGTTACCTAGTTGATATTTCCCTTGATATAAAATAATTAACGAAATAGTTATTATCATTGTAATGATAGTAATGATAAAAATACTAAAAATATATTCAGGGATAAGTATCAAAATATAACCTATTTTCGCAGTTATGATTGATAGAAATGAGGTTAATATATTATGGGTATTATGGGTATGATGATATTGAGTTGTTTTTTGCGGGTAATTGAGGATGATAATTATTTTTTTATATTACACATTCTTTTTTCTTATTAAATTATTAAAAATTTAAATACATTATAATAAAATAATAATATTTAAATTCATTTGAATTTTAACAAAAAAGCAAATAATATTTTTATATTAATTATCAAAATATAACCAAAAAAATGTTGATATATCAACATTTTTTATTAATAAAAAAAAGACTAACTTAATATTTAGTCTTAAATAATTTTTTAAAAATAAAAAATATCTAAACCGTTGTAACATCGCAACTTTTTTAAATAACACTAATTGATTTGTTATTGATTCAGGTTCAAATTATTTATGTTTATTTTTGTTTTAGAAAAATGAAAACAATTTAAGTTATTATTTTGAGTTTTTTATAAAAGTTTTTTATATCTAAAAATATTATGCTTAAAAATATTTTATTTATCAATATTTTTTTATTAAAAAAAATTATAAAAAAGATTTTATCTTTTTTATAATTTCCATCAAAAATAAAGGCATTACAGAAAAAATAAAAATAATTAAAATATTGGAATAAGATAAATTAGGAGATAAATTAAAAATTTGTTTACCAAAAGGTATTATAATAACAATTATTTGTAAAAATACACTTATAATAAAAGAAAAGATTAAATAAAAATTAGTTTTTAAAAGAAAAATAGATTTATTAAAACTTCTTAAATTAAAAACATGAACCAATTGAGATAAAGACAAAACAATAAAGGCAATAGTTTGTCCATCTTGGTTATTATTATCATTGTATTTATAACCTATAAAAGCAGCTAAAAATGTTAAAATACCAATTATAAAACCTTCTATTAAAATTTTTTGAATATTTTGTTTATTCAATAAAGCATTTTTTATAAAACGTGGTTTTTCTTTCATTAAGTTGTTTTCTGGATGTTCCATTCCTAAAGATATGGCCGCTAAAGAATCAGTTACTAAATTAATCCAGAGAATTTGCGCAGTGTTTAAAATAATAAAATTTTGATTAAAAAATAAATGTCCTAAACAAGTATTTAATAAAATAACTATTATTTCGCCTATATTACAACTTAATAAAAAAATAACGCTTTTTTTAATATTATTAAAAATATTTCTTCCTTCTTTAATAGCGTTTGTAATAGTGGCGAAATTATCTTCGACTAAAATAATATCTGATGTTTGTTTTGTTATATCTGTTCCTGTTCGTCCCATAGATATTCCGATGTCTGCTTTTTTGATACTAGGAGCGTCATTAACTCCATCACCTATCATAGCTACGATTTTATCTTTTTTTTGCCAAGTTTTAATAATTTTTAATTTATGTTCAGGATTAGTTCTAGCATAAATTTTTATTGAATTTAATTTATACGCTAATTCATCTTCACTCAAGAGATCTAATTGTTCGCCTGTTATAGCTAAATCTATTTCAGGATTAAATATTTTTAAAGAAGAGGCTACTTTGATAGCTGTTTGTAAGTGATCACCAGTTATCATTATAGGCGTAATAAAAGCTGTTTGCAATTCTTTCATAGTAGGAAAAATTTCTGGACGTATTGGATCTTCAATACCTACTGCGCCTAAAAAAATTATTTTATTTTTTATTAATTTTAATATTTCATCTATATTTAAATTATCAAAATCAAGATAATTTAAGTTTATTTCCGTATAAGCTATCCCTAAAACTTTATAACCTTCGGAGGACATTTTATTCAAATCATCTTCCGTTTTTTGAATATTATTTTCTTTTTTAAGAATATTTTTTTGATAGCGATTAATATAAGAAGATAAACCTAAAATAATTTCATATGCCCCTTTTATAATTAAATATTTTTTTGTATCTTTTTGATGAATGGTCAACATCAATTTATAATTACTATCAAAAGGAAATTCTTTGATTTTAGGATTTTCTTTTTGAATTTCTAAAATATTTAATTTCCATAAATAACCTAAATCAATAAAAGATTGATCGATTGGGTCGAATAAGAATTTATTATTAACAATTGTTTTATTTTTTTGAGAACTATAATTACTATTACATAAAATACCAAAACAAATTAATTTTTCTATATCGGGTTCAGAAATTAAATCTGAGGAACTGACATCTTTAATAGAGTTATTTAAATATAACTTTTTAATAGTCATTTGGTTTTTGGTTAAAGTTCCTGTTTTATCCGTACAAACAATATTAACAGCTCCTAAAGTTTCTAAAGTTTTCAAATTTTTAATAATAACTTTTTGTTTTATTATTTTTTTAACTCCATAAGCTAAAATAATTGTTATTATCGCTAATAAACTTTCAGGAATAACAGCCACAGCTAAAACAAAAGAAGATAATAATAATTTTTTTATTGTGTCAAAATCTATTATCTTCTTAAAATAATAATGTTTTAATAAATTTAAAAATAAATTTATTAAAACAATCAAAAAAATAATAATGGTTAAAAAACTAGATAATTGTTTTATATTTTTTTCTAAAGGTGTTTTATATTTTTTTTCTGTTTTTATCAGATGATGAATTTTTCCTATTCGAGTATATTTTCCTGTAGCGATAACAACACCATAAGCTTTACCTGAAATAACAGTAGTATCCATAAAAACTAAATTAGAAAAATTTGTGAAAACGGCTTCATCTTCTTTAGATGGAGTATTTTTAAGAACAGGCAAAATTTCTCCTGTTAAAATAACTTCATTTGTTTTTAAATAATTAGCTTCAATTAATAATAAATCAGCGGGAACAACATCGCCAGCTTCTAAAGTAATAATATCGCCTAAAACTATTTGTTCCTTAAGTATAAATTGTAATTTTTTATCTCTCAATACTTTAGCGTAAGGTTTAGTTTTTTGTTCAACTAACAATAAAGAGTTTTCTTTGCGATTTTCAAAAAAAACGCCTAATAAAGCGTTTCCTAAAATTACTATTAAAATTAAAAAACTTTCGAATAATTCTTCTTTTTTTTGTTCAATGATACCAATTATTAAAGTAAATAAAAAAATTATTAATAAAATATAAACAAAAGAATTATGTAACTGATATAAAAATTTAACCCAAAAATTTGGTTTTTTAATTTCTTTTAATTTATTAAGGCCATCTTTGACATATTGTTTTTGAACTTGTTTTTGCGTTAATCCTTGGGCAAAATCAATATTTAATTTTTGTTCTAATTGTTTTAAAGAGCATTGAGGTAATGGTTGATCCACAATTATGTGACTTTTTCTAATTTGAATTTTAAATAATAATTATAAAGACGGTTCCAACTTAGGAACTTTAGTAACACGAACCATTTTAATAACTAAACCATCATATTTTTCACTTTCAAATTTCCAATCATTATGAATTATTTGAATTTTTTCATTAGGTTCAGGCATTCTTTTTAATTTTCCTAAAATAAAACCATTTAAAGTATCGTAATTATCCAAAGGCAAATCAATTTGTAAATTATTTTCTATTTCGTCTAGATGAGTTGTTCCTTTGATTAAATATTCTTTATCAGAAATTTTTGTAATATCTTTAGATTGTTGATCATATTCATCTTGGATATCTCCTAAAATTTCTTCGATAACATCTTCGATAGTAACAATACCAGAAGTTCCACCATATTCATCAATTACGATAGCGATATGATTTTGTTTTATTTTCATTTCTTTAAATAATTCGCTAATATGTTGAAATTCTAATACATAATAAGGTTTTCTTAAAAATTTTTTGATATTAAATTTATTATTACCGTTTGTTAAAAGTCCTTTAAAAATATCTTTAACATGAACAATACCGATTATTTTATCCATATTATCTTCATAAACAGGAAATCTAGTATATTTTTCGTGAGAAATAAATTCAATTAATTCTTCTTTAGTGATATCTGAATTTATAGCTGCAATTTCTTTTCTATGACGCATAATATCTGAAACTAAAGTGTCATCAAAATCAAAAACATTTTGAAGCATATTTTTTTTACTAGTGTTAATAACACCTGTTTTATAAGAAGAATTTAATAAAAATCTAAGTTCTTCTTCTTCTATATTAGAACCTTTAACATTAGTATCTATTCTTAAAATAAATAATATAAAATCACTAATTTTATTTAATACCCAAACAAAAGGTTGCATAAAAAAACAAATAATATTGAAAAGACTAATAAATAAATAAGCAATTTTTAAAGGAAAAGCTAAAGCAATTCTCTTCGGTAATAATTCACCAAAAATAAGAGAACATAAAACAACTGATACTTCTATATAATAATGATTGTAATGATCGTTTTTTTGTTGAAAATTATTTATTATAATACCTTGAGAAAAAGTTAAAATATGAATTATTATTTGTACAACAGATAAAAAAAGATTAGGTTTTTCCTTTATTTTTTTGATTTTTAAATCTTTTTTAAACCCTTGTTTAACTCTTAACTCTATTTTATTTGGATTTAAAGAAATTAAAGAAACTTCAATAAAAGATAAAAAAGCATTTAATAAAATCAAAATAAAGATAATAAAAATAATTGTAATTGTTTCCATTTTATTTCACAACCTCTTTGTTTAAAATAAACAAAAAGAGATTATTCATATTCGTATCAAGATAATCGTCTGATTCCTTATGTCCATGTCCCATAAAATTATTAATTTAATTAATTCTCCTTTAAATTATTTTAAAATTATTTTAATTTATTTATTAACTATCTTTATTTTAACATATTTTAACAACAAACATAAAATTTAATATAAAAAAATAATTTTAATTCATTATTTAATCAAATAACGATTTAAAATTATTTTTGTGTTATTTTGTTGTTATAATAATAATTATTACATTATAAATTTGATTTTCAATATTTTATATAAATAACAACTATTTTGCATTAAATAATCAAATATCAAAATTATTTTTTTATATTTTTAAAAAAAGAAAGGATATTGTGATAAGTTTGGAAGAAAAATATTCAAAAAAAATGTATTTCAAATTATTTTAGGTTTTCTTATTTTAAATTTCGGTATTTATTTTTTTTGTTATCCCTTTAAAATTAACCACTGGTGGCTTAGAAAATTTTTTACAATTAATAGGTCGTTTTTATCAAATATTCAATTCTAAGTTTGATATTAGTAAATTAACAACAACTTATATTATTATTTTAACTCATTTTATAATTGGTTTTTTGGGAAAAAAATATTTAAAAAAATCAAAAATTATGTTCAACACATTCTTGGTTGTTTTTGTTTCTATAATTATTATTTTTGTGTTAGAGAAAAGTAGTATAGATAACAACATGATAATCAATTCAATAAAAAAATTATTTAAGGAGAAGGAAATATTAGGTAAAAAAATGAAATATTAAGTAAAATTTGTTTTTTTTTTATAATAGTATTTTCTTTAGTTTCAGGAATTGTTTTAATTTTGATAAATCAATCTACTTCTGGTGGAATAAGTATTATACAATTGATTTTAAAGAAAAAAACTAATCTTTTATTTTTTTATATCTTCTTAATGACTGCGCTGTTCCATTTTTTTGGACATATTTTAATTTTAAAATTGTTCTTTAAAACTTAAAATTAAGTAGATAATTTCATATCTTTTCAAACTAACAAAGTTGTTTTTAATTAAATTAAAAAGTGTCTAAAGTTTTTTAATAATTTGCTAGTTTCAAAAGATATTTTTTTCAATATTTTACCCTTCCATATATATAGTTAGGTAAAAAAAGTTAAAAAGGTGTCTACAAAATAAAAAGAAAATAATCTTTTATATAATTTTAATATTTTTCTTAAAAAAAGGGTGCAGAAAAGTAACCTTTTTTATAAGGTTATATTATTTATGTAAATTTAACTAATAATTTATCTAAGAGTTTGAAAATATTGTAAAGGGGATAAATTATTTAATTTAGTTAAAAGCCATTTATGATTCCAAAAAGAAGGAAATTGATTAATTATTTTTGTGATTTTTGGAATTGTTTTTTGAAATAAAAAAGGATGACGATGATATAAAATACTTTTCATTTGGCCGAACAGATTTTCAATTACTGCGTTATCACGTGGAGTGGCTTTGCGGGACATGCTGATTAAAAAACCTTTTTTAGTTAGGATTTGTTGAACTTTTAGAGATTGATAAACTGAACCTTGATCAGAATGAATAATACAAGGTTTTTTTAATTTAGGTAATTTTTGGATTGTTTTTAATACTAAATCTTTATTTTGACAATTAGAAGTATGTGAAGCGATAATTTGATTATTAAAAGAATCTATAACACAAGAAAAATATAAAAAACCTTGAGGAGTTTTAAAATAAGTAATATCAGTGAATAGTTTTTGTAGGGGTCGAGATGAAATAAATTCTTGATTGATTAAGTTAGGTACTATTTTAATTTTATTTTGTAAATTATTTTTATAATGATGTTTATTTTTTTTAATTCTTAACCGACAAAAAATATTTTTTTCTTTCATAATGAGATAAACTTTTTTCTTAGTAATTGATTCATTGAAAGTTTTTTGGTATAAAACAGTAATTTTATGATGACCGAAAAAATATTCATGATTACAACATAAAGCTTCGATTCTTTTTTGTTGCAAAAGGTATTTTTCTTGTTTTAATTTTAATTGTTCTTTAATTTTTAACCAGTAATAATAAGTACTTCTTTTGATTTGGATAGTTTTTAAAATGGTAGTAAGATTTAAGTTATTTTTAAATTTTTTAACCAAATTAAAAACTATTTTTTTATCAATTTTAGTTATTTTTTCAATCATTTTTTGCAATAATTTGAATTTTTGTTTTAATTTTTTCATTATTAAACACTATTTACCTTATTTTTTTTGATTATATTAATAATTATAATTCAAAAAGGTTTTTAAATCAAAAAAATACCATTAATTTGTTTTATTTTTTAGTTTTGCGCTGATGAAATTGGTAAGGTTTGAAAAAAAAGGGGGGCAGCGCAATGGGGGGATTCTTTATTATTTTTCTTTTTATTATGTATTCTTTTTATTTTTGTTAGCGCTCCAGCGCTTATATTATTTGATTTATATTTTTATAAACAATCTTTTTCCAATGGAAAGGGTTTTAAAAAAGAGATGTTATTTATATCGATAATTAATAATAATTTAAAAAAAAGATATATCGACAATATCAAATATCGAATATCATTATCATTATCGATATAAAATATCAAATATCACTTGTTAAATAAGCTTGTTGCAAAAAGGGTTTTTGGGGGCAGTAAAGTGTCAGTAAAGTGTCAGTAAAGTGTCATAAAAGTGTCATAAAAGTGTCATAAAAGTGTCATAAAAGTGTCATAAAAGTGTCATAAAATTGTTAGTTAAATAATTTGTTTTGTTTTAGATATATATTTATATTTGGGATGTAATTTTCTGATGCGATATCCTCGTTTATCTTTGGTAATAAAGAATTTAATGTGTTTTAAATCTTCTAAGCGATAATAAATAATATTTAAACCTTTTTTATAATTGCTTTTTAAAGGTTTATCATATTTATCTTTTTTATGATTATCTAATTTAAATAATTTTAAAGTATCTAATTTATTGATATTGATTTTGCTCATTAATTCTTTTATTTGGTTTTTGGTTTCATTTTTATAATTGATTTGGAAAATATTAAATTGATGTTTAAGGGTATTATTTTGAGTTTTAAGAGGGGTTGAAGGGTTAAGTAATAATTTTGTATTGTCATCTACTTTTATGGCTTTAATTATGTCTATTTTGTATTTTTTAATTTCTTCTAAGATTTTTGGATCTATAAATAAAGTTTGATTTTTAGGGCGATAATTAGCTTCTTGGTAGGTATTTTTCTTTTTGGAATGATTAATAATGGTGAGGTTAATTAAATCTTCTTTTAAAGTTTTCAAAAAGTGTTTGATTTGTTCTAAATCAGTGGGAGTATTTTGTTTATTAATTTCACCTCCGATTCTAATTTCTTGATTGGTATTGTTTTGCATTATTTTATTTCTCCTTTTTTTAAATTAATTAATAAATTATTCGTTAATTACTTCTACTTTATCTTTGCCAAAGTAATATATAGCTAAATCTACTATTTGTTTCTTTTTGGCCGCTTCGTAAGAAATATATGGGTCTAAGAAACATTTTTGATAAGCTTGGATTCCATATTGTTTAAATAAATCATCGACATCTTTACAAGTTTGATTATAAGGTGGTAAAATGTGTCTAATTTCATAGATAATATTTTCTTTTTTTAATTGTTCACCTAATAATTCACTACGTTTTTTTCCTGTTTCGTCATTGTCTAAGGCAATAATGATTTTAATATTTTCTTTTTTAAGAATGTCTATTTGTGTTTGAGAAAATAATTGTGTGACACAAATTAATCCCACAACGTTTTTAATTCCATTTTGCCAACAACTAATGACATCAAAAAAGCCTTCATGAACAATCATAATTTTAGTTTGTTTAATGCAAGGGAATGCTTCAAAGAAACGATAACTAAAATGAAAAGTGGGGGTTTGGCTGAAATTATTAAGAGATTGATATTTGGGTTGAAAATAGCTAGTATCGCAAAAATGGTTTTGATAAAAGTGAAATGTTTTAGCATATCCATTTTCAATCGGGATAATGATAGAACCATGAAAAGTATCATGATAATATTTTTTTCCTTTGAAATTAGTTTTTTCTTTGATAAAACCATATTCTACTAATTTATCAATATTAACATTTTTCTTTTTTAAGAAATTGATTAATCTAAAAGATAATGGTTTATTTGATAATGGAGCATAACCTAATTTAAATTCTTTAATTGTTTCTAAATTTAATTGGCGCTTTTGTGTTAAATAATCTAATCCTATTTTCCTTTCATCATTTTGATTGGATGTTAACAAATAATTATAATAATCTCTTATTTGATTAAATAAGGGAGATATTTCTTTGAATAATTGTGTTTTTTTGATATTAATTTCTGTTTCATCTATTGGGTTATGGGGTTTGGGAGGATGATATTGTAATTTGAAAGGGTTGGAGGATATTGAGGTGTTAGTTTTTTCTTTATTTGTTAAGATTTCAAATTTTTGAGAATGCATAAAATTTAAAATCTTTTTGACTGCATCGTTAAAGTTTGTGATTCCACGAATTTCTTTATAAACATCAATAATGTCAAAATCGCGACAACATTTCCAACAGTGAATGTTATTGTTATCATTTATATGACAAGTTGTTGGATTTAGACCTTGATGGATGGGACAAGGAAAACGATATTTGCTGTTGAAGTTTGATGGGAGGATGTTTAATTTTTTTAATAAAACTATCATGGGGAAATTAGTTTTGATGTAGTTAATTTTTTCTTGATTATTCATTTTTTTACTCCTTAAAAATCTTCTATTTGGTAAGGTAAAACATAACCTACTTCTTGAAAAGTTTGAGTTGTCATTTTAAAATGATAGACTAAAGTTTTTTTAGTTCCGCTGCGATTTTTTTTAATATTTACTTCAATTATTTTTTGATTATCATTGTCATCAGCTTCTAAATATAGTTGATTTAAGGTTGAAGTATAGATATTTAGGGGTTTGGTGGTATTTTTTTTAATATTTGGGTTAAATTCAGACATAATTAATACTATGTCGGAATTGGTTTCAATTCCGCCAGAGCCTTTTAGTGCGGTGATTTCTGGGGATTTTCCGTTATAATTAGAATAAGTATCTCTTGAAAATTGAGATAAAATGATAATGACAATTTTTAATTCGATGGCGATTTCTTTAATTTTGGTCATGATTTCATCAATGGCTAAACGGTCATTATCCATTTTATTACTCGCTTTTGTGATTTGAAGGTGATCAATGACTACAATTTCTATTTTGGATTCTAAATGAAGACGATACAATAAATCAACAATATAATTAATATTTTTTTCTTGGTCATAACTAAAAGATAAGTTGATATTAGTAAAAAATTGTTTTGCTTGTATCATCTTTTTCGTATAGTGTTGTTGTGTGATATTATCAAAATTTTTATCTAAAATAACATCTAAAGGAATTTGAGTTTGATTAGATAATAAACGATTTAGGTTTTCTTCTGAAGTCATTTCAAAAGAAAAAACCAACATATAAGGATAATGTTGGTTTTCTTGGTATTTAGTTTTGGCTAAATCTAAAAGAAGATTATAGATAAAAGATGTTTTACCTAAACCAGTATAGCCTCCAATGGTGATGATTTGACCTTTTTTGAACCCTTTAGTGGCTTGGTTTAATCCTTTGAAAGTGTCTGATAAACGATAATATTCTTCTTGGATTTTTTGTTTGGAAATGTTGTCGGTTTCAAAGACTTCGGGATAAAGTTTTGTCATTTGGTTCAAGGTTAATAAAGTTTTATCTTTTTTGTTTGGGATAAGATTAATAAAATTTCTTAATTTATCAAAGATTTCTTGGTAGTATAAATGCTTATGATAAAGATCTTGATTATCAAAAGAAGGGTTGATTGTTTTTATTAATTGTTGAAATAAAGTTTCTTGGGTATAAGTATGTTTTAAATTTTCTAAAAGATGTTCATTATGGATATTATTATTGTTTAAAAACATCAAAGATTCATTATTAAAATTTTCTTGAGGATAATGAGTTTGAAGATAAGTTAGTAATTCTTTAATAATTGTCTCTTTGGTTTTGATTTTATCCCAAGGATGAGTTGATTTTTTTTCTAAATATAAATATTTTAAAGCGTTATATATTTTTTGGTGATTGGATTTGGTTAAATATTTAGGGTTGATTATTTGACAATAAAGTTTTAATTTGTTCCACTCCCCTTTTTCGATGTAATTAATAATTTGAATTAAGGCTTGGTGTTCGTTAGTTAACATTTTTATTTAACTCCTTCTTTTTAATTAAATTAATATTGGGAAAAGTGATGAATTCATTCATTAGTAAGGTTTTTAAGAAGAGATTAGCATTATCAGAAAATAAATTAATTACTTTATTAATTGACTGTACTTTACCGTTTTTAATTTTATTATTGAGTTTTTGAGTTTCAACTTCATCGTTTGTTAATAAATAATATTCAAAACGAGTGTCTAGTTTTTTTAGTTGTTGTGCTTCAATGATGGCTTGTTTGTATCGTTCACGAAGGCAAGTTTTGAAATTGAAGGCGATAATGCGTTTGGTTTGTGTGAATAAAACCAAGTCGAATTTGATGTCGGGGATGAAAAATAAATATGATTTAGGATATAAACATTTAATTCCTTTATGGTTTAAATAAAGCAAAATCAGGTATTCGTTAATTTTTCCGCGAATTGATTTTTGGGATTGGGAACAAAAGTTGTTGGTTTCGAAATAATGATTTAATTGAATGTGATTACTTTTCATATATTTATCAATAGTAAGATTCAAAGTTGCTTTGTTGAAAATAAGCTTTATGATTTGAACTGATTTTGAGTTGGTATTTAATTGGTTGATATTAATAAATTCTTGGTTAGTTAACATTTTTAAATTCCTTTCTAAATAAAAAAGACCCTTTTTGAGGGTCTTTGGTTTGTTTTAATAGATTTTTTTAGTACGCCAAGTAATAATTCCATCTTTATGAATTGTTTTGATTTTGCCGTTGCGAAAATAGATATATAAATTACCGTTTTGACATTTTTTCTTTATGATTTTTTTCATTTTATATCTCTTATTAATTTCATAATTTTAGTAACATTTGATTGAAGGGAATCAATACCATTTAGAATTAATTGTTTATTGTTTTGATAATGAGTTAAATAATGATAATAACCTTTATGGACAGTTTGGTGATAAGTTAAGGATTTTTGTTCGATAATATCTAATTGATGGTTTTTTTGGGTTTGTTTTCTTTCTTTACCAATAAGAGGATTAATATCTAGATAAATTAATAAATGAGGTTTAATAAATAATTTTTTATGAGTGATATCAAAAATTTCTTTTAAATCGAAACAAGATTTTGTTTGTTTAAGATAAGGAAATAATTGGTAGGCATATGTTGATGGTAACCAACGGTCTAAGATTATGAGTTGATTTTGTTTTAAATGAGGATAGATGAGTTCTTTTTGGATTTGAGCCATATTAGTGATGCTAAGATAAAAACGAGTAATGTAATCAACTTGGTTATAATTTAAAAATAAATTTCTTATTTCTGTTCCAATAGAACTACTTCCTAAACCTTGATAAATTTTATTATTTATTTTTTGTTTTTTTAGTTTTTGTTGTAATTCTTGAATTAAAGTTGTTTTGCCGCTACCATCTAGTCCTTCAAAAACTATAAGTTTCATTTTTTTCTCCTTTAATTGGGTTTTAGATAATAAAAAAAGACTCTACAAGAGAGTCTTTTAAATTGTTATTTAAAGCTTAATTCAATTCTTTTGGGTGGGGGAGTGGTGTTATAAAAATTATAAAAAATATTAGAATTACCAACACAATTATGACCATTAACAATCCAATCATCAGAGAAAAAACCTGGGACATATTGATACCAACATGTATTTCCGTTTTCATCATAAATAATTCTCGATGTTTTTCCAAATTTATTTCTTATTTCTTGAGCTGAATAAGAACATCCATATTGAATGTAACATTGCTTTAACCAATTTATATAAGCATTACGATATTGTTCGGCGAGTTTAATTTGGAGTGTATCATTACAAACTACAAAATAAATACAATCATCAGTTTCTAAACATTGGAATATTTTTTTAATTTGAAAAGGAATATCTATTTTTTTATAAGAAGGAGAAGTTATTTCAATATCCCAATTTCGCTTTTCTGTTTCTTCTTTATATTCACTTTCTTTTATTAAAGGAGGGAAAGTATAAAGGTTGTTTTCTCTTTTCCAATCTCGGATAGTTTGATAAGGGTCTAAAGAGTCAGGGAGTTCAATAATTTTTTTTCTTTTTTGAACATTAAGGAAGAAAAGATAGATGTTTTTGGCACCATTTGAGAGTTTTGTTAAGTCTTCGATAGTATATGATTGAGATTTAATAATATCTTCTTTTATTTGATTGATGCTTTCATTAATTTCATTAATGCTTTCTTGATAGACAGTTTTGAAATGTGTATCTTCACATGAATTTTGTTTTATTATAACTTCTTGTAGAAATTCTTGTTTCCATTCTAATCGGTTTCTTAGAGATTGTATATTTCGATTTTCAGATAATAACCTTATGCCGTCATCAAAATAAATGGCATCAATTTCAAATTCAAATAAAAATTTTCCAAAAGGTAAAGGCAATACTAATCCAGTATGAGGTGTTGCGTTATAACAACCTAGTTTAATTAGTTTTGGTTCTTTAATGATGTTGTTTTTGATTAAATAATTATTAATTGCTTCTTCTTTGTTTTGGTCAGCAAACATTTCAATTATTATTAATTCTATATTTACATTTTCTTCTTGAGGTTTTTGTTTTGTATCCCAAAAGACAAAGGCTTCTTCGATGGCTATTCCGTAATCAAGGAGTTCTTCTAAGGTGAATTCATCATCTTCATCAGGATATTTGATATTAAAAGGGTTATGTCTTGGTTTGAAATAAGCCCCAATTAAACCTGAAGGAGGGTTTTTGAGTTTAGCGTCGAAGAAAGTGTAATCATAAGGATTGTAGGAGGGAGTTGAAATATCATAAAGATAAGCTTTGATATTAAAATATTTTAAGATATCAGGGATGCTTTCTTTAGATAAAACAGGAATGTCATATCTTTTCATTTTGGGTTGGGTCGCTAACCATTCTTGTTGAAGGGTTTGGTAGTCAGATAGTTTTATTTTTGATTTAGATTGATGATGAAAATAAGGATGAGCGGAGATAGAAGGACAACAAATCAAAAATAATAATAAATAAATAATGATGAAATATTTAGATAAAAGGAATTTTGATTGATTTTGACATAATTGTTTACCTCCTTTTTTTTGTGATTTGGGTATAAAAAAATACCCCTCAACTAGAGGGGTGGTTATAAATTAGGTTTAAAAATGATCCGTTTTAATTTATGCCAAAATTGTAAAAATTAAAAATACGTATTTACAAGGTTTTTTGAAGGTCACTTAGAGGCTAAATTGGATTTAAGGGTGTATAAATCAATCCCTAAGGTTTAAAAAATTAATTGTAATTTAATCACAGCGAGAGGAGCAAAATAATGCGTTTTAGAGGAATTTATTTTTGAATTTTAGAATATTTCTCATCATAAAAAAAATTATAAACCCCAATATGAATATAAAAATCTATTTCAGGGAATTGTTTTACTCTTGTTTTTATAATCCAATCACTATTTTTATATTTTATTTGTTTATTATGAAAATTATTATTATTGCTTTGTTTTTTAATAATTTTTTCAATTTCTTCTAAAATTTGATTAGGTTTAAATTCTCGTTTTAAAACAAAAAAAATTAATGAAATTTTGTTATCTTTTTCTGTTGTATTATAAATTAGTTGTTTATATTTTTTTTCAATTTTATAACCACAATCTTTTTCTTTTAAAGTAGCACATTCTGCTATGTACTTTTTTTCATTTTTAAAAGGTATTATAATATCTGTTTTGCCATGATTATTGTTAGCTTCACAATTAACGAAATTTTCGAACGAAGAAGGATAACTGTTTAATTGTACAAAAATATTATCTCTATAAATAGCTTCAGTGTCTTGTGGATTAGAATTGTTATTTTTTCTTAAGTTTTTAGTTCTAGAAATACTAACACAAACACTATGAATTGTTTTGATAATTTCTTCAAAATTATCTTTATTTAAATTTTTCAAACAGCAATTTACCCCTTACACAATTAAATTATATTATCTTTAAAAAATTTTTCTAATAATTGGTGAGTAATGATGTTATTTTGCCATTTTTTACGAGGATTATAAGCCTCTTTCCATGGAACTTCTTCATGAGTTTTAACACTTAATTCTCTGGCACTGAAAGAAGAATATTTATTAATTACTTTTTCAATAATTTCTTTAGCTTCTGTAGTTAATTCGTTTTTACTAGCACCTTTACAAACATAATCATTAGGAATTGGATTATCAACAAAATTGAAAAATTCACTGTAAATATTTAAAATAACAGGACCAAACAACCATGCTTCAATTTTTTCTGGAAAAAGTGTTTTTCCTGTTTGGGCTATATAATGACCTTGAATGTAATATAATAATTTATTAATTTTCATATTGGAAATTTTATATTTATTAGTATCCGTTTGGCTAATTAAATAATTAGCAATATCAAAAACATTAATTTGATTATTATTTTTCATTTTTTAAACCTACTTTCTAATTTTTTTTATTTCTTTTATCGTCTTCGATTGTTATTTGGTGGATTTGGATTATTTTGTAATTGTTGAATTATAATATTTATTTGTCTTCGGTTTTGGTCCATTCTTATTTGAATATTTCTTAGCACGTTAATTTGTTCTGTTGAAGCATAAATGGGTATATTATTAATAGCTGTATTCATTTCTTGTATTAATGATAAATGTTCTCTTTCAAGTTGAATTTTTGTTATATTGCGTTCAAAATTTATCATAAATTGATGCTGATTATTGAGTTGTCTTTGTTGATGAGTTATTATTTGTTGGTGTATTTGTTCGCTTTGATTTAACAAAGTATTAATTTCAACTTCTGAATTATGATTTCTAAGAGCATTAATAATTTGTTGAATTGTTCTTTCTTGTATAGATAATAAATTTTGAAAAATCCTATACTCATCTATATTATTATCGCCATTTGAATTATTTTGGGATGGATTATTATTCATACCCATAACCTGTTTGTTATCAACAATAAATAATAATCCTAAACAAATGATAAAAAATAGACTAAACAAAGATAATTGTTTTTCTAATTTAATCATTATTAACGACTCCTTTTATTTTTTATCCCTCAGTCGAGGTGATTGTGTAGATGGAGTTGAGGGAAGATTCAGCTGTTTTTTTATCTTGTTCGATATCCCTATTTAAACTTTTAATTGAATCTTGTTTTAAGTCTTCCATATGTCGGATTTGTTCGGAGTACAAACTGTATTTACTTTCTAGTCCTTCGATTTCAGATTTGATTTCTGAGATTTGTTTGGTTATATTACCTTCTTGGGTTCGCAGTTCTTCTAATGCAGGTCTTTGAGTTTCATCCCACAATTGAAAAACTGATTTTTCTTTTTCTTTTTTTTCACTTGCAACTATTTTTAATTGTTGTTCTAATGATGTTAATTGTTTTTTTAGTTCTTCGATTTGAGAAATTAGGGGTTGGCGTTGGGATTCTAAGTTGTTTATTTTTGTTTGGTATTCGTCAATCCAAGGCTGACGACAATCTTTACAAAATTTTAAATTATTAATTAGTTTTTGTTTTATTTTTTCAATCTCTGTTTTTTCTTCTTCAGAAAGGTCATTTGGTAGTAAGGTATTGTCATCGGATTCTGAGAAAACATAAGTTTTAATTTGGTCGAAACGAGCAGCAGTGGTTTTAATTTTCGGTTGGGGTGTTTCTTCCGTAGAACGTTTTATTTTTGAAGGGATTTGTTGGGGTTTGTTCTCTAAAGGAGATAAATAATTTTTTTCGTTTTGATAATCATTAAATCCTTGATAAAAACCAATTATAATCGCTATTCCAAAAAGAGATGTGATAATAATAGTTACTAAATGTTTTTGAAAAAAATTATTATTCATAAATTTCATTTCCTTTCTGATAATAGTGATTATTATCAAATATTGAAATATGAATATATCACTATTATATAATTTTATGAATAAAATGTTTAAGGAAAATTATTTTTTATTTGGTATCATAACCATTTCAGGGATTTTACCAACTCGTCTAGCTTGAAGGCGTTGTTGGGCGCGGGCATAGTTGGGATTTCTTTGTCTAAAATATTCATCTTCAATTATGGCTTTTTCATCTTGAACTTTTTCTAAATCTAAGGTTAAATTGTATTCATTTTTGTTTAATTCGTTTATTCCTATTATTTTTTTTCGTTGTTGGATTAATTCATCGGTAATTTTTTTATATTCGATGATCCAAGATTTGAATTCATCTTTATTATTTTTAATTAATTTTTCAGAATTTTGTAATTCTTGACCTAATTTATCTTGTTCTATGCGATTATTATATTCTTCTAGCTTTTTTTCGTAATCTTTGTAGTCGGCGTCAAGTTTGGCTAAATCACGGTCGATGTCTTGAGTATACATTTTTAAAGCTTCTTCGGTAATCATTGGTGGATGTTCTTTGTTTTCTTGCGCGACTTCATTATATAAATGCCACAAACGGTGGCCTTCGTGAAGAACTAAAGTAGCTTTTGACATACCTTGAGCGAACTTACGTGTAAAAGTAACTGCTTTGCCCATAATTTTCATACCATATTTAGCGGGGATTAAGTCAGTTACTTTATCAAAAGCTTTGAATCCCCATTTTACTATGTTTCCAGCTGATGCTTCATGTTCTTTTTCATAGGTTTGCATGCGGTTATGCATTTCGCGATATTTTATTTTTAGGGATGTATATAAATCTTTTTCTAATTTGATTTCTTCAAGTTTTTTGGTGATTTGATAAATGTTGGTTTTGATTTCGGATTGTATTTTTTCTTTGGATTTAATGCTATTAAAAAAAGACTTTTCATCATTATTTAATGTATCGTATCTTTTTTCTAAATCTTGTTTTAAGTCTTCCATATGTCGGATTTGTTCGGAGTACAAACTGTATTTACTTTCTAGTCCTTCGATTTCAGATTTGATTTCTGAGATTTGTTTGATTATATTACCTTCTTGGGTTCGCAGTTCTTCTAATCTTTTTCGCAATTTTTGCATTTCAACGTTGTCAGTAGTATTTTTTATTTGTTCTTCCGTTGCTTTAATATTTCTTTCATTATCTTCTTTATCTTTTTCTAACTGAGTTAGCTTGCCTTTTAAGATAGTGATGTTACCTGTTGTGTTTTTTAATTGTTCTTTTATTTCTTTAATTTTTGTTTCATTTTGTTCTAACAATTCATGGATTTGTTCTTTTTGTTTTTGGGAGGATTCTTGGGCATTGTAAAGTTCTTTTAATTCATCTTCACATTTTTTTAATTCACTTTCCCAATTAGTTTTTAATCCTTTGTAATTATTTATTGTATTTTCGTATTTATCGATGGCTTTGTCGATTTTATTGACTAATTGCCCTGCATATTTAGATGATGGTTCTGTTTTATGAAAGAAACATAAATAAATGAAACTTAAAATACCAATTATAATTAAAAAATAAGTTAAATAGCCTTTCCATGATGTTGTTGATTGTTGAGTGGGTGAAAGTTTTCTTTTAAAGAAAACAAATAGACCAAAGATGGTAGTGGCTATTAAAAAACAGGTGAAATAAGATTTAAATGATAAAAATCCTTTGATTAAGTCAAATGGTGTTAACATATATTATTCATCTCCTTTTTGGTTTTTTTCTATTTGGTCTAATATATTTATATTAGGAGAAATTATCATTTTATATGCTTGTTTTAAATCTTCTTTGTTGATTTCATTTCTTCTAGTTTCACCTTGACCTCTGTTTTTCGCAAAGATTGTTACTGTTGTTTTTAAGAGGTTTTCCAAAGTACGATTGGCTTGTTTGAATTGATGGTTTGGCGGTAATATTTCTAAAGCTTCGTTAATGACTTCATATAAGTATTGTTTGGCTTCTTCACTATAAGGGTTTTTACGTTTGTTGATTAAAAATTCTAGGAATTGTTTTCTTTCTTCTTTGTTGCCTGGTTTGACTTCGATATTGTAAGTGAATCTTGATTTGATGGCATCATCGATTTGGTTAATGTGGTTTGTAGCTCCAATGATGAAAATAGGTTTTTCAGGGTTGTTTTTAAAAGATGTCAATTCAGTTTTGAATTGATTCACAACATTGGCAATTTCTGAATCAGTTTCTAAAGTGCTTAAATCAGTAAAGATAGTTTCGCATTCATCTAAAAAGATGATTGCGCCATTGTTTTGGGCTGCTTCTTCGCGAGCTGTCATAAATAAATCTTTGACTAATTGAGGGGCGATACCTTTGTATTTTTGTGAGAATAAAGAGCTGCTTACTTCAAAGAAGGGTAAATTAGTTTCTTTGGCTAAGGATCTTGCGAGAGTGGTTTTTCCTGTTCCAGGGGCTCCATACATTAAAATACCTAGAGGAGATTCGATTTCTCCAATATTTTGGTAGTTTTCTTTGTTGTTGAGATAATCAATAAATCCATCTAATGCTTGTTTTTCTTCTTTGAAACCGATTAGTTGGTTGAATCCTGGGAATTTATTGTTGTTAGAAGGTTTAAATAATAATTCTTCTTGGTTATCGTTCGGGATTATTGTTTTTTCTTGTAATTCTGATGAAGAAAAAGTTTGAATTTTTTCTGGTGATGAATTATTTTTAGTTATTTGGTCTTCTAAATATTTTTTAGTTTCTTGGTTAGTTTTGTTTTGGGTTTCTAATCTTTTATGATGATTTAGGATTTGGGTTTGATTTTCGATTAAAGCTTGATGGTGGATCCAAACTTGAATTCCTAAAAATAAAATGATAGATGTTATAATGATTATTATTAAATTAGTTGGATTTAAATTTTTATTTTGATTTTTTTTAATATTCATTTTCATATTAATACCTTTCTGAAAAATAAAAAAAGACTAATACAAATTTTGTTTAGTCTTTTAATATTTTATTTTGCTAATTGAGCAATTTTGTTTTCGATAGTTTGATTTCCGCCTTCGAAAGATTTACCTTGGGAATCGACTAATTCGTAATCACAAATTAATTCTAATTGAGGGTTTTTGGAATTGATGATTTCTTTTTGTTCGATGCTAATTTGAATTTTAATAATTCCAATACCTTTGTCGTTTAATATCATTTGGGGACGTTTTGTGTCGTCATAATCATTGTTATTAACTTTGAGGCTTATGTTTAAATATTTTTCTGGGTTGTTAAAGGATTGGTTAGTGTTATATTGGGTTGATAATTTTAAATATAAGGGTATTGAAATATCTATTCCATTTGAGTTAAGGATTGCTTCGTGTTCGATAGTAATTAAGTGATTGTATTTTTTTTGGCTTAAGTTAGGAATTGAAATCGGCAAAAGTATTTGATTTTCGTTGTTGCCACCCGTTCGTTCAACAGTGAAAATAGGAAAATCATTTATTAAATTTATTTTTTCTTTTCTTTGTTTGTTAAAGTAATCGTTTAAAGCATAAATTGAGATAATTGAGAAAAATAGAACAATTACAAATGTTATGATAATTAATATTTTATTTTTATTTTGTGTTTTCATTATTTGTTTCCTCCTGAAAAAATTGTTTTAATTAAATCGATAAAATTATTGATTCCTGTTGTTAACCAAGGGATTTGGTTTTGGTAATAAATAACGTTGACATGTAAAATAAAATATAAAATGATAGTTAAATAAGTAATTATTTTTAATAAATTTAGTTTATTGATATTAGGAGTTGGGGGTGAAATGTGATGATTGAGTTTTTTTGTTTCTGGGATTGATATTTTTTGATTTGGGTTTTGGGTTTTGGTTAATTTTTTATTTGGTTTTTTAGTGATAATTATTTTTTTTGACATGTTTTTTCTCCTTTGTATTAATTATTTATTTCTTTGTTACTTTCTAAATTGTTTTTTTCTTAATAATTATTTTTGGTTTTTTTGGATTTTCATTTTTAGTTTCCTTTCTTTTTTTTATATTTTAAATTTACTTAATTTTTTTAAATAAGTTGTCTGTTGTAATTCTTGTTTATTGAGTTTTAATAATTCTAAATACTTTTTGCCGTCTGCAATCATTTGGTTAATAAAATTATTATCTTGATAAACCCTAACAACATGATAATTAGTGTCATTAAAATAAACAAAGAAATAAGCGAATTTAGATTGAGAACAATATAATTGACATTGAACTTGCGCCCAGTAATTAGAAGGGATTTTTTTATGTGAAAAGAAACCATTCCAAGTAGAGGAGATGTTGTTATTTTCATCTACATAAGGACATTTAATTTCTAATAAAGTGTTGGTTTGTTCGTTATAACCGTCAAGACTTGCAGAAAACATATCTAAAGTATCATCAGTAAAGATGGTATCAGGGAATTTTAGATTAGTTATTTTTTCAAAAAAAGTTCTCGCTAGGGGTTCGGTTTTGTTGCCGTGTTCGGTGAATTTATTGCTTGTAAATGTTGTTCCAAATATTTTGTCATGTATTAATTGTTCTAAACTTCTAAATTTGTCATTTCCTGTAATACTTCCTATTTCAGAGGCATTGATATATTTTTTGCGATGATTATACCACTCAGAAGTTCGTTGGTTTAAATTATTAATTTTCATTTAATTATTTTCACTTTCTAAATTATTTTTTTCTTTTGAATTGTTATTTGGGTTTGGAATAATTGAAGATGATTTATTGGGTTTGTTATCTTTTTTAGTTTCATCTGTTTTATTAATTTCTGGTAATGGAAAAAAATTAAAAAAGATTTTTTTGATAATAAACATTAAAGCAGTTGCGAATAGGGCGCCAACGATAAATCCAATGGCGAAATTAAGTTCATTCATTTTCATTTTCCTTTCCGTGAGGTTTGTTGTTGTTTTTTAATTTTAGTATTTTTTTTCTTGCTTTTTTCTCTTGCCAATGAGCAACTTTTACTTTTTGCACTTCTAATTGGGATTGGAGTTTTTCTTGGTTTTCATTTATTTTATCTAGTTTTTTTAATAACTGTTTTTCTAAATATTCTTGTTTGGCGTTTTGGATTTCTAAATTTTGGAGTTTTTTGTTGGGGAAAAAGAGGCCTAAAATCAAATCTTTGACGAAAATCAAAATATTTGCAATTAATTTAAAAATAGGTTTGAAACCAGAGACAATAAGAATAGTGAAAATCGTTGTTTGGATTCCGTCTATTCTTCGTTCAAGGATTTCGGTAGTGCTAAATCCTTTAGAGTAATTTAAGATAAAATTGCTAATTGTTGCAAATAATGAAAAAATAAACATAATTTATTCTCCTTATTTTAATTTAAGGTTTTTGACTTCATCTTTAATAGTTTTAGAAAGTTTAAAATTTACCACAGTTTTTGTAGGGATTTTGAGTTTTTTACCTGTTTGGGGGTTTCTTCCCACGCGGGCTTTTCTTGATTTTAAGATGAATTTGCCAATTGAAGGTGATAATACCACTTCTTCGTTGGATGTGATTGCTTTGATTAAAGCATTTTCGAACGAGTTGTAAAAATCTTGGGTTTGAGTAACCGAAGTTTTATGCATTACTGCGATAGTTTTGATTAATTCTTTTTTTGTCATTTTAGTGACTCCTTTTTAATTTTGGGTTGGGGGGTTATTATCTAAAAAGATAACATTGTTTAAAATAACTTTAGTATTGGTTTTGTTTTGGTTTTCGTTATTAGTGTATTTTTGAATAGATAATGTTCCTTCTATATATATTTTTGAACCTTTGTGTAAATATTTACTCATGTTTTCTGCTTGATTACGAAAGGCAACACAGTGGATGAATTGAACTTTATCTTTATTGTTGATAGCTAAGTTGAAATCAATTTTTGTGATTTGTTCATTATTAATATGAATGTATTGTGATTCTAGGGCGTTAGTGATGCGGCCGATTAATTGAACTTTATTTAACATTTTTTTATTTCTCCATTGGTTTTTTAGGTTTTAATTTTAGAATAGCTATTTTTTTGATGTTGATTATTGTTTGAAGTTTTAAATTTATTTTTAGCGCGATCTCTTGGTTGGTATGAGGTCGTTGATAAGTTTCGTTGATGTTGTCTAAAGTGATACCAAAACTTAAACAAATAATATTAAATCCTGTTTTACTTAATTTCTTTTTTAGTTTTTTTAACAAACATTCGTGATTTGTTTGTTTTAACCATAATTGATGAGGATTGGGGTTGCTGATTTTATAAGGTTGATATTTTTCTTCTTGAAAACTAATATTGTTTGGTTTAGTAGATTTTTGTGGGATTGAAGGAGAATAACTTTTTCTTATTAGTTCATTGATTTCAGATTTAATTGTTGGTTTTGCATAGGCGATAAAGTCATAACCTAAATCTTGGTAATTACTTAGGGCTTTCGTTAATCCTAAAACTCCTTCTTGATATAAATCTTGTTTTTGGAGCAATTTAGGATAATATTTAAATTTACCAACAATTTTATTTATTAATGGCAAATGAAGATCAATTAATTGATCTCTTATTTCTAAATTCTTTTTATTTTTTAAAAAATCTTTAAATAATTTTTTTCTTAACATTTAATCCCTTTCTAAAAACGTTTTTAGAAAAGATATGAAAATTAATTTTATTCTTAGAGAATAAAAAAAGACTAACTTAATAGTTAGCCTTAAAGAAATTTTAAAAAACAAAAAGTGTCTAAAGTTTTGGAACACCTCATTTTGTCCTACTAAATGTTTATTTTGGCGAATCTTTGTACCTTTAAATTCTTCTGAAATGTCGTAATAAACTGAATATGGTGAAGAAGTGTTGTTGGAAGGATTTTTAAGAAAACGAAAAGAAGATGATTTATCAGGAGGATAAGAAGACATTCTAGAAGGAATCATTGTTTTTGGCCGATTATAATACTTTATATTCAAAAAATCATCAACAAAATGTATACTCTTAATATTTTTTTCATCTTGATCAAAAACATCCAAATCATGATGATAATCGCTTTCTATATATAATTTCGCTAATTTATTATTAGGGGTTATTTCTATCTAAGAATTTTCATCTTGATAAGATATTTTATAATTACCATTAGTTAATTTTTTCTTTCTTTTTCTTGTAAAGGAGGTTTAGGTGTTCCATCTGGATTTTCTCTATTTGATTGTATTATACTTTCGGCTATTTCAATAGAAGATTCTTTATTAACTTTCCTATCAGAATATTTGTAAATAAAATTAATAGCGATAACAAAAATACAAAAACCTACGCCTATAATGGATAAATATTTTTTGAGATTAGAGTTTTTTGGTTAGAAAAATAATACATATTGATATTTCTTTTCCTTTATTATTGTTAAATTATAATTTTAAAATTATCAAGGCTTAAAACCGTTTTATAGTTAATTTAAAATTAGATTTTTTTAAAAAATCAATCTTATTTGTTTTTATTATAACATGTAGAAATAAAAAAAATAAAAAACCAATAAGTTCAGTCCTTTTTTTAAGAGGGTGTTTTTAATATATTTCATATTTTGTATAAATATTTAATTAAAAAATAATTAATGTTTTTTTATAAATTAGAATTTAAATAATTATTTTTTTCAAAATAATTATTTAAAAAAGTGTTCGGTTTTAAATATTTATTGTATTTTATTTCTCTGTAGTTATTGTAATAATTAATATAGAGTTTGATAATGATTCTTGTTTCTTTTTCTGTCAGTTCTTTTATGTTTTCAAATCTAAAAGTTTCTAATTTTTGAATGCTCTTGTAATTAAAAAAATTTATTAAGTTTTCGATTGTAATTTGTTATTGTTTCTTTTTTAATTAAAATAATATTGAAATTGTTAACGTCTTCTAAATATTGAATAATTTTTTTAAAATCAAAAATAAAATCTTCTAAACATTTTTTTAAATATCTTTTTTTGTTTAAAAATTTAATTTAAGATTTAATTATAAAACAAACCAAATCTTATTTAATTTAAGATTTGGTTTGTTTAATTTTTATAACTAATAATACGAAATTAATAGTTTGTTTTAAAAAGTTTAATTTTGATTTCTATACTTTTTGGGTCCGAACTAGGAGGAAACTGCTGCTGCTAATCCAAGAGAAGTGCCACTTTATAGACTAAATTAATTTAGATTATTTATATTTTTTATATTTAATTGAGAAAAAAATAAAAAAAATATAAATAAAAAAATTTATTTATATTTATAAATCTAAAATTCCTGTTTCTAATAAATCAAAAAAATCTTTGTTATTAGAGTTTAAAATATAATCACTAATATCTATTTTTTTTGAAATTTCTCTTAAACTTCTTTGAGTATAAGGAATATTTTCGAACTGAGCTAAAAATTCTAATGAATTATCTTTTTTATGAAAAAAATCACCTTTTAAAAACATTTTTTCAATCTTACCTTTTGAAAGAGATAATAAAATTTCTAAACAACCCCAATCAAAATGTTTTTTTAATTTTTTATTATATTGAGGATGTTCTCCGAGAATCCATTCTGAAGAAGAATATTTTTTAGATAATTCTTCTATTTCGTTAGTTTCTTGATTGTTTAAAATATATTGTTTATTAGTTAAATAATTATTTAAATAAGCGCTTAATTCTGCTTTTGTCATACCTTTTAAATGTTGTTGTAAATTGACAATTCTAGAAGAAACACTTTGAATACCTTTTGAAATTAATTTTTCTTGATCTGGGGTGATACATCTTACCATAGTGTCAACGTTACAATTATAGAGTATCGTTCCATGAATAATAATACCATTTTTATTTTGTAAAAAGGCATTCCCAGAAACCTTTTTATCCCCTAAAAGGATATCATTTCTAGCACTCAAACATAAATTAATCCCTATTTTTTCAAAAGCTTCTACAATTTTAGATAAATATTTTTTAAAATTAAAATTTTTATCTTGTTTTTTAACAATAATACTAAAAATTAAAGTGCCTGAATCATTATAAACGCAACCGCCACCTGTTGGTCTTCTAAAAACATCAATTTTGTTTTTACGAACAAAATCTAAATTAATTTCATTTTCTATAATTTGATTTTTACCAATAACTATACCTTCAATAACCCATTGAAAAAAAAATATCTCATCTTTTTTTAAAAGATTATTTAAAATATATTCTTCGAGAGCAAAATAAAAATAAGGTTTTAAATCATTTCTTTTATCATATTTAACTAAAATCATTATTTTATTATTAAAAAAATCTTTCTTTTGGGTTTTAAAAAAAATAATAAACAAGTTATATATTAAATTATGATATATTTAAAATTAAATAATAATTAAAAAAACCAAGATTTATCTTTTTTAATATTTTGTTTTGAAGAATCAATTTCTTTAATTTGTTCGATAAGTTTTTTTTCATGACTAGTTAATTTAGTAGGAATTGTAACTTTAACAGTAATATAATGATCACCTTTACGATAAGAAGAATTTAAATAAGGAATACCTTTATTTTTTAATTTAAATTGAGTATGTGATTGTGTTCCTGATGGTATTTTTAAATAAACTTCTCCATAAATAGTATCGACAACAAAAGTATTACCTAAAATAGCATCATAATAATTAATAAAAAAAGTTGAAAGAATATTTTGATCTTCTCTTATAAAGGTTTTATGTGATCTTACTGAGATATTAATCAATAAATCGCTATTTTTAGCACCTAAATGTCCAATATTACCTTGATTAGGAACTTTTAAAGTCATACCATCTTCTACACCTGCTGGTATAGAAATCTCTAATTCTTTTTCATTAAAAACTCTTTTAGAACCTTTACAACGAGAACATTTTTTATTAATTTTTTGACCTTGACCTCGGCAATAAGGGCACATTTGTTGAGTAGTAATATTATTAAACAAAAATTTTTGATTTACTTTAATATATCCTAAACCATTACAATGAGAACAATTTTCAACATCTTGTGGATTTTCAGCGCCTATACCATGACATTGCGAACAATCTTCTTTAATTTGAAATTTAATTATTTTTTTAACCCCTAAACAAGCTTCTAAAAATTCAATTTCAATTCTTATCGTTGTATCTTCTGCATAATTTTGTCTTTGACGTGTTTGACTTTGTCTTTGATTACCAAAAAAATTTTCAAAAATATCTCCAAAATCAAATCCATCACTAAAATCTTGAAAACCGCTGCCTCCACCAAAATTATTATAATTATCCTGATGCCCGAAACGATCATAATTACTTCTTTTTTGGCTATCATTTAAAATTTGATAAGCTTCTTGAACTTCTTTAAATTTTTCTGAAGCATTTGCTTCTTTAGACACATCCGGATGATATTTTTTGACAAGTTTACGATAAGCTTGTTTTATTTCATCTTGGCTAGCATTTCGAGAAATTCCTAAAATTTCATAATAATCTCTTTTAACGTCCACGTAATACAACTCCTATAAATTTTAGATAATTAAATTAGATTAATAAAATTAAACCAAAAAAAGAAATAAATCTTTTTTTGGTTTATCTTTTTTTATTAAAGAAATTATTTTTTTTCTTTAATTTCTGCATCTACTGTTTCTGATTCAGAAGATTGTTTTTTTTGTTCTTTATCATCATTAGATTGTTGATTTTTATTTTTTTCTTGTTCTTTTTGATAAACTCTTATAGCGATGGCTTGAGCTTCTTTTTGTAAAACACTTATTTTGTCTTTTATAACTTGAACATCATCTTGTTTCATAGCTTCTTCTAAATTTTTAATTTGTTCTTCTATTTTTTCTTTTTCTTCTGGTTTAATTTCATCTTTTAAAGAATCTAAAGATTTTTTTGTTTGAAAAATCAAATTATCAGCTTCATTTAAAGTATCAATTTTATCTCTTTTGATTTTATCAGCTTCAGCATTTTCTTCAGCTTCTTTAATCATTTTTTGAATTTCTTCTTCTGTTAAAGAACCTTGACCAGAAATAGTAATTTGTTGTTCTTTATTAGTACCTAAATCTTTAGCTTTTACCGAAACAATACCATTTACATCGATATCAAAAGTAACTTCTATTTGTGGCACTCCTCTTGGAGCAGCAGGGATATTATCTAAACTAAAACGACCTAAAGTTTTATTTTCTCTCGCTAAAGGTCTTTCTCCTTGTAAAACATGAATAATAACTGAAGGTTGATTATCTTCTGCAGTAGAAAAAACTTGTTTAGCAGTTGTTGGAATTGTTGTATTTCTTTCAATTATTTTAGTAAACACATTTCCTAAAGTTTCTATCCCTAAAGAAAGTGGAGTAACATCTAAAAGAACGATATCTTTAACATCTCCTGTTAAAACGCCGCCTTGAATAGCAGCACCCATAGCAACTACTTCATCAGGATTAATACTTTTATTCAAAGTATCTTTATTTAATTCTTTTTGTACTAATTCTTGAATAGCAGGAATTCTAGTTGAACCACCTACTAAAAGAACTTGATGAATTTGTTGAGGTGTCATATTAGCATCTTTTAAAGCACGTTTTAAAGGAATTAAACAACGTTCGACTAAATCTTGAGTTAATTCATTAAATTTATTTCTTGTTAAATTATATTCAAAATGAATAGGTTTTTGAACTGAATTTCCGCCTTCTTTAGTTTGAACCATTGTTAAGAATGGTAAAGAAATTTGAGAAAATGTAGCGTTACTTAATTCTTTTTTAGCGTTTTCAGCGACACTTTTCAATCTTTGCATTACAGATTTATCTTTGCTTAAATCAACTAAATGTTCTTTTTTAATTTCTTTAAGTAAGAATTCGATAATCTTATTATCAAAATCATCTCCACCTAATAAATTATCACCTGCAGTAGATAAAACATCAAAATTTCCTTCTGCTAAATTCAAAATAGAAACGTCAAATGTTCCGCCGCCTAAATCAAAAACTAAAATATTTTGTTCTGTATTTTTTTTATCAAAACCATAAGCTAAAGCAGCAGCTGTTGGTTCATTAATAATTCTTTTAACTTCTAAACCTGCAATTTTGCCTGCATCTTTAGTAGCTTGTCTTTGAGCATCGTTAAAATAAGCAGGCACAGTAATAATCGCGTTACTTACTTCAGCTCCTAAATAATCTTCAGCTTGTTTTTTTAAATTTCTTAAAATCATCGCGCTGATTTCTTGAGGAGTATATTTTTTACCTTTAACATCAACCTTATAATTTTTGTCACCCATATATCTTTTAATAGATACTATTGTATCTAAATTAGTTAACATTTGTCTTTTAGCAACTTCACCTACTAAAATCTCTTCGTTACGAAAAGCTACAATAGAAGGAGTAGTTCTTCCACCTTCCGAATTAATAATAACTTTTGCTTCTTTACCTTCTAAAACAGAAACACAAGAATTAGTAGTTCCTAAATCAATACCAATAATTTTATTTGTTTTCTTCATTTTTATCACTCCATTCATTAACTTTAACCATAGCTGGTTTTATAACTAAATCTTTATAAATAAAACCTTTTTGCACAACATCTAAATTAACTCCGTTAGGTTCGTTTTTATTTGAAGTTTTTTCTATAGCATGATGTTGTTTAGGATTAAATTGTTCATTTAAAGCCTTAATTTCTTGAACACCTTCTTTTTTTAAAACATCTTTTATCTGTTGATTGATCATTTTAAAACCTGATAAAAAATTCTTTAATAAAGGTTCTTCATAAGACATTTGTAAAGCTTGTTCTAATTGTTCTAAAGGAACTAAAAGATTAGTAATAAACTCTACAGATGAATATTTTAAAAAATTATCATTTTCTTTTTTTATTCTTTTTTTAAAATTTTCTAAATCTGCTTGATGTTTTAATTTATCATTTTGTAATTTTTGTTGTGCTAAAACTAATTCTTCTTTTAATTTATTAAATTCTTTTTCTAATTTCGAAATATTTGTTTGTAAAACTTCTTTTTCTATTTCTTCCACAGAAGGAGAACATGTATCACATGTTTGCTTTTTATTCACATTTTGAGAAAAAGAAGTTTTACATTCTTTATCACAAGATTGTATACAATCTTTTTGAGAACATTTTTCTTTTTGAGGGCATTTTTTTGAACAATTTTGAGTAAAACATTCTTTGGAATTCATTTCTTCTGAATTATTTTTGTTTTGATCTTTATTTTTTTTATCTAACATAAATACTCCTTTTTTTTAAAAAATAAAAATTTTTATTTTTTTTCATATAAATGAGATATATGAGCTGATAAATATTCTAAAATAGGGATAAGCTCTTGATATTTCATTATATTAAAATTTAAAACAGCTAGAAAACCTTTTTCATTTTCATTAATATTATAAGGAATAGATAAAAGGATAAATTTTTGATAAGGCATTAAACTAATTTGATTAGCCAACTTACAAATAACTTCAGGCGGATTGCAAAAAAAATTAATCAATTTCTTTTTGTCTAACGCTTCATAAAAATCTTTTATAACGATATCCGTTTTATGTTCATACGAATCTAAAAAATTAGATAAACCATAAATAGAAACATTACTCAATAAAAACTTATAAAAAGAATCTAAAAAAAATTTAATAAATTTTTCTTTATATTCGATATATTTTGAAATTTTTGTTATAAAAATATCACTTTGGATAATATCTAAAACTTCATATAAATATTTATCAACTAAAAAATCATTAAAAATAACAACAACTTTTTCTAAATTCTCTAAAACTAATTCTTTCCCTTCTTCAAAAAAAATATTTTTATATTGTAAATTACCTTTATCAGTTACCGTTAAAATAACTATTTGTCGAGAATTAATAAAAATTAAATCAATTTTTTTTATTTTACTTGTTTGTAAAATATTAGGTCTTATATTTATAATTACATTATTAGTTAATTCAGAAACCAATTTTAAAATCTCTTTAATTATTTTTTCTTTATTTAAATTATTTTTGTGACTGATTTGTTCAAATAAAGAAAAAATTTCAATAGTTTCTTGTTTCCTAGTAATTAAATTATTAAAATAAAAAATATACCCTTTTAAAGAAGGAATTCTTCCGCTAGATGTATGAGTTTTTTCTAAATAACCTTTTTTTTCTAATTGATTCATATCATAACGAAGAGTAGCACTAGAAAAATTTAAATAAGGTATTTTAGATAACAATTCAGAACCTATCGGTTTTTCATATTTTAAATAATTTTCCACTACAGCTTTCAGAATTAATCTATTACGATTAGAAAGCAATTTAACACCTCTAGTTTTTATTATTTATTTATTCTAGCACTCATTAGTTATGACTGCTAATATTATTTTATTATTTTTTTAATTAAATGTCAATAGAAAAACAAAAAATTATAAAAAAATACATATTTCAAATTAAATTAATATATCATTATAATAGTTAATATTGCTGAAATTTATATTAATATCGGATTTAAAATTTTTATAGAAATGAAATAAAAAAAATTGAAAATAAAAAATATTAATTTCTTATTCAAAAATAAAATCACAAATTTAATTTTGTTTTATATTTTTTTATTTTTTTTACTTTTTTATTATATATGTTTATTCCAAATAAATAAAAAACAAATTTTAAAAAATGATTTTCCTAAAAATAAAAATACAATTGAAAAAAACGCAATAATAAAAGACAAAGCTAAAATTATTGAAAAAATACAAAAAGAAATCAAACAAATATTTAATAACGAAAAAAAAGAAAAACCATGTTTTGATATAAATCCTTATTATTTTGAAAAAGGAGAAACAGTATATGCTTTTAATTTAGATGTTCCTACCGATACACAATCTTTCCAAGAAGGAATTATAAGTGAATCATATAACATTGATAATATAAATAAATTACCAATTTCTATTAAAGGAGAAAATAATAAAATTTTTTTTAATCAAAAAGGAAAATTTATAGGTATTTCACTGCCGGAAAAAAACACCAATGAAGACATTAATTATATAATAACCTCTAATTCACTATTTTATTTTGTTAAATGTAAAAACCACAAAATAGATAATAGTGTTTCAAACGAAGAACCATATTATTTTTGGATCCGAACAGAAGATTCTCCTGAACAAAAAAATAAAATTTTATTGAATGAAAAAGGATTATTTACAGGATTTAACCAAAAAAATATACAACAAAATCAGATACAAAATGTGATATATAATCAAATAAAAGAAATAATTGAATATCATCTTTGTTTGGATTATAAAAGACAACTTCAACAAAAAATTAAACAAAAAATACCAAAAACAAATCACCGAAACAACGATCAAATAGAAAAAATTAAAGACATAGATAAAATAACTTTCGCAATAAAAATAGAAAATAATAAAGATGATTCTATAATTCTAGGTTCTGGTTTTATATTCGAACAAAACCCAATAAATATTAATAATAACGAATACAAATATTATTTTGTAACCAATCGTCACGTCATTGATAACAAAAAAAACAATTATGATGATAAAAACACTTATATAACAATTTATAATAAATTTTTAGAAAAAATAAATAATGTAAAAATAATAGGAACATTAGATAATGATGATATATACGACGATATAGCTATTTTAACTTTTACAAAAAAATTTGAAAACAACAATAAACCAACAGAAATAACAGAAATTTTAAAAAAAGCTTTTCCTGAAAAACAAATAGACATCCATCAAGGTGAAGTTATTTATAGTATGGGTTCGCAAAGAACTAAAACATCAGAAAAATTTCCAGAAACAACTTCAGAAAGAGTTTATAATAAATTTAATTTGTTAAAAAAAGGGAATATTATATCTTACCATGATAAAGAAATTAATTTTGATATCACTATTGATTCAGGTAATAGCGGCGGCCCTGTATTTAATGAAGAAGGTGAAATAATAGGTATAAATAAAAGTACTATTAAATCTGAAAATAGTTTTTACGATAAAATTTCTCAATGTATCAATATCAAACATATTAAAAAAACATTAAATAAAATTTTTGAAATTTTAAATAATAATAATAATAATAAAATTAATCCTTTTTTAACAGAATTAAATAAATATGATCCTTTTTTAGAACAAGAATTAAATTCTTTTCCACCTTTTTCAACAAATTCTCCATCTAATAATGAATATATAAATGATATAAATATATCTATATCAAAATTCATAAATTATTTGAATTGGCAACCTAACCAAAAAATAAAATCCAAAATTATAAAATCAAATATCCCTGAAATAATATTTAATATGGATTTAATTATATTTTTTCAAGAAAAAGATATAACTTTTTCTATTGATCCTACCGAAGAACAAATAGAAATACATTTAAATAATAAAAAGAAAGAAATTATTTTTACAAAATACTCACAAAATAATCAAAAAGGAGAAATTATTAAAAAATATAATATAAAAGATATAAACGATTTTGATTTTTTTTCTTTAAAAATAATTGAAAATCCAAATAAAAATAATATAATTACTGATAAAAAAACCAATTTATATAAATTAAATAAAATAAAAAACTCTTTAATAGTTTGGGAAACGAATCACAAAAAAAATAGTAAAAACGGAAATGGAATTATTTTTCACAAACAAAAAATTTCAGAAAAAAAATATTTATATTTTGTTATATCAACTTTTAATATTGATAAAAATAATTTAGAACATTTAACAGAACCTATAAAAAATATATTTGAAAACAAAATCAAAATAAATACTTATTTTAATGAATATCATAAAAAAGAAAAAGGAGAAATAAAAAGTTTTTTATTTGATAAAAATGATTTAGTTCTGATCACTTTCGAATCTGAACACAACTATGATGTGATTAAACACAGACCTATAGAAGATTTAAATTTAGGAGAAGAAATATTTTTTTTAATTAATGACGATAATGATGATTATATTCCTCAAATGTTTAAAAGTGCTATCGGAAACAAACAAGAAAATCATATTCTTTGTGATTCTGTTTTTAATTTAAAAAACAAAAATAAAAAAATAAATAAATATAAATTTATTTTTTTCTATTTTGATTCGGAAGGTAATTTAATAGGAATGAATAATAATTCTGAAAGCTCTAATAATATTCCTGAATATTTTAACAAAGTTTTTTCTTTAGAAAAAAGCACTATTGAAAAATTAATTTTAAATAGCCAAATTAAAAAATTTTTAAATATTGGTTTTTCTATATTTTTTATCAATAGTATTTTTTTTATTTTTATCACATCTAAGAATTATAAAAAAAATTATAAATTATTTCGAAAAAATTATCATATATTAAATTAAATTTTTTTAAAAAAATATATATAAAAAAAATGATTTTCTCAAAAAAATAAGAAAAATCATATGGTGTTCAATTCAATTAATTAAAATTTTATTAAAAAACTGTTTTTTATAGACAGTTTTTTAATATATTAAAATTTTTTTAAAAAAATTTAAATAATTAGATTTAATAAAATTATTAAAATATAAAGAAATTTAATTTATTTAACAAAAAAAAAATATTTTAATCAATAATTTCTGATTTTTTATTTTTATTTATAAAAATATCTTGATAAGAATTAAATTCAAAATTATAACTAGGCTTTAAATCAATAACTCTTTCTATAGTACCTTTATTTAAAACAGCTACTAAATCACATAAAGTCTTTATTACTGTAGAATCATGAGAAATAATAACAATAGTTGTTTTTAATTTTTTATTTATTTCATAAAATAATTTTAAAATATTTTTACTAGTTTGTTCATTTAAAGATGAAGTGGGTTCATCACAAAAAATAATTTTAGGTTCATAAACTAAAGTTCTAGCGATAGCTACTCTTTGTTTTTGACCTCCTGAAAGTTGTCTAGGGTAAAATTTAATAAAGTCAGATAACCCTACAAAACGAAGAACTTCTAATACTTTATTTTGAATTTTTTCTTTTTCCCAATTTCTAATTTTTAAAGGTAAAGAAACATTATCAAAAATATTTAAATTATACAAAAGATTAAAACTTTGCCAAATGGTGCCGCTTTCTTGAATTTTAAATTTTTTTTCAATAATTGTATTTTCTTTTTTATCTGGTTTAACCAAACCATTCATAATTTGTAATAAAGTGGTTTTGCCAGAACCAGTAGCTCCTACTAAACCAAAAATTTTATATTGAGGTATTTCTAAATTAACTTTATTTAAAATGGGAATAGGTTTTTTATTTATAAAAAAAGTTTTATATAAATTAGTGATTTTCAACATTATTTTTCAAAGAAGCCTTTCTCATTTAGATAAAAATTTAATTTATCCTTGTAAAGAAATACTAAATTGTAACAAAAAAATAATTAAGATTATTATAATATAAAAAATTTGAAAAATCTTATAAATATTAATTTTAAAAAATACCTACTAAAATTATAAAACAAAAGATATTTTTTTTTATCAATAAATTATCGTTATATTTCTTTTATTTATAAATTTAAAATTTTAAATTTATAAATAAAAGAAATAAATTAATAAAAAACCAAATTCTTTTTTTAAATAAGAATTTGGTTTTGAATATTGATTTATTTCTTTTTATAATATGAAAATAATTATAATTCGTAATTATTTTTTATAAATTCATTCAACAAACGTACTCCAAATCCAGAAGCCCAAGATTTATTAATAGAATTAGCTTTTGTTCCGAAGGCTACACCGGCAATATCTAAATGAGCCCAAGAAACTTTTTGAATAAAACGTTTTAAAAATTGAGCAGCAGTAATAGAGCCAGCAGAACGACCGCCTGAATTTTTTACATCAGCTATATCACTATCAATTAATTTATCATATTCTTCGTTAATAGGCATTTGCCAAACTTTTTCACCAGTTTTTATTCCTGCATTAAACAACTTTTTAGCTAAATCATCATCATTAGAAAAAAGACCAGCATAACTTTGCCCTAAAGCGATAACACAAGCTCCTGTTAAAGTAGCTAAATCAATAATCGCTTGAGGTTTGAAATTGTTTTCGCAATACCATAAAAGATCAGCTAAAACCATTCTTCCTTCTGCATCAGTGTTAATTACTTCAACAGTTTGGCCTGACATTGTTCGAACAACATCGCCTGGACGTTGAGCTGTAGAACTTGGCATATTTTCAACTAATCCTATAATACCAACAACATTAACTTTCGCTTTACGAGCTGCTAAAAGATGCATTATTCCAACTACAGATGCTGCGCCGCCCATATCACCTTTCATTTCTTCCATACCAGAAGAAGGTTTGATAGAAATGCCTCCGCTATCAAAAACTACTCCTTTGCCAACAAAAGATAAAGGAGCTTCTTCTTTGTTGGCTCCTAACCAACGCATAACAACTACATAAGGAGGTCGAACAGAACCTTGGGAAACTGCTAAAAGAGCTCTCATTCCCATTTTTTCTATTTCTTCTTTATTTAAAATATTTATTTCGACACCTACATCTTGTAATTTTTTCACTTGATCAACAAATTCTTCGGTTCCTAAAAAATTAGCTGGCTGATTAATTAAATCTCTGGCGATATTTACACTTTCAACTATATTTTTACTTTCTTCAAAAACATGTTCGCATTCATTAGCTATGTCAGTGATTATAAATATTTTTTTATCAACTGATTTAGTTTTTTTTGTTTGATAACGATCAAAAATATAATCTTTTAACATTGTCCCCGTAACAAAATCTTTTAATTGTTGACGATTCACTTTAAAATCTTTTATTTTGAAAAAAATAACTATTTCTTTTGAATCTTGAAACATATCAAAAACATTACCACCTATATTAACCCAAAAATCATTATCTTCTTGCATAGGGGAACCTAAACCTACCACAGAAAAACGATTAAATTCAGAACCATAAGGTGCTAAAATATTTAATTTACTAAATTTTTCACCATCAAATTTTTCAACAACCATTGCTTTTGAAATATTTTGTTTAGGATCTACTTTTTGAAAACAACAAAGCTCATGCTCTTTAGTTTTTAAAAAAACCGCTAATTCACCAGATAATATAAATTCAGTAGAAAAAAAAACTTTAAAACTCATTATAAATCAACACTACTCTTTCTTTTTATTTATTTATTATATATTATCAATAATAACATATTTTTTTATTAAAAATAATCTGTTTAAAATTACACAATCTATTATTTTTAATAAAAAAATATTTTTGATTTAAAAAAATTCTTTTATTATATAATTTGGTTGTATTCTAATATATTAAAATTTATTTATATTATAAAAAAATAATTTATTTTACAAATGAAAATAAAAAGGAGTTATTTTTTTTAAAAAAAAATAAATGATAAATAAAAAAAAAATAAATATTTGTATATATTTATATTTAATTTGTTTTTTTATATTTTTTTTATTTAAAATAAATCAAATTTTAGCAGATAATAAAAAATTACAAGATATTATCCCTGATGATAAAAAAACTATTCATATTGATGCATCAAAAAAACATGATAAAAATGAAATTTTAAAAATTATTAAAACAATAGATCAATCTTTAAATAAATTAACTGTTGACTCTTTAACAATAGAAGACAATAAAGTGAAAATTAAAGTTACTCAGGAACAATCACAACAAAATAATATTGTTGCTGGTGAAATAGAATTAACTTTAAAAGACGATGCTAAAAAAGCGGATAATAAAGTGCCACAAAAACAAAATGAAAATTCTAATCAAAATAACGAAGACAAAACATTAATTATTATTATTTTAATAGTAATTATTATTACAATAATAGGATACTATTATTACGATAAAAAAAGAAAATCAGAATAAAAATAAAAAACCAAATTAATTTATTATAATTATAAATTAATTTGGTTTTTTTATTTCTTGAGATAAAATAATTAAAAAATTTATAAAAAAAGATAAAAAATTATTTAAATTTCTTTTTTAAAAACAAAATAAAAAAAGATAAAAAATAAAAAACTAAAGTTAAAACCGAAATAGATAAAAATAAACCTAAATAACCTTGTTTTTGACCAAGTTCAAAAATTCCTTTTTTATCAGGGTTGATAAAATCATAAGGATAATATTTTTCACTTTTGAAAAAATTTAGAATTAAAAAAAATAAAAAATAAAACAAAGGATAAATTATCCCTAAATAAGATTTTTTAACATCGATACCTTTATTTAATGAAAAAAAATAAAAAATAATATATAAAATAGGAATAAAAGTATGTTGAAAATGAATTAATCCTGGAAATTCAAAATTAATTATATTTTGAAATAATTTTCTTTTTTCATCAGGCGCAATAAAAGAATGATTCACAATAAAAGTCAATAAAATATTAATTAAAGTAATAAAAGTTAAAATATGGAAATATTTGTTTTTAAAAAAAGGAGTGAAAAATAAAATAAGTATTATTAAAATGAAAAAATTACTTTGTGAAGTGAAATGTTTAAAAGTATTACAAAAATTCTTACCAAAACCACTTTTTGTTAAAAAAAAATTGTTTTTGAGATGAAAAATAAAAACAATTAAAGAAATTATTAATAAAATTAAAGAATATATTTTAAAAAATGTATTCTTTTTTTTATTTATAAATTTTTTTTTCATAATTTGAAACATATATTTGATTTTATTACAAAAATTATTTTGTAAAAATTAATTCAATCTAATAATTTATATTTAAACCGAAGATAAATTTAATATATCATTAATATTTAAATAAATTCAACTTTTATCTAATTTTTTAGCTATAAAATTAGTAATTAAATTAAATATTTGAACAATAAAAACAAGAATAACAATACAAACCCAAATAATATTTTTATAATGGAAACCTTGTTTATGAAAACTTAAATTACCTTCATATCCGTATGTATAAGCTATAAAAAAAATACTTTTTACACCTACAAAACTTAAAACACTAGTGTAAGATAAAGCAGAAACAAAAATAGTATTCAATTTTAAAACCAAATAAGGTAAAGATTCTCGTAATAAAAAGAAAATTATAAATTGTTTTTTATTAGCGCCTAAAGTATAAGCAGTATTATAAAGTTCTGGATTAACTTGTAAAAAAATTTGTTCACAATGACGAGCAAAAATAAAACCCAAAACTAAACTAAGACAAATAATAGCTACCTTTATACCTGAGTACATTTTGAGATAAGGTTCTATAAAGTATTTTAAAAGAAAAATAATTAATAACAAAAAAGGTATAGAAATAATAAAATTAATAATAAAATTAATAATAAAATAAGTTTTATGATTATTATTTTTTTTTAAAAAATATAAATAAATACCAATAGGAAAGCCAATAAAAATCGCTAATAAACAAGATAAAAAAGAAATTATCAAAGTTAAACTTATTCCGTTTAATATCAAAAAATCTTGTTTTTGAAAATCATCACTAAAAGAAGGCTCTTTACAAAACAAAACTTTAAAAAATATTTGAAACAAATTAAACATTATAACAATAAATATTCCTTATTTGAATTAATTAAAAAAAAATAGTTTCATTTAATAATTCCAAAATATATTATAAATAACTGTTTATTGTTTCAGTTATTTTTTTAATATCACAATCCTCAAAACCATAAGCAAATTTGGTTTGTTTATTCCAATATTTTTTTAAATTTTCTTTATCTGAAAAAACTTTTTTTAATTTTTGTATTTTGTCATTGTTAACATTATCTTTTTTTACTATTAATGAAATGACATAAGCCCAAAGAGGATCTTTATAATTATCTTTAGATGGTTTATTAATTTCTTCGATAGTGTTAATTGAATCACCTTCTAATTCTCCTTGACCTATTACCGCTGGATAATTTATAAAAATATTTGCTTTTGTATATTCTTTAACTTTAGAAAACATTGTTAAAAAATTTTCCTTATGAATTTTTAAATTATCTCTTATTTCAAAACTATCTTCGTTTAAATCAAATAATTTCGATTTATCTTCCATTAATTTTTCATCTGTATTCTCTGGTTTTCTTTCAATTAATTTAATTTGTTCTAACAAACGAAAAGCTAAATTTTTTTGTGTTTTCTCTGATGGAATAAAAATATCTAATACATTATTATTATTCTTATATTCCTTAACTTCTTCTAAATTTTTTGGATTTTGTCCACTATCAAAGCTATAAATACTAAATTTAGGAAAATAAAAAGGAGAAAGGACTTCTATTTTTGAATCTGAGTTATTTGTTTTTTTTAATTCTTCAAGTAACCAAGGGATATGGCAATCTAATTTAGCATCACATTTGTCTTTTATTAAATTTTCATTAGTTTTTGTATAACCTTTATCAAAAAAAGATGATTCCAAATCCACATTATCTTTTTTTAATTCTTCTTTTATAACATCTCTCAAAAAAACATCAGCCAAAGGTAAAGCTGTATTTATAACTACTTTTGGAACATCTTTATTTCTTATTTCCAATAAAACCAAAATAACCAAAAATAAAGATAATAGAGGTAAGACAATATATATAATTTTATTTAAAATAACTTTATTAATATTCATTATTTATTTTTAATATCCTTTTGATATTTGTATTTTGAAAATATTTAATAATTAATCAATTAAATTATAATAAAAATAATATTAATTAATAGAAATGCCAAAATTTTCATTTTTTTGTTTTAAATATTTTCTTCCTAAATTGGTCAAAAATAATTCTTTTTTTTGTAATTCTATATATCCTAATTTAATCGCTTTGTTTAAACATGAATTATATTTTTGTATAGACCATTTTAAATCGCTTCTAACTTCTTCTATATAATTCTTATTATTTTCTAAAAAATGATTTTCTAAATGCATTAATAAAATAATCATCATAAAATATTTTTTTTGAAAATAATTTGTAATAACTTTTGTTACAATGCCTTTTTTAGGTTCTAAAAATAAAACAATTAAAAAAACAACTAAAATCAATATAGAAATCGAACCAGATATAGGAATATCCAAATAATTACCTATCAAACAACCAAAAACAGTACAAATATATGATATCCATAAAGATAAAAGCCAACATTTAAAAGTTTTTTTAGTTAACAATATAGCTATAGATGGGGGCCCTATTATACAAACAATAGTCATAATTATACCTGCTATATCCAAAGCGGCAACAGTTGTGACAGATAACAAAAGCATCAAAACAAAATTAATCAAAACAGAGGAAAAACCTAAAATATTAGCTAAAACAGGATCAAAAATAAAAATTTTTAATTCTTTATAGAAGAAAATAACAAAAAAAACATTCAATAATAAAATAGGAATAATTTTATATAATTGCCCAATATAAGCGAATTCTGGATTCCCTATAAAAACAACATCAGCATCCATATGAACTTTTTTAATTGAAGTACTAATAATAATAACCGATAAAGAAAAGAAAAAAGCAAAAACAATTCCGATAGCTGAATCTTTTGAAACCCTGGGTTGTTTAGAAATAAAATCTGATAAATAAACTACTATAATTCCTACAACAAAAGCTCCTACCATCAAAAAAGGGGAACCTAATTCTTTTACTATTAAAAAAGCAACTACATTACCTAATAAAACACTATGACTAATAGCATCTACAATTAAAGATTTTCTTTTTAAAACTAAAAAAAATCCTAAACTAGACAACATTAAAGAACAAAAAACCAAAACAATTTCTGTTTCTAATGTTGTTGAAACCGTTTTAATAAATCCCCATAGCATAATCAAAATTTTCCATTAATTAAATTTTCAACTAACTCTGAACCTTTTTGGGACATTAAAATTTTATCACATTCCATATATAAATACCCTTTTTTAAATAAAAAAAAATCTATTTTATCAATTGAATAATATTTTTTTGTATTATAAAAATGAATTAACTGTCTGAATTTTCTAATCTTTTTTTTATATTTCATTTGTTGAAAATATTTTTTAACAATTCCTTGTTTAGGACCGAATAAAAAAACCAAAAAAACCAAAAAAGTAGTGATTACTGTGATAACAGGACCAGTAGGTATATTCTTAATTAAAATACTAATTATAACCCCACTCAAATTAACAAAAAAAGAAATAAAACAAATAATAATAATATTATTAAATAATTGATCACTTATTTGTCTAGAAATAACTCCAGGTAAAATTAATAAAGCACTAGTTAAAATAATACCTGTAACTTTTAAACTAATAATAATAACTCCTATTAATAAAATATTAAAAATAAAAATTATAAAAACATTATTAAAACCAATACTTTGAGAAAATAAAGAATCAAAAGTAAACATCTTTAATTCTTTATAAAAAATAATAATAGTAAAAATAGTTAAAAAAGTTATTATTTTCACTATTAAATGATCATTTGAATTCATTAAAGCAGCTTGACCTAAAATAGTTTTTTCTAAATTAGCAATCGAGCTATCTTCATTATTTGAAAGAATATATGACATTAAAACATTTCCTAAACCAAAAAAAGAAATCATCACAAAACTTAAAATAGCATCTAATTTAATTTTTGAATACTTTTTAATAATTTCTATCAAAAATAAAGTCAATAAAGAAGAAAAAATAGCCCCTAACCAAATTACCCATAACTTATTTTGGCGAAATAAAATATAAGAAGTAGCAATACCTGGTAAAGTGGTATGAGCTAAAGTATCACCTAATAAATCTTTTTTTTGTAAAACCATAAATAATCCAGTAATCCCTGCAGCGATACCTAAAAGAAAACAACTAATAAATATTTGAGAAAATCCCGAAATATTCATTAATAAATATTGAAATTTATTAACTATATCCACTGATAAACTCCCTTTCTTTTGAGAATTGTTATTTATTAAATTTATTTTTGATATTAAATTTTTTGATAAGTTTTTTCAATATTTTTAGTAATAAAGGTTGTTTTGGTCAGACCACTTGATATTATTTTAACATTTAATAAAATGACATGATCAAAATATGATTTAACAGTTTCTAAATCATGATGAACCACGATAATTGTTTTTTTTTCTTTTTGTAATTCTTTTAATACAGAAATAATTTTACGTTCGGTATGAATATCTATTCCTTGAAAAGGTTCGTCCATTAAATAAATATCACCTTCTTGCGCTAAAGCTCTAGCTAAAAAAATTCTTTGTTGTTGCCCGCCAGAAAGTTCTGAAATTTGACAATTTTTTAATTCAGCCATTCCTAATTTTTCTAAACATTCTAAAGCAATTTTTTTATCATTAATTGTAGGCCTTTTAAACCAACCTAAATGTCCATATCTCCCCATCAAAACAACATCAAAAACAGTAGTAGGAAAATCCCAATCTATTGAATTTATTTGAGGAATATAAACTATCTTTTTTTTTATTTTATTATATCTTTTATTATTAAACAAAATTTCGCCAGAAACTTTAGGAATAATTCCTATCAAAGATTTAATAAAAGTTGATTTTCCTGCTCCATTTGGGCCTAAAATAGCTGTTAAAGAACTTTTATAAATATCAACATCAATATCCCATAAAACAGGTTTTAAATGATAAGTAACAGTTAAATCCCTTACTTTAATACAAACTTCTTTTTCCATTTTAAATTCCTTTAATTTAAATTTTGTTCAATAATTCAATAATATTAATATTATTCAAAAAAGCCCCTATATAAGTAGAATGTTTATATGAAATATTGTTTAATGTTTCGCTTTTATAATCGTTACCTAAAGAATCGGAATATAATTCTATATTTTCGGGTATTTTAATTTCTTCTATTTGTTTATTTTTTTGTCTTCTTAAATAATTCACTCGTTCTCGTAAACCATCTAAAATTCGTGGAGAAGTAGAACTTTCTTTGAAAAAAGCTTTTGCTTCATCAGGTATTTCTTTTGCTATTTGATTAATAGTAAACAAACTCACTTCTTCTTGAGTGGAAATACCTTGCAAACACTTAAATTCAAAAGAGCAATTGTTCTTTTCGCAAAATTTTTGCCAATAAGAAAAAGCATCATGTGAGGTAACTATTATAAATTTATTACCTAATGTTTCTTTTAATTTTGTAAATTTGTTTATATTTTCTATTTTCAATTCTTCCAATTTTTTTTTAAAACAAACAAAATTATTTTCTATTTTTTCAATATCTTCATGAGAAGAAGGTATTAAACTTTTAATTTTTTCTTTCAACCCTTCTACTGAAGACAACCATAAATCGATATCAAACCAAATATGTGGATCGTATTCTGTAGAATCATCTTCATCTTTTATCAAACTATTTTGATATTTTTGTTTTAAATAATCGCCTGTATTCCAAATTTTATCAGAATCTTTTATTTTATTAAAAGTACTAACCATTTGGCTTTCTAAATGTAAACCGTGATATATAACAAAAGCTGCATCTTTTATTTTCTGACGATCACTTGGTTTAGCTCTATAATTATGCGGGTCCGTCCCAACCCCCATTAAAGAAATAACTTTATTAAAAGAATCTATTTTTTGATATTTTTTATCTTTATCTTCTTCGAAGTCTACTTGTCCAATTAAATGTTTAACTGCATCTCGTAAAATTGTAGTCGTTGTTACAATTGTTTTTGAATTTTGTATTTGAGATTGTTCCGCTTTAACTTGAAATAAAAAATATAAAGAAAAAATAGATAAAAATAATAAAAAAATATTTAAAAATAAAGAAGAAATTTTTTTCATATAGTTAATTTTATATAAACTTTCTTTTTCTATTAATTTTAAACATTATAATAAATAAAAAATATGTAAATTATTTTTGTGTTATTTAAAAATAAAATTAAATAATTTGTTTAAGTTTTAAAAATTAAATTTAATTTCAAATTATATGAGTTTTTTTATTTAAAATATATTTCGAGATGAAATATTATATTAATTAAGAATAAAAAAGTATATCTAATAGATTTTGAATATAAATCTATTTTAATAATCGTTTAAAATAAGATGATATTACTAAAAAAAATAAAAATAAGAAAATCTAATCATGTAAACAAAAAAATATAGAATTATAGAAAATTTTTGAAAGTTCAACAAAAATAATAAATAGTCAAAAATTTATAACAAAAAATAAATTATAAAAAGATAAAAACCTTTAATTATTCCTTTAAATTGAAAAAAATTATAGTAATGAATTAATATTGTTTTAAAAAATAATAAATAAAATTTTGAAATTTAATTTTTACGAAAAAATTATTAAAAAAATCGTCTTTTATATTTATATTATACATAAAAAAATAAATTAAAATTAAAATTTATATCAATCAAAAAAATAGAATATTTTAATTAATTAGATATAATATATAAATTTTGCAATACTTAATACTAAGTTAATATAATAAGTTAATCAATAATAAAAAAAATATAAGAATTTAATCTTTTTTTTTCATGATTCACTTAATCTTTTAAAAAACTTCTTATTATATTTATTTAAACTAAATTTACTTTTAATACCTAATTTTATCCTACATTCTTTCGATTTTAAAAAAGTTAATTTTTTTGATTTTTTATTAATATTTTATTAAATAAACCGAGATTAAAAAAATATTAATTGCTTTTTTTTTGTTAAAATCTAAGTTAATATTCGTTTTATATTTAAAGAATAGATATAAAAAAAATAAAAAGAGAAAGGTTTTTAAAAAAATGAATATTAATCGAAAGTTTTATCAAAATAAGAAAAAAATTTTAATAATATTAATTACATTTTTCTCAATATTAGCAATTGGAATATATTTATGGAATGATTATAATTACTCAAACAACGAAGAAAATGAAAAATTAAAACAAAATAACACAAATTTAGAAAAAAAGTAAAATTCAAAAAATGTTACGATAGCAAATCTAATTCTTTATAAGGAGAAGATGGACACGCAATTATCAAATATGAATACAACGATCAAAACAATTTAGTTAAAAAATTATATTTTAATGAAAAAGAAGAAATCATAGGCAAAAAAAATTATGAATATTAAAATAATTTATTAGTTCGCAAAGATTATTTCGGAATAAAACAATCAACCAATGAAAACGGAGAAACTGCTAAACCAATCATGCGTGAAGATGATCTAGAGTGAATAAAATTTAAAACTTTGGAATACAAGACACAAAATGGAGTCCAAGGAGAATTGTTAGATGTTAAAAAAATATACAATCCTTTATTTTTAGAAAGTATAAGAGAACCTGAAATTGCTGAAAAACACGTTAGAGAAAAACATGATTACGAATATGATAACGAAGGACGCCTGTTTGAAATCAAAAAAAGCAAACCAATAACAAAAGATCAAAACATCCAATATACCGCAACAGGAAAAAATAAATATAAATATAATGATAAATCTAAAAATTGGTCTGAATTTGATTTTTATGATAAAGAAAATAAATTAATATATGCCAAAGTAAGAGTTTATAATAAGGATAATCAAGAAAAAATAAATAGTTATATTGAATATTTTAAATATCCTAATAAAAAAGAAAAAACCGAATTTTGTTTGATTTCAGAAGATGGATATTCAGAAGCTTTTTATATTGCTATCACAAATTTATCATATAACCCTCAAAAAGAATTAATATTTGAACAAACAGCACAAATGGCAGTGACTCCTGAAGAAGAAGATGAAAAAACAAACATTAAAAATCCAAATATTATGTATGATCCGACTTCTCATTTTGTTTATGAATATTAAAATCCAAAACAAGAAAGGATATAATTTTTATTAATATGGGGTTTTTAACAAAAATTCAAAAAATCAAAAATAAATATTTTTCAATTACCAAAATATTTATTTTTACTATTTTTTTTATGACTATATTACAAGTTTGCGATTTTTATATACCTCAACCCAATTTAGCCAAAAAACCAAGTTTTATTTATATTATTTTTAATAAACTTTTAAATTTTAAAAAATTATTATTAAGTGTTGTTAATGAACAATTTACGCTTATTTTTTTGTTTCATATATTTTATACTTTTCGTCTAACAGAAGGTAATATAGGTAAAAATAATAAAATGAATTCTTATCATAAATCTCAATTTACCTTCGAAGATGTTGCCGGCAACGAAGAAGAAAAAGAAGAAATGAAAGAATTAATTGATTTTTTGAAACAACCTCAAAAATATTCAAAAATTGGCGCTTCAATTCCCAAAGGTGTTTTATTGGAAGGCCCGCCAGGAACTGGTAAAACCTTACTCGCTAAAGCCTTAGCTGGTGAGGCAGGAGTTTCTTTTTATTCTGTTTCTGGTTCAGAAATAGATGGTATCCTAGTAGGGTTAGGTGCTAAAAAATTAAAAAATTTATTCAAAGAAACTAGATATAACGCGCCTTGTGTTTTATTTATTGATGAAATTGACGCTTTAGGTAAAAAAAGAGGTGGAGTAGATAATAAACATGAACAAACTCTCAATCAACTTTTAACTGAAATGGATGGCTTCACCAAATCTCAAGGAGTAATTGTTGTGGCTGATACAAATAGAATAGATATTCTAGACTCTGCCTTATTACATCCAGGAAGATTTGATCGTAAATTCACAGTAGGACTTCCTGATGTTAAAGCTCGTGAAGCAATTTTGAAAGTACATACAAAGAATAAAAAAATTGATCCTAATGTAGATTTCTTACAAATCGCCAAACAAACTCCAGGAATGAGCGGTGCGGAATTAGGAGCCATTTTAAATGAAGCTTCTATTTTAACAGTGAGAAATCAAAAAGATTTTATCACAATGACTGAATTAGAAGAAGCTGTTGAAAGATTTTTAATGGGGGCTGCCAAAAAATCAATTAAATACAATGAAGAAGAAAGAAAAATGGTTGCTTATCATGAAGCTGGCCACGCAGTTATTGGTTTAAAATTAAAACATGCTCAAAAGGTACAAAAAATAACTATTATTCCTAGAGGTAACTCAGGCGGATATAACTTAATGATACCTGAAAAAGAAACTTTTTTTTCATCTAAAAATAGAATGAACGCTAATATTAGTTCTTATTTAGGTGGCCGCGTCGCTGAAGAATTAATTTTTGATGATATTTCTTCAGGCGCTTTTGATGATTTTAAACAAGCTACACGAATAGCGCGTTTAATGATTACTAAATACGAAATGAGTGATTTAGGAGTTTCTCAAGATTCTGAATTTTCAGATAAAAAAGCTATAGATCAAGAAATTAAAAAAATCATTGATAAATGTTATAAAGAAACACAGTTAATCATCAAAGAAAATAAAAATTTACTTGATAAAATCACTTTTAAATTATTAGAACAAGAAACAATTACTAAAGAAGAAATAGAACAATTAGTATAAAAATTAATTAAAAAAGAGACCTTCTAAAGTCTCTCTTTTTTTTATATATATTAAAAAAAATAATAAATAAAATAATAACAAAAAAAATATTCTTTCATTTTATAAATTAATATTTATTCCTAACTTTTCATTCACTTCTTTGATTTTATTATTAGCTATAATTGAAGCTTTATATGTTCCTTTTTTTAAAATTTGTTTTAAATCAATATTTTTTTTAAAATAATAATATTTTTTTTGAATATTACTTATTTCTTCCACCACTAAGTCGGCTAAAGTTTCTTTAAATTCTTTATAAGAATAATTTTTAAAATATTCTTCTGTTTTTTTTAAATCCCAATTTTTAAAAGAGGAATAAATATTTAAAAGATTACTAATTCCTGGTTTTTTATCAAGGTCATATTTAATATTATTTTCTGAATCAGTTACCGATTTAAGGATTTTTTTTCTAATATTTACTAAATCCTCTAAAATATAAATACAACCTTTATCATCTTTATTATTGTTAATATTACTTTTACTCATTTTTTTTTCAGGTTGATCTAAAGATTTAATTATAGAATTAAATTGTAATAGTTTAGGTATAATAAAAGTTTTTCCATATAAATTATTAAATCTCGTAGCTAAAAGACGAGTTAATTCTAAATGTTGTTTTTGATCAGAACTTATAGGGACAATATGCGCATCATAAATCAAAATGTCAGAGGCCATTAAAAGAGGATAAGTCAAAAGTGATGCTCTTGTATTTTTTAAAAAATTTTTCTTTTCTTTAAATTGAATCATTCTTTGCAACTCGCCTAAATAAGAAGTGGATTCTAATATATAATTCAAATAAGCATGTTGTGGTATAGATGATTGAACAAAAAAATTATTTTTTTCTAAATCCAATCCCGCCGCCAAACAAATATATATCATTTTATTAATTTTTTCTTTAAAAGAAGATGGTTCTTGAAAATTAGTTAAAGCATGTAAATCAGCAATAAAAAAATAAAAATCATACTCTGAAGAAAATTTTTCTTGAAAAAAAATTAAAGGTTTTATTATTCCTAAATAATTTCCTAAAGTTAATTCGCCTGTTGGTTTTATTCCTGTGATTAACCTTTTTTTCTCTTTAAATGACATAATTTATTATTTATAACCTTTGTTTTGAAATAAAAAATATAAATAAAAATCAAAGAAAAACCAGCACCCATAATTATTATTCTTATAAAAACTAAAAAATTAGATAAAAAATATCTTTCTTGAGGATTTATAAATATTTTTTTTGCATCAAAAAAAACACGTCCATGAATATGACATTGTATATTAGGATAAGGTAAATAACATTTGTTTCCATCAACTTTACAAGTTATATCACCGTTATAACTATAAAAAATATTAATTAATAAATAAATAAATAAATAAATAAAAGGATGTAAAAAAATTAAAAAAAATTTCTTTATTCTATTTATAGAAAAAGGGATAAAAAATAAAAAAAAGAAAAAATATAACAAAGGTAAAAAAATATGTTGCAAATTATTAGAAATAAATTTTATATGGTGAGGATCATCTTTATAAGACTTCTGAAAAATATTGTTTTCTGTATAAATAGGAAATAAAAAAAAATTATAAACTAAAAAAGTTAATAAAGAATTCACTGCCGATGCATAAATAAACAAAGAATATATTTTTTCTTTTTTTATTTTTAAAAAAAAGGAAATTAAAGTTAATAAAATGAATAATATTGTCTGATTAGTGAAATAAAAATACATTTTTTTATACCACCAAATGGTTTCTAAATTACGATAAATATCCATTCCTAATGTAATTATTGATAATATTAATAAAAATAAAAAATATATTTTCGTTTTAAAACCGAATGTATTAAACAAAGAAACTACTTCGTTATTTTTAATCTCATTTTTTTTTATTCTATTTTTTTTTGTGATTAACATAATTTTAAAAATCTTTTTTTAAATATTAATTTTGCATTTTTTATACATAAAATATTATTTTATATATAAAGGTAAAATTAAATATGAAAGGGTCCTTTCTTCTTCACTATTTAAAAGAAATGGTTTAGAAGAGTTTTCGAAAAAAAATGTAATTCGTTCTGTTGAAAAAACTTTTAAAATTTCTTCTAAATGTTTTATATTAAAAAAAACATTAACTTTTTGAACAACAGATAATTGTAAAGTTTCTATTTCTTCTAAAGCGTATCCTATTTCTTCACTAAAAGAAGAAATTTTTATTTTTTTATTAGGTTCGATTTTAAATTCGACAACATTATCTAAAAAAATCTTATCTTTGGGAAGAAATAAAGAAACTCTTTCTAAAATTTTAATCAAATTATTCCTATTTAATTCAAAAAAAGAAGACAATTTTTTTCTTTCTATTAAATTAATTTGGGGATAATTCCCTTCCAAAAGAGGAGATTGAAAATCTAAATAATTTGTTTTTAAAAAAAATTTTTGTTTAGTGATAGATATTTTTGCATCATTATCTTTTTGCTGTTCTAAAAGTTTTATTAATTCTTCTAAACTTTTTCCGGGAACAACAATATCAAAATCAGAATGATTTATTTTTAATTCTAATTCTTTTCTACCTAAACGAAAAGAATCAGTGGCAAAAGCGATTAAAGAAGACGCTTTATAAATTAAATTAACACCTGTTAAAATATTTTTTTGTTTATCTTTTGACGCGATAAAACTAACTTCTTCAATCATTTGTTTAAATAAATTTATTTTAATTTCGAAAAAATTTTTTTCATCAAAAGTGAAATCACCTGAGGGAAAATTATTTAATTCAATTAATTTTAATTTATATTGAGAATAATCAGTATTAATGATAGCGAATTTATCTTCTAAAGAAATTATTTTAATCAAATCATAATCTATTTTTTTAACAATATCAATGAAATTTCTTCCTAATAAAACTAAAATTCCTTCTTCTTTTATTTTTAAACTTTCATCTTTAATTTTCATTTTAATAATAAAATTAGAATTATTAATTTCTAAAAACAAAACATCTAGATGAGTTGTAATTTTTATATAATAATAAACAGGGAAAAAAGTTTTATTAGGGAGTATTTTTTGAATTTGATTTAAATAATGTAAAAATACTTCTTTTTTAATTTCAAAATTCATATTTTAATTTATTATTTCCTTAAAATAATCCATATCTTTTAATTTTTCATTTTATTCAAAATAAATTCTATAACTTTTTTTAATTCTTCGTTTTTTTCAATTTTTTTTTCAATCAATTTATAAGCTTTAAAAACAGAAGAATATTTTTTATCTAAAAGAAAAGCTATTTTTTTATAAGAAACATTATTTATTTTTTTTAAAAAGTAAATAATAATATGTCTAGGTAAAGTATATTTAATTTTTTTATTTTTACTAACTAAATCTTTAACATTAATATTATAAAAACGACTTACTATAGTTTTTATTTTTTCGGAATATATTTCCTCTTGAGTAATATTTTTTTTATTTTTTAATAAAGGTTCGAGAGCTTCTTTTGTATTTTTTAAATTAATATCTAATTTATAAATTTGGATATAATTTAAAAGCCTAGATAAAGCTCCTTCCATTTCTCTTATATTATCATAAAAATGAGCAGAAATAAAATTTAAAATTTCTTTTTTTAATTTAAAATTATTTCCTTGAAGTTTTAAAATCTTTTTTTTTAAAATATCTAATCGATGCTTAGGATCAGGTTTTTGGATATCAACCACCAATCCAGCTTTAAAACGATTAGTTAATCTTTTCATAATATTGCTTAATTCCGAAATAGTTTTATCACTCGTAATTACTATTTGTTTTTTGTTAAAATTCAGATAATCAAAAATTTTAAAAAATTCCATTTGAGAACGAGTAGCTTCAGATATTGTTTGGATATCATCTACCAAAAAAACATCGATACTTCTATATTTTTTATTAAAATTATCCATTTGACCTTTTATTAAATTATTAGTAAAATCTTCAATAAATTGATCAACTTTTATATATAAAACTTTTTTATTAGGTTTTTTTTTTATAATAAAATTGCCAATCGCTTGCATTAAATGGGTTTTGCCTAATCCAACTGAACCAAAAATATATAAAGGATTTATTTCTACTTTGTCAGAAGAAGCGATTTTTTTAGCCATTTCAAAAGCAAAAATATTACTTGAACCAGAAACAAAATTATCAAAAGTATAATCTTTATCTAAATTTTTTTCATCATTTTCTGAATTCAAAAAAACTTCTTTTTTTTGTTCTTTTTCTGGTTTATTTTTTTTTTCTAAAATGAATTCAAAAAATATTTTTTTTGAAGAATATTTTTCAGCAATTTTTTTTATTTTTTTTAAATAAATATTTAAAATTTTATTTTTGATAAATTCATTATCAACCGAAATAAAAAAAACTTCGTTTTCTATTTTATACAATTGGAGATTAGAAAAAGTTTCTTCAAAAACTTTTTCATTATATATAAGAGATAATTCCTTTAAAATATTTTTCCAAATCTCCTCTTTTGAAAATTCTTTTTTTTCCAT